>NZ_JBQSVB010000002.1:0-779875 GCF_052376015.1 Ewingella sp. AOP8-B2-18
GCCGTAAACAGCCATTTTGCTCTGGTCCCGGGCGTGGTTGATACTGTGAATATTGTTTCACGCTATGAGGATGACATGGTGTGTAACTACTGGTTTGGTAAAGCAGCGTTAGGTTACCGAAATGGATTGAAAATTCGCGTGTTTGGCGAAAAAGGAAGTGCTGAATGGCTGCAAATGGATCCGGAAATTTTGCGATTCAATAATGTGTATGGTGAAAATATACTCATTGACAGAACAGCCGCAAATAATTTAGTCGCATCAGAATCGCGTTATTGCCGATTCAAAGCTGGGCATCCTGCCGGTTTTATTGAAGCATTTGCCAACTATTATGCAGATATCGCGGCAAGTCTTAATAATGAGAAAACACCATTCACTATTGGTGCTGATGCGGCAATAAGAGGGTTACATTTTTTAACTCAGGCTCAACGCAGCGCTACTCATAATAGTAAAGTAGATGTCTGATTTTCCATTATGCATTGAATGAAAAAGGCACGTCATGAATTTTCTTGATTTGATTACAGAAAGAAACAATTACTTTATCGACACAGTTGAAAGAATGAAAAAAAATGGCAAGCCTCTGGTCTTGATTGGCGCAGGCTGCCTTGGGGAAATGACGTGGGATTTTTTACAGCGTCAGCATACTGATATTGATTTGGTCGGGTTAAATGAGAAATACATTACGCCAGATTTTTCATTTCATCATGCCCCTGTTATTTCTGTTGAGGAGCTAATAGAAAGGTCAGCACACTATAACTATATCATCGCACTCCAAATAGTTGATGATGAGATGCTTAAATTATTAAAGGGAACTGCGAAGGAGATACTGGTATTCGACCCCGCCTTTATTGGTGTGAATACCACAAAATACTATACGGCCGATTTTTGCTTGGCCCATGCACAGCCCTTGAGCACTCTGTATAATGAATTATCGGATGATAAATCCCGGGCGACAATGGTAGCATTTATCAATCAGCGTATCTGTGCAGAACGCAGCTACTGCCATACCGTTTATGAAGCGCAACATTATTTTCCTCAGGACGTGGTTCAATTAAAGGATAATGAGATTTTCATCGACTGCGGAGCCTACAATGGTGACAGTATTGAAGCCTTTATGGCTGAAATTACCCGACAGAATAGAATGTTACCCCAGCGTATTATCGCCTTTGAGCCTGATGATAAAAGTTTTTCTCAGCTAGTAGAAAATACACGCTTAATGGATTTTTGCGAGTGTATTAATAAAGGTGTTTGGGATAAAGAGTCTGTTCTGTACTTCCATTCAGGAAAAGAGCTCTCTTCACATATTAATAGTGATGCCAGCACAGGAAATTCTATTATCGTGGGTAGCATTGATGCGACTTTACAGGGCAATGCAGCTACTTTCATCAAGATGGATGTCGAAGGTTCTGAACTCAAAGCCCTGCATGGTGCCGCTGATACCATTAAATCGTATCAACCTGTTCTGGCAATCAGCGTCTACCATAAGCCAGAGGATCTGGTTACGATCCCGCAATTTATTAAATCTCTTTCACCAAACTACAGGTTTTATTTACGAGCCCATCATCCAGAGTTGTCCTTTGAATTAGTGCTTTATGCAATTCCTGTTGATCGTGTAGTCGTTTAACTTTTTAAAAAACCCGTTCTGAAGAGGGGGTATGATGGCTAACGCAAGCAGATGATTTCACCAACTCGCTGATCATCACAACATCATCATGGGTTAAATCAGGATAGATGGGCAAGCAAAGAACTTCATCTGCCACTGCGTTGGCAATCGGCAAATTTCTTGCTGTGGCACCCGAGCAATCACTATACATCGGCAAATTCGATATTAATGGATAAAAATAGCGTCTTGTGTGCACTCCCGCCTCTTTCAGTTTGTCGTATAATGCGTCTCGCGTCAGAGGATATTCAGTGCTAACAAAAATAGGGAAATAACTGTAATTATGGGTCGCAGAATCCCATGGTTCAGGATTCCTGATCCCTGAAACTCCATTTAAAAGCTCGCGATATAAGCTATCAATGGATTTACGTTTGGAAATCGCCTCATCAATATAATCCAACTGCAGTAAGCCAAACGCCGCCTGAAGTTCATTCATCTTTCCATTAATACCTGATGCGACAATTTTAGTTTCATTAGCGAAACCAAAATTCTTTAAATAATCAATGCGCTTTTTCATATTAATGTCGTTACAAACGATTGCACCGCCCTCGAATGTATTGAACACTTTAGTTGCATGAAAACTCAGTACAGAAAGATCGCCATGCCTTAAAATTGAACCGCCTTCATCTGTAACCCCAAAGGCGTGAGCAGCGTCATAAATACAGCGCAAACCATAATTATTGGCAATTTCGCCAATTAACGTGGTGTTACAGCTGCGGCCATAAACATGGACTGGCATGATTAAACTGGTTTTAGGTGTAATAGCCTGCTCAATTTTATGGGGGTCCATGCAGCAACTGTTTTTATCGATATCAACAAATACCGGTGTAAGATGATTCCAGATGACACTGTGTGCGGTGGCAACAAATGAGTAGGGCGTCGTGATCACTTCCCCCTGAATTCTTAGCGCTTGCATTGCTACAATAAGCGCTAATGTTGCATTGTTAAATAAGCAGACATAAGGCACGCCTAGATACTCAGCCAGAGCCGTTTCCAGTTTTTGGTGAAACGGGCCTCCATTGGTAAGGTTTTTGGACGCCCATATATCTTTCAAATACTCTAGATATTTATCTAAAGGTGGCATGAAGGGTTTTGTTACGGTTATTGCACTCATCTTTTCTGCGTCAGCTGTCTTCATTTGTTCCGCAATGCCTGTTATATGCTTTCAAAATGGATCAGTCGGAATTACCGCTATTAGCAATAGCCGTAACTCAGGACTTCATTGTTCACAATTCAGTAATAAATAATGATTAAGCAAGTCCCGTGCCATTAAATATGTTGTTTTATTTCAATGGGATGGGTAAGCGGTGGAAGGGCGTAGGAAGAGGAACTTCCGCTTATAGCGGAAAGGAAGTGGGCTTTACAGTCTCGGACTTCAATGAGGTGTTAAATGATATTTCTAAGGTAGTAAGTATTTTAGGGAGTATTCATTATTATTCAATAATGGGTAAATTTCCCATGTGACACTTATGGATACCCCAATGTAAAACCTGAAATTTGGTCATTTATCAATTGGGGTATCACTTAAGTGCCACTGAGGTGGGTATTTAATGTTTATATCACAGAGACTGATTTGACCATTAAATAGTCGTTGTAAAGGATGATTTGCCTTTCCAAGTCGCCCCATTTTCTGGTGAACCTAAGCGGTCAAATCACGGATATCCGTGGTTGGGCCGTTTTTCGTCACCGAGGCAATGCCTTTACGGGCCGAGGCTTCGGCGGTGTACATTTCGCTGACGCCGATAATCTGATGATTTTTCGCCTTGAGGACAAAATAGTGCTGACCGTCTTTTGCCGGTTTCACTTCGTACTGCTTCTCATCCGGGGAGTTAGACTGCACTGAGGCAATGCCATTCTCAGCAGAGGCTTTACTGGCGTACATTTCGCTGGTGAGAATAGTCTCGCCATTGCTCGCCTTTAAATTAAAGTGGAACTGTCCATTCTTGGCTTTCTTGAGTTCGTAGTGACCGGTAGCCATAAAAGTTTCTCCAGTGAGTGATTTCATCCAGAGATAAGTGTAGTTAATGGCTGATTTTTCACAGGCAGCACTCCGCCGCCGGATGTTTTTATAACCAAAACTGTGATCTGTTTAACAGACTCTCAGGTTCTTTACATTTATCAGCCGCCGGTAGCGGCACTCAAATGATCTGGCAGGGTTCGGCTTCCCAGCGATATCCCACGCCGTAAACCGCGCGAATAAAGGCTTTATCGCCGTCGATGGACTCCAGCTTGCGGCGCAGGTTCTTGATATGGCTGTCGATAGTTCTGTCGGTTACCACGCGGTAGTCATCGTATAAATTATTCAACAGCACTTCGCGGGTGAAGACGTAACCCGGTTTGACCGACAGGGTTTTCAGCAGGCGGAATTCTGCTGGAGTGAGATCCAACTCGTGGCCCTGATAGCTGGCCTGGAAGCAGGCTTCGTCAATATGCAGGCCGAAATCTTCGCTGACGCCCTCCACCGGGCGCACGCAGCGGCGCAAAATAACTTTGACCCGCGCCACTACTTCACGCGGGCTGTAAGGCTTGCAGATGTAGTCATCCGCGCCGATCTCCAGCCCCAGCAGGCGATCGATCTCTTCGGTTTTCGCCGTCACCATCATGATAGGAATGTCGGAGAACTGGCGAATGTCGCGGCAGATACTCAGGCCACTGATGCCAGGCAGCATTAAATCCAGCAGGATCATCGCCGGTGGGTTGGCTTTCACCAGCGGCACCACGTCGCTACCGTTGGACAACCACTGAGTGGCGTAACCTGCGGCTTCGAGGTAGTCCACCAGCAGCTGTCCTAGCTTTGGCTCATCTTCAACAATCAAAATTTTCAACGGCGCGTTGGCGGAGAGTGTGGAGTCGTTCATTCAGTTTCTCTGTCCGTGTGGGATCGAAAGCGGCAGGCAAATCGTCATACAGACGCCGCCGGAAGGTG
The DNA here is from genome assembly GCF_052376015.1 of Ewingella sp. AOP8-B2-18. NCBI lineage: Bacteria > Pseudomonadati > Pseudomonadota > Gammaproteobacteria > Enterobacterales > Yersiniaceae > Ewingella > Ewingella sp. AOP8-B2-18. The sequence goes on from NZ_JBQSVB010000002.1 coordinate 4,584, forward strand.
AATGGCTAGCGCTAATCCGCCCGCCATGGGCTTCGACAATGTTCTGGCAAATCGCCAGTCCGAGGCCGGAGCCGCCGCTGGCGCGGTTGCGTGAACCTTCGGTACGGTAAAATCGCTCGAAGATGCGCTGAAGCTGCTCGTCACTGATGCCCGGCGCGCTGTCCTGGAAGCAAATATGCAGCGATTTGTCTTTTTTGCTGGCGATGATTTCCAGACCGCCACCGGGATCAGTATAGCGCAGGCTGTTTTCCAGCAAATTATTGAACAGTTGGGAAAGGCGCTGCGGATCGCCGAACAGCAGCACTTTTTCCGGCAGTTGGGTAGTCAGGGTCAACTGCTTTTGCTGGAAACGGTCACGGAAACCGGCCTCGGCCAGTTGGATCAGATGAACAATGTCGATCCCTTCTTTGCGATAGGCCAGCGCTCCCGCGTCTGATAGCGACAGCTGATGCAGATCATCCACCAGCTTGGTCAGAATCGACACCTCGGACTGGAGCGAGCCGAGTGAGTCGAGCGACATCTTGCGCACGCCGTCCTGCATCGCCTCCAGCTCGCCGCGCAGCACCGCCAGCGGAGTGCGCAGCTCGTGGGAGATATCGGCCATAAAGGCCCGGCGCATCTGCTCATTCTTCTCGAGGGTGGTCGCCAGCTGATTGAAGTCCTGCGCCAGCTTGCCCAGCTCATCCTGACTGTCCACTTTAACGCGGGTGCTGAAATTGCCCGCCGCCAGCTGGTGCGTACCCTTCACTAAACGTTTTACCGGCGCCAACATGCCGCGTGACAGCAGCCAAGTGACCGCCGCTGCCAGCAGGGCGGTGAAGCCGACGATGATCCAACTGGTGCGATTCTGCTGGCGATCAAAGTTGATGTCGGCATTGCGCGTCAGGCGTTCGGCGGGGGTCGACAGCACGGTGCCGATAGTCACGCCGTTCACCACCATCACGCGGCGCGGGCCGCGCATGTCCGGCGGGATCGGGTAGTCGGAGCCGCCAATGCGCTGGTCATGGCTGTCGAGGATCCAGAACTTGGTGCGCCAGCCCTGTGGCGGCAGGCTGCTGCCGTTACTCTGCTCAAACGAACGCATAATCTGGTAGATCAGCTTGTCGTTTTTTTGCAAAAACTCCCAGTTGCCGTGCTGCTTGTACTGGTCTTGCAGGGTGTCAGCCAACAGCTCGACGCGCTGCTCATTGCTCTGGCGGATATAGTCGATGAATCCACGTTCGAAGCTCATCCTCACGCCCCAGTTCATGGTGATTAACACCAAGCCGCAGGTGAAGAAGATGGCCATAAACAGCTTGGCGGTGATTCCTGGTCTCATGATTTTCTCATCGGATCGGGTGAGCCTGCTTGCGCGCGGCGACGGTCAATCAGGGCATTTTTTCGGTTATCGTTCGGCACGCGGGAGAAAATCCACGCCGGAATAGCGATAACCAAGGCCATGCATAAATAGCAATAAAGGAAGGCGGTGTGCATATTCTCGCTGCCCGCCTGCACCTGCTGATGGGCGAACAGGCCGAGGAAGATACCGGCGACGCTCACCCCGACGCTCATTGACAGCTGCATAATCATCGATAGCAGGCTGTTGCCGCTGCTGGCAAGGCGCGGCGGCAGGTCTTTCAGCGTCAACGTGTTCATCGACGAGAAGCGCAGCGAGTTCACCATCCCTTGGAAGAACAGCACGATAGGGATCATCCAGAACGCGCCGTAAATGGCAATCAGTGGGAAGATCAGGGTTATCAAGGCCAGCAGCAGCGTAGCGGTGACCAGCGCCCGGCGATACCCCAGTTTGTTCACCAGCCGCACCACCACGCGCTTCATGCCCATGCTGCCGAGCACCATCGGCACCATCATCAGACCGGCGTGGAAAGGCGTGAAGCCGAGGCCGAGCTGTAAAAAGACCGGCGTCATAAAGGGCAGCATGCCGCTGCCGATGCGGCCAAAAAAGCTGCCAATCAGGCCAATTTTAAAGGTGGCGGTGTGGAACAGGCGCAGGGAGAACAGGGCGGAGAGGTTGCCGCGCGCGTGCAGCCAGTAAATGCCGAGCGATGCCAAACCCACCGCCACCAGCAGCGCCAGTTGCCAGCCCGAAAGCCCCAGCCCGCGGCTACCGTCCAGCGCCAGCGTTAGCGTCGCCATGCCAATCGCCAGCATCACAAAGCCGCTGATGTCGAAGCGCCGGGTCTGCATCTGGTAATTGGGGATAATCATGATGGTGGCGATACAACCGGCGATGCCCACTGGCAGGTTAATCAGGAAGATCCAGTGCCAGCTGGCGTACTCCACCAAAAAGCCGCCGAGCGCCGGGCCAAGTAGCGGGCCGACCTGTCCGGGCAGCGTCACCATGGTCATCGCCGCCATATATTCACTGCGCGGCACGATTTTCAGCACCGTCAGCCGCCCGACCGGCACCATCATCGCGCCCCCCACGCCTTGCACCACGCGGGACATCACCAGCTCCTGTAAGCTGGAGGACTGCGCGCAGAGCAGCGAGCCGAGCGTAAATAAAACAATCGCCGAGAAGAACACCCATTTGACGCCGATACGGTCGGCCAGCCAGCCGCTGGCGGGCAGCATCACCGCTACGGTCAGCACGTAGGCCACCACCACGCTGTGCATATGCAGCGGGTTTTCACCCAGACTTACCGCCATCGACGGCAGGGCGGTATTGACGATGGTGGTGTCGAGCGCCTGCATAAAGAAGCCGAAGGCGACAATCCACAGCTGCCAGCGAACCGAGGGCGGCAAAGGTGCGGGTGGGGGTGTTTCTGTTATCTCTGTCGGTGAAGTCATAAATCCGTATCCGCCAATGGCGCAATTTTGGTTGTTGTTGAGTTAGGACTAAAGCGGCTGCGCAATCGGTCAAAGAACAGGTAAACCACCGGCGTGGTGTAAAGCGTCAGTAGCTGGCTCATCGCCAGACCGCCGACAATGGTGATACCGAGTGGCTGGCGGAGTTCTGCACCATCGCCCGAGGTGAGAACCAGCGGCAGCGCGCCAAACAGCGCCGCCAGCGTAGTCATCATGATTGGCCTAAAACGCAGCAGGCAGGCCTGAAAGATAGCTTCGCGGGCGGTGAGTTGGCCCCGCCTTTGTGCATCGAGCGCGAAATCCACCATCATAATCGCGTTTTTTTTCACGATACCAATCAATAACATAATGCCAATCAAAGCTATCAGACTAAAGGGCGCGCCAAACAGCTCCAGCGCCAGCAGCGCACCCACTCCGGCTGACGGCAGGGTAGACAATATAGTCAGCGGGTGAATGTAACTCTCATATAATATGCCCAACACAATATACACCGTCGCAATGGCGGCGATAATCAGCAAGAGCTGGGAACGCAGCGTTTCCTGAAACACTTGCGCCGTCCCGGCGAACTGGCCGTGAATGGTCGCAGGCACGCCGAGCTGGGTCATGGTGCGCTCAATGGCCGCCGAGGCGTCGGACAAACTGCCACCCTCCGGTAGGTTAAACGACACCGTCCCCGCCGCCGACATCCCCTGATGGTTGACCTGCAACGGCGCGCTGGCGGGCTGCCACTTGGCAAAATCAGACAGCGGGATCGATTTCCCCTCGCTGTTGATAATAAACATTTTGCTCAGCGAACTGACATCCTGGGTGTACTGGGGTGCGACTTCCATCACCACTTTGTACTGATTGAGCGGCTGGTAGATGGTGGAAATCTGCCGCTGGCCGAAGGCGTTATTGAGCAGAGCGTTGGCGGCCGAAATGGAGATCCCCAGCCGGGCCATGGTGGCGCGGTCATAGGTCAGCTGCATCTCGGCACCTTTATCCTGCTGGTCGGAACTGACGTCAGCCAGCTCCGGCAGATTGGTCAGCGCGTCGGTGACTTTCGGCACCCACTGGCGTAAATCCTGCAAATTGTCCGACAGCAGCGTGTATTGGTAGCTGGCGTTACCCTGCCGCCCGCCAACTCGCACGTCCTGCACCGCCGACAGGTACAGCCCCGCGCCCGGCTCTTGGGCGGCGGCCACGCGAATGCGGGCAATCACCTCTTGGGCATTGCTTTTACGCTCGGACAGCGGCTTGAGCGAAATAAACATCATACCGCTGTTAGTGCGCGACCCGCCGGTATAGCCGGTGACGTTGGCGACATCTTTGTCCTGACTGACGATGCGAATAAAGTCCGACATTTTGCCGCGCATCGCCTGAAACGAAATGCTCTGGTCGGCCTGAATAAAGCCCATCAGCCGCCCGGTATCCTGCTCGGGGAAGAAGGTTTTGGGAATCGAGATATAGAGCCAAACGTTGAGCGCGATGGTCGCCAGCAGCACCACGCCTACCCAGCGGGCGTGGTTGAGCACCCAGTTCAGCGAGCGCCCGTAGCCCTGCTGCATGCGCAGCAACAGGCTAGTCAGCCCGCGTTTCTTCGGCTGTTTTGGCAGGGAGGAGGCGCGTAGCGTCCAAGCGCACATCATCGGCGTTAAGGTCAGTGAGACGACCAGCGATATGCCGATAGCCACAGAAAGCGTCACGGCAAATTCGCGGAACAGGCGCCCCGGCAAGCCACTCATCAACAGCAGCGGGATAAACACCGCCACCAGCGACACGCTCATCGACAGCACAGTAAAGCCCACTTCCTTCACCCCTTGCAGGGCGGCGTTCATCGGTTTCATTCCCGCTTCGATATGGCGCGAAATATTCTCCAGCACCACGATAGCGTCATCCACCACAAAGCCGGTGGCGATGGTTAGCGCCATCAGCGACAGGTTATTGAGGCTAAAGCCGCACAGATACATGGCAGCGAAGGTGCCGATGAGTGAAACCGGCACCGCCACGGCGGGGATCAATGTGGCGCGGCCCGAGCGTAGGAACAGGAACACCACCAGAATCACCAGTCCGACGGCGATGGTCAGCGAGGTTTCGACCTCTTCCAGCGAGGCGCGAATGGTGGGCGAGCGATCCTGCGCCACCTGCATGTCGATAGAGGCGGGCATGGATTCGCGCAGGGCGGGAAGCTCGGCGCGGATCCTATCAATGGTGGCGATGATATTGGCGTCGGCGCTGCGGCGGATCACCAGCAAAATCGCCGGGCGCACGCTGCCGTCGGCCAGACTGGTTTGCCCGGCATTGCGCTGATCCTGCACGCCATCGGTGACAGTGGCGACGTCGCTCAGGCGCACGGTGTTGCCATTGCTGACGTGGATCACCAGCGGCGCATACTCTTTGGCGGTTTTTAGCGCGTCGTTGGTGCGGATTTGCCAGTGCGAGTTGCCATCTTCCAGCGCGCCCTGCGGCTTGCGCACGTTGGCGGCGGCGATGGTTTGACGCACGGCGTCAAGGGAGACGCCCTGATTGAACAGGGCTTCCGGGTTGAGGTCGACCCTCACCGCCGGTAAAGAACTGCCGCCGACCGTGACGTCGCCCACGCCGTCCATCTGCGAAATGGTCTGCGCCAACTGGGTGGAGGCGTAGTCGTAAAGCTGGCCCTGACTGAAGGTGTCGGAGGTCAGGGTGATGATCATGATGGGCGCATCGGACGGGTTGGCTTTGCGATAGGTCGGGCGGCTCGGCATGCCGGAAGGCAGCAGGCTCTGCGCGGCATTGATCGCCGCCTGCACGTCGCGCGCCGCGCCGTTGATGTCGCGGTCAAAGTCGAATTCGAGAGTGATGCGGGTGCTGCCGAGCGTGCTGGTGGAGGTCATTTCATTCACCCCGGCAATGGTGCCCAAGGTGCTCTCCAGCGGCGTGGCTACCGAGGCGGCCATGGTTTCCGGGTCAGCCCCCGGCAGTGACGCGGTGACCGAAATCACCGGGTAATCCACCTGCGGCAGCGGCGCGACCGGCAGCAGGCGGAAGCCCAAAATGCCCGCCAGCAGGATAGCCAGCGTCAGCAGGGTGGTGGCCACTGGCCGGTGGATGAACAGCGCGAAAACCTTCATCCGTCAGTCCGTGGGTGGCTGGTGCGAGGGCGAACGCGGCGCGCCAGTTTATCAAACAGCAGGTAAATCACCGGCGTGGTGAACAGGGTCAGCACCTGACTGACAATCAGCCCGCCGACCATGCAGATCCCCAGCGGGCGGCGCAGTTCGGCACCCACGCCGGTGCTGAGCATCAGCGGCAGCGCGCCGAGCAGCGCCGCCAGCGTGGTCATCAAAATCGGCCTAAAGCGCAGCAGGCAGGCTTGGTAAATGGCCTCGTACGGTGTCATGCCCTGATCGCGCTCGGCGGCCAGTGCGAAGTCGATCATCATGATGGCGTTCTTCTTCACGATACCAATCAGCAAAATAATGCCGATGATGGCAATCACGTCCAACTCGCTGCCCGCCAGCATCAGGGCCAGCAGCGCCCCGACCCCCGCCGTCGGCAGAGTCGAAAGGATGGTGACGGGGTGAATAAAGCTCTCATAAAGCACCCCGAGCACGATGTACATCGCCACTACTGCCGCCAAAATCAGCCACAGCGTGCTGCCGAGTGCGGCTTCAAACGCCAGCGTCGCCCCCTGGAACTGCACGCTGATATCCGCAGGCATCGCCAGATTTTGCTGGGTGTGTTTAATCGCCTCAACCGCCTCGCCGAGTGAGTAACCCGGCGCGACGTTAAACGACACGCTGGCCGACAGGAACTGGTCGAGGTGATTGACCGAAAGCGCGGTTTTTCGCTGCTCGAACTGAGCGATGGCGCTGAGCGGAATGCTGTTGCCGTTGCTGCCATTGAGGCGAATATCCTGCAACGCGCTAAAGCCCGGCGTTTGCGCCGTGTCGTGCACCAGCACCACGCGGTACTGGTTGGCTTGGGTATAAATAGTGGAAATCAACCGCTGGCCGAAGGCGTTATACAGCGCGTTATCGACGTCAGTCAGGCTGATGCCCAAACGGCTGGCGCTGTCGCGATCCACCTTGATATAGGCTTCTAGCCCCTGATCCTGCCAGTCGCTGCTGACATCCTGAAGCTGCGGCAGGGTGCGTAATTGCTCCAACAGTTGCGGCACCCAGCGGCCGAGCGAATCCGTGGTCAGGGTTTGTAAGGTGAACTGGTACTGCGTGCGGGCGACCTGCGTGTCGATGGTCAAATCCTGCACCGGCTGGAGATAAAGATCGACACCCGGCACCTTGGCGACCTCGTCGCGCAGGCGCGGAATAATGGTATCAACGCGATCGCTGCGATCGCTCAACGGCTTCAAAGCTATCTGCAAACGGCCGGTATTCAGCGTCGGGTTGGCGCCGTCCACGCCGATAAACGAGGTCAGGCTTTCGACATCCGGGTCTTGTAGCAAAATCGCCGCCACCTGCTGCTGGCGCTCTGCCATATTGCTAAAGGAAACCGACTGCGGCGCGACCAGCGTGCCTTGAATCAGGCCATTATCCTGCACCGGGAAGAACCCCTTGGGGATGAGTAAATAGAGCAGGGCGGTGAGCGCCAGCGTGCCCAGCGCCACTCCGAGCGTCAGCCACTGGTGGCGTAGCACCACGGTCAGCCCGCGACCGTAAGTAGCAATCACCCGGTCAAACATGCGTTCGGAAGCGCGGGAGAAACGGTTCTGTTTGCGCAGCGATTCGTGGCTGAGCATGCGGGCGCACATCATCGGCGTTAGGGTCAGCGACACCACCGCGGAGATCAGAATGGCTATCGCCAGCGTGACGGCGAACTCGCGGAACAGCCGTCCGACGATATCGCCCATAAACAGCAGCGGGATCAGCACCGCAATCAGCGAGAAGGTCAGGGAGATGATGGTGAAGCCGATTTCGCCAGCCCCTTTTAGCGCGGCATTGAGCGGCGTTTCGCCCTTTTCGATATAGCGCGAAATGTTTTCGATCACCACGATGGCGTCATCAACCACGAAACCGGTGGCGATGGTCAAGGCCATTAGAGTCAGGTTATTGACTGAAAAACCGAGGAAATACATTGCGGCAAAGGTGCCAATCAGCGACAGCGGCACGGCCACGCTGGGGATAAGCGTCGCCGCCATATTGCGCAAAAACAGGTACATCACCATCACCACCAGCGCGACGGAGAGCAGCAGTTCGAACTGCACGTCGCTCACCGAGTGGCGAATGGTCACGGTGCGGTCAGTCACCAGCTCGACCTTGACCGATTTCGGCAAGTTCTCTTGCAGAATCGGTAGGATGTTGCGAATGCTGTCCGCCGTGGTGATCACGTTGGCCCCCGGCTGGCGCTGAATATTGAGCACGATGGCGGGCTTTTTATCGGCCCAGGCCGCCAGTTTGTCGTTTTGCGCCCCTTGTTCAATCTCCGCGATGTCCTGCAATCTGACCGGCGCGCCGTTTTGGTAGCTGACCACCAGCGCGCGGTAGTCGGCGGCGCTTTTCATCTGATCATTGGCTGATAGCGTCACCGAGCGCTCCGGCCCGTCGAAGCTGCCTTTGGCCGAATTGACGTTGGCTGCCGCAATCGCCGTGCGCACCTCTTCGCTGGTTAAACCCAGTGCCGCCATGGCGGGCGCATTGAGTTTGACGCGCACCGCCGGGCGCTGACCGCCGGAAATACTCACCCGGCCGACGCCGCTGACCTGCGCCAGCTTTTGCAGCACGCGGGTTTCCACCAAGTCTTCTACTTCCGTCATGGCCATCGCGCTAGAGGTCACCGCCAGCGTCATGATGGGTGGGTCAGCCGGGTTAACTTTGCTATAAACCGGCGGGTTCGGCAGGTCGGTCGGCAGTAGGTTGGTGGCAGAGTTGATGGCTGCCTGCACTTCCTGTTCGGCGACGTCCAGCGACAGGTCGAGGCCAAACTGCAAGGTGATAACCGACGCGCCGCCGGAGCTTTGCGACTGCATCTGTTTCAGGCCGGACATCTGCCCAAACTGGCGCTCCAGCGGGGCGGTAATGGCGGACGTAGTGACATCGGGGCTGGCGCCGGGATAGAGCGTCACCACCTGAATGGTCGGGTAATCCACCTCCGGCAGCGCGGCGACCGGGAGGGCGCGATAGCCAATAATGCCCGCCAGCAGAATGGCGATCATCAGCAGCGTGGTGGCGACCGGGCGGAGGATAAACAGGCGGGAAGGGCCGCCCTGTGGTCTGTCTGGCATCACCTGCATTAGGAAGAAGACCTCTGGCGATGGTGTTTGCCCGCGTGTTTCTCAGCGTTTTTCTCCGCCTCGGCAGCCTGCGCGGCGGTTTGCGGCGCAATCACTTCCACGGTCGCGCCTTCCGTCAGACGGTCAATGCCGTCAGTGACCACGTTTTCCCCGGCACTCAGTCCGCCGGTTATCACCGTTTGTTGGCTGTCTTGTGTGCCGGTGGTAACAATGTGTTTGCTGACTTTCTTCTCATTGTCCACCACCCAGACGAAGTGGCCTTCGTTGCCCATCTGCACGGCGGCGGTCGGCACCACTACGGCGTTTTGCAGGGTGCCGATTTTCAACCGCGCGTTGACGAATTGGTTAGGAAACAGCGCGTTATCCTGATTGTCGAACCGCGCTTTCAGCTTGATGGTGCCGGTGGTCGGGTCGATTTGGTTATCCAGCGTCAGCAGCTGGCCCTGAGTTAAGAGGTGCTGATTGGTTCTGTCCCAAGCTTCCACCACCAGGGGGTGACCTGCGCGCTGCGCCTCAACAATGGTGCTGATGTTGGCTTCCGGCAGAGTGAAAACGGCGTCAATCGGCTGGGTTTGGGTGAGAATAACAATGCCGGTGGTATCGCCGCTGGAGATAATATTGCCGATATCCACCTGTTTAAGCCCGACGCGGCCATTGATTGGCGAGGTGATTTTGCTGTAGGTCAGTTGCAGCTTGGCGCTGTCCACCGCGCCTTTGTCCACGGCTACCGCGCCTTCGCTCTGGCGAACCAGCGACTGCTGGGTGTCCAGCTCCTGGCGCGAAACCAGATTGGTTTTCACCAGTTGCTGATAACGGGCCAAATCGCGGCGGGCGTTGTCCAGCGTGGCCTGATCTTTGTCGAGCTGGCCCTGTGCCTGCGTCAGTTGAACCTGAAACGGTCGCGGGTCGATTTCCGCTAGCAGGTCACCGGCTTTCACCTGCTGCCCTTCGGTAAAGTGCAGCGCCATCAGCTGGCCGTCCACCCGGCTGCGCACCGTCACGGTGTTGGACGCCGTTACCGTGCCTAGCCCACTGAGATATTGCGGTACCGATTTTTCCACCGCCAGCGCGGCCTGCACCGGCGGCATCGGCATATTGCGGCGACCCCCGCCGGAGCCTGAGGCGCGTTTCTGCTGGGTTGCGCCCGGCGTATTGTTGCCCGACGCTGAAGATTTATCGACATAGAAATACCATACCGCCAGCGCGGCAATGACCAATACCAGCAAAGTAATAAACAGTCTCAGAGGGCTTTTTCGCACAGTATGGGTCTTCCCTTGGTAGATAAATCTTATTAATTAAAGGGTAGCAATAATTTCCGCCGATCTACGGGCGTTTTTCGGTTCTTTTAGGGGTGATATTGTAGCCAGCAGGAGGCAGTGAAAAATGGAGGAAATAAGGAGAGATTTTCATAATTTGTGTAAATAAGGCCTTATTCTGCCTGACTTTTTTTGAACCAATGCTACTGTTATTGTTCACCTTAAAATAGTTAATAAGCGAAGCATTATTCACGTCAGAAAAAGGGAAACGTTATGAGTAAAAGAGAATTAGGTCGTTCAGGAATTCAGGTGCCGGTGCTCACTTTTGGTGGCAACGTATTTGGCTGGACGGCGGACGAATCCACATCTTTTAGCCTTCTCGACGCCTTACTTGACCATAAGCTTAATTTTATTGATACCGCCGATGTCTATTCCAGCTGGGTTGAAGGCCACAGCGGCGGCGAATCAGAAACTATTATCGGCAAATGGCTGAAAAAAACCGGCAAGCGCGACCAGATTATTTTGGCGACCAAGGTCGGCAAGCCGATGGGCGAGGGCAAAGTAGGCTTATCGCCGCGCTACATTAAACAGGCTGTTGAAGCTTCTTTGAAGCGCCTGCAAACCGACCATATTGACCTCTACCAGTCGCACGATGACGACGCCGACACGCCATTAGCCGAGTCGATGGCGGCCTTCGACGCCCTGATTAAAGAGGGTAAAGTGCGCGCCATTGGTGCTTCGAACTACAGCGCGCCGCGCCTGGCAGAAGCCTTAAAGGTGAGTAAAGAGAACGGCTTGGCGCGCTATGAAACCCTGCAACCGCTCTACAACCCTTATGACCGCAAAGTCTACGAAGAAGCGTTAGAGAAGGTGGTGACGGACAACGGCCTGGGCGTGATCAACTTCTATGGCCTTGCCGCTGGCTTCCTGACCGGGAAGTACCGCACCAAGGCAGATGCCAGCAAAAGTAAGCGCGGCGAGTCGGTGGTTGAGCGCTACCTGAATGAGCGCGGACTGAAGGTGCTGGCATCACTCGACAGCGTGGCGGAGAAACACGGCGTCAAGCCGGGGCAGGTGGCGCTGGCGTGGCAAATCGCCCGCCCAAGCATCACCTCGCCAATTGTCAGCGCGACCTCCCTCGAGCAGCTAGACGAGCTGGCAACGGCCGCCAACTTGAAACTCGATGATGCCGATATTGCGTTGATCAATGAAGGCAGCCGCTGGGAATAAGTCAGCCAGCGAGAAACAAAAAAACCGCCCTCGGGCGGTTTTTTATTGCGGCTAAATCTTAGCGGAACAGCGTTTGTGCCCAGCGCGCCAAACCGGCGGTGACAGAGCCAAAGTCGTTGCCACCGACCAGTGGAATGCCCGGCAGCTGTGCCTGCAACGCGGCGCGCAACAGCGGCGAACGGGCGCTGCCGCCAGTCAGGTAGATCACGTCCGGCTTGATGTCGCTGGTAGAGAGCGCCAGATTCACCTGCTCCTGAATACGCTCCAGCGGCTGGGCGATGGCCTCGCTCAACTGCTGCTGGCTGATGCTTTCCGCCAGACCGGCTTCGATAAACTCCAGTCCGGCGATCACGCTTTCACGCTCCGACAGCGCAATTTTGCTCTCTTCCGCGGCGCGGACCAGACGGTAGCTCAGGCGCTGCTGGTGGACTTTCAGCAGGCGCTTCACTTGGTCAGGCTGCGCGGCGTCGCGAATCAAATCGCGCAGCATGCGGCCATTGGCGACGCTGTAGAAATCAGCCTGCGCTGGCACGTCATTGGTCGCCACCGCGTTCCAATAAGGCAGCGCGGGAATGGCGATCCCCTTGGTCATTTCGCTGCCCATGCCCAGTTGCGGGGTCAGCTGTTTGAAGGCGGTCATGATATCGAGGTCGTTACCGCCAACGCGGCAGCCGCTGTGCCCCAGCAAACTCTGCTGGCGTTCGGCTTTATCACGCCACTGCGGGCCCATCAGCAACACCGAGCAGTCGGTAGTACCACCGCCGATATCCACCACCAGCACGGTTTTCTCTTCTGTCAGCGTGGCTTCGAAATCCAGCCCCGCCGCGACGGGTTCAAACTGGAAGGCGATATCACGGAAGCCCGCGCGTTCGGCAGCGCGTTGCAAAATGCCCTGCGCCTGACGGTTCGCCTCTTCGCCCCCCATCCCCTGAAAGTTGATCGGGCGACCAATCACCGTCTGCTCGATGCTCTGCTGCAAAGCAGATTCAGCCTGACGCTTGATGTGGAACATCATGGCGCAGACCAAGTCTTCGAACAGGGCAATTTGTTGCGGTTTCAAGCCATTAGCGCCCAAGAAGGATTTCGGCGAGCGCACGAAATAGACTTCTTCCGGGTCTTCCATATAAGTAGAAAGCGCGTGCAAACCGAAGTTAACGCTGTTGGCATTGACCGGAATATCTTCTTCCCGGTTAAAACTGATACTGCGGCGCAGCAGAGCTAAATTCTCATCGCTGCCCGTCGGAACCTGCCCATGACGGTTCAGCCATTCGCTGACCGCTTCACGCGTAGGCGCACAGAGCATGGAGGGTAAATAAGGATCGTTGTTTTCCAACGCCAATAAGTGGGCGTCATTGCCGCGCATCACTGCTACCGAGCAATTCGCTGTGCCGTAGTCAAATCCAATAAACATCACGGTTCCCCATGCCAAAGAAGGGGGGGGACTTTATGTGGTTTTGGTTTTAATTTCAAATTTAAGTGTGGGGTTGGAGCTTACAGTGGATGTTGCTTTGCTCCCTCCCCTTGCCTGAGGAGGAGTAACATCAGACTGGGAGTTTAAAAGCAAAAGACGCATTTGAAACTCCCGCTTTTTTCCTGTTACCTTTAATTTCCAAAAATAAATAGGCCCGCCCCGTGACTAAACCCCGCTACCTCCCTTATACGCCGCCTTACGACTGGGACTGGATGACCTCCTTCCTTGGCGCTCGCGCCTTAACGGGCGTTGAACAGATGCTGGATGGCTTCTACCAGCGCACGCTGCTAGTGCAGTCTGAAACCGGCACTATTGCGGGGTGGCTGCGTTTACGGCCATTGCCGGAAAGAAATTGCGTGGAGCTGAGCCTCTCGCCGTCGCTTGAACCTGTGGCAGAGCGCGTTGAGCGGCAGGTTAGCCTGCTGCTGGATTTAGACGCAGATCCGCACCTGATTGCCGCCGGGCTAGGGGAGTTGGCGCAAAACAACGTTGGGCTGCGGCTGCCGGGGTGTATCAATCGGTTTGAACTCACGGTGCGGGCGATCCTCGGCCAGCTGGTGAGTGTCAAAATGGCGGCGACGCTGGCGACGCGGCTGACGCAGAACTGGGGCGAAGCCATCGACACGCCTTTTGCCGGATTAACCCACCTGTTCCCGACGCCGGAACGCATTGCTCAACTGAGCGTGGATGACCTGCGCGGTATTGGCGTGCAGGCCAAACGGGCGGCCTGTTTGATTGGCGTGGCGCGGGCGGTGGCGGAGGGCAGCCTGCCGTTGGATAACATGCCGGATGTGCAACAGGGCGTGAAACAGCTGCTGGCGATGCCGGGGATTGGCGGCTGGACCGCCAGCTATATCGCCATGCGGGCCTGGTCAGCGCCGGACGTTTTTCTCGGCGGCGACTACCTGATCAAGCAGCGTTTTCCTGACACGACGCCGGGCAAAATCGCCCGCTACGCCCAGCGTTGGCAGCCGTGGCGCACTTACGCCACCTTGCATCTGTGGGCCAATAATGACTTTCTACCCGACGATGAGCCGCAGACGTAAACTGCCTGCTTAATGAATGCCAAAATAGCCGGTGTTGAGCAGCGTATTGAGCGACGTCAGCGGCGCGATAGTATCGCCTTCCACCAAATCAATGCCAATGCTGGTCAGCTTTTCCAAGGTTTCGTTTAAATCTGCCGGGCCAGCCAGCGTCTGCGCCGCCAGCCGATGAGTGTTGCCATGGAGAATCGTCACCAGCACTTCATCCATCTGGTTATAGTGTAGTTGGCTCATAAAGGTCGGGTCGATTTGCACGTAATCCACACTGCCTTCCGGCAAGGCATTAAATTCATTCAGATTTTTTCCAACGTTGCGCAGTACGATTTTACAACCACGCTGCCTCAGTTCGGCAACGTACCGCCGCAGATGCTCATATTTGAGCAACACGTCGGGTTCAATCATCAGATTCACCGAGCCCATCGGCATCAGGGTGTTATCCAGCAGGCGATTTAACTCTTGCCGCAAACTCTCTTGCAGCAGGCTTTCCGTGGCGAGCGGGATAGCCACGCAAATTCCCTTATTATTGATACCCTTAGCATGAACCTCGAGGACCTGACGCAGCATCCACAGGTCGATTTCGGGCATCATGTCGTAAAATCGTGCGGCTTCCAACAGCAATTCGGCGTGCTGAATGCCATTCACCGGCTGCACGAATTGCAGCGAAAGTTGATAGAAGCAGACGGAAAGCGGCGTTTTCGGTGGTGACGCGGCGCGGCAGTTGAGCGACAGCTGATTTTCATTCAGCACGCGGCGAATATCCTCGGGGCGGAACAGCACGGCGTGGGAGGCCAATAAGCGTTTTTGCTGCTCTTCATAGGCAAATACCTGCCCCCGGCCGCGATTTTTGGCGGTGTAGCAGGCAACATCGGCTTGGGCCATGTATTCGCTGCTGCTGAGGGAAGCGTCCGTGATGCGCGTAATGCCCGCGCTGGCGCCAATGCGGTAAATTTGATTTTCCCACATGAATTGGAATTCATTGATTTTATTGACTAATGACTTCACCACTTGCAAACCCTGCTCGTGCTGACAGTCTAACAGCAATAGGGCAAACTCATCGCCGCCGAGGCGAGCCAGCCGGTCGCTATTGCGAATATGATCCTGCATGAGATGGCTTAATTGGCGCAGCAACTCGTCTCCCGCCGCGTGCCCGGCGGTGTCATTGACCGCCTTGAAATGGTCGAGATCGATAAAGGCCAGACTGTGATGTTGCTGCTGCTCGGCAGTCAGTTTTAGCGCTTCTTTCAGGCTATCTTCAAAGCTGCCGCGATTGGCTAAATCGGTAAGCAAATCGTGGGAGGCGCTGTAGCTGAGTTGGCGCATCAGCTCACGCGATTTACTTACGTCCTGTAGCACCAAGACTAAGCCGATTGGCTCGGCATTTAGTTTACGCATTGGCGAAATCGCCAGCTGCACGTCGAACTGCCCGGTGTGATAGCCGTGCAAAATCAGCGATTGCTCGAGGGAGGAGTGCAGATACTGGCTGCTGTACATGGCCATTAGGTCGTTAATCAGCTCGCCGTCTGGCCCAATGGTCAAGTGCACCACATCGCTGACCGGCTTGCCCTGCGCCTTCTGCTGACTCCAGCCGGTCATCTTCTCCGCCACCGGATTCATAAAGGTGATGTTCATCTGCTGATCGGTGGAGATCACGGCATCATTGATGGCATTCAGCGTGATGTGCAGTAGCTCTTTCTCTTCGTGCAGAGCTTCGCTCAGCCGGTTATTGGTGATTTCGGTGTGTTTTAGCTCATTGATATCTTCAATCTGAGCGATGAGATAGACCGGATTTTGCTCATCATCGCGCACCAGTGAAACCGCCAGCAGTGCCCAAACAATCTCGCCATCACGGCGTAGATAGCGTTTTTCCATCTGGTAGTTCTGAATCTCGCCGTCGAGCAGTTGCTGGAGTAGCGTCAGGTCTTTGCTCAGGTCCTCGGCGTAAGTAATCTCCTGAAATGTCAGCGTTTTCAGGTAGCCCGCCTCATAACCCAGCAGATTGCACAGGGCTTTATTCACCTGTAGCCATTTGCCCTGTGGCGACACCAGCGCCATGCCGATGGCGGAATATTCCATCGCATTGCGAAAACGGTTTTCGCTCTGAGTAATGTGTGACTTCTCGACGCGCAGGGCGTGCATCGCCATCGCCATGGCATTGGCGGGTAGCAGAATCAGCAGCAGCGGCGTGAAAAGCAGGCCCGGCGGCACCACGGTAATGTGCGGAACGATGTCGATAATGCCGGTGGTTTGCAGCAGCGCAATCATCAGGGTCAGGCAGAGGAAAATGAAAAATGCCTCAACGCGCGGCAAGCGTATCGCCGCCCACAGCAGAGGAATGGTGATAAAGGCAAAGGGGTAAGGCAGCCATTTTAGCGCCAGAAAAGCCGCCACCATGTTGATAATTAGGGTCGCCATCAGCTCAAGCAGGCGGCCTGAGTTGTGGAAAAGTTGCTGTAGATAGCCTCTCTGGTAAATCAAACCCAGCGGAGTGAGTGCCAAAATGGCGACCGCCTCGGACATAAACCAGGTCGCGAACCTTTGCTCTGACGCCTGTGGCGCAAGGGTGTGCTGGACAAAGATCGTCATGATAATGGCGCTGAGCAGCGGACTGAACACCACGGCCACCAGCAGGAATTTTGCCCAATTCGCCAGACCAGAGAGCGGGTCCTTGGTGGGCAGAAAGCGTCGCAGCAGCAGCGCGCAGGTGCCCGCCTCTAACAAGTTAATAAATAGGTAGGGCAGGTAGCTCGTAGACCACGAGTACGCCAAAAAGTGGGAGGCGGCGATGCCCAAGCCCGCGGCGCAAAACAGCGGAAACCAGTCGCGGTAGCGATGGTGGAATAAAACCGGGATGAGCAGTGCCGTCGGCAACCATACCGACGCCAGACTGGAGGATTGCTGGATGACCTTCATGCAGGCGAGTGCCAGCAGGCAGATGCTCACGGCCAGAACCAACAGGATTTTCCAACTGATGGGTGACTGTGAATCCAGACGGGATATGTTCTTTTCCACGGCAAAACCCTTTCTTAAACCCGTCCGGCCACGAACGATAAGCTTGCTGAATTCTACAACAGTAATGAATTGATAACGAACCTTGAGTGAGAAGAAGATCAGGTTTTTATGGGTTTAATGAGCTGAAGGAGTCAGCTATGGCCTTATCAGGGAAAACGAAGAGTAAAACCTTTGCTGCGCCTTGAGAATAAGGCGCAGCAAAGGGGGAGTTAAAGCAGGAAAATTGTTGCCAATCCAAGGAAGATGAAGAAACCGCCCGTATCGGTGATAGCGGTGATCATCACGCTGGCGCCCACCGCCGGGTCGCGGCCAAGCCTTACCATGGTCAATGGAATAATCACCCCCATGCTGGCGGCAACTAATAGATTGAGCACCATCGCCAATGTCATGACCGCGCCCATCTCCCAGTCGCCATACAGCAGCCAGGTAATGATGCCCATCAGGCCACCCCACACCAGACCGTTGATCAGTGCGACGCCCAACTCCCTGAATATCAGGAATTTAAGATTGCCGAGCTGCACCTGATGCAGCGCCAGAGCACGCACAATCATCGTGATTGTCTGATTACCCGTATTACCGCCAATACCGGCAACAATCGGCATTAATGCCGCCAGCGCCACCAGTTGCGAAATCGTACCTTCAAACAGGCCGATCACCCGCGACGCGACAAACGCGGTGCAAAGATTAATGGCCAGCCACGCCCAGCGGTTTTTCACTGCCTTGCCTACAGGCGAGAACACGTCCTCTTCCGGGCTTAAGCCCCCCATGCGGCGCAGATTGGTGTCGGTATCGTTATTAACGAAATCGACAATTTCCTCGACCGTCAGGCGACCCATCAGTTTGCCCTTTTTGTCGATGACGGGCGCGGTGATTAAGTCATAACGTTC
Organism: Ewingella sp. AOP8-B2-18; assembly: GCF_052376015.1. Classification (NCBI taxonomy): domain Bacteria; kingdom Pseudomonadati; phylum Pseudomonadota; class Gammaproteobacteria; order Enterobacterales; family Yersiniaceae; genus Ewingella; species Ewingella sp. AOP8-B2-18. The sequence goes on from NZ_JBQSVB010000002.1 coordinate 22,499, forward strand.
GAAGGCACTGGCCGCGTCTTCGGCTTTGTCTTCGGGTTCGAAGCAGGTTGGGTCATCGTTCATCACCTGGAAAACCTGGCGATGCGGCGAGTTAAGCAAAATGGTGGTGAGCGGCAGCTCGCCAAGTAGCATGTTGTTTCGGTCAGTGACGAACAGCTTGTCACTGGCTTCGGGAATGTCTTTACGGTAGCGCAAATAGCGCTGCACGGTGCCCAGCGTGACATCCGCGCGCACGGACAGCAGCTCGAAATCCATGATTCGCCCGACGGTATCCTTGCCGAACTTAACCACTTCGCGCACTTTTTCGCGCTGGCGCGGATCCAGCGAGGTCAGCACGCGGCCCATCAGGTCACGTGGCAGATATTCCGCCAGATAAACCTGATCATCCACGTCCAGCAGCGACATGGTTTTCAGCAGGTCTTTGTCGCTCATTTCCTCAATCAGACTGTCCCAGACGGTTTCTGAGACTTCTACTAAGGCTTTACCGCGATCTGCGGGATCGACTAAACGCCACAGCGCCAGACGTTCGCGCTCCGGCAAGGCTTCTAAAATATCGGCAAGGTCAGCCGGATGCAGCCCGTCAATCAGATTGCTGAGCTCGGCAGTCTGGTCCATTAGCAGGGACTGCGTGGCAGGGTCGATATCTTTGGATTCGCCGAGAATGCTGTCGGCAAGGTCGTCGCTGTCTAGCAGCAGGTTGAGGATGCGGGTACGTGTTTCCGCCAGCTTTTGTACGTGATAGCGATGCTTATTGGCAGACATGCTGCGTCCTTATCCTTTGAATTCCAGAACTAAAATATCAGGGTGCCGGTGTCGTCGATTGTTCTACCTGAGTCTGCTTTTGAGTTTGATGATGTGACCAGGCCCCGACGGCGGAGTAGACCAAGCGGCCGAATAAAATAATAAAGCTGATCGCTAATACGATCTTAGTCATCTTGATGTTGGCTTTTTTAGACATAGTAATTTCAGCTTATTAAACCGTAGCTCCACCAGGGTGAAATAATGATTTAAAACAGACTCATTCGCATAATCAATATATAGCACAACGCCTAACCCAGCCAGAAAAGTCTCATTCTGTAGGAGTGTTCCGTCAGGATATTCAGAATAATCTCGCACTATGGGCGCTGAATTGAATTGTGAATAAAAATATCCGGCAGGGAAACATACATGTATGAAATTTATAAGATATTTTTTCACTCTTGAGTGAATGCATTTGAGGCGATTTTTACGCTAATTAGCAAAGTCTAGGTTTATTGATCCCCATCAAATAGTTTAATATGAGCCAACTTAGAATCTGGTTTTATTTTAGTGATGCTGCGAAATCTGTTTTTACCGCTTTTTGTGGCCAGTCTTTTGACGTTTCCTTAAACCCGTTGTTTCTTTGGCGTTGTTGACCGTTCATCTGGCCTCTCAATGATTCCAGCACGCGACCTGCGTGGATCGCCTGCGGAAAAACATGGCATATCCTATGAGTAAATTTTTATCTTGGCGTGAATACAGCCGCCACTGGTGGGGCCTGCCACTGCTGTGCGCACTGGTGTTTATCAATATCTCGTCTTACTTCTCGCCCATTATTTTCTTGCCGGAAGGTCGTACTTATTTGATGTACATGCCGCTGGCGGTGTGTGTAGCGCTAATGATGGTCTTTGATTGGCGCGCCTTGCCGGGTATCGCGATAGGTATGTTCATCCGCTATGACCTGCGTATCGGCGCCGAAATGGCATCGCTACTGACGCTTATTTATCTGTTCTGCCTGAGCGTTTCTTGGGCCGGTTATCGCTGGCATGCCGGTAAACGCTGGTCTGCGACCTTTGGGTTACTGCGTCTGCCGCTCCCGCGCGTCTTCTGGCTGGTGATTTTCCTCTCCTGCCTCTACATCTTTATTTTGCAAATCGTAGTGGAGTTGGGACTGCTGCCGGGCTATCTGGGCATGGTGACCCGTGAATTTATGACGCTGCGGACCCTGATCAATCTTCAGGCGATGATGCTGGGTATCTTGCTGAGTGGGCATCTGTGGTACCTGACGTTTCGCGTTTTGCGTAAACCTCGCTATCTGCGCGTGCTGCGCCAAATCATGCTTAATCAGCGCTCGCCGGGCGTGAAGTCTGTCGAGATTGTACTGTGGTTTGCGTTGCTGAGCGTGATGGTGATTTTGCTGAGCATGGAGGGGATCAGTGAGCCGATTGCCAAAATTCTGCTCAGCGATTACACCTTAACCCTGCTGCTGCCGGTGCTGCTGTTTGGTGCGATGCGCTACGGCTATCACTTCATTACGCTCGTCTGGACGGGGGCGCTGATTGTGCTGTTTAGCAATTATCGCGGCTTCATCAACGAGAAGGACTTTGTCCATAATCTGGTATTTGTTTCAGCGCTGATGCTGGTGTTTACCCTCTGCCTGCTGCTGATGGCCTCTATCTCGTCAATGCAACGCCAGCTGATGAAAAAGACCCGACAGGCCGCCCTGCTGGACCCGGTTTTTGGTTTGCCGAACCTGCGGGCCTTCAATCGTGACTTATCGCGCTATCCGCGCTCTTTACTCTGCTTTGTTCGCGTGTCGGAAATGGACGTGCTCAGCCGCAACTACGGCATGCAGTTACGCATTCAGTTCAAACAGCAACTGGCCACTGGCCTGCGGCCTTTCTTGCAGGAAGGGGAGAGGGTGTATCACCTGCCGGGGTACGATTTGGTGTTGCGTCTCAACTGTGATGAAACGCTGGAGAAGTTGGACCGCTTGCAGCAATACGTCGATGATTTTCGCCTGATTTGGAACGGCCTGCCGCTGCATCCGAATATCGGTTTGTCCTACTGCACCGTCTTCCCGCCGGTTGAGCATCTGCACATGCTGCTGGGGGAATTGAGCGGTATTGCCGAGGTGTCGTTGACCACCGGCAAGCCGGAGTCCAACAAAAGCGACCACAGTCAGGTGCAGAAAGAGATCAAATCCAAAGTGGCGATGCTGCATAAAATCCAGCGCGCGCTGGATGAAGATCGCTTCGTGCTGATGGCGCAGCCTATCGCCGGTATTCGCGGCGACAGCTACCATGAAATCCTGCTGCGCATGCAGGATGACGAGGGCGGGTTGATGACGCCGGAAAAATTCCTGCCGGTGGTGCATGAATTTGGTCTGGCCTACCAGTTGGATATCTGGGTGCTGAAGCACACCCTCATGTTTATCAACGATAACCGTGAGAAGCTGCCGAGCGTGCGCTTCGCGGTGAACTTCTCGCCGTCGACCTTCTGTCGCCCCTCTTTTAGTAGCCAATTCAAGGCGTTGATGGCGCAGTATCAGGTCGAGCCGTTCCAAATCGTGCTGGAAGTGACGGAATCTCACCTACTGCATAATGTGAAATATGCTGATTTCTCCATGCGCGATTTACGCCACTACGGCTGCCGCATTGCGATTGATGATTTCGGCACGGGTTATGCCAGTTATGACCGCTTGAAGTTTATTCAGGCGGACATCCTGAAGATTGACGGCAGCTTCGTGCGCAACATGATGACGGACCCACTGGATGCCTATATCGTGCAGTCAATTTGTCAGGTTGCGCGGATGAAACACTTGGCGATAGTCGCTGAGTTTGTGGAAACCGAACAGCAGCGCGAAGCACTGCGGGCGCAGGGCGTGGACTATATGCAGGGATATTTGATTGGAATGCCTGAGCCACTCAGCCAGCTGGTTCAGGAGCCGATAAACTCGGCAATAAACTAAAAGCGTTACCGCGATCCTCCCCTTGTGAAAGGGCAGGATCGCGGCTAACCAAAGGCTGGCGGGTTATTTAGCAGGATCTTCCTGCTCGCCGTCCTCTTCTTCCAGAATCAGCTTCCAGCCCGTCACATCATCCCAGTAACTCTGTTCGCGTTCAAAATCCAGCTGCACCAGATTGTTCTGCGCCAAATAACCGGCGGGGAAGCGCAGCGTCCAATGATTATCATCCGTAAGCAGTCGCAGCGTCTCTGGCGTGGTGGTGGATTGACGCTGATTGTTCAGCAGTGCGCCGAGGCGCAAAAGCTGCACCAGCGGCAGGTAATGCTTTTTCTTGAACAGGTTAAGGCGTGGCAGCTCTTCCAGTTTCACCCCTTTACGGTGGAAACGCACCAGCGTAGCCAGTAGGGTTTGCTGCTCCTGATTGAAGCCCGGCAGGTTGGTATTCTGCAAGATATAGGCCGAATGGCGATGCATGCCGCTGTGGTTAATGCTTAACCCCACTTCATGCAGCATGGCAGCGAATTTCAGCAGAGATTCGAGCTGTGGTTGCACCAGTTTTGAGTTTTGCGCCAGCCACTGGGCATAGAGTAATTCGGTGGTTTCCAGCACGCGGCGCGCCTGCTCGCGGTCAATGTTGTAGTGCTCGGCCAGGCTTTTTGCAGTGCGAGTGCGGATATCCTGATGGCGGAAGCGACCTTCCATCTCATACAGCACGCCTTCGCGCAGCGCGCCGTCCGACAGTCGTAACTCTTTGATTGCCAACGCATCGAACACGCCGCACAAGATAGCCAGACCCGGCACAAATACCGACTGGCGATCTTCGGACAGGCCCGGCAGGCTCAGCGAGGAGAAGTTTTTGTAATTCATCACTTCTTCAGTGAGCATTTTCAGGCGTTCAGGGGTAATAAGGCCGTCTTTTTCGCCCATTTCCACCAGCACTTCATAAGTGGCTTTAATGGTGCCCGACGCGCCTAGCGCGTACTGCCAGCCTTGCAGACGATACTGCCAGGCCATGGTTTCCAGCTTTTGCGCGGCGGCCAGCTGGGCGCGTTTAAAGTTAGCGCGGCTGATTTCGCCCTCAGGGAAGAAGTATTGCCCAAAGCTGACGCAGCCCATGCGGCGGCTCTCTGCCAGCAGTGGCTCGAAATCTTCGCCGATCACCAGCTCCGTCGACCCGCCACCGATATCAATCACCAGCTTGCGGCCTTTTTCGGGCTGAGTGTGCTCGACGCCCATGAAAATCAGGCGCGCCTCCTCCTGCCCGGAAATGATTTCAATCGGATAGGGGATAACCTCGGCGGCGCGCTGGAGGAACTCTTCAGCATTCACCGCCTGACGCAGCGAGTGGGTGCCGACAATGGTCACGTTCTGTTCGGGAAAGCCTTGTAAACGTTCGGCAAACAGCGCCAGGCAGTCAAGACCGCGCTGGATAGCTTCTTCGCTCAATACGTTGTTGCTGTCCAGACCGTCAGCCAGATGCACACGCTGCTTCAGGCGGCCCAACACCTGTAGCGCGCCATTCACGACGCGCGCTATCACCATATGGAAGCTGTTTGACCCGAGGTCGATAGCCGCAATCTCTTGCGGTTTGGCGTTTATGGTGTTGTTCAGGGGCATAATATGTGGTGCTCCAAAGTGTCAGGCCTAATCGTGTTGCTGTTTATTATGTTCAAGCTCGAAGGCTTTGAGGTAGTCGTAGATAGCCAGCTGCGCGCGCACCTTACGACGATTTCCGCGTGGAACATAACGATTACTGAGATCTTTATCAATATATCTGGCTTTCACCGTGTCGCTGAACAGCAGGTCGAGGATGTCGAGCACGCGCTGTTTTAGCGTCGGATCCAGCAGGGCGACGGCCACTTCAATACGGTAATCGATGTTGCGCGTCATCCAGTCCGCAGAGGACAGGAAGACTTTGGTGTCGCCATTATTTTCAAACACATACACCCGGTCGTGCTCGAGATAACGGTCAACAATACTGGTGACCTGAATGTTTTCACTGACGCCCGGCAGTTCCGGTACCAGCGAGCACATGCCGCGGATCAACAGGCGGATTTTCACTCCAACGTTGGAAGCGGCGTAGAGGCGATCAATCAGGCCCTTATCCACCAGGTTGTTGATTTTCAGCGTGATCCCGCCGTTACCGCCAGCCTGCACGTTGGCAATCTCCTGATCGATCAGCTTATACAGCATATCGCGGGAGTTTTGTGGCGATACCATCAGGTGCTCGAAAGTCACCGGCCGGTATGGATTCTCAATAAAGTTAAACACCCGGCGCACTTCATTGGTGATGCGGCTGTCCGCCGTCAGCAAGGAGTAGTCGGTATAAAGGCGGGCCGTTTTCTCGTTAAAGTTGCCGGTCCCAATATGAGCATAGCGGACGATTTCATCGCCTTCCCGGCGTGAGATAAGAAATAGTTTGGCGTGAATTTTCAGGCCCGGCGCGGAGAAGATAACGTGCACCCCCGCTTCCGTCAGGCGCTTGGCCCAGTGGATGTTGGCTTCTTCGTCAAAGCGCGCCTGTAGCTCCACCACCACCGTGACTTTTTTGCCGTTATGCGCCGCGTGGATCATCGATTCGATAATGCGCGAGTCTTTGGCTACGCGGTAAATATTGATCTTGATTGACAGCACGTTGGGGTCGAAAGAGGCCTGACGCAGCAGCTCCAGCACGTGCTCAAAGGTGTAGTACGGGTAGTAAAGCAGCACGTCTTGTTGGCGAATCGCTTCAAAGCCGTTGCGGAATTTATCGAAGAACAGATGGCGCAGTCTCGGCAGCGGGCGGTTGACCAGGTTGGCTTTGCCGACATTTGGGAAGCCGATGAAGTCTTTAAAATTGTGGTAGCGGCCGCCGGGAATGACGGAATCATAATTAGAGATCCCCAGTTTACCGCGCAGCAGCTCGACCATGTCATCGGGCATATCGCGCTGATAAACAAAGCGCACCGGCTCGGCGGTCAGGCGCTGTTTCAGGCTCGAAGACATTAATTCCAGCAGGCTCGATTCCATCTCCGTCACCAAGTCGTACTCGGCATCACGGGTCATTTTCATCGAATAGGCGTTGAGCTGGTCGTAATCAAAGAAGCCTTTAAAGATGTCATCAAGGCAGTAGCGCAGGATGTTATCCAGCAAGATCATCGGCTTGCGGCGGCGCGGCGTTTCTGGCGGTAAGTTAACGAAACGCGGCACTTTGTCTGATGGAATTTCCAGCAGCGCGTAATGGATCTCTTCACCGCGAATAATTTCGACTGCCAGATAGGTGTAATCGTCTTTGAGGAACTGAACCAGATTGGTGTCGTGATTGATCAGAATAGGCGTGATGAACTGGCGCAGATGCTGTTTGAAATACTGACGCAGCCAATTTTGCTGATTTTCAGACACCTGGCGTTCGTTGATCAAGAAAATCTGGTTGCGCGCCATCTCTAGCAGCAGGTCGTTGTAAAGACTGTCAAACTCTTGGTCTATGCGCAGAACCTTGGCCTGAATCTTTTTCAGCAAATGGCGAGACGCGCCGATAAAACCTTGTTCTTCGCTGATTAAAATTCGGCGTTTTAAATCGGCAAAACGAACTTTATAGAATTCGTCCAGATTGTTGGAGTAGATGCCCAAAAAACGCATGCGTTCGATCAGAGGATTGCTTTTGTCTGCCGCTTCCTGCAAAACACGTTCATTGAAGGACAGCCAGCTCAGTTCTTTTTCTATATAAAGCTTTTCCTGACCCATTTTAACTCCATTCTTTATGGCCCAACATTCAGCGTTATCACGATGAATCACCAGGGAAAATCTCGCTATTTCCAGCTCACATCCTGTGGATGTTCGACATATCTCTAATGGAAAATATTGAGAGAGAGGGGCCTAGTGTCTACTACCAATATTGCGAAAGATTGACAGGAAAGTCCAATACAAAGCGGAGGTTAAATCAGAGGGTGGAAAGTGAGCATTAAATGGCGCAACGAGAGAGGAAAAAGCTTAGCGGTGAACAAGATATCTCATGAAGATACGCTTTAGAAAAGCAGCTTGTTCACCGCTAATAGGGCGGTTAAACCACGCCTGCGCCGATAGGATCAACGCGTTTGGATTCCGCCGGCTTGGTTTTGTACTTCGCCAAGAATTGCGGTTGGAAAATACACATACGGATGGCGCTGCGGTATTCCCCGTTAACGAAGAATTCCTGTTTCAGTTCGCCTTCTACTTCAAAGCCCAACTTGTTGTAGATATGAATCGCCTTTTTGTTCTCTTTATCGACGATTAAATACAGCTTGTAGAGGTTAAGAACGGAAAACGCATAGTCCATCGCTAACTTGACGGCATCACCGGCAAACCCTTTGCCTTGATGAGCGGGGTCGATAATGATTTGAAACTCAGCACGACGGTGTATGTGATTAATCTCGACTAACTCCACCAGACCAACAGGCCCGCTTTCATATTCAATGATAAAACGGCGTTCGCTTTGGTCATGAATATGTTTGTTGTAGAGGTCGGTCAGTTCGACAAAAGCTTCATAAGGCTCTTCGAACCAGTAACGCATGATGCTTGCGTTGTTATCGAGACGGTGAACGAACGCCAAATCGTCTTTTTCCAGTGGACGTAATCTGACGTGGGTCTTGCTAAACATAAAATTTCCCGAAATGTCGTTTATTCGGATACTTTTTAGAAACTAGGCTCTTTAAACAGTCCTGTTTTAAGAAAAGGTGAGCACACAAACGACTTTAAACGTGCACTCACGCAGTCATTATAGCGGTCAATATGTAAACGAACGTAAACAGATATAAAACAAAAAACCGGCACGTGGCCGGTTTATAGTGAAATCATCGCCTGCGGGCAGTTTAATCTGCGGCGTAACCCTGCTCTGGTAGCGGATTACCGTCGAGGTAGGCCACGCCATCTTTTAGCGATAAACGACCATCGACAAACCAACTTACCACCAGCGGATAGATGCTGTGTTCCTGCGTCTGCACGCGTTCAACCAGCTCATCTTCGCTGTCATCACTGAAAACCGGCACCTTGGCTTGCAGAATGACCGGACCGCCGTCGAGCTGTTCAGTCACGAAGTGCACGGAAGTACCGTGAACCTCATCTTGATTTTCAATTGCTTGACGATGAGTGTGCAGGCCGGGATATTTTGGCAGCAGGGAAGGGTGGATATTGAGCATCCGCCCAGCGAAACGCTGAACGAACTCAGCCGTGAGAATGCGCATGTAGCCCGCAAGCACGATCAAGTCGGGATTATAAGCCTCGATGGCATCGGCCAGCGCGACGTCAAACGCCGCGCGGTCGGCAAAGGATTTTACATCTAATGCATGGGCGGGAATACCGGCCGACTGCGCCCGTTCCAGCCCGAATGCCGAGGCTTTATTACTGAAGACGGCGCTGAGCGTCGCGTAAATACGTCCTTGCTGGCAGGCATCAATCAGCGCCTGAAGGTTACTCCCTTCGCCTGATACCAGCACCACGATCCTTTTCATCTCAACACCTGTCTGTAGTCGAATTTACTTGATGATAACGCGTTCTTCGGAATTAGAGGCTTTTACGCTACCAATTTTCCACGCTTTTTCGCCATTATCATTCAGTAAGGCCACGGCTTCATCGGCCAGCTCAGCAGGCAGAGCAACCAACATACCCACACCACAGTTGAAGGTGCGGTACATTTCGTGGCGGCTGACGTTACCGGCAGTTTGCAGCCAGTTGAACACGTCCGGCCACTGCCAGCTTGCTTCGTCAATCACCACTTGGGTGTTATCCGGCAGCACGCGTGGGATATTTTCCCAGAAGCCGCCACCGGTGAGATGCACGATGCCGTGAACTTCAACTTGCTCAATCAATTTCAGAATCGATTTCACATAGATTTTGGTCGGTGCCAGCAGATGATCTGCCAGAGACTTACCGGCCAAATCCGTGGTTTCTGGATTGGTTTTGCTCACTTCGAGGATTTTGCGCACCAGCGAATAGCCGTTGGAGTGCGGGCCGCTGGCTGCCAGAGCAATCACTGCATCGCCGTCAGCCACTTTGCTGCCATCGATGATTTCTGACTTTTCTACCACGCCCACGCAGAAGCCTGCTACGTCGTAATCTTCGCCGTGATACATGCCCGGCATCTCAGCGGTTTCGCCGCCAACTAATGCACAACCAGACTGCTTACAGCCTTCGGCAATCCCGGTGATCACGCTGGCGGCGGTGTCGACGTCCAACTTACCGGTGGCATAATAATCGAGGAAGAACAGGGGTTCAGCACCCTGAACAATCAAATCGTTGACGCACATGGCGACTAAATCAATGCCGATAGTGTCGTGGCGTTTCAAGTCCATTGCCAGACGCAGCTTGGTGCCAACGCCGTCGGTACCCGAAACCAGCACAGGTTCACGATATTTTTGCGGCAGCGCGCACAGGGCACCAAAACCACCCAATCCGCCCATCACTTCCGGACGACGAGTCTGTTTTACTACACCTTTGATGCGGTCTACTAATGCGTTACCTGCATCGATATCCACACCTGCGTCTTTATAGCTGAGAGAGGTCTTGTCGGTCACTGCGTAATCCCCAAGGCGGTTGGTAAAATAAAACGCGGCAATTCTAACAGCCAAGGCAAACGTTTGCGAGGGGCTTGTGAGGTTGAGAGTCATTCTGCTGTCTATACTGTTGATCGACATTCTATTGACCGCGATCAGGCTATTGGCAGTGGCGTTCAAAAAAAAAGGCGTTATAATCTCGCGATTTTTTTTTGCAGCACAACCACCTTAGGAGAAATAAAAATGAAGATCGTTGAGGTGAAACACCCGCTGGTGCGACATAAGCTGGGCCTGATGCGTGAGAATGACATCAGCACGAAACGTTTTCGCGAACTGGCTTCTGAGGTGGGGAGTCTGCTGACCTATGAAGCAACTTCTGATTTAGAAACTGAGAAAGTGACTATCGAAGGCTGGTGCGGCCCGGTAGAAATCGATCAGATCAAAGGTAAGAAAATCACTGTAGTGCCAATTCTGCGTGCCGGCCTGGGCATGATGGAAGGCGTACTGGAGCACGTTCCAAGCGCGCGTATCAGCGTGGTGGGCGTCTACCGTGACGAACAAACTATGCAACCTGTGCCTTATTTCCAGAAGCTGGTTTCTAATATTGAAGAGCGTCTGGCGCTGGTGGTTGACCCAATGCTGGCGACCGGCGGCTCGATGATTGCCACGATCGACTTGCTGAAAAAAGCCGGCTGCCAGAGCATTAAAGTGCTGGTACTGGTTGCTGCTCCAGAAGGGATTGCCGCGTTAGAGAAAGCGCACCCGGACATTGAGCTGTACACCGCCTCCATTGACCAGGGGTTAAATGAGCATGGTTACATCGTGCCGGGCCTCGGCGATGCGGGCGACAAGATATTTGGTACTAAATAAGCATTCGTTACAAAGCAGCCGACTGAGAAGTCGGCTTTTTTTTGATTTTTTATCAGGGTTTTACCTTTTCATCAGGCCGCCACGGCTGAAACATGACACCTATAATCGCCAACTCTTTGAGAGGATCTATTCATGACACGTCGCGTCATTGGGGTAAGTGAGCGCCCGCCGCTGTTGCAGACCATTCCCCTAAGTTTCCAGCATCTGTTCGCTATGTTCGGTGCCACGGTGCTGGTACCGATCCTGTTTAAAATTAATCCGGCCACGGTGCTGCTGTTCAACGGCATCGGCACTTTGCTGTATCTGTTTGTCTGTAAGGGCAAAATTCCCGCTTATCTCGGCTCCAGCTTTGCGTTTATTTCGCCGGTGCTGCTGTTATTACCGATGGGCTATGAGGCGGCGCTGGGTGGGTTTATCGTCTGCGGCCTGCTGTTCTGCTTAGTCGCGCTGATTGTGAAAAAGGCCGGGATTGGCTGGATAAACGTCATGTTCCCCCCTGCGGCGATGGGCGCAATCGTTGCCGTCATCGGGTTAGAGCTGGCGGGGGTTGCCGCCAATATGGCCGGATTGCTGCCTGCCGAGGGCGCGTCGGCTGATTCCACCACCATTACCATTTCCATGGTAACGCTGGCCGTGACGGTACTCGGTTCGGTGCTGTTCCGCGGCTTCTTGGCGATTATCCCGATCCTGATTGGCGTGCTGGTGGGCTATGCGCTGTCATTCTTTATGGGCGTGGTGGATGTGTCTACCATTGAATCTGCCCACTGGTTCGCGCTGCCAACCTTCTACACCCCGCGCTTTGAGTGGGTGGCGATCCTGACTATTCTACCCGCCGCGCTGGTGGTGATTGCCGAGCACGTCGGGCACCTGGTGGTGACGGCGAATATTGTCAAAAAGGATCTGCTGCGCGACCCGGGCCTGCATCGCTCGATGCTGGCAAATGGGTTATCCACCGTGCTGTCGGGCTTTTTTGGTTCTACGCCAAATACCACCTATGGCGAAAACATCGGCGTAATGGCGATCACCAAGGTCTACAGCACTTGGGTTATCGGCGGCGCGGCGATTCTGGCGATTATGTTGTCCTGCATCGGCAAGCTGGCGGCGGCGATTCAGGCCGTGCCGGTTCCAGTGATGGGCGGCGTTTCTCTTCTGCTATACGGCGTGATTGGTGCCTCGGGTATCCGCGTGCTGATTGAGTCCAAAGTGGACTATAACAAGGCACAGAACCTGATCCTCACCGCGGTTATTCTGATCATCGGCGTCAGCGGTGCGAAGATCCACATTGGCGCTGCGGAGCTGAAAGGCATGGCGCTGGCGACCATCGTCGGCATCTTCCTCAGCCTGCTGTTCAAAGTGATTGAACTGGTGCGCGGCGAAGAAGAGATCATTGATATCGAAGATGAACGCGAGGATCGCCCAGCGTAAATCTTCCCGCTAATCGCCGGTTGCGGGATCCTCCGCCCGGCGATTAGCTCGGTTAGCAAGCGGTTGTGCGGGGCAGAGTTCAACTCCGGCAGGATCCTATGCTAGAATTCTGCCGTTGCCCGCTTTCTGTTTATCGCGGCAACAACCCGAAAAATAACCATGAGATACGACTTTTTGTTGATAACAACATTTGCGGTTTATAAGCCGTATTGGTTGAGGTGCTTCTGAATACGCCGGCACAGCTTTCCCTGCCACTTTATCTTCCTGATGATGAAACCTTTGCCAGTTTTTATCCGGGGGAGAACCCCTCTCTGCTTTCTGCCATTCAAACGGCGCTGCATCAAGAGCACGGCACTTACATCTATTTCTGGTCGCGCGAGGGCGGTGGCCGCAGCCATTTGCTGCACGCAGCCTGTGCTGAACTCTCCCAGCGTGGCGAAGCGGTAGGCTATGTGCCTTTGGATAAACGCGCCTATTTCGTGCCGGAAGTGCTTGATGGCATGGAACATTTGGCGCTGGTTTGTATCGACAATATTGAAGGGATTGCGGGGGATGACGAGTGGGAAGCCGCCGTGTTCCATCTGTATAACCGTATTCTGGAAACCGGCCGCACCCGACTGTTTATTACCGGGGATCGCCCGCCGCGCCAGCTTAATCTCAGCTTGCCTGATCTCGCTTCGCGTTTGGATTGGGGGCAAATCTACAAGTTGCAGCCGCTGTCTGACGAAGAGAAGCTGCAGGCGCTGCAATTGCGCTCGAAACTGCGTGGGTTTGAACTGCCGGAGGATGTCGGTCGCTTCCTGCTGAAGAGGTTGGATCGCGAGATGCGCACGCTGTTTATGACGCTTGATCAGCTCGACAGAGCTTCCATCACGGCACAGCGCAAACTCACGATCCCCTTTGTGAAAGATATTCTTAACCTGTAATTCGGTTCGCCGATTTACAGGATCTCCAGCACCTGCTCAGGCGGGCGTCCCAGCCGCGCTTTGCCTTTCGACAGCACGATCGGGCGCTCAATCAAACGTGGATGATCGGCCAAGGCTTGCAACAGCTGCTGCTCATTCAGCGCCGGATCGGCCAGATTCTCCTCTTTATAAATCTCTTCCCCTTTACGCATTAAATCGCGCGCAGAATCAAATCCCAGCTTCTTCACTAGCTCTTTCAGCGTATCCACCGACGGCGGGATTTCGAGATATAGAATCACTTCCGGCTTAATGCCTTTATCTTCGAGTAACTTCAGTGTTTCTCGACTCTTACTACAGCGCGGATTGTGATAAATCGCGACATCATGTTGCATAAGGTTCTCCCTCTCTGTTTATTGCTCAGCGTCCAATCAGCCCTTTTGATATTGGCGGAAGCGCTTCTGTAGCTGGCGCAACTGATCAATACGGGCGTCATAGCGCGACTGTTCAAGACTGCCCAGCTTCTGCAATGCACTGGCGTTACTCAGAAGTTCGATGGCCTGATCAAGCTGGCCCATTAGCGCCATGCTCTCTGCTCTGGCCGCCAATTCCTGAGCGCGTAAGCCCTGCGCACCGCTGGCTTGTGACAGTAAATCCCAACCATTTGGATCGTTAGGGTAATTGAAAGTATAGCGGTTGAGGATGCGACTTGCGTTTGCGGGCTGGCCGCCTTCGAGATAAGCGTTGGCTAAGTTGAGCAGCAACACCGGATTCTTACTGGTTTCGGCATTGGCTTTTTCCAGCCGCGCAATGGCCTGTGGCGCGTGTTTCTGCTCGACATCGACGTCAGTGGCTAAATCGAGGAACCAGTCATTGCCCGGGTTTTTCTCCAGCAAAGATTCCAAAATACTGCGCGCCTGATCGTACTTTTTGGCTTTGTAGAACTGCAATGCCTGACCATATTTCGCCGCCATCTGGTCGCGGATATTGCCGTTGCTCAGTTGAGTTAAATATTCATCGGTCAGCGGGTTTCTTTCCGTGCCGTACATGCCGAGCATGCGCACCTTGGCCAGCAAATAGCTTTGCGAAGACTGAACGTTGGGGTGCGGCATCTGGTTGGCGCGGTTCCGGATATCCGCCAGACGGCTATCCGGCAAGGGGTGGGTCAGCAGCATTTCAGGCGGCTTGCTGGAGTAGCTCGACAGGTCCGCCAGCTTTTGCAAGAAGGCTGGCATGGCCTGCGGGTCGAAGCCAGCTCGTTGCAGCACCTGAATGCCGATACGGTCGGCTTCCTGCTCGTTACCCTGCGTGAAGCTGATCATACCCTGCTGAGTACCGGCCAAGGTGCCGGTCAGCGCGGCCATACCAGCCTGCGGACTGGCCATCGCCAGCAAAATAGAGCCGAGGGCGCCGACCCAAGTGAGCGGGGCGTTTTTGCGCTGATCTTCCATCGCGCGGGCCAGATGGCGCTGGGTCACGTGGGAGATTTCGTGCGCCATCACCGAGGCCAGCTGGCTTTCATTATCCGTATAGCGGAACAGGGCAGAGTGCAGCACCACGTTGCCGCCAAAGAAGGCAAAGGCATTTAATTCATCATTATTGACGATATAGAAGTGGAACGGCGTGCGCACCGAGTAGGCGCTGGCCACCAGCCGCTGCCCCAGCTCGTTAATGTAACGGTTGAGCAGCGGGTCATTAATCAGCGGGGTACTGGCGCGCATCTGGCGGACATAAAAATCGCCCATTTGCAGCTCCTGATTGATACTCAGGGTGCCGCCAGCCGTGGTGCCCATGTCGGGAAGCTGGTCAGTAATCGACGGTTTATTCGGATTGGAGGACGCAATCGGCGTGGTCCAATAGCTGCTGTCATCGGCCAGTGCCTGCGTCAGGCTGCCGACCGTTAAGCTTCCCACTAATAGGGCTGTGAGCGTTTTTTTAAACCGCATCGCCATAATTAAATCATTCCTAATGAATTCATCAACACTCTGACATAAACCGCTTTAAGAGTTATCCTTCCATGAACGCACTCCGGTACACTCCGGTAGTGACATATTCTTGGCTATTTATCTGATACTTAACAATAGCGATTTCTGGAATATTTGCAGTGTCTCCCCCTGCACTCACTGTGACAACACATTCAACTAAAAGTTAGTTGCAGGCCGGGAGCTGACCATGAGTGTACGGGCTTGTCACATCAGGATCTAACAGGAGCGATATCCTATGCTTGAGATGTTATTACAATGGTACCGCCGACGTTTCACCGATCCTCAAGCCATTGCTTTGCTGGCCATTTTGGTCGCCGGTTTTTGCATTCTCTACTTCTTACACGGCATCCTCGCCCCTCTGCTGGTGGCAATTGTCCTGGCCTACCTGCTGGAATGGCCGGTGGTGCGTTTGCAGCATTTCGGGCTCTCCAGAACGCTGGCGACCAGCGTGGTGCTGCTGATTTTCGCCGGTATTGTGATGCTGGGGGTGTTTGTTATCGCGCCCGTCACTTGGCAGCAGGGCATTAATTTGATGGCCGACCTGCCGAATATGCTCAACCGTTTCTATGATTTCGCCGCCACCTTGCCGAAACGCTACCCCGCGCTGGTAGATGCCGGGATCATCGACATGATGGCTGAAAACCTGCGCAGTAAGCTCTCCGGCGTGGGTGATAATCTGGTGAAGTTCTCTCTGGCGTCGCTGGTCGGGCTGCTGACGCTGGCTATCTACCTGATTTTAGTGCCGATGATGGTGTTCTTCTTGCTCAAAGATAAAGAGCAGATGCTGTGCGCGGTGCGCCGGGTGTTGCCGCGTGACAGTGGTTTAGCCGGGCAGGTGTGGCAGGAGATGAACCAGCAAATCACCAACTATATTCGTGGCAAAGTCCTGGAGATGATTATCGTCGGCGTGGCGACCTATCTGGTGTTCTTCGTCATGGGGATGCGTTATTCGCTGCTGCTGTCCGTGCTGGTGGGGCTGTCAGTGCTCATTCCTTATATCGGCGCGATGCTGGTGACTATTCCGGTAGTGGTGGTGGCGCTATTCCAGTGGGGGATGGGGGCTGACTTCTGGACGCTGTTTGTCGCCTATCTGGTGGTGCAGGGGCTGGATGGCAACGTGATTGTGCCGCTGCTGTTCTCTGAAGCCGTGAACTTGCACCCTCTGGTGATCATCCTGTCAGTAGTGATTTTTGGCGGGCTGTGGGGCTTCTGGGGGGTGTTCTTCGCTATCCCGCTCGCCACGCTGGTGAAAGCCGTGGTGCACGTCTGGCCTGACGAACTGCTTAACGAAACTACCTAAGCTGTAAATCGGCTGATTGAAGACATAAAAAAAGCGCGTCTGCGCTTTTTTTTATAAATCAGTATCAGTACAACGCTTATTGGCCGTTGATGTAGGCCAAAACGATGTCGTGGTGATCGCTGGTTTTGAAGTTGTCGAATACTTTCTCAACCTTGCCATTGCCATCCAGCAGGAAACTGATGCGATGGATACCGTCATAGGTTTTGCCCATAAAGGTCTTCTCGCCCCAGATGCCAAATGCCTGACAGACCTGATGATCTTCATCTGACAGCAGCGTGAAGTTCAGCAGCTCTTTTTCAGCAAATTTCGACAGTTTTTCTGGTTTATCAGTGCTGATCCCCAGCACTTCTACTCCGGCCTTTTTCAACTGATCCATGTTGTCACGCAGGCCACAGGCCTGAACGGTACAACCTGGGGTCATGGCCTTAGGGTAGAAATAAACCAGGACCTTCTGTCCCTGGAAGTCGGCCAGGTTAATTTGTTCGCCGTCTTGGTCAGGCAAACTAAATTGCGGCGCAGGATCACCGGCTTTCAGTGGGTTCATTACAAATCTCCGTCAATTGTCATCATGCTGAGTGTTGCTCACGACGTTAATACTGCCTTGCGCTTTCAGTTCTGTACATAGCTGATGAAAGGCTTGTTCAATTATTGTGGCGTCAGTGTTAGCTGGGCTGTGGGCGGTTATCTGTATAGACAACTGCGCCGGATTTTCACTGTCCGCAGGGCGGGTTTTAGACGCCAGCTCAGCAATGTTCATTTGATGAGTATCGAATAAATCGGTGAATCGCTCAATCAGGTGCGGGGAGTCTTTTACGTCGACTTTCACCCAAACGGTGGCAGGCATGGGTGGCCGGTCATGGGCGCTGGTGCGTTTCATCACAATCAGTAACTCAAGCTCTGCGCCTTTTTGCGGCAGCGTGGACTCAATGAGCGTGATGGCGTTCCAGCTACCTGAGAGGAACATGATAAACGTGAACTCGTCACCGAGCATTGCCAGACGGCTGTCTTCAATGTTGCAACCGCAACTGCTGACCTGACGGGTAATGGTGTTGACAATACCCGGACGGTCGGCACCCAGTGCGGTGATAACAAGATAGTGTTGTTGTTGCTGCGGCAAAATTGCTCTTCCTGTCATGCTTGGGAGTATTCCCAAGGTAAACATAAAAAAAACCGCCGGACAAGCGCTTACAACACGTTGATTGCTTGCTTTTGCAGTGGTGTCAAAAGTACCATGGATGACCTGTTTGTGGAGGGGAAGGTCAATGTTTACGGGAAGTATTGTTGCACTGGTTACGCCGATGGACGACAAAGGTGTTGTCGATCGCGCGAGTTTAAAAAAACTGATTGATTATCATGTGTCCAGTGGTACTGCGGCGATCGTTTCCGTAGGCACAACCGGTGAATCAGCCACCTTAACGCATGATGAGCACGGCGACGTGGTCATGCAGACGCTTGAGTTGGCTGACGGGCGCATTCCGGTTATCGCGGGGACGGGAGCTAATTCGACCGCGGAAGCGATTTCTCTCACCCAACGTTTCGAAGGCACTGGCGTAGTAGGCTGTCTCACCGTGACACCTTATTACAACCGCCCAACGCAGGAAGGCCTGTTCCAGCACTTTAAAGCCATTGCTGAACACACGGCGCTGCCGCAAATTCTCTACAACGTGCCTTCGCGAACTGGCTGCGACATGCTGCCAGCCACCGTGGCGCGTTTAGCAAAAATTAAGAATATTGTTGCTTTGAAAGAAGCGACAGGGAACTTAAGTCGTGTTAGCCAGATCCAAGTGCTGGTTGATGATGAAGACTTCATCTTGCTGAGCGGCGATGACGCCAGCGGGCTGGACTTCATGCAACTTGGCGGCAAAGGTGTTATTTCGGTCACTGCCAACGTGGCAGCGCGCGAAATGGCGCAACTTTGTGAGCTGGCGGCGCAGGGCAATTTTGCCGAAGCGCGCCGTTTAAATCAGCGCTTGATGCCGTTGCATCAGGATTTGTTTGTAGAAGCAAACCCAATTCCAGTGAAATGGGCCTGTAAGGCACTGGGGTTGATGGCAACCGATACTCTGCGTCTGCCTATGACGCCGTTAACAGATGCTGCCCGTCCGGTAGTGGAAAAAGCTCTTAAAAGCGCCGGTTTGCTGTAACTCTTAGGGAGATTTGATGGCCTGTTCATTAGTTCAAAAGACCAGATTGCAAAAGTCGATGGTAGCGAAAGTGGTGGGCGTGTCCCTCATTATGTTGCTGGCGGCATGTTCCAGCGATCAGCGCTACAAGCGTCAGGTAAGCGGCGATGAAGCTTATCTGGATGCCCCACCTGTCAGCGAATTAAAAACGCCAGCAGGGATGATTTTGCCACTGCAAAACGGCACTTACGAAATTCCTTCCGGCTCGCTGAAAGGCAACGTCGGTAAGCAATTGGATATCCGTCCACCGCAGCAACCACTGGCTCTGCTCAATGGTTCCCGCACTCAGTTCAGCGGCGACAGCGGCACGGTATTGCTGGAAAACACCCCGCAAAACCGCGACCTGTGGAACAACGTGGTGAAAGCCGTTCAGCAAAACAATTTCAAAATTGCTAACCGTGACGATGCTAACCAGACGCTGACCACGGATATGGTTGATTGGAACCGTGCTGATGAAGATTTCCAATATCAGGGCCGTTACCAAATCACCGTGCAGCAGCAGGGCTACCAGCTGGCGCTGATTGCCAAAACGCTTGAATTGAAACAGCAGGACAAGGCGGTGACCTCACCGGCTGAGATCCAGCGTTACAACAGCCAGATGCTGAACTCCATTACGGCTAGCCTCGATAAAGTCCAACAGGACGAGCAGGCGCGTCTCGAAAACCGTAAAGTGGGCGAGATTGACGTTCAGAGCGGCGCAGATGATACCGGCCTGGCCGTGTTGATTGTGCGTTCAAGCTACGGCGTGGTTTGGGATCGCTTGCCGAATGCCTTGGCGAAAGCCGGCATGAAAGTGACCGACAGCAGCCGCCCGCAGGGTACGCTTTCTGTGACTTACAAACCGTTGAATGACGACGCGTGGGACACTCTGGGTGCCAAAGACCCGGGCCTTGCTTCCGGCGACTACAAAATTCAGGTCGGCGACCTTGATAACCGTAGTAGCTTGCAGTTCCTTGATCCTAAAGGACATGCACTCAGCCAGTCGCAGAACGATGCGATGGTTGCGGTCATGCAGGCTGCGTTTAACCAGAGCAGCGCGGCGAAGTAAGAATGAACTAAAAGGGGCTTCGGCCCCTTTTTACATCCCTCTTTTCATCGGTTATTTTTAAAGAATCACCATTAATTGTTTACTACTGGAGTAAGTAAAGATGCAAAAGTTAGCTGAGTTGTATCGCGGAAAGGCGAAAACCGTCTATACCACCGAAAACCCAGACCTGCTGGTTTTGGAGTTCCGTAATGATACATCAGCACTCGATGGCGAGCGTATTGAGCAGTTCGACCGTAAAGGCATGGTTAACAACAAATTTAACCATTTCATCATGAGCAAGTTGGAAGAAGCTGGCATTCCTACCCAAATGGAACGTCTGCTGTCGGATACCGAAGTGCTGGTGAAGAAGCTGGATATGGTTCCGGTTGAATGCGTTATCCGTAACCGCGCTGCTGGGTCGCTGGTAAAACGTCTGGGCATTGAAGAAGGTCTGGAATTGAACCCACCGTTGTTCGATTTATTCCTGAAAAACGATGCAATGCATGACCCAATGGTCAACGAGTCTTACTGCAAAACCTTCGGTTGGGTTAACGAAGAGAACTTAGCGCGCATGAAAGAGCTGAGCTACAAAGCTAACGACGTGCTGAGCAAGCTGTTCGACGACGCGGGCCTGATTCTGGTCGACTTCAAATTAGAGTTCGGTCTGTTTAAAGGCGAAGTGGTGCTGGGTGATGAGTTCTCTCCAGACGGTAGCCGCCTGTGGGACAAGCAAACGCTGAACAAGATGGACAAAGATCGCTATCGCCAGAGTCTCGGCGGCCTGATCGAAGCCTATGAAGAAGTGGCTCACCGTATTGGTGTGAAACTGGACTGATCGGCAACGATTTTTTCAGGCTAGCGACGCAATCGTTTACGCGGTGGCGTTTGATGCAATCTAGCCTGAATGCGCAGCAAACGGGTGGCCTATCTGGGCTACCCGTTTTTCTTTTGGCCCCTGACTTATCTCAATTCCACTAAACCTATCTCAAATTCCATTCATTTCTGGAATAACTCCCGTAAAATTGCCCGCTTGGGGAAATGGTATTTCCCGCACTCATTATCTAGTCTTAAAAAAACAGCTGGGAGGTGGACTATGCGTTGGCAAGGGCGTCGCGAGAGCGACAATGTGGAAGACAGGCGCGGGCAGAGTTCGGGACCCGGTTTGGGCGGCGGCGGCATGCGCCTGCCAATCCGCGGTAAAAGCGGCATAGTGATTATTATTGTGGTGCTGGTGGCGGGTTATTACGGCGTGGATCTCACTCCGTTAATTGACGGCGGCCAGTCCGGCGGGGTGCAGCAAACCCAGTCTCAGTCCATCAGCCCGAAAGATGATGAACAGGCTAAGTTCACCTCAGTGGTGCTGGCTTCCACTGAAGATACCTGGAAAGAGATTTTCCAGCGTCAGGGCCAAACCTATGTCGACCCTAAACTGGTGATGTATCGCGGCCAAACCCGTACCGGCTGCGGCACCGGCCAGTCGGTCATGGGGCCATTCTACTGCCCGGCGGACAGCACGGTTTATATCGATCTGTCCTTCTATCAAGAATTGAAAAACAAGCTCGGCGCGGGCGGAGACTTTGCTCAGGCCTACGTGGTGGCGCACGAGGTGGGACACCACGTGCAGCACCTGATGGGCATCGAGCGCAAAGTTCGCCAGATGCAGCAAGGGGCGTCGCAAACCACAGTCAATCAGCTTTCAGTGAAAATGGAGCTACAGGCCGACTGCTTCGCCGGCGTCTGGGGCCACAGCGTGCAGCAACAAAACATGCTGGAAGAGGGCGATCTGAAAGAGGCGCTGGACGCCGCGCAGGCGATTGGCGATGACCGTCTGCAACAGCAGAGTCAGGGCCGCGTGGTACCAGACCGCTTTACCCACGGCACGTCGCAGCAGCGCTATACCTGGTTCAAACGCGGTTTCGACAGTGGTGATCCTAACCAGTGCAACACCTTTGCCAGCCGCTAATCGCCTGATATTTCAAGGCTGAATCGCTGGTTTGCATGGCAAAACTGTTCAATAATTGACGTCCGACTCTGAGAGGCTTTCGAGCCTCTCTTTCTTCTTTTGAACCGCTGGAATCGTTATGGCCTTTCTGGATCCAACCTTGCTCATTCTGCTGGTGTTCGCGGGTTTAGGCATCATCAGCAATAACAGCTCGGTCACTATTGCGATGTTCTTCCTGCTTACCGTGCGCATCACGCCGCTGAACCAATTTTTCCCCTGGATTGAGCGCTATGGCTTAACCATCGGCATTATCGTGCTGACCATCGGGGTGATGGCGCCTATCGCCAGTGGGAAAATCAGTGCCAGCACGGTGGTTCACTCCTTTATGCACTGGAAGTCCATTCTGGCGATTTTGGTCGGCGTATTGGTGTCATGGCTGGGGGGCCGGGGCCTGACGCTGATGGGCTCGCAGCCTCATCTGGTTGCAGGGCTGTTAGTGGGAACTGTGCTTGGCGTCGCCTTCTTTAAAGGCGTGCCGGTGGGGCCGCTGATTGCCGCCGGGCTGCTCTCACTGATGGTCGGGAAGACCTGACGTGATGTCGCCATGGCCGCAGAAAATCACCTTGCAGCAGCAAATGCAGCGGCAGGGTATTCGCCATCTGCTGGTGATCAGCGGAGAAGCCGGCTGGTGCGCCGAGCAGGCCGCCGACTTTATTGAAGGCCAGCCCGGCGACTGGCCGTGGATGTCAGATATTCCGCCTCTATGGGTTGCTGAACCCCTGCCGTTTTCTGCTGCGCATACCCTGCTTGGGCAGGAGAGGCTCCACGGCGTGTTTGACGCCCGGCTGGGGCTGAACGTAGAAGCGCTGGCCGCCTTTGCCGGGACTTTGCAGGCGGGAAGCTGGCTGCTGCTCTTAGTGCCTGAGTGGCAGCTGTGGGCTGAAAAGCCGGACACTGACAGCCTGCGCTGGAGCGAGCAGCCCCGGCCCATCGCCACGCCGAACTTTATCCAGCGTTTCCAGTCTTTGATTTTGCAGGACGTGGCTTGCACGCTGCACCGCCAGCATCAGCCTTGCCAGCTTACCGCTTTGCCAATGGCCGCCGACTGGGCGCCGCCGGACGGCCAGCCGACGCCGGAGCAGCAGCAGATTTTGCAGCAATTAAACGCGGCGCAGAGCGGTATTTATGTGCTGACGGCGCCGCGCGGTCGCGGGAAGTCGACGCTGGCCGGGATGTTAGTCGCCGACTGGCCCGGCGAGTGCTGGGTCACGGCTCCGGCCAAATCTGCCGCAGACAGGCTGGCCGAGGAGAGTGCGGGCAGGGTGCGTTTCTGGTCGCCAGATGCTTTGTTGGAGCAGCTCGAGCAGCATCCGGTGGAGAATGTTGACTGGCTGCTGATTGACGAAGCGGCGGCCATTCCTGCGCCGCAGCTTTCACGGCTGATTGCCGCTTTCCCACGCGTTTTACTCACCACCACGGTTCAAGGCTATGAGGGAACCGGGCGCGGTTTTATTCTCAAGTTCTGCGCCTCCCTGCCGCAGTGGCATGATTTACGCCTCGACGCGCCGATCCGCTGGTCGAAAGCGGACCCGCTGGAGCCTTTCCTTAATCAGCTTTTGCTGTTCAACGATGCGCCCGCCGAAGTGCCACTGGAAGTGCTCCCCAGTGAGCAATCACTTCAGCTAACAACCATTCAGCGCGGGGCGTGGCTAGCCGAGCCGGGCCTGCTGGCCGATTTCTACGGCTTGCTGACCAGCGCGCACTATCGCACTTCACCCCTGGATTTGCGTCGCCTGATGGACGCCCCCGGTCAGTCGTTTGCCGCCGCTATGGCGGGTGACCGCGTCGCTGGAGCCATCTGGCTGGTGGAAGAGGGCGGGCTTGCTCCAGCGCTGGCCCATGAGGTGTGGGCAGGCAGACGCCGCCCGCGCGGCAATTTGGTGGCACAATCACTGGCGGCCCACAGCGGGCAGATTGACGCCGCGGTGTTGCGCTCCCGCCGGGTTAGCCGCATTGCCGTGCAGCCAGATGTGCGGCGTCAGGGCATTGCGCGGTCTTTATTGGCGCAACAGGCTGAGATGGCCGCCAACGAGGGGTTGGATTTTCTGTCCGTCAGCTTCGGCTATACCGCCGAGCTTAGTGCTTTGTGGCAGCAGGCCGGTTATCGCCTGTTGCGCGTGGGAAGCCAGTTGGAGGCCAGCAGCGGCTGTTACGCCGCCATGGCCGCGCTGCCTCTCAGTGACGCGGGCTGGCGCATGGTTGCACAGGCCGAGCGGCAGCTGGCGCGCGACTGGCCTTGGCTGCGGCAGCTGATCGCCCTCGATCTGCATGTGGAACAGGACCAGAATCAGGCCCTCAATGAAACTGACTGGCGCGAACTGGCCGGTTTTGCTTTCACCCATCGCGCCGTGGAGAGCAGCTATGCCGCCTTGCAGCGACTGCTGCTGGCGAGTGAACTGCCGCTGGCCGCGCTGCGGGCTCATCTGCAAGATAAGTTATCCGCTACGCAATGTGTCGAACAGCTGAAATTGAGTGGTCGTAAAGCCCTGCTCCAGCGCTGGCGGCAAGAGGCAGCGCAGGCGCTAACGCAGCTCGACGCCGTGCGCTGCGAGACGTGGCGCAGCTTCGCCCAGACCCAAGATGACGGCGATAAATAGCCTGATTTCATTGCGATAAATGGAACGACTCGTTCAACAAAACCCAATTTACCCGGTTGTGAACCTAGGTATAGTGGCGGGAGAAACGCGCCGCTGTGCGCAGTAATGAGGATTGAAAGGAAAAGGTCATGGCGAGTCAAAATGTGATTGTCCAACAGCCGGAAGGTACCGCGAACAAACTGATCTTGCTGTTTCACGGCGTAGGGGATAACCCGGTGTCGATGGGCGAGGTGGGGAAGTTCTTCGCCAAGGCTTTCCCTCAGGCGCAGGTGGTCAGCGTGGGTAGCCCGGATCCCTGTGATTTTGGCCGGGGTTTCCAGTGGTTCTCCGTGCAAGGCGTGACCGAGAAAAACCGCCAGTCGCGCATTGACGAGGCGCTGCCGCTGTTTGTTCGCACCGTGCGTGAATGGCAGGCCAGCAGCGGCGTGGCGGCGCAAGACACGGTGATTATCGGTTTCTCGCAGGGCACCATTATGGCGCTGGAATCCACAAAAGTTGAGCAGGGATTGGCGGGGCAAATCATTGCTTACAGCGGGCGTTTCGCCAATTTACCCGAGCAGCCGATTGCGGCGGAGACCCGAGTGCATTTGATTCACGGCGAGCAGGACCCGATCATCAATCCGTATCAGTCGAAAACCGCCTTTGAGCGTTTGCAGACTCTGGGATGTGACGCGACCTTAGATTTGCTGCCGCACATGGCGCACGGGCTGGATGAAGAGATGATCGCGCTGGCACTGGGGTATTTGCGAGGTTAGGTGATTGTTTTGCGCCCTCTTCTTTCTAAGGAGAGGGCGCAAAACCAGAGTCAAATCAAAAACCTACTTCTTCTTCGGCCAATCGTCTTCTTCGTCCCACTGGGCATTGTTATCACGATGCGGTGGGATTTCAGGTTTATCATTGAGGTATTTTTTCACATCTACGCGGTTTAACTCTTTGATCCCGCTGATGATGATGCCCGCCAGTATGATCAAAATAATCCACCAGTAATCTTTAATCCACTCCATGGCTGACTCCTTATTGTTTTGGTATTGCGATAAAACGCGGGAAAATCGTTGCCAGATGATGCGTCACCCAGTCACAGCCCGCAACCTCTTGTCCTCGCCATGCTTCAATCAGCACCTCTGGCGTCAGCCGTGCTTCACACTGCGCTGCCAAAGGTCGATAACTCAAATGCCAGGGTTCGACGGCGACGCCGCCACGGTCGATATCATAAGGGCGATAAAAACCAAAGCTCGCCATATTCTCTGAAAGCCACTGATTCAGGTCGGCGAAATAGCCGCCCGTCTCATACTCCCACGGTTCCAGCTGCAGCTTGCTCCCTTCTGGCAGTAGGTCGGGATCGTAAATATCCAGATCACTGCCCCAGTGATGGCGGCTGGCACCCGGCAGGGCAGACCAGCGTAAAATCAGCTCGCAGCGTTCGGCATCACTCAGCGAAGCCACCTCAACCGGGCGGCTCTCCTTATCTAATACTGGGCGCTCGCCGCGAAATTTGCCATTCCAAATCGCTAATTGCCGCTCAAAATCACGAAAGGTGCTCGCCGGTTGCAAGTTAAAACCAGCCAGACGAGCCGCGTCTTGCATGCGGGTGAAAGCTTCTACGGCCTCGGGCTGTAGCCGATGTGGACCCTCACTGATGGGCGCAAGGTGGGCCGCCGATCGGCCGGTCAACATCAGATTATCTATCATACGACCAGTTGCTCCATGATCCGCTGGTACATGCGGCTCAACAGTTGCAGGTCGGCGGCATGGACACATTCATTGATTTTATGGATGGTGGCGTTCACCGGACCCAGCTCAACCACCTGCGCCCCCATCAGCGCGATGAAACGCCCGTCGGACGTGCCGCCGGTGGTTTGCAGCTCTGGGGTGATTTCGCTGTAATGGCGAACCGCGTTCACTACGGCGTCAACCAATTCGCCACGGGAAGTGAGGAACGGCTGGCCGGAAACCACCCAGTTTAGCGTGTATTGCAGATTGTGCCTGTCAAGCAGCTCTGCCACGCGCTGCTTGATGATGGCGTCGGTCAGTTCGGTGCTAAAGCGGAAGTTGAACTGCACGTACAGCTCGCCGGGGATGACGTTGTTGCTGCCGGTTCCGGCATTGATATTGGCGATCTGCATGCTGGTCGGCGGGAAGAATTCATTGCCCTGATCCCACTCGGTGGCGACCAGTTCATTCAGCGCGGGCATGGCGCGGTGCACTGGGTTATCTGCCAGATGCGGGTAAGCCACGTGGCCCTGTACGCCGTGAACGTGCAGGTTGGCGGTCATGGAACCGCGACGGCCATTTTTGACAATATCGCCTACGCGGGTGGTGCTGGACGGTTCGCCCACCAGACAGAAATCTAAACGCTCGCGGCGCTCCATCAGCGCATTAACCACTTTTACCGTGCCATTGACCGCGCTGGCCTCTTCGTCGGAGGTGATCAGAAAGGCCAGACGACCTTTGTGGTTCGGATTGCTGGCGACGAAACGCTCGGCGGCAACCACCATGGCGGCCAGCGAGCCTTTCATATCTGCCGCGCCGCGGCCATAGAGCATGCCGTCGCGCAGGGCTGGCTCAAATGGGCCTGTGACCCACAGGCTCGGGTCGCCGGTCGGCACCACGTCAGTGTGGCCCGCGAAAGCCAAGGTTTTACCTTCGCCACGGGTGGCCCAGAAATTCAGGGTGTCGCCAAAGTTCATCGGCTCAATTTTAAAGCCGATGGCTTTGAGGCGCGCAATCATAATTTCCTGACAGCCCGCGTCGTCCGGGCTGAGAGAGGGGCGGCGAATTAACTGTTGTGCTAAATCGAGAACGGGGCAGCTCATGTTATTTCACCTGTGCAATAAATTGCTGATAGCTTTCTGGCTTGAAGCCAAGCAAGGATTCGCCGCTGGCGGCCAATAAAAATGGGCGCTTAATCATGGCGGGATGCTCCAGCATCAAGGCTTTGGCGGCATCCTGATTGTCACAGGCGGCGCGGGTGGCTTCATCCAGCTTGCGCCAGGTGGTTCCCTTGATATTGAGCAGCGCTTCCCAACTCTGTTTGTCAATCAACTGCTGTAACAGCTCGGCATCAAGCCCGTCTACGCGATAATCATGAAAGCGATAATCGCTGCCGTTATCTTCTAACCAGCGACGCGCTTTTTTAACGGTGTCGCAATTTTTAATACCGTAGAGGATGAAAGGAGTCTTTGAGGATGTTTCTGCCATGGGAAAACGTTACCTGTTATTAGCTGAAAGTGTCTGTCAACCAGCCTCGGGCTGATGTAATAAGATGAGGCACATAATGCGTGAAAATCCCTTAGGGATCTACCTGAGGCACGGACTGAAAGATTAAATTCAAAGAGTGTAAGAATTATTAAAAATATTAATGAATATTTACAGTGACTATTATTCGATTCGATCCAAGTCATCACTATAAAAGGTGATGGCTTTCTTATAGCGAATAATCTCTTCGCTGGAATTACTGCTGATCAGCAGCATTAATAATTGCGCCACGGCCTCTTTGGCATGGCCGAGATTATATAAGGTCATGGCGCGGAACATCCTGATTTCGCTGGCGTTCGGAAACTTCTTCAGCCCGATGTCAAACGTTTCCAGAGACTCGTGATAGCGGCCCAAAGCGCGGTAAGTGCTGCCTAAACCGAGGTAGGCGTCGCGTAAATCCTGACCACTCAGCTGGTGATTAATGGCGGCCTGATAAAACGGAATGGCCTGCTGCTCGAGTCCAAGACAGTCATAAAGCGACGCCACGGTATAAAGCAGTTGCGGGTTTTGTGGCAAAGAGGCGAGCAACCCCAGTGCGTTTTGCAGTGCATCCTCATAGCGCCCCTGAGCGCTTAAATTCTTAATAGTTTGCAGCATTACTCTGACCTTATGGGTTCTTTTTGTTGGATATTGAACAGTTGCGACATGCTTGTCAGCGACTTAAGCCAAATAAAATAACCTTTCGGCACGCGAAGGGCAAATAACTGAGGGATTTTTAGCCGTATTGCTAAGCGTATGATTAGTTTGATTACCGGTTTTACTACTGTGATCCTGATTAAAATATCGTTAATTAGAATTTGTGAGGTTAATTTTTGGCCGTATAATCCCTTTCGTCAATTCAAGGGGAGTACCATGGTCGAGCAAGAGTTAGTTAACTGGAAAGACTTTATCGACGCCATGCTGCGCGGTTAATCGCCAGTCTGAGATAAGATAAAGTAAAAAATAAGAGTGTAATGAAGTCCTTCTTAACGTTTTAAATGCTTTAAATTAAAAGCACCAACGGGACCAGAATTAGTACCTAATTAGAAAACATCTATTAGAGTACTCTAAATAAAAAGGCGCTAATTTGATTAGCGCCTTTTTCTATGGGGTATTTTCACCGTGGTTATTTATGCGGATCGCCATGCGGGCCGGAATGAGGCTCTGGCGCGGCTTCAACAATATCGCCAATCAGCGGCGCGACGGTTGGCTTCGCCGGGAAGCGGCGGCGCACTAGCATAAAGAACAGAGGCACGAAGAAGATAGCCAGCACGGTGGCTGAAATCATCCCGCCAATTACGCCGGTGCCCACCGCGTGCTGGCTGGCAGAGCCTGCGCCTTGGCTGGTCGCCATTGGCAGCACGCCGAAGACGAAGGCCAGCGAGGTCATCAGAATCGGGCGCAAACGCATGCGGGAGGCTTCAAGCGTCGCTTCCAACAGCGCCTTGCCTTTGAGGTTCAGGTCGTTGGCAAATTCGACAATCAGAATGGCGTTCTTCGCCGAAAGCCCGATGATGGTCAACATCCCCACCTGGAAATAGACGTCGTTTTCCAACCCGCGTAGCCAGGTGGCAATCACCGCACCAATTACGCCCAGTGGCACAACCAGCATCACCGAGAACGGAATGGACCAGCTTTCATACAGCGCCGCCAGGCACAGGAAGACTACCAATAGTGAAATGGCATACAGCGCCGGGGCCTGTGCCCCTGACAGACGCTCCTGATAAGAAAGGCCGGTCCACTCAAGGCCAAAGCCGCTTGGCAGTTTGGCGACCAGTTTCTCCATGGTGTCCATAGCCGCGCCGCTGCTGACGCCCTGCGCCGCTTCACCCACAATTTCTACTGCGGAATAGCCGTTATAGCGTTCGAGACGCGGCGAACCGGTTTCCCAATGGGAAGTGGCAAAGGCGGAGAACGGCACCATGCCGCCGCTGCTGTTGCGCACATACCATTTATTCACGTCGTCCGGCAGCATGCGGTAAGGCGCGTCGGCCTGCACGTATACCTTCTTCACGCGGCCGCGATCGACGAAGTCATTGACGTAGGTCGAGCCCCACGCGGTGCTCAGCGTGCTGTTGATATCGGCAATCGCCACGCCCAGCGCCTGTGCTTTGGCTTGGTCAATTTCGATTTGCAGCTGAGGGCTGTCATCCAAACCGTTGTGACGCACGCGGCTCAGACTTGGGTCTTTGCTGGTCATATCCAATAGCTGGTCGCGCGCATTCATTAATGCGTCGTGGCCTAAGCCGGCGTGATCCTGCAATTCCATATCGAAGCCTGCCGAGGTGCCTAAGCCGTTGATTGACGGCGGGGCGCTGGCAATAACGCGGGCTTCTTTAATGTGGCGGAACTCTTTGGTGGCGCGCTCGATGATGTCCTGCGCCGAGTTGCCACTGGCAGTTCGGTCATCCCAGTCGGTTAAACGCACGAACATACGGGCGACGTTCTGCCCGTTACCGCCGGGGCCTGCGCCCAAGGTTGCGAACACCGACACCACGTCTTTAGTCTCTTTGGTCAGCAGGTAGTGCTCAATTTTCTCCACCACTTTCTGCGTCTGTTGCAGGGTCGAACCGGGCGGCAGCTGGACCTGAATGGTGAATACCCCTTGGTCTTCCTGCGGCAGGAAGGAGGTTGGCAATTTGACGAACAGGAACGCCAGCAGGCCGACAATCAGCAGGTAGCCCAGCATGAAGCGCACGCTGTGTTTCAGTACGCTGCCGACGCCATTTTCATAGCGATTGGCGTTGCGATCGAACATCCGGTTGAACCAGCCGAAGAAGCCGGTTTTGCCATGATGATGCCCTTTGGCAATAGGTTTCAGGATGGTAGAACACAGGGCAGGGGTGAGGGTCAGCGCAACAAACACCGACAGCACCATGGCGGCGACAATGGTGATGGAGAACTGGCGGTAAATCGCGCCGGTGGTGCCGCCAAAGAAGGCCATTGGGATAAACACCGCTGACAGCACCATGGTGATGCCAACCAGCGCACTTTGAATCTGACCCATGGATTTTCGCGTGGCTTCTCTGGGGCTTAGCCCCTCCTCACTCATCACGCGCTCGACGTTTTCCACCACCACGATGGCGTCGTCCACCAATAGGCCGATGGCCAGCACCATGGCGAACATGGTGAGGGTGTTGATGGTGTATCCAAACTGATGCAGCACAACGAAGGTGCCTAGCAGTACCACCGGCACGGCGATGGTTGGGATAAGCGTAGCGCGGAAGTTCTGCAAAAACAGATACATGACTAAGAATACCAGCACGATCGCTTCGAACAGCGTTTTCACCACGTCGGTGATCGCGGCTTTAACGAACGGCGTGGTTTCATAGGCGATGCGGGTTTCGAGGCCGTGCGGGAAGTACTTTTCCAGCTCAGTAAGGCGGGCGCGAACCAGCGTGTCGGTTTGCAGTTCGTTGGCACCGGAGGCCAGCTGAACACCCATACCGGAAGCCGCCTGACCGTTATAGCGGCTCAGAATGCTGTAATCTTCCGCGCCTAAACCGATGGTGGAAACATCGCCGAGCTTCACCTGCGAGCCGTCTGCATTGACTCGCAGCGTGATGTCGCGGAACTGCTGCGGCGTTTGCAGCTGTGACTGGGCGTTGACCGTGGCGTTCAGCGCCTGGAAATCAACCGACGGCGCGCCGCCGAGCTGGCCTACCGCCACTTGGCTGTTCTGCGCTTTGATCGCATTCACCACGTCGGTGGTGGTCAGTGAATAGTTATTGAGTTTATTCGGGTTGAGCCAGATACGCATGGCGTACTGTGAACCGTAGGCGGTGATGCTGCCCACGCCATCAATACGGCTCAGCGGGTCCTGAATGTTGGACGCCACGTAGTCGGCGATATCCTGTTTATCCATGCTGCCGTCGGTGGAGACGAAAGCCACGGTCATCAGGTTGGTATCACCGGTTTTAGAGACGGTAACCCCTTGCGTTTGCACATCCTGCGGCAAGCGCTTCAGGGCCTGTTGCAGCTGGTTTTGCACCTGCTGCAAAGCCTCGTTGGGGTCCGTACCGGCAACGAAACTGAGGGTGATTTGCGATTTACCGTTGCTGCTACTTTGCGACGACATGTACATCAGGTTGTCCAACCCGGTCATGTTCTGCTCGATAATCTGCGTAACGGTATTTTCTAATGTTTGTGCTGACGCGCCCGGATAGGTCGCGGTAATACGCACGTTTGGCGGTGCTAAGTCTGGATATTGCTCAATGGGTAAAGAGTGAATGGCCAGTGCGCCGGATAAAGAGATAATGATCGCTAAAACCCAAGCAAAAATTGGGCGATCGATAAAAAAGTTGGCCATGCGTCAAAAACCTCATTATCACCAGAACAGCGTGAAGAACATCAGCAAATAAACAGAATGTCGGTCACCTGGGGTGAAGTTATATTCTGACAAATAGTGCAGCGCTAAAGATCCCAGCGCGTCGATGCTGTGCATCGAAATTATTATCCATTCCCAATAAGGATGCCGCAATGCGACGTGTAAGCACTTTACCCGCAACTCGCTAAGAAAACGTGGAGAAATAAAGGAGATAATGTAAAAAATAATAGCCCTGACACATTATCAAACCGGTAATTTTCCTACGTTCAGACTACTATTTGATGACAGAAACAAGATGTGCACTATTTGCGATTCGGACGAATGCGCGCTGGAGATAGTCAGAATAAAGTGCCGTTAAACGTGAATGCAAACAAAAAACGAAGCAGATCAGGAGTTATTCATGGAATTGAATTCAGTCTTTGCTCGCCGATTATATCTCTGTTGGTTGTTGAAAAATGAACCACGCCTAAACGTACCCAAATTAATGGCGCATACCGGCTGGCCGCGCCGGACATTACAGGATGTTTTGAAAGCACTGCCGGGCATGGGCATCGAACTCGAATTTGTACAGCAGGGGATCAGAAATAACGACGGCTATTACCAGATAAAAGAGTGGGGGCCGATTGATGCCGCGTGGATTGACCGTCACCCGGATCTGCTGCTCGAAGCCATCGCCAGAGGATAAACGCCAGTGCGCGGCATATATTTCCTTTGTCATCCCCTCCCTAAGACGCCTATGATGGCTGGCTTCTCTCACTGACTTTTATTGGGCGGGGACGCGGTATGTCATCAAAGATTGAAAATGTGCAAAAGCAGTTACTTTCTGATAACTGGTACGTTTTACACAAATACACCTACGACCTCATTAAGAACAACGGTGAGCGCCAACCTCAGGTTCGTGAAGTTTATGACCGGGGCAACGGGGCCACCATTCTGCTCTACAATCGCCACAAAAAAACCGTCCTGCTAATTAACCAATTTCGCATGCCGACTTACGTCAATGGCAATGCCACGGGCATGTTGCTGGAAACCTGCGCAGGCCTGCTGGACGACGACTCGCCGGAAGATTGCGTGCGCAAAGAGGCGATTGAAGAGACGGGCTATGTGGTGGGGCCGGTGCAAAAGCTGTTCGAAGCCTACATGTCGCCGGGCAGCGTGACGGAAGTCGTACACTTCTTTGCCGCCGAATATGATGACTCGCAGCGCGCCTATTCCGGCGGCGGCGTGGACGATGAAGATATTGAAGTGGTAGAGCTGCCCTTTACTCAGGCGCTGGAGATGATCAAAGACGGGCGCATCAAGGACGGCAAAACCATTATGCTGCTGCAATATGCCCAGACGCAGGGTTGGATGGCGTAATCTTATCCGCTGAATCACCACGCAAAAGGCTGAGAAAAGCCCTTTGCGTGGTCAGCGTGAGGTCTGAAAGTAGCAAAGCTACTGCGGCAAGTGCAGCTTCACGTTACCTGTATGGCCATCAATGGCGCTCCACGGCAATATCGACCAGTCTGGTCCTTCGCAAGAACGCATCACGCGGGCAAAGGATGGACCAAAATAGATCCCCTTAGCTGTCAAATACCACGCAGGGAAATGCCAAACCTGTGCATCCGAATAGTCGCAATCATCATCGCTATCCTCGGTGGGCTTAACCATCTCTGTGGGATGAGCAAGGGCCATCTCTTTTACCAACCAAGGTGCAAATTTTTTCTCGCGATAGGCCGAAAAGGTGTCGAAGTCCACGTCGCTGGCACCCGGCGCGGCGCGGTCTTCTGCTTCGCTATAGTGGAAAGGTTTACCTTCACCTACCCACAGCACGTCTTCCAACGTCAGCGGCTCGGCGGTTTTCGCATTGAGGTTAATGGGGGACTCGCCGAAATCAGGGTGCGCGCCGCCACAGTCATAGTTGGTAAACAGACTAACGCTTACCACGTCTGCTGACATATAGGTCGGCGTCACCGTCTGGCTATAATCACCCTCGCCAAAGCGCGTGGCGCCCAGCATGCAGGCGTGCCAACTGATCACTTCTTGCCACAGGCGGGCGCGAAGCCGGGTATTGATGGCTTCCATCTGCTTTTGCGGGTAGCCAGAAACCACTTCGAACAGGCTGATATTTGACTGCGGCTCGCTCCACCACTGCAGGGTGAATCCCATGAAATCCTGCTGCTTGCCCTCCACCAGATTGATGCCAGAAAGGCGCAAATACTCATAAGGGTCACTGTGCAGCAGAGAACCCGGATAGCTGTCATCACTCTTATCTGGCAGGGCTGCGGGCTTGAAGCTTACAGGCAGCGATTTGCCTTTCGGATCGGTCCAGGTACCTTGCCAGTTGCCCTGTGGATCATGCTCCAAAGTGAGGGAAGGGTGTGGAGTATCATCAAAATCGTCAGCGCCTTCAGTCAGGCTCAACTCATTATTTTTCA
Organism: Ewingella sp. AOP8-B2-18; assembly: GCF_052376015.1. Classification (NCBI taxonomy): domain Bacteria; kingdom Pseudomonadati; phylum Pseudomonadota; class Gammaproteobacteria; order Enterobacterales; family Yersiniaceae; genus Ewingella; species Ewingella sp. AOP8-B2-18. The sequence goes on from NZ_JBQSVB010000002.1 coordinate 56,983, forward strand.
GCGTGCCGCTCAAAGGCAGGTCCAGCCGATATTTCTGATAGAAATAGCGCCCGGTTACCTCTTGCGGCTTATTCAGGTCTAACTCGACGACTATGTTGGCCTTACCTAACGTGCCGGTGAATACTGAAAGAGGTTCTTCAGCAAAGGCCGACATCGAGAAAAGCGCCACCCAAACTATCCAAAACTTCATCCGTTTCTCCTGAAAAGACGATGATGCTTTTTGCATCTTTTTTATCTATTTTTCGGCCCCAGACAACCGCGCTACAGAATATCAGTCTGATGAGACAGTGAAAGTTTTGTCGCAAAATTAATTTTAATGGCTCGGCATCCTCTTAAGCTATTATCAGGTCGATGAATTCAAAAAAGAGCAGAAAGTGATGAACGCCAACTGGATAACCGCTCCCCTTTTTGTGCTGGCAGGCCTCTTCGCCTCTAGCGCTTTTGCCGATCCTCTACAAACTATCTACAACGACTGGCAGCTCAGTTGCGACAACCTCAACCACTGTTCCGCCAGAAATTCCCAGGACGGGCAGGAACTGATTCTCAATATTTCTCGCGATGCCGGGCCAGAAGGGCGGGCCGCGATTAAAATTGATTACCAGCGCAGTGGCGATGATTTAGGCAGCGAGCAGCCTATCGCCAATCGTTTACAGCTTGATGGCAGAACTTTACCCTTTAATCACCGCGAATGGGATGTCAGTAAAAACAGCCTGACGACCAGCAATCGTCTGGTGGTGAATGAGTTTATCGCCGCGATCCGCGAAGGCAATACCATTCAGTTAACCGGCAAGCTGGATCCACAGCAGGCCGTTAAACCTGCTATCTCTTTGAAAGGCTTGAAGGCCGCGCTGCTGGCAATTGACGCCCAGCAGGGACGCGTCGGCACGAAAACCGCCTGGGCAAACCGAGGTAATAAACCAGCCAACACGGTTCCGCCAGCACCAGCGGCCCCTTTGCAGCCGCGCTTTAGTGAACCTCATCCTTTAACTGACACCGAAATCTCGGCCATTACCCAGAATGCCGCCGCCACTATTGATAACAACGATTGCAGCCTTGAGCCGTCCGAGCGGGAAGTCCACCTTTTTGCCTTGAGTAATGATAAGGCGCTGATGACGGTCAACTGCGATATGGGGGCCTATAACCTGTTTGTCCTTGGTTTTAGCGTGTCGCGTCAGGCTCCTTATAAAACGGAAGATTTGGCTCTCAATATGCCGTTCAAACTGGGGGATGAAGAGGAGTCGCCGGAGCTTATCAACGCCGACTTTGACCCCAAAACCGGCGAGCTGTCTACCTTTGACAAAGGCCGAGGCATTGGCGATTGCGGCGTAGCTTCTCGCTGGGTTTTCGACGGTAAAGCTTTCCAGCTGACCTCGTTCTCTTCCGAGCCAAGCTGTGATGGTTACAGCAGTGGCGGCGAGTGGCCGGTATTGTGGGTGACGCAAAAACGCTGACTGCCAACGGGTTAACGTTTCTCCGCAGACAAAAAAGGCATCCCGAGGGATGCCTTTTGCTTTTGGCTGTTTAGCTCATTACTTGAGTAATGACTGAGCCTGAGCCACCACGTTATCCACGGTAAAGCCGAACTCTTTGAACAGCAGGTCAGCCGGAGCAGACTCGCCGAAGCTGTGCATGCCCACTACCGCGCCGTTTAGCCCGACGTATTTGTACCAGTAGTCGGCAATCCCAGCTTCTATCGCGACGCGCGCGGTGACGGCTTTTGGCAGCACGGATTCACGGTAAGCCGCGTCCTGTTTGTCGAAGGCGTCGGTCGATGGCATAGAAACCACGCGTACTTTAGTGCCAGATGCTGCCAGCTTATCAGCCGCTTCCACGGTGATGCCCACTTCTGAACCCGTGGCGATCAGGATAATGTCCGGCGTACCTTCACTGTCTTTCAGCACATAGCCACCACGAGCAATATTGGCGACTTGCTCCTTGGTACGCGGCTGCTGGGTCAGGTTTTGGCGAGAGAAAATCAGCGCCGCCGGGCCATCGTTGCGCTCAATGGCATATTTCCAGGCTACGGCAGACTCCACCTGATCCGCCGGACGCCAGGTGCTCATGTTTGGCGTAACGCGCAGGCTGGCCATTTGCTCGACCGGCTGGTGGGTTGGGCCATCTTCGCCCAGACCGATGGAGTCATGGGTATAGACGAAGATATTGCGGATCTTCATCAATGCCGCCATACGCACCGCGTTACGGGCGTATTCAACGAACATCAGGAAGGTGGCAGAGTACGGCAGGAAGCCACCGTGCAGCGCGATACCGTTACTGATGGCGGTCATACCGAATTCGCGCACGCCGTAGTGAATGTAATTACCGGCAAGGTCATCGCCCAGCGATTTCGAGCCAGACCACATGGTCAGGTTGCTTGGCGCGAGGTCAGCGGAGCCGCCGAGGAACTCTGGCAGCACTTTGCCGAAAGCTTCCAGCGTGTTCTGTGAGGCCTTACGGCTGGCGATGTTGGCAGGTTTGGCCTGCAACTCTTCGATAAATTTCTGCGACTCAGTGGCCCAATTGGCTGGCAGTTCGCCTTGCACGCGGCGTTTAAACTCTTTTGCCAATTCAGGATGCGCTTGGGCGTAGGCGTCAAACTTGGCGTTCCACGCGGCTTCTTTGGCTTTACCGGCTTCTTTCGCGTCCCAACCGGCATAAATATCCTGTGGGATCTCAAACGGCGCGTGGGTCCAGCCGATGTTTTTACGTGTTGCCGCCACTTCATCGTTACCCAGAGCCGCGCCGTGCGCCTCGTGAGTCCCGGCTTTGTTCGGCGAGCCGAAGGCAATCACGGTTTTACAGAGCAGCAGTGAGGGCTTGTCGGTGACTTTGTGAGCTTCATCAATGGCTTTCTTGATGGCTTCGGAGTCATGGCCGTCAACACCGCGGATCACGTGCCAGCCGTAGGCTTCAAAACGCTTAGCGGTGTCATCGGTAAACCAGCCTTCGACGTGACCGTCAATGGAAATGCCGTTGTCATCATAAAACGCGGTTAGTTTGCCGAGCTTCATGGTACCGGCCAGTGATGAGGCTTCGTGCGAGATACCTTCCATCATGCAGCCGTCGCCCAAGAAGGCGTAGGTGTGGTGGTCAACGATGTCGTGACCCGGCTTGTTGAACTGCGCCGCCAACGTGCGCTCGGCAATCGCAAAACCTACGGCGTTGGCAATGCCCTGACCCAGCGGGCCGGTGGTGGTTTCCACGCCCGGCGTGTAGCCATATTCTGGGTGGCCCGGCGTTTTGGAGTGCAGTTGGCGGAAGTTAGCCAATTCGCTGATTGGCAGGTCGTAGCCAGTAAGATGCAGCAGGCTGTAAATCAGCATTGAGCCGTGGCCGTTAGACAGTACAAAACGGTCGCGATCGGCCCAGTTTGGGTTGGTCGGGTTATGATTCATATAGTCACGCCATAGGACTTCGGCAATATCTGCCATGCCCATCGGGGCGCCCGGGTGACCAGAATTGGCTTTCTGTACGGCGTCCATACTCAATGCGCGGATAGCGTTCGCAAGCTCTTTACGAGAAGGCATTATTCGACTCCAGTTAATTAAAGTTCAGCGGCCAGCATGTCTTCCAGCTTCTGCTGGTCAACGGCGAAAGTACGGATACCTTCGGACAGTTTTTCAACCGCCATTGGATCCTGATTGTGCAACCAGCGGAACTCGCTCTCAGTCAGTGGCTCAGGCTGAGGGGAACCTTTCGTTGAAGGTTCAAGTTTGCGTTCTACCGGCGCGGTGCTGGCTTTCAGCTCTTCTAACAAATTCGGGGAGATAGTCAGGCGGTCACAACCGGCCAGGGCCAGAATTTGTTCCACTTTGCGGAAGCTGGCCCCCATGATCACGGTCTGATATTTATGGGATTTGTAGTATTCGTAGATATCACGGACGGATTTCACACCCGGATCTTTTTCGACATCATAGGTCGCATTTGGCTCTTTGGCTTTATACCAATCATAGATACGGCCGACGAATGGGGAGATCAGGTATACGCCAGCTTCGGCACAAGCGCGGGCCTGAGCGAAGGAGAACAACAGAGTCAGGTTACAGTTGATACCTTCGCGTTCTAACTCTTCGGCGGCTTTGATGCCTTCCCAAGTTGACGCCAGCTTTATGAGAATGCGTGATTTATCAACGCCTTTCTCTTCATACATCGCAATCAGCTTACGCGCTTTGGCCAGACACTGTTCACGGTCGAAAGAGAGGCGAGCATCGACCTCTGTCGAAATGCGACCCGGTACGCTTTTCAGGATTTCTAACCCGATGTTAACGGCGAGCCTGTCGCTGGCATTGACGATTTGAGTCTCTTTGCTGCCACCTTTTTTGCGAGCGTAATCCAGCGCGTCTTTGATAAGCCCTTGATACTGCGGTAAATCGGCGGCTTTGAGGATTAAGGATGGGTTGGTGGTGGCATCCTGCGGTTCGAAATGACGGATAGATTCAATGTCGCCACTGTCGGCGACCACCGTGGTCAATTTTTTCAGTGCGTCTAACTGGTTCATCTCTACTCCTTTAAATGCTTTTCGTCTTGCAAGCATTGTTATCAAAAATCTTGCGCGCCGTTGCGCAACTCGTGGCGCAACTTTTTACGTGGGGCTCATACCCTGCATCAATTTGTTAACAATTTGAATGTGCTTTTTCTGATTGTTGTGATGGGCCAGAGCAATGGAAAACACAAAAGCTAACGCAAGGCTGAACGTTCAACCTGAGTTGCGCAAGGGGGAACTTTAAGCGTAGTTCATTTTTGCGAGATGTCTTCCGTGAACGAAAAGTAAGCGATGTAACGGCTCGATTTTGGTCGTGCTTCATAGTTTGTCGTGGCAAGTTACCTATACTAGATTTCGTGAAAGGCCGAACTCAAAGCCTTCCCGATCTCTACAGATGACCCTACAAAAACGACGAATAACTACCTCACCTACAACAAGAAAAGAGGCCCCGACGATGGATGAACAGCTGAAACAAAGTGCGCTCGATTTTCATGAGTTTCCTGTACCGGGAAAGATTCAGGTTTCTCCGACCAAACCCCTCGCCACTCAGCGTGATTTAGCGCTGGCTTACTCTCCGGGCGTGGCGGCTCCTTGCCTTGAAATTCAAAAAGATCCGCTGGCGGCCTACAAATACACCGCCAGAGGCAATTTGGTAGCCGTGATTTCAAACGGCACGGCGGTACTTGGGTTGGGTAACATCGGGGCACTGGCGGGCAAACCGGTGATGGAAGGTAAAGGCGTATTGTTTAAGAAATTCGCCGGCATTGATGTGTTTGATATCGAAGTCGACGAGTTAGATCCGGACAAACTGATAGACGTGATCGCCGCCCTGGAGCCGACCTTTGGCGGCATCAATCTGGAAGATATCAAAGCGCCGGAATGCTTTTACATTGAGCAAAAGCTGCGTGAACGCATGAAAATTCCTGTGTTCCATGATGACCAGCACGGCACCGCCATTATCTGTACCGCCGCCGTGCTCAACGGTCTGCGAGTGGTGGGTAAAAACATTTCTGATGTCCGTCTGGTGGTATCAGGGGCCGGTGCCTCAGCTATTGCCTGCCTGAACCTGTTGGTCGCACTGGGCCTGAAGCGCCATAACATCACCGCCTGTGATTCGCGCGGGGTTATCTACAAAGGCCGCGAAGAGAACATGGCGGAAACCAAAGCCGCCTATGCGATAGATGACAACGGGCAGCGCACGCTGGCCGATGCTATCCCTAATGCAGACATTTTCCTCGGTTGTTCTGGCCCCGGCGTGTTGACGCAGGATATGGTCAAAACCATGAGTAAAGATCCGCTGATTTTAGCTTTGGCGAACCCCGAGCCGGAGATCCTGCCGCCGCTGGCCAAGGCCGTGCGCCCTGATGCCATTATCTGTACCGGTCGCTCTGATTTCCCTAATCAGGTCAATAACGTGCTGTGCTTCCCGTTTATCTTCCGTGGCGCGCTGGACGTCGGCGCAACCACCATAAATGAAGAGATGAAACTGGCCTGTGTCCATGCCATTGCCGATCTGGCGATGGCCGAGCAGAGCGACGTTGTGGCCTCGGCCTACGGCGAAGAAGAGCTCTCTTTTGGCCCGGATTACATCATTCCTAAGCCCTTCGATCCGCGCCTGATTGTCAAAATCGCTCCCGCTGTGGCGAAAGCGGCGATGGAGTCCGGCGTGGCGACCCGGCCGATTGAGGATTTCGACGCCTATGTCGAGAAACTCTCTGAGTTCGTCTACAAAACCAACCTGTTTATGAAGCCGATTTTCTCCCAAGCCAAAACCGACGCTAAACGCGTGGTGATGGCAGAGGGGGAGGAGGAGCGCGTGCTGCATGCGACTCAAGAACTGGTAACGCTGGGGCTGGCGAAACCCATTCTGGTTGGCCGGCCAAGCGTCATCGACATGCGGCTTAAAAAGCTCGGATTGCAAATTGAGGCAGGCAAGGATTTCGATGTCGTAAACAATGAGTCCGACCCGCGTTTCAACGAATACTGGAGCGAGTACTACCAGTTGATGAAGCGTCGCGGTGTGTCTCAGGAGCAGGCGCGTCGCGAAGTGATCGGCAATCCAACCCTGATCGCCGCCATTATGCTGCTGCGCGGCGAAGCCGACGCGATGATTTGCGGCACCATTGGCACCTATCACGAGCATTATGACGTGGTGGAGAAGGTGTTTGGTTTCCGCGAAGGGGCGAGCGTAGCCGGGGCGATGAACGCGCTGCTGCTACCGAGCGGCAACACCTTTATTGCCGACACCTATGTCAATGACGATCCAACCCCTGAGCAGCTTGCTGAAATCACCCTGATGGCGGCGGAAACCGTGCGGCGTTTTGGTATCGAACCTAAAGTCGCACTGCTTTCTCACTCAAGTTTCGGCACCTCGGATGGCGCGTCGGCGGTGAAGATGCGCAAAACGCTGGCGTTAATTAACCAGCGGGCGCCTGAGCTGGAAATTGATGGCGAAATGCATGGCGATGCTGCCTTGGTGGAGAGCATTCGTCAGGACATCATGCCGGACAGCCCGTTAAAAGGCGCGGCGAATATCCTCATTATGCCCAACATGGAAGCAGCGCGTATCAGCTATAACTTGCTGCGCGTCTCTAGCTCGGAAGGTGTAACCGTGGGGCCGGTGCTAATGGGCGTTTCTAAGCCAGTGCATATTCTCACCCCGATTGCCTCGGTGCGGCGCATCGTCAATATGGTGGCTTTAGCCGTAGTGGAGGCACAAACCGAGCCGCTGTGATGGGGCTGGGTAAGCTGAAAAGAGATAAAAGAAGAGGGGAGACGAGGCGCTGAGTCAGCGCCTCTGTTTAACGCTTAGGTTGTGCCGACGCTTAAAACTCAACTTCACCAATGCGCTCAAGGGCATCGACAATCAAGTCCCAGAAACGCTGGTTGTCCAATTTAACCGCCACCTGTGTATGGCAGTCAGGTGGAGGAGGAGAGCGGAAGTCAGCCACGGTCATGCCCAGCGTGAGGGTGCCGGTAAGCTCGATATCAACCGGCGCTTTGCGCACCGTCATCACTTTCGGGTCGATGACATAAGCCACGGCGCATGGATCATGAACCGGCGGCGCGTCGAAACCCTGACGGTCTTTGTAACTCTGGCTGAAGAAATCGAGCAGTTCGGTCACGAATTTGGCCGGGCGAGTGCCTACGGCAGCAATGCGGTTGTAAACCTCCGGGGTTGCCAGTGCCTGATGGGTGAGGTCAAGCCCGACCATGGTCAGTGGCCACTTTTCGTTAAAAACGATATGCGCGGCTTCGGGGTCGATTTTGATATTAAACTCCGCCACCGCGCTCCAGTTACCCTCGTGGTAACCGCCGCCCATCAGCACCACTTCTTTAACGCGCTCAGCAATGCGCGGCTCTTTGCGCACGGCTAAGGCGATATTGGTTAATCCGCCTGTTGGTACCAAAGTAATGGTTTTTGGCGGATGGGACATGACAAGGTCGATGATCAGATCAATGGCGTGGATCGGCTCAATCTTAATGGCGGGTTCTGGCAGCACAGGGCCATCAAGTCCAGAGTCACCGTGGATTTCCTCTGCCACCTCAACCTGACGCACCAGTGGGCGAGTGGCCCCTGCGGCGAAGGGGACGCCGGTGATGTTCGCCACCCGAGCTACCGCCAACGCGTTACGAGTGACTTTCTCCAGCGTCTGGTTGCCGACAACGGTGGTGACGGCGAGCAGTTCAATCTCAGGGTTGCCGTGTGCTAAAAGCATGGCGATTGCATCGTCATGCCCCGGGTCGCAATCAAGAATGATTTTTTTAGCCATTATTATCTTCTCTTTGTAGGGGGACCTTCATACAGGTAAGTGGATAAAAATTAAGACATTGTTTTTATTATGGCCGGATTATTTTTTGGCTTGTTGCAGCCACTTATCCAGCTCATTGGCGAACTGTTGGCGGTCACGCTGGTTGAGTGCCGGTGGCCCGCCGGTCTGCACGCCGCTGGCGCGCATGGTGTCCATGAAATCGCGCATGTTCAAACGCTCTTTAATGGTTTCAGTGGTGTAGCGCTCGCCGCGCGGGTTAAGCGCCACGCCGCCTTTTTCGATTACTTCGGCAGCCAGCGGGATATCAGCCGTGATGACCAAATCCCCCGGCTCGGTGCGTTTGACGATTTCGTTATCCGCCACGTCGAAGCCCGCCTCAACGCGCAGGGTGCGGATAAACTTCGACGGCGGGGTGCGGATAATCTGGTTGGCGACCAGCGTCACCATCATGCCGGTACGTTCGGCGGCGCGAAACAGCACCTCTTTGATGACGTTCGGGCAGGCGTCGGCATCGACCCAAATTTGCATTAATTGGACTCCTTGTCGGCCAGCCAGTCGCGAACCGGCAGGAAGTCGCGGTACAGCGCGGCTTCCGGGCTGTCGGTTTCTGGCTGGAAGTTATATTCCCAACGCACCAGAGGGGGCATAGACATCAAGATAGATTCCGTTCTGCCGCCGGTTTGCAGGCCGAATAGCGTGCCGCGATCCCAAACCAGATTGAATTCGACGTAACGGCCACGGCGGTAGAGCTGGAACTGGCGCTCGCGCTCGCCCCACGCCATGGATTTGCGCTTCTCAACGATAGGCAGATAGGCCTCGTTAAAGCCATTCCCCACCGCCTGCATGAAGGCAAAGCAGTGGTTGAAATCAGGGGTGTTCAAGTCATCGAAGAACAGGCCGCCGATACCTCGGGCCTCCTTGCGGTGCTTGATAAAGAAGTAGTCGTCACACCACTTTTTATATTTCGGATAGACGTCGCCGCCGAAGGGCTGGCAAAGCTGCTGCGCGGTTAAATGCCAATGACGAGCATCTTCTTCAAAACCGTAGAAAGGCGTCAGGTCGAAGCCGCCGCCAAACCACCAAACCGGTGCTTCACCCGGCTTTTCCGCGATAAAGAAACGCACGTTGGCATGGCTGGTAGGAATGTAAGGGCTGAGTGGGTGGATCACTAAAGAGACGCCCATGGCCTGAAAGCTGCGCCCTGCTAACTCGGGTCGATGCGCCGTGGCTGAGGCCGGTAAGGTGGCGCCATGCACGTGGGAGAAGTTGACGCCCGCTTGTTCAAAAACCGCGCCTTGGGTTAATACGCGGCTGCGTCCGCCACCGCCTTCTTCGCGCACCCACTCATCTTCTGCAAACTGCGCCTTGCCATCGGCGGCGGCTAACTGTTGGCAGATAGTTTCCTGTAGGGAGAGCAGGAAGGCTTTTACTTGGGCGATGTCGGGGATCGGTTGACTCATGAGTTAACTCACAGACGTTGGCTTAAAAGACATTCAGCGCCCGAATAGGCGCTGAATCAAAAATGGGCCTCAGTATATACCCAAAATCGCCTGATATGCAGGAAGGCTGCAATAGGCAGAGCGCATTACTGGCGCGAAGCCTTAGCGCGGCTTGCGTTCAGTGGCGTCGAAATAGCTAAAGAAATTAACGATGCCCTGAGAAATCGCCTGAGCAATCTCTTTGCGGAAGGCCGTCGTGCTGAGCAACTGCTCTTCGTGGTGATTGGTGATAAACGAGGTTTCCACCAGAATCGACGGAATTGATGGCGACTTCAGTACCGCAAAGGCCGCCTGCTCGGTCTGCTGGCTGTGCAGATGGTGAATAGGGCGAATTCTCTCCAGCACGTGGTGGCCGAGGGTCAGGCTGTTTTTGATGGTGTCGGTCTGCACTAAGTCGAATAACACTTGTTGCAGATAGTTGGTGTCTTCCTTCGCCACTTTGGCACCGGCTACTAAGTCGGCGTCATTCTCTTTTTTCGACATATAGCGCGCCATCGCGCTGCTGGCACCGCGATTGGACAAGGCAAACACCGAGGCGCCCGAGGCGCTAGGGCTGGTGTAGCCATCGGCGTGAATCGACACAAACAGGTCGGCCTGATGCTGGTGGGCGATTTCAACGCGCTGATAAAGCGGAATAAAGTGGTCGGAATCGCGGGTAAGCTTCACCTCGATGTTGCTATGGGAGCCAAGGATCTCGCGCACATAGTTGGCGATTTCCAGCACCACGTGTTTCTCTTCCGAGCCTTCATGGCCTACTGCGCCGGAGTCGATGCCGCCGTGGCCGGGATCAATCATCACCAGTTTTTTAGCATTCGCCGGTTTCGGGGCTGGTGCAGTTTTGGTGATATGCCGTTGTTGTTGCGCCGCAACGGCGGAGCGAGTGCCCAGTACGCCAAAAGCCAGCCCGAGGCCGGAGAGCAACAGTTGGCGGCGGGTTGCAGAAGCAGGTAAAGGTTGGAAATGGAGAAACTTATTTAAAGGGTTAAGCATGGCGCATACCGTCAACATCAAACAGAATGGTTATGTTATAGAGTATCCTTCCCGCGGGTTCGATCTGAGAACTATTACTTTTTATGAATTTTGTGTCGTAAATGAATAAATTAGAAGCGAATGTGAGTAACTGTCTATTTTGATATTGCGTATCAAGCAGATCACGCGATAATTAACCAATACCTATTAACTCTTTAACAAACAGCGGCGAACAGTGATGGACATTCGCATATACCGGCAAGATGATTTCGACGAAGTGCTGACCTTATGGGAGCGCTGCGATCTGCTGCGCCCGTGGAATGATCCTGAAATGGACATTGAGCGTAAACAGAACCACAGTCCTGAACTGTTTCTGGTCGCCGAAGTTGGCGGTGAAGTCGTGGGTTCCGTGATGGGCGGCTATGATGGTCATCGCGGGTCAGCATATTACCTTGGCGTGCATCCTGATTATCGCGGGCGAGGCATTGCTAATGCACTAATTAATCGTCTGGAAAAGAAGTTAATTGCCCGAGGCTGCCCGAAAATTAATTTAATGGTGCGTGCCGAAAATGACGCGGTAGTGAGCATGTATGAAAAGCTGGATTATGAAATTCAGGATGCGCTGACTCTCGGCAAACGGCTGATTGAAGACCAAGAATATTAAAGCTCACTGCTTATTGAGCCGATAAAAAGCCCCGATGCACTGCTCGGGGCTTTTTTATTTACAGGCAATAACTGCTGACAAGGGGGCGGAAACTTACTTGATGATTTTGATCGATTTCACATCAATCTCAACTGAGTTCCAGTCTTTATCGACTTCACCTTCGATCCGCACTTTATCTTTTGGCGACACGTTCTGTCCCTGCCAGCGGTCGTGGTCGATATCCACATTAATGGTGCCGCTGTTATCGCGGAAAATATATTTGTCGCTGCCAACGCGCTGATCGATATAGCCTTCCAGCATCACCCACTGGTCATCATTCATGGTTTGCGCGTCTTTCACCGTGCTGAGCGCGGTGGTATTGCCAGTAAAACCACCTTTATTGCTCGGCTGGGTTTGGGCCTGTGGCGCGTTCGGGTCTTGGAAGCCGCCAGTCTGCTGAGCCAACGCCGGAAGGGTGCAAAGTGCAATGAGGGTTGCCAGAGTGATCTTCTTCATCATAATAGGTCGTCCTTAATTAACTGGGTCTGGTGAGTGTAGCAATTCATCCTTTAATTGGATGTCTTGCCGCGTTGAGAAACATTAAAGCAGACTGTTCTTAACGGTTTCTTAAGCTGGGTTAGTTACTTTTCAGTCACGACAATTCGAAGGAAATATTTCTGAGGCTATGAACCCAGACGATTACAACAATCACGGCATGCTGCGTTTACCGCTGTGGTTTTGGACCATTTTGATTTTGCAGGCGCGCACGTGGTTGCTGTTTGTGATGGCAGGGGCGTCAAGCCAACAGGGCACGGATTTACTCAAGCTGTTCTATCCTGATACGCAAAGTTTTTGGCACGGAATGCTACTCGGCCTGCCTCCGGCGCTGGTCTTTATGTTAAGTGGGCGTCGCCATCTGTGGCCGCGATTGTGGCAAAGTGGCTACTGGCTGTTGCTGGCGGGAATGTTTATCACCTTTGTGCTGCAAGGGTTGGGGCTGTGGCAGGGGGCTGACACGCCGTCGCTGGTTGATTTGGCTCTCGCGCTGCTCGACGCCGCCGCGCTGGCCTATTGGCTATTGAGCCGCCGCCTGCGGGCCTGTTTTGACGCATCTCAGCAGGTAACATAAAGCTTGTTGCCTCGTGGCTGAACTTTTTGAGCCAATTAGCACTCGAACTGCCGCTGACCGATAAACTCCATTTTGTTATGAATGGGCTAGACGGAGTCCCGGCAGACTTAAATGGACATGAAAGGAGTGAACCGAATGACGACTATGTCGCACAGGGCAAAACAACAGCCAAGCGTGAAGCATCCGCTGAAGGCTCTCAGCCCACTTTTACTGGCATTACCCCTGTTATTAACAGGCTGTTCGACGGTTTCTAACATGTCCTGGTCGAGCATGAACCCGATGAACTGGTTTAGCAGCAGCCTGAAAGTCACCGATCAGGGCGTGGGCAAAGTCACCGCCAGCACTCCTCTGACCGAAGACGCGATTAAAGATGCCTTAGACGGCGACTATCGCCTGCGCAGCGGCATGTCGATGAATGACGGCAAAATGCTGGCGTTCTATCAGGCGATGGACGGCAAAGAGGTCAAAATTACCCTCAGCGGCGAGCCGAAGGGCCGCGTGCAGCGCATTGATGTCACTGACCCTAAAGTGGAAAGCGAGTGGGGCGTCAAAGTGGGAACGCCATTTAGCGACCTCTACACTAAAGCTTTCGAAAGCTGTGTGAAAGGCACCGGCGACGACGCGCAGAGCGTGGTGTGTAAAGCGCCGCAGAGCCAGCGCGTCAGCTACGTCTTTAGCGGCATATGGCACGGGCCGGAAGAGCTAATGCCGTCTGATGACGCGCTGAAAGACTGGAAAGTCAGCAAAATTGTTTGGCGAGCTAACTAAGCGCCATTCTCTCAACAAGTCTTTAAAACAAGCCTTTAAAATTAGTGCTGAAAAACTCTGCAATGCCTTGCGTCCGCGCAAGGCATTTTTATTGACTTCGGTTATGATAGCCGCCGTCAAATTTACGAGGATAAAAAACGTGACTCAGGTACAGAGTGGCATTCTGCTCGAACATTGCCGTTTCGGCATTTTCATTGAAGCGAAAGTTCAAGGCGAGCTGGATAGTCTGCGGCAGGGTTGCCGTGTGTTTGCTGCCGCATTAAGTGAAATGCAGCAGAAATTCCCCCAAGAAAAACTCGGCGCGGTGCTGGCTTTCGGCCATGACGTCTGGCGCGATCTTTCAGGCGGCCAGGGCGCTGATGAATTAAAACCTTTCGAGCCGCTAGGCAAAGGTCTGGCTCCGGCCACCCAGCGCGACGTGCTACTGCATATCCAATCTTTGCGCCATGACGTTAACTTCGCCGTGGCACAGGCGGCGCTGGCGGCCTTTGGCAAATCGATTCTGGTGGAAGAAGAGACTCACGGCTTCCGTGGTATCGAAGATCGCGATTTAAGCGGCTTTGTCGATGGCACCGAAAACCCGAAAGACGCAGCACGTGCGCAGGTCGCTATCATTCCAGAAGGGCATCAGGACGCGGGCGGCAGCTACGTGATGGTCCAGCGCTGGAAGCACAATTTAACCCAGTGGAATCGCTTCTCCGTCAGCCAGCAAGAAGAGGTCATCGGCCGCACTAAGCTGACTGACGAAGAGCTGGACTCAGAAACGCGCCCGGACACTTCGCACGTCAGCCGCGTGGATCTGAAAGAAGAGGGCAAAGGCCTGAAAATTCTGCGGCAGAGCCTGCCTTACGGCACCGCCAGCGGCGAACACGGCCTTTATTTCATCTCTTATTGCTCGCGCCTGTGGAACATTGAGAAGCAGCTATTGAGCATGTTTGGTGACTTAGACGGCAAGCGCGACGCCATGCTGCGCTTCACCCGCCCGGTGACCGGAAGCTACTATTTCGCGCCGTCCCTGACTCGCCTGCTGGCGCTCTAATTTCCCCCTTGGCGCGCCTGTGTCGGGCGCGCCACGTCTCGCCTCACTACTGTTAATCCCCACCTAGGCCAGCCTTTTTCGGCTTATAGCTTTTCATGCTTGAAAATCACTAAACGGTATATAAAACCGTTACAGCCTGACCCTGAGTTATAAATACACTGTGGACTACTAAAGTGGCTAAGTTTTGCCATGTCGGATGTCCATACACTCAAGGCGGCGCATGAAAATGAACGGATTTAGACGCGGATTACTCAAGAGTTCTCTTGCCGCCATGCTGCTGGCCAGCGGCGCGGCCTCTGCCACGGAATTACTCAATAGCTCCTATGATGTGGCGCGCGAACTGTTCGCTGCGCTCAATCCGCCATTTCAAAAGCAGTGGGCAGAGCAAAACGGTGGCGACAAGCTGGAAATTAAACAGTCTCACGCTGGCTCCTCCAAGCAGGCTTTGGCCATTCTGCAAGGCCTGAAGGCCGATGTCGTCACTTACAATCAGGTGACTGACGTACAAATTCTGCATGACCGCGGTGACCTGATCCCCGCCAACTGGCAAAGCCGCTTGCCTAACAACAGTTCGCCGTTCTATTCGACCATGGCGTTCTTGGTGCGCAAGGGCAACCCGAAAAACATTCACAGCTGGGACGACTTAACCCGTGCCGACGTCAAACTGATCTTCCCGAATCCGAAAACGTCAGGCAACGGCCGCTATACCTATCTGGCGGCGTGGGGCGCGTTCAATCTGGAAGACGGTAAAAACCAGGAACAGACCCGCGCGAAAATGACCCAGTTCCTGAAAAACGTTCAGGTGTTTGATACCGGCGGCCGTGGCGCCACCACCACCTTCGTCGAGCGCGGGCTGGGCGATGTGCTGATCAGCTTCGAGTCCGAAGTGAACAATATTCGCAAGCAATACGGCGACGACAACTATGAAGTGATTGTCCCGCCGGTAGATATCCTGGCGGAGTTCCCGGTGGCATGGGTCGACAAAAACGTCGAGAAAAACGGCACTGAGAAAGCGGCCAAAGATTACCTGAATTACCTCTGGAGCCCGCAGGCGCAGAAAATCATCACCAGCTTCAACTACCGCGTATATGACAAAACGGCCATGGCGGCGGCGAAAGGGCAGTTCCCTGATACCAAGCTATTCAAAGTTGAAGATCAGTTCGGCAGCTGGCCGCAGGTGATGAAAACGCATTTCGATACCGGCGGCGAGCTGGATAAATTGTTAGAGCAGGGTCACAAGTAATGTTGTTGTCGAGCAAACGCGTACTTCCCGGATTCACCCTCAGCCTCGGCAGCAGCTTGCTGTTCGTGTGTCTGGTGCTGTTATTGCCGCTGAGCGCATTGGTGATGCAGTTGTCACAAATGACGCTGGCGCAGTATTGGTCGGTCATTACCAATGATCAGGTGATCGCGGCTTATAAGGTCACCCTGCTGTCGGCGGGCGTGGCCAGTATTTTTAACTGCTTCTTCGGCATGCTGATGGCGTGGATCCTCACGCGCTATGAGTTTCCGGGCAAGAGCTTGCTCGACGGCTTAATGGATTTGCCCTTTGCATTGCCAACGGCGGTGGCGGGCCTGACGCTGGCCGGGCTGTTTTCGGTCAACGGCTTTTATGGTCAGTGGCTGGCGCATTTTGATATCAAAGTGGCCTACACCTGGCTGGGTATTGCAGTCGCCATGGCCTTCACCAGCATTCCGTTTGTGGTGCGCACGGTGCAGCCGGTGCTGGAAGAGTTAGGGCCGGAGTATGAAGAAGCTGCCGAAACCTTGGGTGCTTCGCGCTGGCAGAGCTTCCGCCGCGTGGTGTTGCCAGAGGTGATGCCGTCGCTGATGGCGGGCACCGCGCTGTCATTCACCCGCAGCCTTGGCGAGTTCGGCGCGGTGATTTTCATCGCCGGTAACATCGCGTGGAAAACGGAAGTGACCTCGCTGATGATTTTCATTCGCTTGCAGGAGTTTGACTACCCGGCGGCCAGCGCGATTGCTTCGGTGATTTTGGCGGCGTCCCTGCTGTTGCTGTTTGCGATTAACACTTTACAAAGCCGTTATGGCCGTCGTCTTGGAGGTCATTAATGTCTGATATTCCGGCTTACTCAGGGGAAGCGCGTCGGCCAATCGACTGGACCAAATGGCTGTTGATTGGCACCGGTATGCTGATTTGCCTGCTGCTGCTGGTCATCCCGATGATCAGTATTTTCGTGCTGGCGTTTTCGGACGGCATTGCGGCGGTTTGGAAGAACCTGTCTGACTCCGACATGCTGCACTCTATCTGGCTGACGGTGTTAATGGCGCTGATCACCGTGCCGGTGAATCTGGTGTTCGGTACGCTGCTGGCGTGGCTGGTGGCGCGATTTAATTTCCCAGGGCGTCAGCTGCTGCTGACCCTGATCGACATTCCTTTTGCCGTGTCGCCGGTGGTCGCTGGCCTGCTGTATCTGCTGTTTTACGGCACCAATGGCCCGCTGGGGCCGTGGCTGGATGCCCATAATCTGCAATTTATGTTCGCCTGGCCGGGCATGGTGATGGTGACTATTTTCGTCACCTGTCCGTTTGTTATTCGCGAGCTGGTGCCGGTGATGCTCAGTCAGGGCAGCCATGAAGATGAAGCCGCCGTGCTGCTCGGCGCGTCGGGCTGGCAGATGTTCCGCCGCGTGACCTTACCCAATATTCGCTGGGCGCTGCTGTACGGCGTGGTGTTGACCAACGCCCGCGCCATTGGTGAGTTCGGCGCCGTGTCGGTGGTTTCCGGTTCTATCCGTGGCGAAACCTACACGTTGCCATTACAAGTTGAATTACTGCATCAGGACTACAACACCGCAGGCGCATTTACCGCCGCCGCGTTGTTAACCCTGATGGCGATAGTCACCCTATTTCTGAAAAGCGGCCTGCAATGGCGTTTGAAACGTCACAACGACCGTCTTGAGCGGGAGGATAGCAATGAGCATTGAAATTAACGGTATCAACAAATACTTCGGCCGCACCAAGGTGCTGAACGATATCTCGCTCGATATTCCTTCCGGCCAAATGGTGGCGCTGCTCGGGCCGTCCGGCTCCGGCAAAACCACGCTGCTGCGCATTATCGCCGGTCTGGAAAACCAGAGCGCCGGTAAGCTGAGTTTCCACGGCAAAGACGTCAGTCAGGTTCACGCCCGCGATCGTCAGGTCGGTTTTGTGTTCCAGCACTACGCATTGTTCCGCCACATGACTGTGTTCGACAACATCGCCTTTGGCCTGACCGTTCTGCCGCGCCGCGAGCGCCCGAATACGGAAGCGATTAAAAAGAAAGTCACTCAGCTGCTGGAAATGGTGCAGCTAAGCCACTTGGCGAATCGCTATCCGTCCCAGCTGTCCGGCGGGCAGAAGCAGCGCGTGGCGCTGGCCCGCGCTCTGGCGGTCGAGCCGCAAATCTTGCTGTTGGATGAGCCTTTCGGCGCGCTGGACGCTCAGGTACGTAAAGAGCTGCGCCGCTGGCTGCGTCAGCTGCACGAAGAGTTGAAATTCACCAGCGTGTTTGTCACCCACGACCAGGAAGAGGCAATGGAAGTCGCGGATCGCGTGGTGGTGATGAGCCAAGGCAATATCGAACAAGTGGGCACGCCGCCGGAAATCTGGCGTGACCCGGCAACGCGCTTCGTGCTGGAGTTTATGGGCGAAGTGAATAAAATCAGCGGCGACATTCGCGGCTCCCAGCTCTACGTCGGCCCATATCACTGGCCGCTGGAAAACCCGCCGTTGCATCAGGGCGCGGTTGATCTATTCCTGCGCCCGTGGGAAATGGAAATCACCGCGCAGCCAACCCAGCGCTGCCCGCTACCGGTGAAAGTGTTGGAAGTCAGCCCGCGAGGTCATTTCTGGCAGTTAATCGTCCATGCCGAAGGTTGGCACGACGAGCCACTGTCAGTGGTACTGTCTGATTTTGCAGGACAATCTACCCCGCAGCGCGGCGACAAGTTCTACGTAGGGGGCTTGAATGGCCGCCTGTACGCCGGGGACGAAGCACTGCAACCCGTTGCATTGGCGAAAAGTGCCTGATACTTTTTAGCCAATTCAGGTTAAATTTCTAAAAAAAGGGCGGTCTGCGAGCTGCCCTTTTTATCGTCTAATTCTTATTTATTCGTTTTTACATGGTGTTTATAACCCATAGCGATAAGGCAAGCACAGTGAGCACGCTCGAACAGTACATCGGCAATACGCCTCTGGTGAAATTACAGCGACTGACCCAGGATCTGGACAGTGAGATTTGGGTCAAACTGGAAGGCAATAACCCCGCTGGCTCGGTTAAAGATCGCGCCGCGCTTTTTATGATCGAGCAGGCTGAAAAGCGCGGGGAGATCCGCCCTGGCGATACGCTGATTGAAGCCACCAGTGGTAACACCGGTATCGCCCTGGCGATGATTGCCGCGCTCAAGGGTTATAAACTCAAGCTATTAATGCCGGAAAATATGAGCCTGGAGCGTCAGGCCTCTATGCGCGCCTATGGGGCAGAATTGCTGCTGATTAGCCGTGCGCAGGGGATGGAAGGCGCGCGAGACTTGGCGTTGGAGATGCAGAGACAGGGGCAGGGCAAGGTGCTGGATCAGTTTAATAATGCTGATAATCCGCTGGCACATTTCACGACCACCGGCCCGGAAATTTGGCAGCAAACGGCGGGACGCATAACCCATTTTGTTTCCAGTATGGGCACCACCGGCACCATTACCGGCGTCAGCCGCTTCCTGCGCACTCAGAGCAGTGAGGTGAAAATCATTGGTTTGCAGCCCGAAGAGGGCAGCAGCATTCCGGGCATTCGCCGCTGGCCGCAGGCTTATATGCCGGGTATCTTCAAGGCAGAACTGGTGGATGAAACCATTGATATGGCGCAGCAAGAAGCGGAAGACACCATGCGCGAGCTGGCTCGCCAAGAAGGGATTTTCTGCGGCGTCAGTTCCGGCGGTGCGGTAGCCGGTGCTCTGCGCGTTGCTCGTGCCAACCCCGGCAGCCTGGTGGTGGCAATCATTTGCGACCGTGGCGATCGCTATCTTTCGACCGGGGTGTTCGATCTCTAAGCCCAAATTTGACTTACAAGTGTAAAATTAGAGTAAAAGCGGCTGCGCGTGGTCGGGTTAGGGATAAAAATAACCAGAACTCAGTTAGGTGGAAATGATGATGAAAATTTTATTGGTCGATGACGATCTCGAACTGGGTACCATGCTCAGCGAATATTTGATTGCTGAAGGTTTCAACGCATCGCTGGTGCTGACCGGCAAGGCGGGCATTGACGGCGCGATGTCCGGCGATTATTCCGCGATGATCCTCGATATTATGCTGCCTGATATGAGCGGCATCGACGTGCTGCGCCAAGTGCGTAAAAACAGCCGTCTGCCGATCATCATGCTGACCGCCAAAGGCGACAACATCGATCGCGTTATCGGGCTGGAGATGGGCGCTGACGACTATATGCCGAAGCCCTGCTATCCGCGCGAGCTGGTGGCGCGCCTGCGTGCCGTGCTGCGTCGTGTTGAAGAGCAGCAGGAAGCCCCTTCTGACTCGTCCGTCATCCATTATGGTGACCTGACATTGAATCCCGCGACGCGCAGCAGCCAGTGGCGTGGTGCGCTGTTTGACTTGACCGCCTCTGAATTCAATCTGCTGGAGCTGTTGCTGCGCGCGCCAGAGCGCGTGGTGTCCAAGGATGAGCTGTCCGAGAAAGGCTTGGGGCGTCCGCGCGAGGCCTACGACCGCAGCATTGATGTGCATATCAGCAACATTCGCCAGAAACTGGCGTCCCTTGCTGGCGGTGATATCCTGACTATTGAGACGGTAAGAAGTATTGGCTATCGCATCAGGTAAACGCCTTCGCGGAAGGCTATTTTGGAAAATCCTGTTTGGATTTTGGTTCACCTTCATCGCCATCACTCAGGTTCTCTGGGTGACTTTTGCTTTCTATAACCACCACGAGCCGCCGGAAAGCGGCATCGCGCGACGGTTTGTGAAGCTGCAAATCACCTCAGCCGTCTCCACATTGCGCTCAGGCGGCATGCCCGCCCTCGACGCCATGATGGCCGACTGGCCGGATGATGACCGCCAGTTCTTCTCCGTCACCCCCTCGATGGTGCCCGCCGAAGGCGAAACGCTGCAGTCGCTGGCGCCGGGTAACGCGCCGAAAGAGATTGTCGAGTTCGTGCAGGGGCCGAAAGGGCAGGGCTATCGGCTGCGTTATAACGTTGAAGGGCTGATGAGCGAATACCGGCCGAAGCATCGCGAGCATATGCTACACATCCCGACGCCGCTGCTATGGATAGGCGGCCTCGGCGGCCTGCTGTTCAGCGCGGTGCTGGCGTGGAACCTAACTCGGCCAATGCTGCAAATGCGTCAGGCCTTTGGCCGCGTGGCTCAGGGGGACCTGTCGGTGCGCCTGTTTGCCAAAATGGGCAAACGCCACGACGAGCTGTCCGACGTGGCGCGGGACTTCGACTCCATGGCCGAACGCCTACAGGTGCTGGTTAAAGCGCGCGAGGAGCTGCTCCACGACGTTTCCCATGAACTACGCTCACCCTTGGCCCGATTACAGCTAGCGATTGGCCTGGCGCGGCAGAACCCCCTTAACGTCGAAACCTCATTACAGCGTATCGAACATGAGGCGGGGCGGCTGGATAAGATGATTGGCGAACTGCTGGCGCTCTCACGAACTGAAAACGACCAGATGCCGCACGAAGAGTATTTTGATCTGTATGGGCTGGTGGAGGCGGTGGTCAACGATGCGCGCTACGAAGCACAGCTTCCCGGCGTAGAGATTGAGCTGAGGCCAGACACTCCTGATCAGAATGACTACACGGTGAAGGGCAATGCCGAGCTGATGCGACGGGCAATTGATAACGTGGTGCGCAACGCGCTGCGTTTTTCCGCTCGTGAGCAAAAAGTGGTGGTGTCGCTGATTCAGTCGGAAGGTTGGTTGACGATTGAAGTGGAAGATCAGGGGCCGGGCGTCGAGGAAGACAAGCTCTCTAGCATCTTCGACCCCTTTGTCCGTGTGATGTCGCCGCTATCGGGCAAAGGCTACGGGCTTGGCTTAGCTATTACGCGCAAAGTGATGGTGGCGCACGATGGCAAAGTCGAGGCGCGCAACGCCACGCCGCACGGCCTGATCATCAGCCTGCAAGTGCCGCACTGGAAGATTTAAACCGGCAGGCAATCTAGCCAATCAGCACGTTTTCAAGAATACCAGGCAATAAAAAAGGCGCTTAGATTAAGCGCCTTTTCACATCATTGAGAGACTTACTTTTTGATACGGATGATTGGCGTTTCGCCAACGGTCACAGTACCAGTCAGTTTAATCAGCTCTTTGATCTCATCCATGTTAGAGATAACAACCGGAGTCAGGGTAGACTTGGCTTTCTCTTCCAGCAGAGGCAGATCAAACTCGATAATCAAATCACCTTTCTTAACGCGTTGACCTTCTTCAGCGATGCGTTTGAAGCCTTCGCCTTTCAGTTCAACGGTATCAATACCGAAGTGGACAAACAGCTCAATGCCGCTGTCGGATTCGATAGAGAAAGCATGGTTAGTTTCGAAGATTTTACCGATAGTACCGTCAACCGGTGCAACCATTTTGTTGCCAGCTGGTTTGATGGCAATACCGTCGCCGACGATTTTCTCAGCGAAAACAACGTCTGGCACATCTTCAATGTTGACAATTTCACCAGAGATCGGCGCTACGATTTCAATAGTGCCAACTTCTTTTTTATCATCAGAAACTAGTGATTTCAGTTTATCGAACAAACCCATGATCTTCTCCTAAGCATTAATTTGGGCAGCTTTCCAGCATCGCGCAATTAGCAGAGTGTTTTTTCTTCAATGAACTTGTTAACCAGGTTCATTAACTCTTGCGCCGTAGGTTGGGCCAGGGCCTGGTCTGCCAGCGCTTTCACATCTTCGAAGTTCGTATTACGAATAATTTTCTTGATGCGCGGGATAGAGATAGCACTCATGCTGAACTCATCTAAACCCATGCCCAATAGAAGAAGTGTAGCACGTTCGTCACCTGCTAGCTCGCCACACATGCCTGTCCATTTGCCAGCAGCATGAGATGCGTCAATGACTTGCTTAATTAAAGCCAGTACAGAAGGTGACATTGGGTTGTAAAGATGAGAAATCAGCTCATTACCGCGATCTACTGCCAGAGTATACTGGGTAAGATCGTTAGTACCAATACTGAAGAAATCGACTTCTTTTGCCAGATGATGAGCAATCACTGCCGCCGCTGGTGTTTCCACCATCACGCCAACTTCAATGCTTTCATCAAAGGCTTTGCCTTCTTCGCGCAGTTGCGCTTTCAGCAAGTCCAGCTCTGCTTTCAGTTCACGCACTTCCTCAACGGAAATGATCATTGGGAACATGATACGCAGTTTACCGAACGCGGAAGCACGCAGAATGGCACGCAGCTGGTCGTGAAGAATTTCTTTACGGTCCAAACAGATGCGGATTGCGCGCCAGCCCAGGAATGGGTTCTCTTCTTTCGGCAAGTTCATGTATGGCAGGTCTTTGTCACCGCCAATGTCCATGGTACGCACGATAACTGCCTGTGAGCCCATCGCTTCAGCAACTGCTTTATATGCCTGGAATTGCTCTTCTTCGGTAGGCAGGCTTTCACGGTCCATGAACAGGAATTCGGTACGATACAGGCCAACACCTTCAGCGCCATTGCGCTCTGCACCGGCGACGTCGCGCACGGTACCGATATTGGCACAAACTTCCACCTGATGACCGTCCAGCGTAATTGCCGGCAAGTCTTTCAGCTTGGTCAGTTCGTCTTTTTCTGAGATGTACTGGTTCTGAACGGCTTTCAGCTCGTCAATAATATCTGCCGTCGGGTTGACGTAGATTTTATTGTTTACGGCATCAAGGATCAGATAGTCATCATTTTTCACCTGCTTGGTCACATCGCTGGTGCCGACGATTGCCGGTAATTCCAGAGAACGTGCCATGATGGAGGTGTGGGAAGTACGGCCACCCAGATCAGTGATGAAGCCCAGCACCTTGTTCAGGTTCAGCTGTGCAGTCTCTGATGGCGTCAGATCGGTCGCGACCAGAATAACTTCATCCTGAATGGAGCTCAGATCGACAATCGCCAGTCCCAAAATGTTGCGCAGAAGGCGTTTACCGATGTCACGCACGTCAGCCGCGCGCTCTTTCAGGTATTCATCATCCAGCTCTTCCAAAGCCTTGGCTTGCCCTTCAATAACAGAAAAGGCAGCGGCGTCAGCGGAAGCGTGCTCATCTTTGATAAGGGCTATGATTTCCTGCTCAAGCTCTTCGTCTTCCAACAACATAATGTGGCCTTCGAAGATGGCTTCTTTCTCTTCACCGAAGGTCTCGCCTGCTTTGGTCTTGATCGTCTCTAACTGTGCTGAAGCTTTAGCACGGCCTGACAGGAAACGTTTTACTTCCTGATCAACTTCTTCAGGAGAGATTTTTTTCCGGTTGATGACAATCTCATCTTCTTTCAACAGAAGCGCTTTGCCGAAAGCGATACCGGGAGATACTAAAATGCCTGAAATCATAACCCTACCTTTCTCTTGACTGGTTTAAACTATTAAGACCGGGCTTGTTACTCGAGCTCTGCCATCAGTTTTACCAAGTGTTCAACGGCTTTCTGCTCGTCTTCACCTTCTGCAGAGAGGGTTACCACTGTGCCCTGAGTCAGACCCAGAGTTTGCAGTTTGAAAAGGCTCTTTGCGCTAGCGCTTTTACCGTTAGAAGTCACGGTGATGTCAGCAGTAAAACCTTTAGCTTCTTTCACGAACTGTGCGGCAGGGCGGGTGTGCAGACCGTTAGGTGCGGTAATAGTAACTTCTTGCTGGAACATTGTTGTTTCCCCAACTTATTAAAGTAATGTTGTGGAGCTAAAGTCTAGCTCAATAGGCCGACTTTAGCCTGATAAGATTCGCGCCTGACTATGGTTCAGGGGCAAGGTGTGATGCAACAGGAAAAGGCGAAAATAAGCACATTGTGACAAAAAGAATGTCGGGCGCTTCCCAATTCCTAGCAACTTCCCATTATGCCGTGTTTCACCATCTTGTAACAAATCAGTAAATCGATTCAGCTGGAGACATTCAGGAAGCTGATTAATTTCGCGCATCGAAATAATTGAAGGGTTAAATACTAAACCTGGCTGATAAAATCAATCATAGACTGCTATAAACTTTGATGTAGGCCACAAAAAAGCACCCATTTGGGTGCTTTTTTAATCGATTTAAATAATGTGGCATTATTGTTGCAATTCTTTTTCCGTAAACAAATCTGCAAACAATGCGGTACTCAAATAGCGCTCGCCGGAAGATGGCAGGATGACGACGATAGTCTTATCGGCGAACTCTGGCTCTTCAGAAAGTTTCACCGCTGCGGCGACGGCCGCGCCGGAGGAGATACCCGCCAGAATACCTTCTTCTTCCATCAAACGACGCGCCATGCTGATGGATTCGTCATTGGTGATCAGAGACACGCGGTCGATTAGGTCTAAATCAAGGTTGCCCGGAATGAACCCTGCGCCAATGCCCTGAATCTTGTGTGGGCCGGGCTTCACTTCTTCGCCATTCAGCGTCTGAGTGATGACAGGAGAGTCGGTTGGCTCAACGGCAATCAGTTTTACGCTGCTTTTCTTGCCTTTCAGATAGCGACCTACGCCGGTGATAGTACCGCCGGTACCCACGCCTGCGATGAACACGTCAACCGCGCCGTCGGTATCTTCCCAAATCTCAGGGCCGGTAGTTTGTTCGTGAATTGCTGGGTTAGCCGGGTTGCTGAACTGCTGCAGAATCAAGTAGCGGTTTGGATCGCTGGCCTGAATCTCTTCAGCTTTAGCAATCGCGCCTTTCATACCCTTAGCGCCTTCGGTCAGCACCAGATTGGCCCCTAGCGCCTTAAGCAGCTTACGGCGCTCAACGCTCATGGTTTCAGGCATGGTCAGGGTTAATTTATAGCCACGAGCAGCCGCAACGTAAGCCAGCGCGATGCCGGTGTTGCCGCTGGTGGGTTCTACCAGCTCGATATCTTTGTTCAGAATGCCGCGTTTTTCAGCATCCCAAATCATGTTCGCGCCGATACGACATTTGACGCTGAAGCTCGGGTTACGTGACTCGACCTTAGCCAGAATACGCCCATTGCCAATACGGTTCAGGCGAACCAGCGGCGTGTGGCCGATTGTTAATGAATTGTCTTCATAGATCTTGCTCATAACCCGTCCTTTAACTGGTTGGAATTCCGCAGTGTGTGGTTTCAACACTATGAAAATAGTGGGAATCACGAAAGCATACGCGATCGGTTTTCCCAGTGAAGTAAGGAATTGGTATATCTATATGTTATTAAGAAATATGTTTCCGACACAAGGATCAAGATGAAAAAACGGCCACTGGGTTGCAGTGGCCGTTGAGAAAATGGGGGCTTAGCGGCGGCGAGTTTGACTTATGTCCTGCCCGTCGACCACGTGTAGATCGCGGTAGCGATCGACCCACATTGCCGTTGCGCCACAAACGGCGACCGGCAGGATGACCAGATTCAGCACCGGGATCATGGTGAACAGGCTGACCAGCGCGCCGAACTGTAAATTGTCGACTTTATGGCGACCGAGCGAGCGACGCATATCAAGGAAGCTGACTTTGTGGTTATCGAAAGGGTAGTCGCAATATTGAATAGAGAGCATCCACGCGCTGAACAGGAACCACAGCACGGGCGCGAAGGTTTGACCGATGCCGGGAATAAAATAGAGCACCAGCAGCACAATGGCGCGCGGGATGTAATAAGCCAATTTCTGCCATTCGCGCTTCATGATGCGCGGCAGATCTTTCATTATTCCCCAAATACCGGTGTCGGGCTGGACCTTACCCGTCAGTCGGGCTTCAAGCTGTTCCGCCAGCAGGCCGCTGAACGGCGCGGCTATCAGGTTAGCGATGGTACTAAATAAGTAGCTGAACACCAGCAGCACGGAGAGCACGGCTATCGGCCAAAGCAGGTAATCCAGCCAGCTCAGCCAGGCTGGTATCTTGCTCATCATGGCCGGGATCCAGTCACCCAATTTGGCGAATAACCACCAAAATGCGCCACCCATCAGAATAATGTTCACCAACAGTGGCAAAACCACAAAGCGACGAATACCAGGCAAGGAAATCAGTGACCACCCCTTGCTGAAATAGTGAACTCCGTTTACCGCGTTAGCGCCTTGCGAAGATGTCATAAAAGAAATTTTCTCTCTGAGTTGAAGGACGTGAACTATCATATCGATATGATTTTCCACTGGCTAGCAGCGTATTGGCTGAAAAAGCGACAAAAAAAGGTGCCCTAATCATGTTTATTACTAGAAAGTAGTGTCCAGACTTGCACTTATCAACTCAGGCAAATAGAGTTAGAAATGTGAATGTTTGCCGTGGTGGCAATGAATTAGAACAACCTAGAGATAGCAATGATGCAGGATTTGCGTCTGATATTAATCGTTGTTGGCGCGATCGCCATAATAGCGTTGTTATTGCACGGTTTGTGGACCAGCCGTAAAGAACGCTCTTCGCTTTTTCGCGATCGTCCAACTAAACGTGTGAAAAAAGAACGAGAGCAATCTCCGGCCGACGATTTCGTCGACGGGGTGGGTGAAGTGCGCGTGCGTCCATCCTATCCTCAGGATGAACCTTCTTTTGGCGAGTATGATGAACCTGAGCAAGTTGCTCCTGTTCGCACTCAGCCACAGCGCCCACCGCAGGCTCCTCCCGTCCAACAGCCTACTGCGCCGCGTCAGCCGGCTCCTCAGCCCGTTGCGGCTCAGGATGATCCGTTGTTGAGTGGTTACTCAGCGGCTGATCCTGCTGATGCTCCGCGTCGTGAAACCAGTTTTGCGCCGCAGCATGCCGCTCCTCAGCGTGAGGCTGCACCTCAGCCAGCGCGCGAAATCGAGAAGCCACAGGCTCCGGTTCCACCGGAAGAGATCCATCCTGATGCTGCACCAGCGGCCAAAGCTGAGCCGCACAATGATTCACCTTTCTCTCTGGCAGAAGAAGCGCCGGTGAAAGAGAAGCTGAAAGAGACCGTTCTGGTGCTGCATGTTGCCGCACATCAGGGTGGCGTAATTGGCGGTGAAGTGTTGCTCAATAGCGTATTGCAGGCTGGCTTCCAGTTTGGCGCGATGAACATTTTCCACCGCCATGTTAGCCCGGCGGGCAGTGGCCCCGTGCTGTTTAGTTTGGCGAATATGGTGAAACCTGGCTCCTTTGACCCAGATACCATGTCAGACTTCTCAACTCCTGGGATCACGCTGTTCATGATGGTGCCTTGCTATGGCGATGCGCATCAGAACTTCAAACTGTTGTTACAGTCGGCTCAGCGTATTGCTGACGACGTGGGTGGCATGGTTCTCGATGATGAGCGACGCATGATCACACCACAAAAACTGGAAACCTATAAAGCGCGTATTCGCGAGGTTCTTGACGCGACGGCCAAATAAAGCGCCGGGCGTATCCAGATATTCAGTCCTTCCAATGACCCCCGCTTGTCGGGGGTTTTTTATCTTCATGGTGACTCATGGCCACAATCGAAAATCAAATCAATCAATTACGCACCCAGTTACGCCATCATGAATACCAGTATCACGTGCTGGACGCCCCTGAAATACCCGATGCCGAATATGACCGCCTGATGCGCGAACTGCGCGCATTAGAAGAGGCCAATCCGCAGCTGATCACCGCCGATTCCCCGACTCAGCGCGTCGGCGCGGCACCCATTTCAGCTTTCGAGCAGGTCAAGCATCAGGTGCCGATGCTGTCGCTGGATAACGTGTTTGATGAAGAGAGCTATCTGGCTTTCTATAAACGCGTTCAGGACCGTCTGAAAACCACCGAGCCGTTGACCTTCTGCTGCGAGCTAAAGCTCGATGGTCTGGCGGTCAGCCTGCTGTATGAAAACGGTGAGCTAGTGCAGGCCGCCACCCGCGGCGACGGCACCACCGGCGAGAACATTACCGCCAACGTGCGCACCATCCGCGCCATTCCTCTGCGCTTGCAGGGAGAGAATATCCCCGCCCGGCTCGAAGTGCGAGGCGAAGTCTTTATGCCCCAGCCCGGTTTTGAAGCCTTAAATGAAGAGGCGCGCCGGACAGGCGGGAAAGTGTTCGCTAACCCGCGTAACGCCGCCGCTGGTTCTTTGCGCCAGCTTGATCCGCGCATCACGGCAAAGCGCCCGCTGACCTTCTTCTGCTACGGCGTGGGCCTGCTGGAAGGCGGCGGGCTGCCGCGCAGCCATATCGCCCGATTGCAGCAGTTCAAAGCCTGGGGCCTGCCGGTTAGCGATCGCACCCAGCTGTGTACCGGTCGAGATGAGGTTCTGGCCTTCTATCGCCAAGTAGAGGCAGACCGCGCTACGCTCGGTTTTGATATCGACGGCGTGGTGGTCAAGATTGATTCCTTAGATATCCAAGAGACTCTGGGCTTTGTGGCGCGCGCGCCGCGCTGGGCCACCGCTTTTAAATTCCCGGCCCAAGAGCAGATCACTTTGGTGAAGGATGTTGAGTTTCAAGTCGGGCGCACCGGGGCGATTACCCCCGTTGCGCGCCTTGAGCCGGTTCAGGTTGCTGGGGTGATGGTGAGTAACGCCACGCTGCACAATGCGGATGAAATCGAGCGTCTGGGCCTGCGCATTGGCGACACGGTGATCATTCGCCGCGCCGGTGACGTTATCCCGCAGGTCGTCGGCGTGGTGCTGGCCGAGCGCCCTGAAAACGCCCGCGAAGTGGTCTTCCCAACCCACTGCCCGGTGTGTAATTCCGACGTCGAACGCGTGGAAGGCGAGGCCGTGGCGCGCTGTACCGGCGGACTGATTTGCGGGGCGCAGCGTAAAGAAGCCTTGAAGCATTTCGTCTCGCGCCGCGCCTTGGACGTCGACGGCATGGGCGACAAGATAATCGACCAACTGGTGGAAAAAGAGTATGTCAAAAACCCGGCAGACCTGTTCCGCCTGAGCGCGGGCAAGCTCACCGGTTTGGACCGAATGGGGCCGAAATCAGCGCAAAACGTGGTGAACGCGCTGGAAAAAGCCAAAGAAACTACGCTGGCTCGCTTCCTCTATGCGCTGGGTATTCGCGAGGTGGGCGAGGCGACGGCGGCGAATCTGGCGGCGCACTATGGCTCTATCGAGGCACTGCGCGCGGCCGACGTGGAATCGCTGAAAGGCGTGCAGGACGTCGGCGACGTGGTGGCCAAGCACGTGGTCAACTTCCTCTCCGAAGAGCACAACCAGCAGGTGATTGAGGAGCTACTCAGCCCGGAAATCAACATTCACTGGCCTGCTCCGGTAGTGGTGATTGCCGAAGAGATTGATAGCCCGTTCGCCGGGAAAACCGTGGTGCTGACCGGCTCGCTGTCGATTCTCTCCCGAGACGAAGCCAAAGATCGCCTCACCGCGCTGGGCGCTAAAGTGTCTGGCAGCGTGTCGAAGAAGACCGATTTAGTGATTGCGGGCGAAGCGGCTGGCTCGAAACTAGCCAAGGCGCAGGAGCTGGGCATCGAGGTTATCGACGAAGCGGAAATGATCCGCCTGCTGGGTGATTAATGGCCATGGAAAAGGAAGATTTAATCGAAATCGCCAACATGAAAATGCCCTTCGGCAAGTACGCCGGGCGCGTGCTGATTGATTTACCCGAAGAGTATTTGCTGTGGTTTGCGCGCAAAGATGAATTCCCGGCGGGCAAGCTTGGTGAGCTGATGCAGCTTACGCTGGCGATCAAAAGTGAAGGCTTGCAGAGCCTGATTAACCCACTGCGCCGAGGCGGGCCGGGGCTTTCCGGCACTGACGAGTGAAATAAAAGAAGGCGCTGATTTCAGCGCCTTCTGCTTTCTATTCCAAGCTAAATCAACTCAGTTCATTCTTGCCTGAACCTGTGCTTCTGGCTCTGACTGCTGCTTCGCCAGCTGTTTACGCTGGTAGCGTTTCGCCAGCACGGCGCAGGTCATCAGCTGCACCTGATGGAAAATCATTAGCGGCAGCACCATCATGCCAATTGCGCTGACCGGGAACAGAATATTCGCCATCGGAATGCCGTTCGCCAGACTCTTCTTCGAACCACAAAATACGATGGTTATCTCGTCAGCCTTGCTAAAGCCCATCCAGCGCGCCATATAGGTATTGATAACCAGAATAAAGGCCAGCAATACCAGGCTGAAGACCACGATAAACAGCAGCGAACCCAGCCCCACCTGATGCCAAATCCCCTGAGTTACCGCCTCGCTAAACGCGGTGTAGACCACCAGCAGGATTGAAGTCTGGTCCGTCTTACCAATCATTTTACGGTGACGCTCGACAAAGCCGCCAATCAGCGGGCGCAGCAGGTGCCCGGCCACAAACGGCACCAGCAGTTGCAGCATAATGTGCCACACCTGCTGCAAGCTGTCGCCGCTAGTGCCCTGCACGTGCATCAACAGACCAACCAGCAGCGGCGAGACAAAAATACCCAACAGGCTGGATGCAGATGCGCTACACACCGCCGCCGCCACGTTGCCCCCGGCCATGGAAGTAAAGGCAATCGCCGACTGCACGGTGGCGGGCAGAATGCACAGATAGACAAAGCCGCTATAAATTTGAGGGCTGACATCAATCGGGTGCCACCATTGGAACAGCAGCCCCAGCGTCGGGAAAATGATAAAGGTGCTGCACATCACCCACAGGTGCAGCCGCCAGTTATTACTGCCGGCGAAGATGGCTTCGCGCGACAGCTTCGCGCCGTGCATAAAGAACAGCAGGCCGATGGCGAAGATAGTCAGGTTATTGAAGAAGGCGACAAACACGCCGCTGGCGGGCAGGAAGGTCGCCAGCAGCACGGTGCCAATCAGAGTTTGAGTAAAACGATCGGGTAAAAAGCGCATGAGTTTCTCTGCATGAAAAGGAATAAAGCCATGCCGCTATTTTGAATCGCTGATATACAATTAAAAAATTGATTTATTTAATGCATTGATGAAATTTATTCATGAACTACTCTCTCAAGCAGTTGCGGGTGTTTGTCGCCGTGGCGCGCTACCAAAGTTTCAGCCGGGCAGGGGACGCCATTGGGCTGAGTCAGTCTGCCATAAGCCACAGTATGAAAGAGCTGGAGGCCGAGGTGGGCGTGCGTTTGCTGGACAGAACCACGCGCGAGGTGATTCTCACCAATGCCGGCCAGCGGCTGGCAAGTCGCGTTGAGCCACTGCTCGATGAGCTACAGGCGATGCTGCTCGATACCCGTAGCTTTGGCACGCAGCACAATGGTCGCGTGCGCATTGCCGCCAGCCAGACTATTTCCGCCCAGCTTATGCCCAGCTGCATCGCCCGTAGCCAAAAGAATTATCCCGACATCACCATCTTGTTGCGCGATCAGGCGCAGCGGCTGGTGCTGAATAGCGTGCGCAATGCCGAAGTGGATTTTGGCATTGTGATCGAACCGGGGATTAGCCCAGACCTTGAGGGCGAGATTATTTTGCACGAGCCGTTCTTATTGCTGTGCCATCAAGACCATGCTTTCGCTCAGCAAAGCGCGGTGAAGTGGCAGCAGCTCGGGGAGCAGCCGCTGGTTCTGCAAGATTATGAGTCGGGAAGCCGCATATTGATCGACAACGCGCTGGCGAAGCAGGGGATTGCCGCCAATGTGGTGCAGGAGGTGGGGCATCCGGCGACGCTCTATCCGATGGTCGAAGCCGGGCTGGGCGTCAGCGTGCTTCCCGCGCTGGCACTGCCTTTGCCGCAGGGCAGCCAACTGGTGGTAAGAACGCTGGAGCCGGAAATAAACCGCGCCTTGATGCTGGTGCGGCGTAAAAATCGTTCGCTGTCACCCGCCGCGCAAGCCATTTGGCAAGAGGTGAAATGGCAGGCGGCGCAATTGACCAAAAAACGCAGCCTGCGGGGTTTGCTATAAAGCCAAAGGGTTAGACGTAAATATCGACCTGACCCGCAGCCTTTTTATCGTCATCTTTTTTAGGATTGGCTTTTTCAGCGTCGAGCATGGCTTTCTCAGTTTGTTGTTCAGCTTTCTGCGCCTGTTGGTGCTGAATTTGTTGGATCTGCTGCTGCAACATGATGATTTGTTGGCGAATCGATGCGATTTGCTTCTGCACTTCTTCCTGAGACTGGTCGCTTTTTTTCGACAGATTTTTTAGCTGCTGCGTAAGTTTATCAATCTGCTTATTCAATTGGGCAATTTGCCCACCGCCGCCGCCAGATGCCGATCCCATAGAGATATTGGTTGTGGTACTGATCGTACTCATTACTGCCTCGCTTATTTATTGCCTGTTATTGCATACGCGGGTACTTAACAGGTATCGGCAAGGCAGCGGGGATCTTTAAGATTGCGGTAATTGCAGGCGCAGCTTGGGCCAGCGCGCTAGCCAGCCTTTGCTCTGCACGCGATCCAGCAGCACTAAGGTATTCCCATGGCGCGGATTGGGCGTGATGCTGAACTCAAACAGCTCGGCGGTGCCGACCGGCGCGACCAGCTCCACCTGATTCAGATCATTTAGCTTTGCGCCAATCACCGTCTCCGTCTCGACCCAATAACTCATGGCTTCGCTGCTGGACGAGTAGGGGGCATGGTCATGCAGAAGGTGCATCCGCGCCTGATTCTTCACCGACCAAGGCAGATCCGCGATGGCGCAGAGTTGCTGTTCATACTTTTTTTCGACGTCGGCCGACGTATCTTGAGAATTGAAGTAAATCACATCGATATCGTTGAGCTGCGTGCTTTGGCTGAAGTCGTGCAGCCGGTCCCACACCATATTGCGCACAAAGCCAGCGGCCAGACACCAATCAGCCAGCGCCAGCTGTTTAGCCGCGCGCAGGGCCAGCATGCGCATCTCATCCTGTTCAATCCACTGGATAATGTGTTGCTGTCGCTGTTGTTCAGTCATTATCTTTTACCGTATCGAAATGATGGACAGTATAGATAAATGTGGCGAAAGGAGAGGTAAGGTTTTTGGTGGGGAAGGATGGAAAAATGTCGACCAGCAGCTGGTTCGCCTCCATCACGGTTAAATCATGGTGCTATAGAAACGAAAAAAGCGCCTAAAGGCGCTTTTCTCTGAATTGGTGGGCCGTGCTGGATTCGAACCAGCGACCAATTGATTAAAAGTCAACTGCTCTACCAACTGAGCTAACGGCCCGCAGAAGTGGTGGGCGATGACGGGCTCGAACCGCCGACCCCCTCCGTGTAAAGGAGATGCTCTACCAACTGAGCTAATCGCCCACTTCTGGGTACTCCACAATGTAAGAAGAAGCTTGTTGAGAAATGGTGGGCGATGACGGGCTCGAACCGCCGACCCCCTCCGTGTAAAGGAGATGCTCTACCAACTGAGCTAATCGCCCATTTCTCATTTCTTCTTACTTATCACAACGCGGTCACTCTAATGAGTGGTGGGCGATGACGGGCTCGAACCGCCGACCCCCTCCGTGTAAAGGAGATGCTCTACCAACTGAGCTAATCGCCCCCGTCGTGATGGAGTCGCATTATAGGGATACTTAAACTTACGTCAACGGTTTTTAAAAACAAAAAACATCGTTCGCCCGAAAAGTAGACAAGATGACGGATTTCTCGCCCGCGTAGTTGATTCTTTACGCATTCATGGTGTGAATAGCCCTTGTGAACTCCCTATCGGCGTTGAGGATTCAGGGCAGAGTGGTAGAATGACGCCCACTTTTTGTTAATTGATAGCAACGTTTTTTGGCGTTGCGCTATTAAGGCTGCATTCCAGATGAAAATCAAAACCCGTTTTGCTCCGAGCCCAACCGGCTATTTGCACGTCGGTGGCGCCCGTACCGCGCTTTACTCCTGGCTTTTTGCCCGTAATTTGGGCGGTGAGTTTGTGTTGCGTATAGAAGACACCGATCTTGAGCGCTCCACTCAGGCTGCCATTGACGCGATTATGGACGGCATGAACTGGTTGAATCTGCAATGGGATGAAGGTCCATACTTCCAGACCAAACGCTTTGACCGTTATAACGCGGTGATTGACCAGATGTTGGACAATGGCACGGCATACAAGTGCTATTGCTCCAAAGAGCGTCTGGAAGCCCTGCGCGAAGAGCAAATGGCAAATAATGAGAAGCCTCGTTATGACGGCCGTTGCCGCGACAGCCATGAGCATCACAGTGCCGATGAGCCTTGTGTGGTGCGTTTCCGCAACCCGCAGGAAGGTTCTGTTATCTTTGATGACCAGATCCGTGGCCCGATCGAATTTAGCAATGACGAGCTGGATGACTTAATCATTCGCCGCACCGATGGTTCACCAACCTATAACTTCTGCGTGGTGGTGGATGACTGGGATATGGAAATCACTCACGTCATCCGTGGCGAAGACCATATCAACAACACCCCGCGCCAGATTAACATTCTGAAAGCGCTGGGCGCGCCAGTGCCGGTTTACGCACACGTGTCCATGATTTTGGGTGACGACGGCAAAAAGCTTTCTAAACGCCACGGCGCGGTCGGCGTAATGCAGTATCGCGATGACGGCTACCTGCCAGAAGCGCTGCTCAACTATTTGGTGCGTCTGGGCTGGTCCCACGGCGACCAAGAGATCTTCAGCATTGATGAAATGAAAGCGCTGTTCTCTCTGGAGAATGTCAGCAAATCTGCCAGCGCCTTCAACACTGAAAAGCTGCAATGGCTGAACCATCATTACATCACCACCATGGATCCACATTATGTGGCGACTCACCTGCTGTGGCACGTTGAGCAACTGGGTATCGAAACGCGCAATGGTCCGCAGCTGTTCGAAATCGTCCAATTATTGGGTGAGCGTTGTAAGACTCTGAAAGAAATGGCTGAATCCTGCCGTTACTTCTATGAAGATTTCAGCGAGTTTGATGCTGACGCGGCGAAAAAACACCTGCGCCCGGTTGCTCGTCAGCCATTAGAAGCCGTGCGTGCCAAGCTGGCTGCGATCACTGACTGGACTGCCGAGAACGTTCACAACGCGATTCAGGGTACTGCTGATGAGCTGGGCGTCGGTATGGGTAAAGTCGGTATGCCATTACGCGTTGCTGTGACGGGTGCCGGTATGTCTCCGGGTATGGACGTCACGGTTCACGCGATTGGTCAACGCCGCACTCTGGCGCGTATCGATCAGGCTCTGGCCTTTATTGCTGAGCGCGAAGCTCAACAGTAATCGTCAGCGTTGAGATAAAGAAAAAGCCAGCGGGTTTCCCTCGCTGGCTTTTTTATGCGACTAGCAAATCAGAACGAATTAACGTTGTTCCGCGATAGATTCTGCATTCGGGCGGTAAGCCAGGAAGTACATCAAACCTACGAAACCAGCACCGCCCACTGCGTTACCCAAGAATACGGCAACGAAGTTTGGCAGGTACTGTGACCAGCTCAGCGCACCGGCAAAGATAGCCGCCGGGATGATGAACATGTTGGCAACCACGTGCTGGAAGCCGATAGCCACGAACGCCATGACCGGGAACCACATGCCAATCACTTTCCCGCCAACTTCTTTACTGGCGAATGCCAGCCAGATAGCCAGACAAACCAGCCAGTTACAGCCGATGCCTGAAATAAATGCCTGAGTGAAGTCTGCATTAACTTTTGCAGTAGCGGTAGCCACGGTTTTAGCCAAGAACGCGCCTTCGGTAAGGCCAAGTACGTGACCAAAGAAGTAAGCAACGGCCAGACTGCCCAGCAGGTTTGCCAGCGTCACCCAGAACCAGTTACGCAAAACGGCGTACAGGCTGATTTGACGAGCGAACCAGGCGATTGGCAGCGTCATCATGTTGCCGGTTAGCAGCTCACCGCCTGCCAGCACCGTCAAAATGATCCCCACTGGGAAAACAGCCGCGCCCAGCAAGTTACTGAAAGAACCCCAGGATGCAGGCAACGTCCCTATTACATGCAAATCCAGTAGAAAACCTGTTGCGATGAAAGCACCGGCCAGGAATCCTAAAATTAACAAATTCAACACGGTTGCACGGCTTTTATTTGTTCCCGCCGTTACAGCGATTGATGCAATTTCTTTTGGTGAATACAAGGACATAAGAAGACTCGACGATAGTTGGTTATGATTATTGCGCGGGCAGTCTAGACGCAGATTTATCTGAAAACAAGACGATTATCATAGCCTGCTAACAAACCATTAATCATTGAGTCACACATGTTAATAAAATGCTTAATAAGATCATAAGGCTGGATAAATAAAGCCAAAATAGGGCGAAGCAATTTAGACGTATTTAGCTACAAAATTGTATCTGGACGGCGGAAAAACTTGATAGTTATGGCCGGGTTGGCGGCTTTTTCAGCGCTTGATTCCATATTCAGATTTAGCCGTTGACAGGGTTGGCTCGGTTTCATATGATGCGCCCCGTTCACTCGTTTTTACGAGTCGGAAATGGGGGTATAGCTCAGCTGGGAGAGCGCTTGCATGGCATGCAAGAGGTCAGCGGTTCGATCCCGCTTATCTCCACCAACTTCCTTCTCAGGGTAAGTTGGTACTTGATTCCTCTGAGCGGAATTGAGTAGAAGACTTAAAACGTGAACAACCTCGTGTGGGGGTATAGCTCAGCTGGGAGAGCGCTTGCATGGCATGCAAGAGGTCAGCGGTTCGATCCCGCTTATCTCCACCAAAATTTAAGAAACCGGCCTCTGGCCGGTTTTTTGCTTTCTGCCATTTGGCATTCCCTGTCCCGACTTCAATCCAGCTCTTCCAGCTAGTTCCTTCGTCAAATAGCAGACACAAAAAAAGGCGCCGAAGCGCCTTTAGAAACTGTTTAGCAGGTTTGTCGCTTACGCCAGTACCAGACCGGCGATAGATGCAGACAGCACGCTCACCAGCGTTGAGCCGTACAGCAGTTTCAGGCCAAAGCGTGAAACCACATTACCTTGCTTCTCGTTCAGGCCTTTGATTGCACCCGCAACGATACCAATTGAAGAGAAGTTGGCGAAAGAAACCAGGAACACAGACAGGATGCCTACGCCGCGTGGGGAGAGCTCGCCTGCGACTTTCTGCAGGTCCAGCATGGCCACGAATTCGTTAGAAACCAGCTTGGTTGCCATGATACTGCCCACTTGCAGCGCTTCGTGGCTCGGTACGCCCATGATCCATGCGAATGGGTAGAAGACATAACCCAGCACGCCTTGGAAGGTGATACCGAAAACAACGTCGAACAGCGCGTTCAAGCAGGAAATCAGAGCGATGAAGCCAATCAACATAGCTGCAACGATGATCGCCACTTTGAAGCCCGCCAGGATGTATTCACCCAGCATTTCAAAGAAGCTCTGACCCTGATGGGTGTTGCCGATTTGCAGGTCTTCTTCTGAATCAACTTTATATGGGTTGATCAGTGACAGTACGATAAAGGTACTGAACATGTTGAGAACCAGCGCAGCAACCACATAACGCGGCTCAAGCATGGTCATGTAAGCACCCACGATTGACATAGAAACCGTCGACATCGCGGTAGCAGCCATGGTGTACATACGTTTTTCTGACATTTTGCCCAGAATGTCTTTATACGCGATAAAGTTTTCAGACTGACCAAGGATCAGGGAGCTAACGGCGTTGAAGGATTCCAGTTTCCCCATACCGTTGACTTTTGACAATACCGTACCGATCGCGCGAATAATAATTGGCAGGATACGGATGTATTGCAAAATACCAATCAGTGCAGAAATGAACACGATTGGGCACAAGACTTTCAGGAAGAAGAACGCTAATCCTTTATCGCTCATGCCTCCAAATACGAAGCCGGTCCCTTCTGCGGCAAAGGCTAACAATTTCTCAAACAGATCAGAGAAGCCTTTTACGAAACCTAATCCAAACTCTGAGTTGAGGAAGAAATAGGCTAATAAAACTTCAAGGACCAACAGCTGTGCGATGAAACGTAAACGGATATTTTTACGATCACGACTTACCAGCAAGGCCAGTACAGCGACAACGGCCAACGCTAATACAAAGTGCAGTATTCGGGACATGGGTGCTCCAAATTAGAGGCAGGCTATATTTCGACGGACATTCTATGTAACGCGTACATTTAAAACGTGAAGTGGCTTGCAAATATAGAAATTGCGGACACTGATTGCAACATTTCTGAACAGACCACACAAAAAATCAAGATGTTAATAAAATCAGTCATAAGTTGAATTGTTGTGCTAGCTTTATTATTAGCCGTAATAGTTTTCTAAATATGGTCGACCGTCTCTATTTCGCCCCTGAGTCTCTGGTGCCTATCGGAGAAATCAGCTGGATCAATCTAAATGCACTTGATAATCATTATCAATTAGATATGATTGATGTAAGCGCAACAATAGTAAGGTTAATACGACTATGTTTAACAGCCGTGCCGAATCCTCCGGCCGCGCCTCCCGCAAATTAAAGCTTTCCCTAATGGGGCCAGCGTTTATCGCCGCGATTGGCTATATCGATCCGGGTAACTTCGCCACCAATATTCAGGCCGGTGCTTCCTATGGCTATCAACTGCTGTGGGTGGTGGTGTGGGCCAATATTATGGCGATGCTTATCCAGCTGCTCTCCGCCAAACTGGGTATCGCCACCGGCAAAAATCTGGCCGAGCATATCCGCGATCGCTTCCCGCGTCCGGCGGTCTGGGCCTATTGGGTTCAGGCTGAAATTATTGCCATGGCGACCGATCTGGCCGAGTTTATCGGCGCGGCCATTGGTTTTAAATTGCTGCTCGGCGTCTCACTGCTGCAAGGCGCGGTGCTGACCGGGATCGCCACCTTTATTATCCTCGCCTTGCAAAAGCGCGGGCAGAAACCACTCGAACTGGTGATTGCCGGCCTACTGCTGTTCGTGGCGGCGGCCTATATCGTCGAACTGTTCTTCTCTCAGCCAAGCATGGCGGCGCTGGGCAAGGGGATGTTGATCCCTAACTTACCGTCGAGCGACGCCGTGTATCTGGCTGCTGGCGTGCTGGGCGCGACCATTATGCCGCACGTGATTTACCTGCACTCGTCCTTAACCCAGCGCGCGGGCGACGCGTCAAAGGCGCAGCGCTATTCAGCGACCAAGTTGGATGTCGGCATTGCCATGACCATCGCCGGTTTTGTGAATCTGGCGATGATGGCCACCGCCGCGGCGGCTTTCCACTTTAGCGGGCATCAGGGCATTAGCGAGTTGGATCAGGCTTATCTCACGCTAGAACCCTTGCTGGGGCAGGCGGCGGCCATCACCTTTGGCCTGAGTCTGGTTGCGGCTGGCCTCTCCTCTACCGTGGTCGGAACCTTGGCCGGGCAGGTGGTGATGCAAGGCTTTGTGAAATTCTATATTCCGCTGTGGGTGCGCCGCACGGTGACCATGGCGCCATCTTTTATTGTCATCATGATGGGGCTGGACGCCACGCGGATTCTGGTGATGAGTCAGGTACTGCTGAGTTTCGGCATTGCGCTGGCGCTGCTGCCTCTGCTGGCATTTACCGGCAACCGCGAGCTGATGGGCGAAATGGTCAATTCGAAAGGGATACAGTGGGCGGGGCGAGTGATCGTGCTGCTGGTGGTCAGCCTTAACCTCTATTTGCTGATTGGCATGCTTAAGTAAAACGGGAATAGATAAAAGGATAAAAAACGGGACAGCCTAAACTGTCCCGTTTTCGTTGGTCGCGAGAAAATTAGTGATGATGCCCGCCATGCCCACCGTGATCGCCATGCCCATGTTTTCCATGATGCCCGCGATCGTGACCATAAGCGTGACCGTGAGGCGGGCGGTGCCGCGACTGATGGTTGTTCCACCAGCCGCGATCTCGCCAGCGTCCGCCGTCCCAGTAGTAGCCGCGATGGCTGCGCTCGCCGTAATAACGCCCGCGGTGGCTGTTCCACCAACGGCTATCACGCCAATCATAACCATCCCAGTAGTAACCGCGACGGTCGCGGTCACCGATATTGATTGAAAGGCCAGGGGTATTCAGGCTAAAGCTGCTGGCCTGCGCGGCGGGGGCCGCGGCAGGCAGCAGGGCAAACAATAAACTTCCGAATAATAAAGGCTTAATCATGTCGCCTCCTCTCTCTTATAATTTCTGCTAACAGTTATAAGAGGAAGGCAACACCTATTCTATTGCTTACAATCCTGTTTTGATTGTTTTACGCCGCTTAACACAAAGCTAACGTTTTCTCCTTTATTCGCCTTGTGGGAAAGCGTTTACACCAAAATCCCTTCGATTTCAGCCAGCTCCTGCTCACTAAACTGGCGGTTGCCGAGCATGCCGATGGCATCATCAATCTGGCTGGTTTTACTGGCACCAATCAGCACCGAGGTCACTCTGTCGCCGCGCAGCACCCAGGCTAACGCCATTTGCGACAGCTTCTGGCTGCGCGCTTCGGCAATGGCATTCAGCTTACGCACTTTTTCCAGCTTCTCGGCGGTGAGTTGGTCGGTGGTGAGGAACTGGCTGCTGCTCGCCGCGCGCGAATCCTGCGGAATGCCCGCCAGATAGCGATCGGTCAGCACGCCACCGGCCAGAGGGGAGAAGGCAATCGACCCAACCCCGTTTTGCGCCAGCGTGTCGAGCAAATCAGCCTCTACCCAGCGTTCGAACATCGAGTATTTCGGCTGATGGATCAGGCACGGCGTGCCGAGGCGTTGCAGAATGGCGAAAGCCTGTTTGGCGCGCTCGGCCGGATAGTTGGACAAACCGACGTACAGCGCTTTCCCCTGGCGGACGATGAGATCCAGCGCCGCCATGGTTTCTTCCAATGGCGTGTCGGGATCCGGGCGGTGGTGGTAGAAAATATCCACATACTCCAGACCCATGCGTTTTAGGCTCTGATTGAGGCTGGCGACCAGATATTTCTTCGACCCCCAATCGCCATAAGGGCCGTCCCACATGGTGTAACCGGCCTTGGAGGAGATAATCAGCTCATCGCGATAGGGCAGTAAATCTTCCTGCAAAATGCGGCCAAAGTGCGTTTCAGCCGAGCCGGGCGGCGGGCCGTAGTTGTTGGCTAAATCAAAATGGGTGATGCCATTATCGAAGGCGTGACGAATCAAATGGCGCGCGTTATCAAAGTGCGCGTTGTCGCCAAAGTTGTGCCACAGGCCAAGGGAGATGGCGGGCAGCTTCAGCCCGCTGTGGCCGCAGCGTCGGTACTGCATCTGTTCATATCGCGTAGGTTTCGCCTGATAAGCCATAGAGTTAACCTTATTATTTTTAGTCGTAGGAAAGATAAAAAGCCGTTTTAGTGTATGCGTTTCCACAGATTTTTCCAGCGGGCGGGTTAACAACCTTGGGATGTGACTCTTCGGCCTATCAGTCATTGTGATGAATAACGGAACCTGCGCTTAAATCGGGCGGGGGTGTAAGGCAAAATTTCCAACCCTAATTTTTGGCGCACGTTTCCTAATCGGCGATCTGCGTCAATACTTTCTAGAGTTATCAACTATAGAAGCTAAAAATATTAGGGGATCATGATGAGTAATGCTTATACCGTAGGTGACTATCTCCTCGACCGACTATCACTTAGCAATATTGCCCACCTGTTTGGCGTGCCAGGCGACTACAACCTGCAATTCCTCGACCACGTGATTAGCCACCAGCAAATAACCTGGGTGGGCTGTACCAATGAATTGAATGCCGCCTATGGTGCCGACGGCTATGCGCGACGCAAGGGGGCGGCGGCTCTGCTGACCACCTTCGGCGTGGGAGAACTCAGCGCGCTCAATGGGGTAGCGGGAAGCTATGCCGAATATTTGCCGGTGATTCATATTGTCGGCGCGCCTCCGCTTTCCTCGCAGAAAAAAGGCGAGTTGCTGCATCACTCCATGGGCGATGGCAACTTTGCTCGCTTTGCCGAGATGTCGCGGCAGGTCAGCGTGGCGCAGGGATTGCTAACCCCGGAAAACGCGCTGGCGGAAATTGACCGCGTGGTGGCCGAGGCGATTTACCACTCGCGGCCCGGCTACCTTCTCCTACCAAGCGACGTCGCCAAGCTCCCTGTCACCAGCCGTGCCACCAAACAGCCTCTTCTCCAACCCGCCTTTTCCCAAGATTCCCTTAGCGCCTTCACTGATACCGCCCGCGAGCTGCTGCGCGACAAGCACCGGGTGACGGTATTGGGGGATTTTCTGGCCGACCGTTTTAAAGCCAAACAGGCACTTCAGCAGTGGGTTGATGATGTTCCGTTGGCACACTCGACGCTGTTGATGGGCAAGGGGCTGTTCAACGAGCAGAATCCGCATTTTGCCGGCACTTACTCCGGCGCGGCGAGCTGTCCGGTGGTGAAGAAGGTGGTGGAGCAGGCCGAGGTGGTCATTAATGTCGGGGTGCGTTTTGGCGATACCATTACCGCCGGATTCACCCAAAAGCTGCCTGAAGAGGGTTGTATCGAACTCGAACCTTTCAGCGCGCGCATTGGTAAACAGGTGTTCCATCAGCTCCCTATGGTGAAAGCCGTGGAAGCCCTGCACCGGCTGACGGCTGAACTTCGCGACCAATGGGAAAAGCCTGACTTTAGCCGCACGCCGCTGCCATCGTCGGATAACAGCGAGCTGGATCAGCAGGTCTTCTGGCAATTAATGCAGGAATTCTTGCAACCCAACGATCTGCTGGTGGTGGAGCAGGGGACCTCCAGCTTCGGCGCGGCGGCGCTCACGTTGCCCGAGGGTTGTGATGTTATCGTCCAGCCACTTTGGGGTTCGATTGGCTTTACCCTGCCAGCCGCCTTTGGCGCGCAAACTGCCGAGCCTGAGCGTCGGGTGGTGCTGATTATTGGCGACGGCTCGGCGCAGCTCACCCTGCAAGGGCTGGGCGCGGCGATCCGCTATGGTTTGAAAACCACTATTTTCCTGCTCAACAACGACGGCTACACGGTGGAAAGAGCGATTCACGGCGAGACGCAGCGCTACAACGATATTGCGCGCTGGAACTGGACCCTGTTCCCCGCGGCCTTTGGCGGGCCGGACGTGCTCAGCCAGCGAGTCG
This sequence comes from Ewingella sp. AOP8-B2-18, assembly GCF_052376015.1. NCBI lineage: Bacteria > Pseudomonadati > Pseudomonadota > Gammaproteobacteria > Enterobacterales > Yersiniaceae > Ewingella > Ewingella sp. AOP8-B2-18. The sequence goes on from NZ_JBQSVB010000002.1 coordinate 100,176, forward strand.
AAAGCCGCGACCAGCTGAGTCAGGTGATGTCCATCCTGCGCGATAAACCGCAAATGGCCTGGGTGGAAGTGGTGGTGCCGAAAATGGATATCCCCGAGCTATTGGACGCTGTCAGTAAGTCTATCTCGAAGAGAAACTCGGGGGATTAACCCGGCTGACTGCTCAGGGTTCATCGGCCAGCAAAGGATCGATTAGCTGGTCGATGAACCAACTTCCCGCCGGGCCGGGCTGATTGTTTTTACTCCACACCGCGTCCACTGAAATCAGCTTCGGCCAACCTCGCATCGGTAACGTCACCAGCTTGTTATGCCCAAACTGGCGCACCAGCCAGTGCGGCAGTACCGACCAGCCAAAGCCCTGCTCGGCCATTTCCAGCAGCATCAAATAGCTCGGTGCGGACCAGGTTTGCCCCTGCGCCCGCGTCTCAGTGCGGCGATAGGGCTGGAGGCTTAACTGGCGGAAAGTGTGCAACTGCTCAGGCTGAATGTTGGAAAGCTGGGCCAGCGGATGGTCGCGACTGACAAAAATGTTCATGTCAGTTTGCTCCGGTAGGCGCGCCACGCCGATGTCCGGCGGGTAGGTGTCCTGCACTTCCAGCATGCCAATGTGCGCCCGCCCAGCTTGTAGCAGATCAATCACATCCTGATCCTCAGCAATCAGGCATTCAAACTCAATATCGGGATAGCGCCGCTCAAAGCGTTTAAGCAGATTCTCATGGTGAGTCGGCTGGTAAGTGTCTGACAGAACGAAGGTCAGCCGAGTTTCCACCTGCGTGGAGAGGCGAATTGCCAGCTCATCAAGGCGCTCACTGGCGGCCAAAATCGCCTGAACGTGATTGAGCACCCTTTTGCCCTGTGGCGTTAACACCGGCTGGCGGCTGTTGCGGTCAAACAGCGTCAGGCCCAAATCCACTTCAAGATTGGCGATGGCGGTGCTGACCGTGGACTGGCTTTTGCGCAGTTTGCGTGCGGCGGCCGAGAAAGAGCCGGTATCCGCAGCTTCCACAAAGGCGACTAAGGCTTCTGGCGAGTAACGCATGGCAATCTCCAGGTTGGCGGTTAAGGGTTTGTCCATCTATTTTATCGATATTAACTATCTTTAACCTATCTTATTTAGCGATGATAATGCCGACCTGTGACCCAAGTCACTCACCCTATTGAGGAATAACGGCAGGTCTTTATGTCAAAGTTAAAAACAAATACTCAACTCGCGAGTAAAAAATCTTTAGGCGAGCGCATCCTGCATGCGGTCGGTTTTGAAGCCTTAGCGGTAATGATTTCCGCGCCGATTGCAGCATGGCTGTTGAACAAGTCGATGTTTGAAATGGGCACCCTGGCGATTTTGCTCTCTACCACGGCGATGCTGTGGAACATCGTTTACAACTCGATTTTCGATCGTCTCTGGCCAGTCAGCCGCGTGGCGCGAACCCTGAAAGTACGCGTCTGCCACGCACTGGGCTTCGAGGGCGGATTTATATTGATGGGGCTGCCGATTGCCGCAGGCTGGTTGGGCATTTCACTGCTTAACGCCTTTATGCTGGAAATTGGCTTCTTCCTGTTCTTCCTGCCATACACCATGTTCTACAACTGGCTGTATGACACCTTGCGCCAGCGCATTGTCGAGCACCGCGCTGCGCGTCTGGCCGATGAGTCGGCTCAGAAAGCCTGTTCAGCAAAACAGTAATTTTCTGCTCGCCGGGCGCGTCACTGTTTGTCAGCAGGGGCGCGCTCGGTTATGTTTTACCCTCACGCAAAATAGAGTCGGCAGGGTGACAGCAGATGAAAACCTTAGGATTAATTGGCGGCATGAGTTGGGAATCCACCGTGCCGTACTACCGCACTATCAATGAACACGTCAAACGGCAGCTGGGTGGATTGCATTCCGCCCGGCTCTTCCTGCACAGCGTCGACTTCTACGATATTGAAAAATTACAGGCCCAGGGGGATTGGCAGCAGGCTGGTCAAGTTCTCGGTGATGCCGCACAGGCGCTGGCGCGCGCCGGGGCAGAGGTGATTGTGGTCTGTACCAACACCATGCATAAAGTGGCGGATGACATTGAGCGCATCGGCGGGCTGCCGCTGCTGCACATTGCCGACGCGACGGCGGAAAAGATTAAAGCTCAGGGGTTGAAGCGCATTGGCCTGCTCGGCACCAAATTCACCATGGAGCAGGATTTCTATCGCGGCCGCCTGCAGGATAAACACCACATTGAGGTGCTGACCCCGAACGAGGCTGACCGCAATATTGTGCATCGCATCATCTATGAAGAGCTTTGTCTGGGGGAAATCAGCGACGCCTCTCGCGAAGAGTATCGCCGCATCATGGGCGAGCTAGAGCAGCAGGGGGCGGAGGGAATTATTCTCGGTTGTACGGAAATTACGCTGCTGGTCGGCCAGCAGGATGCCGGCGTGCCGGTGTTTGACACCACCGCCATCCATGCACTGGCGGCGGCGGAGTTCGCCCTTTCTGACCGTTAATCTTTTACTCGGCTTCTTTATTCTCTTGGCGGGCAGGCAGATATTTGCTGACCAGCATCACCGGTTTGCCTGCCAGCAGCAGCCAAGCTGGCAGCATCACAATGCACAGCAGCGGCAGCAGTTTCAAGCCCGGCACCACGGCGGCGGCCATAAACAGGCTTAGCCAGCCGTCGCGGGTGACCACCAGTACCATGCCCATCACGGCGCAAGACACGGTGACGGCAGCAGGCACGTCTGGCGCGTATTGATGCAGCATCAGCCCAAGGGAAACGCCGACAAACACCGCTGGGAAGATGCGCCCGCCCCTAAAGCCACAGGCGGCGGCCACCACCAGCGCGGCGAGCTTGGTCAGGGTTATCGCCAGCATCGAGCTAATTTCAAATAGCTGGTCAGATTCCGCCAGCTGTTTCATCTCATCCAGCCCTTTAAACAGGGTGATTTCCCCGCCAATCAGTGCCAGCAGTCCTAACACAAAGCCGCCAACCCCCAGCATAAGAATGGGATTTTTGATGCTGTGGAACAGGCGGTGGACGTGCGGGAACAGCCAGACGGCAACCATGCCAATCGCAATCGCAATCAGCACCACCACCGAGCCGCTGAACACATCCACCAGGCGCGAAGCGTCATAAGGGTCGATATTCAAAGAGAAATCAGGCTCGAAGAACTGATCGGTGGTCAGCGCCCCCGCGCCTGCGGCGACCAGCGGCGCAAAAAGCCGGTCCCATAGCGGAATATCTTTATCTCCGCCGAGCATTTGCGAAAAAATCAGCGCGGCGGCGATAGGCGTGCCGAACAGCGCGCCGATGGTGCCCGCGGCGGCTAAAATCACCCAGTCCATGGTCGGGACTTTTGGCAGCAAAAAGCGGCCCACGGCGGCGGCGAGGGCAATGTTAATCACGGTAATGGGGTATTCCGGCCCGAGGCTCACCCCTCCGGCCAGGCCCAGCATCAAGGCTAATGCCAAACCGGGAAGGGCATTGAGCGCGACGGGCGGGCCTATCAGCGATTCGGTGGCGGGGTCTGGCCCAGCGTGGCCCGGCATATACTTAATTAGCGCGCCGACGCCCAAACCGGTTAGCGTCAACATGAATAAGGTCCAACTGGCCGAGCTGGTATCAATATGCAGAGCAGAAGGAATGTGCTGCCAGAGCAGGGTTTGCAGCGCGCCTGCCAGCATCATGATAGCGACCAGAATCAGGCTGGATAAGATGCCAATGAGCAACGCGGGCAGAGTAAAAACCAACATCGTTTTCGCACGGGGATGCAGCATGCACATATCCTTTTATGATGAACTGCACTCGCTCGAGGCTTCAGCACAGGCTTTGTATCGTAATGATGGCTAAGAAATTGGGCATTAGCGACATTATTTTGGATGCCGCGCCGCATAAATACGCGTTGCCTCAAATGGGCGTTGCAGGCTATAGCAATTACCGCTATTTTGCCCACAATTATTCTGTAAACTTTTATAGTCCTGCAAGCGGGTTTTAACCAGCCTCAACGATTGATAATAACGGTCTTTATCGTTTTTACTCGGCCTCCAGACCAGACAGGATTAAGAATCTACTTTTTCGGAGAAGAAAATGACCAAATACTCCTTGGTGGGGGACGTCGGCGGTACTAACTGTCGTCTTGCACTGTGCGCGCTCGACAGCGGAGAGATCTCGGCTTCCAAAACCTTTTCTGGCTTGGATTACCCAAGTTTAGAAGACGTGGTGCGCGTTTACCTTGAGCAGCAAGAGCACGAAGTTAAAGACGCCTGTATCGCCATTGCCTGCCCGATCACCGGCGACTGGGTAGCGATGACCAACCATACGTGGGCATTTTCAATTGCTGAGATGAAAGCCAATCTGAAGTTGGATCATCTGGAAGTGATCAATGACTTCACCGCCGTCTCCATGGCTATCCCGATGTTGCAGGAGCAAGACCTGTTGCAGTTCGGCGGCAAAAAACCGTTAGACGGCAAGCCGGCAGTGATTTTCGGCGCGGGCACCGGCTTGGGCGTCGCCCACCTGATCCACGCTGACAAACGCTGGCTGAGCCTGCCGGGCGAGGGCGGGCATGTTGATTTCGCGCCAAACAGCGAAGAGGAGGACATCATCCTCGAGCAGCTGCGTGCTGAGATGGGCCACGTCTCCGCGGAGCGTATTCTGTCTGGTCCGGGACTGGTGAATTTGTACCGCGCGATTGTCAAAGCCGACGGCCGCGTGCCGGAGAATTTCGCCCCGAAAGATGTCACCGAGCTGGCGCTGAGTGATGAAAACCTCGACTGCCGCCGCGCACTCTCCCTATTTTGCGTAATTATGGGGCGCTTTGGCGGCAATCTGGCGCTGAACATGGGTACCTTCGGCGGCGTGTATATCGCCGGTGGCATCGTGCCGCGCTTCCTCGAGTTCTTTAAGGCCTCGGGTTTCCGTGCCGCCTTTGAAGATAAAGGCCGTTTTAAAGACTACCTGCACGACATTCCGGTCTACCTGATCACTCACGATCAGCCGGGGCTGCTGGGATCGGGGGCTTATCTGCGCCAGTCGATGGGCATGACGCTGTAATCTTGCCTCTCTTTTCTCCCCCGGCTGCGGGGGAGAATATTCTCGCTAAAACCGCATTAAACTTCTGAATTCCTTCACTTTACTGCGACTCACCGGCACTTCGAAATCCAAATCGCTTAAGCGCAAAATATAGGTGTTGTTAAACCACGGCACGATTTCGCGGATTTTCGACAAATTCACACAGTACGAGCGATGGCAGCGGAAGAAATGCTCTTCCGGCAGGCGATTGCACAGCTCGGTGATATTCATCGGCATGGTGAATTCTTCTTTGCGGGTATAGACCTGTGTCACTTTCTCCTGCGCCGCGGCGTAATAGATGTCATTGATATCAGTAACAATAATCCGCTCATCTTTAATCAAATTGATGCTGTGGCTGGCGCGGTTGCTGCTGGGTGCAGGCTGGGTTAGCGCCTGTTTGTCGCGTTTAAAATGCATCTCCAGCTTTTGCAGCATGGTGACAATGCGCGACTCGTGATAAGGCTTGAGAATGTAGTCGAAAGCCTCGATTTCATAAGCCTCGGCGGCATGCTCTTTATAGGCAGTGATAAAGATAATGTAGGGCTTGTGCGCGAACTTGCTAATGTTCTGCGCCAGCAATACGCCGTCGAGCGACGGAATGTTGATATCGAGGAAAATTGCATCCACTTCATGGGATTGCAGATACTTCAGCACGTCCAGTCCGTCGTCAAAGCTGGCTTCGATTTTGATTTCGCTATGCGCATTTATCAGATAACTCAGCTCCTCCTGTGCGAGGACTTCGTCTTCAACGATGATGGCTTTCATTGGCATTTTCCGAGGTGATCAAAAATGAAATTTCCGTGCCTGGCTCAAGGCGGCGGATAGTTAACCCATGGCCATACAGCAGTGAAACGCGATGGTGCACGTTGAGCAGGCCGATTTTATTGCCGGGCATTTCATTTCTCGCCACCCGGTCAATGGTTTCCTGATTTATGCCGTGTCCGGTGTCTTTAATCGACACTCTCACGTTACTGCCCTGACGCTTCACCGCAATCACCACCACCCCTTTACCGCTGCACGGCTGAATGCCGTGGACGATGGCGTTTTCAACCAGAGGTTGAATCAACAGGCTGGGGATCTGCACCGAGATATCGTCATCAATATCATAGATAACCGTCAGCTTGCTGCCAAAGCGCGCCTGCTCAATGGCGATGTAATCCTGCACCTGATGCAGCTCTTTACGCAGGTCAATCAGCTCGTCATTCAGCTCCAGATTGTAACGCAGATAGCGCGACAGATTGATGATTAGCTGGCGCGCAGTGTCAGGCCGGGCGCGGATAGACGATGAAATAGCATTCAGCGCGTTAAACAGAAAGTGTGGGTTGATTTTACTTTGCAGGGCGCGCATTTCGGCTTTATTGGCCATTTCGCGCAGTTGCTCTGCTCGCGACACTTCCATCTGGGTGGAGATAATTTGCGACAGGCCGACCGCCATCACTTTCAGCGAATAGGTGATGCGGTGGGCGTGGCAGTAATAGATTTTCAGCGAGCCGGTTACTACGCCGCTCTCCCATAAAGGGATAATGATCAGCGAGTGGATCTCCGGCGTGCGGTCCACTTCATCATTGTTTTTAATGGTGATTTGGCCCGACTCCAGCGTCGCTTTGGTGATATCACTGATTATCTCGTGGCCGATGTTGTACTGCTCGGCGCCCACGCCAACGTAGGCCAAGATGTTTTTGGTATCGGTAATGGCCACGGCGTCAGCGTTGATATCTTCGCGGATAATACTGCAAATCTTTTCCAGCGAACGGGCGTTAATATTCGGCCCTTCAATGTGGCGGAAATAGGGCAGGGTTTTATTGGCGATGTCCAAGGCGAGTCGCGCCTGGCGGGCGGCAATCACCTCTTTTTCGTCGGCCACGCTTTGCACCAGCAGGATAATCAGGCCAATTGAGCTGGCCCCGAGGATCAGCGGCGCGGCGATGCTCATGACGATATCCACCCCCAGCGAAAACGGCTTCGCCATCAGCAAAATCAGCACCATAGTCAGGGCTTCGCACAGCATTCCGGCGGCAATCCCCACTTTCCAATGGTTAGCTTTCTTCACTTTCAGGTTGATATAGCCCGAGGTAAACCCGGCCACGATGCTGGTTATCAGACAGGGCAGCGAGGTGACGCCGTGAATGTCGATGAGATAACGGTGCGAGCCGGAAATCAGGCCAGTAATAATCCCCACCCAAGGGCCAAACAGTATTCCGCCGGACATAATGGCGATGGTGCGCACATTGATTAGCGAGCCTTCGACGTTAATCCCCGATAGGGTGCCGAAAATGGCAAACAGCGAAAAAATCGCGGTAGCGGCGGCGAGTTCCAGCGCCGTGTGGTTATGGCTCTCTTTCTGTAGCAGCTTGCGAAACAGGCGGGTACGAGTGAGGAAGAATAGGCAGATTAACATCAGCGCTGCGCGGTCAAAGACCGCCAGCAACATTTCAAACACTTGCGGCACGGCAGGCTCCCTGTTTTCGGCTTAGGCCCATTATAACAGGGAATTGTCTTAGGGAATGAAATGCACTAAAGCCATAAAACGCATGAATAACCAATGATTCAATTGTAAGCTGACGCGGTACCTACCCAGAGGAAAATAATGATGAAAACTCTGACGCCTTTGCAGCTCACCACTCCACGGCTGGTGATGCAACCTATTGAAAATGAAGACTGGTGGTTGTTCCAGAAGCTGTACCAAACGCCAGAGGTGATGCACTTTATTGGTGATATCGACTCGCCCGCGCAAATTCGCAATCGCTTCGAACAGCGCCTTGGGCACTGGGATCGCTATGCTGATTTTTGGCTCTGTCTGGTGATCCGCGAACGCGAAACCGGCGCGGCGGTGGGCCTGACCGGCTTCTTCCCCGACTGGCGGCCTTATCAGCAGGGTGAGGTGGGTTTTATCATTTCTCCCGAGCATCAGGGGAAAGGGTATGCCGTTGAATCACTGAAAGCCGTGCTGGATTTTGCTTTTGATACCTGCGGTTTTCATCGCCTGCAGGCCAACGTGCTGGAGGGCAATTTCCCCTCGCGCAGGGTGCTGGAGAAGTGTGGATTCCAGCTCGAAGGCTGCCTGCGCGACAGCTACCGCATTGGCGAGGTGTGGCATAACGACTGGCTGCTGGGGATCCTTGCCGATGATCCGCGAGGTTAATCTCTCGTTGGTTAAAAATAGGTCGTCTGGGGTATCGACAGTTTTTTCTGCCTGAGATATGTTCTTGGAAGGCCGCATCGCGGCCAGCGTCGCTCGGACGGTCCGGGCGCTCACGTATCCTTGAGGAATTTATGGCTGACTCCAGTTCTCCACGTCGTTTTACGCGTATCGATCGTCTTCCCCCTTATGTTTTTAACATTACCGCTGAATTGAAAATGGCTGCGCGACGTCGCGGCGAAGACATTATTGATTTCAGTATGGGGAACCCTGATGGCGCAACCCCGCCGCACATTGTTGAGAAAATGGTGCAGGTGGCTCAGCGCGAAGACACCCACGGTTATTCCACGTCACGCGGTATTCCACGCCTGCGCCGTGCGATTTCCCGCTGGTATGCCGATCGCTATCAGGTTGAAATCGATCCAGAAAGCGAAGCCATTGTCACCATTGGTTCGAAAGAGGGGCTGGCGCACCTGATGCTGGCAACCTTGGATCACGGTGATACTGTGTTGGTGCCAAACCCAAGTTATCCGATTCATATCTACGGCGCGGTGATTGCCGGTGCGCAGGTGCGCTCGGTGCCATTAACCGACGGCGTGGATTTCTTTGCTGAACTGGAACGCGCAATTCGCGAAACCATTCCGCGTCCAAAAATGATGATCCTTGGCTTCCCGTCTAACCCAACGGCGCAGTGCGTTGAGCTGGATTTCTTCGAGCGCGTGGTCGCACTGGCTAAGCAGTACAATGTGCTGGTTATCCATGATTTGGCCTATGCCGATATTGTGTATGACGGCTGGAAAGCGCCTTCTATCATGCAGGTGCCGGGCGCGAAGGACATCGCGGTCGAGTTCTTCACGCTGTCGAAAAGCTATAATATGGCGGGCTGGCGAATCGGCTTTATGGTCGGTAATCCAGAGCTGGTCAGCGCGCTGGCGCGTATCAAAAGCTACCATGACTACGGCACCTTTACCCCGTTGCAGGTGGCAGCCATCGCCGCGCTGGAAGGGGATCAGCAGTGCGTCAAAGATATCGCAGAGCAGTATCGCCAGCGCCGCAACGTGCTGGTTCGCGGTCTGCACGAGGCGGGCTGGATGGTCGATAACCCGAAAGCCTCAATGTACGTTTGGGCCAAGATACCACCGGCTTACGAGCACTTAGGTTCGTTGGAATTCGCCAAGCGCCTGCTGGCCGACGCCAAGGTTTGCGTCTCGCCGGGCATTGGTTTCGGTGATTACGGTGATACCCACGTGCGTTTCGCCCTGATTGAAAACCAGGACCGTATCCGCCAGGCAGTGCGCGGCATTAAAGCCATGTTCCGCGCAGATGGCGTGCTCCCGGCTAAAGCTTAAGCCTCATCAAACCCAGCAATTAGCCCCAAAACAACAACAAAAAACCCGGCATTGGCCGGGTTTTTTTATGGCATACATTCATGCCTTGCTCATGCTTATCGAGCAAACAGGCTGATTATTTACGGCCTGTCAGTTTCGCCAGCAGGAAACCTACACCGGCGGCAATAAGCAGGGCCGGTACTGGGTTGTCTGAGGTTTGGCGCTTCACGGTATCCACGGCGTCGTTCACCGCATAGGATGCCTGAGAAAGATTTTTGCGGACTACGCCTTCTGCTTGCAGACCATGATCTTCCGTTGCGCGACCAAACTGTTCCTGACCTTTGCCAACCAGCTCTTCAGCTTTATCTTTCGCTTTATCAAACATAAGCAGTTCCTTTTGTCTGGAGGGCGAGCAACATGCCAGCCCAACGCACTTCAATGAATAAAAGTGTCATACCTCATTAACTGTAGACCATGAATTGAAGGCAGCAGGGGCCGATTTGCTGAGAGTTATCTTAAATCTTAGGGGAAAGCAGCAAAATTGAAGCGTTTCACTAGTCTTAATCAGGTGGTCTTAGATTTCACTCATTGAGTGATAAGAGGGGAAAAATGACACAGGACGCGCTAAAAAAAAGTCGTATAGAGATTGTGAAACAGTTTTATAGCAAGCTGGATCAGGCAGATGCGACACTGTTGGATCTGTTTACCGAGGACACTGAGGTGTTTTTCCCAAAATTTGGTACAGCAAAGGGAAAGTCATCGCTGGGCGAACTGGGCAAATGCTTCGCGTTGGAAATCGATAAAATTCAGCACATGCAGGATAAATTTCGCTTTATCACCGATGGCGATACGCTGGTGGTTGAGGGACAAATGCGCGGCGTGATGCAAAGCGGCGAACGCTGGCCCACGGCCGAGGCGGGAAGTCACCACTTCTGCGCGGTATTTGAATTTAATGAGCTGTTGATTCAGCGCCTGAGTATTTATCTCGATCCGGATTTCAATCTGGAAGATAAAAAACGGGTCAATAATTACCAGCAGTCTGAATAACATTTCGAACCAATACTGAGCAAAAAAATGAAAGGAAACCCGCCTCAATCGTTGGGTTTCCTTTCGCCAACTACTGCCAAAACCCGGCGTCATCACGCTACAGGGGATCCGATTTTCTGGGATAACGTGAATCAATTTCTCCAGATTAAGAGGCAATAGGGACAATCAGGTTCTTATACTTTTCGAGCACCGGTGCCTTGGCGTCCTGCGGATTTTGTAGCTGCCACAGGTTGCGGCTGATACCGTCATTCACCAGATAAATCACGCCGGTTTCAATCGCCGACATCAGGCAAAGCATCACAGGTTCATTGGTGGTGTAGCCTAATTCTCCTTCCAGTAATCGTTGATAATCGACAAATCGGAAGACACCGGCCTGCACCTCATAAGACAAAATGGTTTTGCTGGTATTTACCGATGACAGAACTTCCCCGGTATTGACGTCGACGGCGCGCAGGTTCACGGCTATCTGGTCTAACTGGTACTGCGTGCTGGCCCCGATACCGAAATATCTGGCACCAACCCCGCCGGATTTCACATTACTTTCGTAGCCAATGATTGATCCTTCAATCAAAATATTCGCCGCCACCAGTGAGGAGAGGGCGCGGGCATTATTCTCTGCCACGCTGCCGTTTTCCTGCGCGGCGCGGATAATTTTGCGTTCATTCAACAAGTTCTGTAGCCCCTGGCGTTCAAGGGGGATAAACCATTTTGAATCCTTAAGTGCCGACACCAGCATGGCGGTGGCACTTTGCGGCACGGCGGTGGAGAAGTTACTCGCCGGATAGGGTTTAAACTGTCCCGTTTCATCCTGAATGTTGTAAACCGAGACAAAAATCTTGCCGCGCGCCGGTGGCAAGTTAGTCAGGTCCTGATAGCTCTGGGCTCGCGGCAGCAAGGTGGGTTTTGCTGCTTGATCTGGTGGTGCAGTCAAACACCCTGTGAGGGCAAAAATCATCAGAAATAGAAACAAACTGCGCATAGTGGCCTTCCCGCTGCTGTGATTGGCGATGTTTAGGTGAATTTTTTGGTTTTAATTAGAGCCACTGATGCCCTGAACCTGAATGGTCGAAATCTTTCCTGTTTTACGATCGGTGACGTTCATCACCAGCTGACCGTCGGTGTTTTGCACATCGACAATAAAATCTTGAGTCACCATTCGCCCCGGCTTGCCCTGATTCACATTGCCCATCAGGGTTCCCAGCAGCTGCGACTGTAAGGCAGAGGTGAAGTTGTCCAGCGCCGACGGGTTATAAGCATCGAAGTTATAGCCGTTGGGATCTTTGTATGAGTTCTGCGCATTGGCCGAATTCAGCAAAAAAGCACCATTGTTCGGGTTGCCGCCAAAGTTGGGATTCACAAACTGATGCACCATATTTCCCGCCCATGAGAGAGGGGAGAAAAGGAACAGCGATAAAAGCGCGACAGATATTTTCACGGTAAGCTCCTAGAATTCATCGCCGGTGAGATCACCGGTGCCCAATAAGGCTTTGTCGATTTGGCGGCGTGACAGGGCTTCATGCACACTGGCCACGGCGGTATCGACCTCTTTGCTAAAATTGTGGCGGTTGGGAAACAGCAATATTTGATACAGCGTGTCTTGCCCAACCTTGATGCTTATCCAGCTTCCCCAGCGGGCGCTTGGCCGTTCGCTGATGGTGATTGTCTCGGCATAATTAATATCCCAGCGATCAGCAAAACCGCGGTAGAAGTCGTGACCCACGGAGGTCACCGTGTGGTCAGTTACCAAGCCAGGGTCTTTAATTTCTGCCGCATTGGCAGTCTGGCCTAACACTAATGTCAGGCCGAAAAGCAGACAGATGACGGATTTCATCATGTCAGCGCTTTAAATTGTCGTTAGCCCAAGAGACGGCCTGAGTCCGGTTTTTGACGGAAAGCTTGCGGAACAAATTGTATAAATGCGTTTTGACCGTGTTCTCACTAATAAAGAGCAGCCGGGCAATTTCAGTATTCGAAGCGCCCACGCGCAGCTTATTCAAGATCTCTTGTTCCCTATGGGTCAGGCCGGTTTCACTATGATCGAGATAGCGATATTGCCCTGATTGACTAATGAGGTAGCTGGCAAAACCTTGCGTGAAATAACATTCTCCATTGAGTACGTTATTAATACCTTCAACCAGTTTATTTTCCTCGGTAGAGTTATAGAATACGGCGCTAATGCGCGGCCAGGCTTCTATTTCTCTAAACTGATAATCACTCGGAGTATTAAATAATAAAAGCTTCACATTATCGTCATAGCGACGAATGACGGATTGCCATAAGACAACCTGTCGCTGGTCTGCTTCCATCATGTCAAACAATATGAGTGCCTGGTTTAATGAATCATCTTCTAGTGTCTTATTAATGTTATGCAGTTTAGTGTTTACACTTAACTGATGTTTTAACTGCTGCAATAAAGCACTGGCCTGAAGTGACGGCTTAGTAATTAACAATAAAAGATTGTTATTTAATATTGCTTCATTAGTCATAATGAAACCCCACCTAATTTTTTTGACAGCCTACAGATGCCTTATAAATGAAGGCATTAAATAGGTTGCTTTGCTGCTGGATGTAGCATGTGCAAGCCCGTGGCGTATTAACCAAAAAAGTAAATAAATCGGAAAAGTTGAATAACCACTACACACGCAAGTTTGTCATTATTAGAAATAGGATTTTTCCTACATCATCAATCTATCCATTGGACACTCTAAATCAAGGCTTATTTGTGTTTCAAAATGTAACTGAAAATGTGCAAATTTTACTTCGCACTGTTGTGATTAGAAGCAGCCAATCTGTTAAACGCCCTTAACCTATCCTCCTGCACGTTTACCTCAAACTGGCAACTAACTACTGCTAATTCATTCGCCTAGCGGGCAGTTTGATGTACTACTTAAGCTAATGAGGTGAGTTTTTCTTCTGCTTTATCTCAAATATTGGTCTTGGTTTAGTATTTCCATAACTGGTTTGACCTCGCGATCTGACGCTACTTCGCAGTCTTCACCCTCTAAAAAAAGGTGACAGGATACGCAATATCACCTGTAACCCTCATAGACAGAGAGAAATTTTTCGTCTTCGCAGGCTAAGTATTTGATCCAGGCAATGACAGATTTAATAAATTGTATGACAAATTAGGTTGAGCGGATTCTAGGTTGGTTACGCACCTTGATTAAATATTTTCGAAACTCCAGACTGATGGAATTACGGGTTTTTTTACTCTTTTCCTCATGCTTTCTGATGAGTCTTAAATTAAAAATACGACTTACAGGTGAGTTTTTTATTTTTACGACTATCCATACTCAATTCGTCCAGTAAACAATTCTGGCTTTCTCGATGTATTTGTCGATTGTCATTTTCATAATGCAGAAGAAAGTCAATCAGGGCTGAAATATGAAAAAAATGATTTTTACCGTTGCGCTGCTTTCATTACCTCTTATTATCATGGCGCAACCGAACGATCTCGCCCACAGTGAATTGGGCTTTAGCGCCAACACCAGTGATATTTACTATTACAGTAATTCGTTTGATAACGCCGTAGTGGGGGGCTATTCATCCTCGGGCAATGCCGCTTTTATTTTGCAAAAAGGCAATGGCAATACGGCTATTACCCAACAAAATGGGAACAGCAATAGGGCGAATATTACGCAATTTAACAATGATAATAATGCGATTGTTAATCAGCGAGGGAATGGCAACGCGGCCGATATTATGCAAAGCGGCAGTGATAATACCGCCGTGATTGCCCAGCTTGGAAATAGCAGTTCTGCATCTATTGAACAAAAAGATTTTGGCAATACCGCCGTTATTCTCCAGCGAGGTAGCCGGAGCGTGACGCAAATTAGCCAAAGTGGTACGGACCGGTCAGCCGGTGTCGTACAAAATTCGTCAGGAATGGCGATCAGAGTCACACAGCGTTAATCACTTTGTCTCAAATGAAGATCATCCAACTTTAACCAATGGGGTAGCATCATGAATCTTTTGAAAATTGTGGCAGTATCTGCGTTAGTGATCAGTGGCAGTGCATTGGCAACAACGCCTCCAACCTCTTCTCTGCCAGTATTCCAGACCACCAACTGGAACGCTGAAATTCAAATTTATCAGGCTGGTACGGCTAACCGTGCTCAGGCTAACCAAAGCGGCGTCTCTAAATCGCTGACGTCGATTGACCAGCGCGGCTCACAAAACAAAGTTGGCAGCAACCAAACGGGCAACAACAGTCTGGTAAAAGTCTCCCAGGCCGGTGACTGGAACAACGCCAACGTGTTGCAGGCCGCCAGCAGCAGCATTACCCAAATCAGCCAAAACGGTACGGGTAACTACGCGCAGTCGAATCAATACGCCAACGGCAGTCTGGCGAATATCCAACAGTACGGTACCGGCAATCAGGCTTACGCTAGCCAGCACTGATTCCCCTGACGTTATTGTCATGCAGTTTGTTCGTCGCAAAACAGGGCCTATGCCCTGTTTTGCTTTATATAAGGAGGAACGATGCAGCTATTGTTGATTGCCGCCGTCATGTCGAACCAACTGTGGTTCGACACCCAAACTGAGGCCGATGTCTATATTGTCCGGCCCATGGCGACCCTGAGCCAAAACTGCACCTGTCAGGTTTCCATTGCCGTCTCACATCGCGCCGAGCAGGGGCAGAGCACCAGCCGCCAGCAGGGAAGTATCAACCTCGCCGCCAACAAAACCCTCTCTCTCGGGCAGATGCGCATCGCGATGCAAAAAGGGGATTGGACCCAGGTGACGGTCACGTTAACCAATGGTCAAGGCTTAAGGCTGGAGAGGCAAATCATTGTGCCAAATAATAGTTAATCCCCGACTAATAATAGGCGCACCCAGAGCAGAAATTCTTTTCATTCACACACTCATCGAATAATTTCACTGCCAAATATTATTTAACCTTATATATCTCTAAGGATAAATGACGATTTACCATGAGGAGCTCGTGACGAAAACAGTTGTTTTTTTCTGATTAGATTTTTGCTTTTTGCCGACGAGATGGCCCGTTCTGTAAGGGTTTGTAGCACAAATGGCTGGTTTATAAGAATAATCCTAATTCATAAGTTGTTAATTTTACTTAGGTAGGTTATTTCGCTTCGTAAAGAAAAGGAAATTTATTGTAAACCAAATTTACATTGGCATAATGCGATGGATTAAGGACGCTTGACCTTTGGATTAATAATAAGGATATTTCCGTGCGCCGCCCCGCTATTAATACTGCCTGCCAGTCACTGGTTATTTCTCTTAGCCTGTTTATTAGCAACAGCCATGCTGCACCTATTACCGGGCCTTCTCCTTTTCGCGATCAGCCTTTAACGGACGGGACTAGCCAACAGGCGATGGCGCCTCCGGGCAATTTACGCGCGGCGGGGGACCAGCAGTTTATTCACCAACAGGAACAGCAGCGTGCATTGCAGCAGCGCCTGGCACCTGATGCGCCGGACGTGCGCCTTTCTCCCCCTGCCAGCAGTTTTGGCCGCATCAATTTTCCGCAGGAAACCCCGTGTTTTACCCTCTCCCAAGTCCGGCTGAGTGGTACCGAGGCCTTGCCGCATTGGCTGCCGCTACAGCACATCAGCAATCAAGCCGTAGGCAAATGCTTAGGGGGGAAAGGCATCAACCTGTTGATGAGCACTTTGCAGAACAGGTTAGTGGATCATGGGTATATCACTACCCGAGTGCTGGCTCCGTCGCAGGATCTGAAAAGCGGCGTGCTGCAGCTGGTGGTGGTGCCCGGCAAGACCCGTCAGGTGAAATTAACGCCAGACAGCGACCATTACGTCACGCTCTACAGCGCATTTCCTGCCCATGAAGATCAGCTATTAGATTTACGCGATATCGAGCAGGGCTTAGAGAATCTGCAGCGCCTGCCGACGGTGCAGGCCGACATGGAAATCGTGCCCGGCGAGCAGCCAGGGGAAAGTGATATTGCGCTGCGCTGGAAGCAGGAAAAAATGTGGCGCGTCGCGGCGGGCCTTGATGACTCAGGCACGCGCAGCACCGGCCGCTATCAGGGCACCGCGACCTTATCGCTGGATAACCCATTCTCACTCAGCGACCTGTTTTACATTTCCGGTACCAGCAGCCTGCCTCACAAAAGTGGCAAGAGCACGGGTAACGTCACCGGGCACTATTCAGTGCCTTTCGGCTACTGGATGTTTGGCCTGACGGCCAACAGTTACGAATACAACCAGACCACCGCCGGGCTTAATGGCGATTACCGGTATCGCGGTAAAAGTAAAAATCTCGATTTTCAGGTTAGCCGCATGTTGCATCGCAACGGTAGCCAGAAGACCACGCTGACCTATGACGTGCTGGCGCGCGAGTCCAGAAACTACGTCAATGATACTGAAATCGAAGTGCAGCGCAGGCAAACGGCGGCGTGGCGCTTGGGCTTACAGCATCGTCACTATATTTCGCAAGCCACCCTCGACACGGGCATTAGCTATCAGCGCGGTACCCGATGGTTTGGCGCTACGCCTGCGCCAGAAGAGTATGGCGGCTACGCCACGGCGCTAAGCAAAATCGTCCAGCTTTCCGCCCAGCTTGATGTGCCTTTTGCCATCGCCAATCAGAAATTTCGCTACAACGTGCAGTATCAGCGCCAGTACACCGACACTCACCTGACGCCTCAGGATCAATTTGCTATCGGTAACCGCTGGACGGTACGCGGCTTCGACGGTGAACTCACCCTGAATGCCGATCGCGGCTGGTTTGTGCGTAACGACCTGGCATGGGTGACGCCGCTGCCTTCCCAAGAGCTTTATCTTGGGGTGGACTATGGCGAAGTGGGCGGCAACGGCACGCAATATTTGGTGGGCAATCACTTAGCGGGCGGCGCAGTTGGGGTGCGTGGCAGAGCTTTCAGGGTCGGTTATGATCTGTTCGCCTCGGTGCCTTTCTCCAAACCTGACGGTTTCTCAACGGATCCCGTCTCGCTGGGCTTCAACCTCAACTGGTCGTATTAGGGTAAGGACACTCTGCCATGAACAAACATCTCTATCGCATCATTTTTAATAAAGCCCGTGGCCTGTTAATGGTGGTGGCGGAAATTGCTTCGGCAGGCCGAGAGGGTGGACGCCGCGTGCGCCGCAGCAAGACGGCTATACGCCAATGTCGCTTGAGCAGCCTGTCCTGCGCCATGCTGGCGCTCTTTGGATCGGTGGTGCTGGTCAACAGTGCTCAGGCGGGGATCGTGGCCGACGGTCAGGCGCCGAGTAACCAGCAGCCGAATATCGTCAGCACCGCCAACGGCACTCCGCAGGTCAATATTCAAACTCCAAGCGAAGGGGGCGTTTCCCGCAACACCTACAGCCAGTTCGACGTCGATCAAAAAGGGGTGATCCTTAATAACTCGCGAAATAACGTGGCGACGCAGCAGGGCGGAATGGTGCAGGGGAACCCTTGGCTGGCGCGCGGCGAGGCGAAAGTGATCCTCAATGAGGTCAACTCGCGCGACCCGAGCCAGCTTAACGGCTATGTCGAAGTCGCAGGCCGTCAGGCACAGGTCGTGATCGCCAACCCGGCGGGGATCACCTGTAACGGCTGCGGCTTCATCAATGCTAATCGCGCCACCATGACCACCGGGCAGGCGCAGCTCAACAATGGCCAGCTCACCGGGTTTGATGTTGAACGGGGCGAAATCGTGATCCAGGGCGCTGGGATGGACAGCAGCCGTCAGGATTACACGGACATCATCGCCCGCTCGGTGAAAATTAACGCCAACTTAGTGGCAAAAGATCTCAAGGTGACGGCAGGCCGCAACAAGGTAGATGTTGATCATCAGCAAATCGATAAAAAAGCCGCGGACGGTTCACCACGGCCGATAATGGCGGTAGACGTCGCCCAGCTCGGCGGCATGTACGCCAATAAAATTCGCCTGATCGGCACCGAAGACGGCGTCGGGGTGCATAACGCCGGTAATATCGGCGCGCAGGCGGGCACTCTGGTGGTCACCGCCGATGGCCGTATTGAAAATAGCGGGCAGATGAGCGGTCAGGCGGGCGTCGCTATTGCTGCTAACGGCGTGATGGAAAACAGCGGCGCGGTGCGTTCCGGCGCCGATGCCAACCTGATTGCGACGGGCGACCTGCACAATAGCGGCGCAATCACCGCCAATAACCATCTGCAAACAAAAAGCGCGACGTTAAATAGCGAGCAGGGAAGCGTGCTGGCGGCGGGTGTTAACCAGGACGGTAAGCTGGCAGGAAGTAGCAATCTCACCCTCGATGCCTCGGGGCAGTTACGAGCTCAGGGGCAAAACTTGGCCTCCGGCGACCTGACGGCTCGCGGGCAGGGCGTCGATGTGCGCCATAGCTCGACCAGCGGCAATAACGTCACTCTGGACGCCGGGCAGGACGATCTGCAGACCGGCAGCGCGCAGGTTGCGGCGCAACAGCAGTTGACCGCGCGCAGTGGCAAAATGCTCAATAACGACGGCGGAAAGCTGCTCGGTGATAAGCTAAATATCAGCGCGGGCTCCCTTTCTAACCAGCAAGGCGCTATTGCGCAATTGGGCAGTGATTCCCTGCAACTCTCCCATCAAGGCTCCCTTAACAACCGTGGCGGCAGCATTGCCAGCAACGGCAAAGATCTCAAAATCAAAGCCTCGCAGATCAACAATCAGGGCGGCAAAATCTTGCACGCCGCCGACGGCGACCTGTCACTGGAAAGCGCTAGTCTGCAAGGGGAGCAGGGCCAGATGCTCTCCAACGGTCATTTGACCATTAACAGCGGCGATGTCCTGCTGGATGGCGGCACCACCTCTGCCGATCAATTCACTCTGACGGCTAATCGACTCTCTAACCGCGAAGGCAAAATCTTGCAGACCGGCAGCGGCGCGATGACGCTCAAGGTATTTGACGGCGTGGATAATCAGGCTGGGCAAATTGCGGGCAATGGCAATCTCGACCTGAAAGCCGCCAGCCTGAATAACCAGCAAGGGCAGCTCGGTGCGGGGCAAACGCTTACCCTAAACACTCGCACGCTGAGTAACCAGCAGGGGAACATTGCAGCACTTGGCGATATGCAGTTGACCAGCGTCGGGCTAAACAATGACGGCGGGCTGGTGCAGTCGGGCGGCGGTATGGCTCTTGAGCTTCAGGGGGGAGCCTTAAGTAACCGCAATAGTGGCGATAATCGCGGGATTGTTAGCCGTGGGCCGATGTCGATCAACAGCGGTTCACTCGACAACCAGCAAGGGCTTATCGCAGCAACGGGCGATTTACGGCTGACCTCCGCTGATTTCAACAATCTCAACGGCACGCTGGCAAGCGACGGTGAACTGAACCTGACGACCGGGCAATTCACTAACCAGCAGGGGCTGGTGCAGGCCGCCCATAACTTAAGTTTCAATAGCCGGAATCAGGCAGTTGATAACACCAACGGCGTCCTGAGCGCCGGTAAAAACCTGAATTTATTGACCGGCGCGTTGCTTAATCAGGCCGGACAGATCCGCACCGGCGGTGATGCCAGCATCAATACGCAGGGGCAGGCGCTGAATAACGCGCAGGGTAATATTGCCGCAGGCGGAAATGCTCAACTTGATATTGCCGGGCTGAACAACCGGGGCGGGAAACTTCAGGCGGCGGGCAATGCCTTGATCAATGCCTTTAACGGCCTGGTGGATAATACCGCCGGTTTGATTCGCAGCGGCGCGACGGCCACCGTAAACGCCGCGCAGATCGCCAACCGTGATACCAAAGCTCAGGACACCGGGCTTGAAGGCCAATCGGTTCGCCTGAGCAGCGACTCCCTCGACAACACCCAAGGCGCGCTGCGCGCCAATGACCTGCTGGATATCCATACCGGCTCGCTAAACAATGCCCAAGGCCTACTCTCTTCCGCCGATACCTTAACGCTGGCTGGCAATGGGCTGGCGCTGAGCAACACCGGCGGCACGCTGATTGCCGGTAAAAACCTGCAATTATCGGCCTCGTCAGTAACCGGCGACGGGAGCCTGCTGTCGCAAGGGGCGATGACGCTGAATATGGCTCAGGGGTTCAACAACCAAGGCGACGTGATTGCCAACGGCGACCTGAATTTCAATATCGGCCAGGGGCTGGAAAACAGCGCGCTGATCAAAGCCGGTGGCACGCTCAACCTCAACGCCGCCAGTGTAAACAATGGCGCAACCGGGGAGATCAGTGCCGCGCAGAACCATATTCTAACCTCGGGCGACGTCACTAACCGTGGGCTTATCGACGGCAATCTGACCCATATTCAATCGGCGACGCTGAACAATATCGGCAGCGGGCGCATCTATGGCGACCATATCGCCTTGCAGGCCGGCACCCTCAACAATTTGGCGGAAAACGGCACCGCGGCGACGATTGCCGCCCGCGATCGTCTGGATATCGGCGCGCAGACCGTCAACAACCGCGACCATGGCCTGATTTTCAGCGCTGGCGACGTGGCCGTGGGCGGCCAGCTAAACGACCAGTGGCGGGCAACCGGTCAGGCGTCAGTGTTCAACAACAACAGTTCGACGCTGGAGTCGGTGGGCAACATGGTGTTGAACATCGGCGAAATAAACAATCTCAACGATCACTTCGAAACGGAAGTGGTGGTAACAGAGGATTCGCCACATCACGAGGCGGTGTTAAAAGGTTCGACTCAACGCTATGACTGGAGTGACGTTGATACATCATGGAAAAACAAGTACGGCGTTCATGATGCGATCATGCCCGATGGCTCGCGCAGCAATGAGTTTTATGAATACCAGTACCAGCGCACCATCAAGGAAACACAGGTAAAAGAGAGCGATCCGGGGCAAATCATCGCCGGGGGTGATCTGACTATCTACAGCAACCAGCTTAATAACATTAATAGCCGGGTGATGGCTGGCGGCACCTTGGGTGGACAAATCGACGTTCCCAATAACGTCAGCACGCCAGGTGAGCGCACCATTACGGATGTCGGAACCCAGACCCGCTGGTACGCGAAAAAAACCAAACGCCGTTTTGGTGGCACCAAGACCTCACAAGGCAAGGACAGCAATAACTACAGCCCTGATGTCATCATTCAAGCTGTTGATTTAAAAGCAATGGTCTATGCCGAGCATACCCAGATAACGGGCAGCGGCACCACCATTGCCGGGCGGGATACATCGACGCTTAATCAGCAGGCGGGCAGCGCGGGCGCGGTGAACAATGGGTCGACGCTTCAGCCCATCAACCCTCCCGCCGGGCAGATATTTGAGATCCAGCCGAAGAATAATCTGGACACAGTTGTGCGCATCACCAGCCCGAACCTCACGCTGCCGGACAACAGCCTGTTCCAGCTGCACGGCGACGTGACCAGCCATTACCTGATCGAGACTGACCCGCGCTTCACCAACCAGAAGCAGTGGCTCGCCAGTGACTATATGCAGAATGCCCTTGGCCAAGATCCCGATCATATGTTGAAGCGTTTGGGTGACGGCTTCTACGAACAGCGGCTGATCCGCCAGCAAATTGCCGACCTCACCGGCCAGCGTTATCTGGCGGGATACAACAACGATACGGATCAGTACAAAGCCTTGATGGACGCGGGTATCGCTTTTGGGAAGCAGTACAACCTGACGCTAGGCGTGGCGCTCACTCCGGCACAGATGGCCTTACTG
Source organism: Ewingella sp. AOP8-B2-18 (assembly GCF_052376015.1). NCBI lineage: Bacteria > Pseudomonadati > Pseudomonadota > Gammaproteobacteria > Enterobacterales > Yersiniaceae > Ewingella > Ewingella sp. AOP8-B2-18. The sequence continues at coordinate 122,333 of NZ_JBQSVB010000002.1, forward strand.
ACCAGCGATATGGTGTGGCTGGTCAAGCAGGATGTGACGCTGCCGAACGGCTCCGTGCAAAGCGTGCTGGTACCGCAGGTTTATGCGCGAGTGAAAAAAGGCGATCTTGATGGCAGTGGGGCGCTGCTCTCAGGCAACAATCTAGTGCTAAATAGCCAGAATGACTTAACCAACAGCGGCAAAATTCTTGGCCGGGAAGTGACGCAGATTAATGCCGATACGCTCAACAACGGTGGTTTTATCGGCGGGAATCAGGTCAATATCAATGCTCGCACCGACATCAACAACCTCGGTGGCACCCTGCAAGGTGGCGACAGTCTGGTGGCGATTGCCGGGCGCGACATTAATGTCAGCAGCACCCTCGCGGGCAACGACGCGAATCGATATCTCGACCGTGCGGCGGGTATCTATGTGCAGAATGACGGAGGTAAACTTGGCCTGCAGGCCTTGAATAATATCAACCTGACGGCGGCGCAAATCAGCAACACCGGCGCGGACAGTCAGACCAAGATCATTGCGGGCAATGACCTTAACCTTGCGACTCTCAATACGACGCATACTGAGAACAGCGACTGGGGCAAAGATAACTATCGTCACCTGACTCAGAACCAAGACGTGGGTACGCAGATCAACGTCGGCGGTAACCTTGGCCTGAGCGCGGGGCATGACCTGAATGCCAAAGCCGCGTCGGTGACCGCCAAAGACAGCATCACGGCGGTGGCGGGTAACGACATCAACCTGACCGCCGGTAATGACTCCTATCATCTGACCGAGCACAGCAAGCAGAGCAGCAAAGGCATGCTTTCCAGCATGTCGCTGGAGACGCACGACGAAGTGCGTAACCAGAGTGCGCTGGGCAGCAACATCAGTGGCGACAGCGTCACCCTGCAGGCGGGGAATAACCTGCTGGTGCAGGGCAGCAAACTGGCGGGTACTCGCGACGTGAACCTGCTGGCGGGCAACGACCTCAACATCACCGCCGCCGACCAGTCGCGTCAGGAAACGCACCTGCGCGAAGAGAAGAAAACCGGCCTGGCCGGCACGGGCGGCGTTGGGGTGAGCTATGGCAAGCAGAGCACCAAAATTACCGATGACGGCAGAACCCAGACCAGCGCGGGCAGCACCGTCGGCAGTACGCATGGCAACGTCAACCTCAGCGCGGGCAACGGCCTGACGGTAAAAGGCTCGGATGTCTTGGGGGGCAAAGACCTCAACCTGACGGGCAAAGAGGTCAACATTCTGGCGGCGGATAACCAGAGCGTGCAGACCCACACCGTTGAGCAAAAACAGAGCGGGCTGACGCTAGCACTGTCCGGCGCGGTAGGCAGCGCCATCAACAGCGCGGTGTCCAGCGCCAACGATGCCAGCACCGCCAGCAGCGGGCGTCTGGCCGCGCTGGATGGCATCAAGTCAGCCCTCGGTGGCGTGCAGGCGTATCAGGCCTCGCAGCTCGGCGAGGCGCAGGGCCAGGACCAGCAGAGCCTGTTTGGCGTCAACCTCTCCTATGGCAGCCAGTCGTCCAAGTCGGAGCAGACCCAGACCAACAGTCAGAGTCAGGGCAGCACCCTGACGGCGGGGAACAACCTCAACATCCGCGCCACGGATACCGACATTAACGTGCAGGGCGGCCAGCTGCAGGCGGGCAAAGATATGGGCCTGATGGCCAACCGCGACGTGAACCTGGTTTCGGCCACCAACACCTCGGTGCTGGACGGTAAAAATGAGAGCCACGGCGGCTCGGTGGGCGTCGGCTTAAACTTCGGCGGCAGTAACAGCGGCTTTACGGTGAACGCCAGCGCCAATAAGGGCAAAGGCTCGGAGAGCGGCAACGGCGTGACCCACACCGAGACCACCCTCAATGCCGGTAACAATCTGAACATCGTCAGCGGCCGCGACACCACGCTGACCGGCGCGCAGCTCACCGGCGACAAAGTCACGATGGACGTCGGCCGCAACCTGACGCTGACCAGCGAGCAGGACAGCGATAACTACGACTCTAAGCAGCAGAACGTCAGCGGCGGCGTTAGCGGCGGGCTGGGCTCGTTCAGCGCCTCGGCCAACCTCAGCCGCGACAAAATGCACAGCACCTACGACTCGGTGAAAGAGCAGACCGGCATTTTCGCAGGCAAGGGCGGGTTCGACATCACCGTCGGCGAGCACACCCAGCTCAACGGCTCGGTCATTGGCTCCACCGCCGATGCCGGCAAAAACCGGCTCGATACGGGCACGCTGGGCTTTGGCGACATTGAAAACCGCGCGGATTACCGCGTCGAGCACCAGAGCGTGGGGATGAGCACCGGCGGCAACACCGGCGGCCAGTTCGTCGGCAACATGGCGAACAGCCTGCTGGTGGGGGTGAATGGTAAAGGCAGCGACAGCTCGACCACCCAATCGGCGGTGTCCGACGGCAGCATTGTCATCCGCGATAAGGACAAACAGACGCAAAACGTCGCCGACCTGAGCCGCGACGTCGAGCACGCCAACCAGACTCTCTCGCCAATCTTCGACAAAGAGAAAGAGCAGCGCCGCCTGCAGGAGGCGCAGAAGATTGGGGAGATAGGGAGTCAGGTTAGTGATATTGCGCGGACGCAGGGTGATATCAACGGGCTGAATGAGGCGAAGAAAACTCACTCTGGCATGTCCGCTGATGAACTGCGCAAGACCGACGTCTACAAAGCAGAAATGGCGAAATACGGCACCGGCAGCGCTATTCAGCAGGGATTACAAGCTGCGACGGCAGCAATACAGGGGCTGGCGGGTGGTGATATGGCGAAGGCCATTGCCGGAGGCGCGGCACCGTATCTGGCGGAGGTGATTAAACAGGTTGCGCCGGATGAATCCAGCCGTGTAATGGCCCATGCCGTCGTTGCCGGAGCGCTGGCAGCAGTACAGGGCAACTCAGCCGCAGCGGGTGCGGCAGGCGCTGCGACGACAGCCTTAATGGGTGAAGCGATAAAAAATGCGCTGTATGGCGATATCCCTGTCAGCCAACTGAGCGAAGAGCAAAAACAGACGCTGGTTGCTTTGGGAACCGCAGCGGCAGGGCTGGCAGGCGGTCTGACCGGCGACAGTTCAGCCAATGCCATGGCAGGAGCGCAGGCAGGTCAGAACGAAATCAGCAATAATATGGCGAGTATCGGGCTGATCCAACAAATGACGGCACATGCGATCATGAGCTCAGCGGCGATGGCGGAAGCAGGCAGCCAAAACCCGGATGACCAGGCGGCACTGGCGCTGACAAAAGCCGCGAAACAGGGGCTGAGCGCGGGTTGCCTGGCGAATGACGCTTGCGTGATAATGGCGATAATAGCAGTGCAGAGCCAGTCTGACTCGGACAAAGGCAGTACGCCGAATATTGGGAAAGATCTGTCAGATGCCGATAAAGCTGAGCTTGGAGGGACGGGTTCAGGAACGCCGGGTGGTTGGGGGCCGGAGGATGAAGAGAAGGCTAGGAATAGTGATGCTCATAGTTCCACTAGTGGAAAAGATCTAAATTCTGAGTTAGTCGGTGAGGAAATATCCAATGGTCATGCGTTCGATAAACATGTCATCGAACAAGGCGAATTCAAGGAATTGGGGATCTCGACTAAAGAGCAGTTTGCTGCCCATATAGAAAAAGTAGTCAGGGATCCTACATCGAGCAAAAATTTCAGTGGTGGTCGTACAGCATATTGGGATGAATCGTCAGGTACAGTCGTTATCCGTAACCCTAAATCGGCAGATGGTGGGACTGCGTTCAGGCCAACCAATGGCAGAGCATACTACGATAATTTAAGGTGACTTTATGGAATTAGTAAAACTGGAAGGGCGTGGTGCAGTAGTGACATTAAATGAATCTGAATTATTGATGTTGAATGCTGCGCTTAATGAAATCTGTAATGGCATTGATATTCAGGAATTTGATACCCGAATTGGCTCTTCTAAAGAGTCTGTAGCAAATCTTCTGGGAAAGATCGGTGGGGTTTTAGATCAAATAGAATCGTCTAACTAAACAGAAATCCCGGCCAAGTCGCCGGGATTTTACTTTATAGCCTCAGTCGCCCACCTCAGTCCTGATCACCAGACACCCGTTCTCCGCCGTAATACTCACCGGCTGGCCGGTACTAAAGCCCAGCTGTTCCAGCCATTTACCCTTAATCGTCAGCTGCGGGCTGGGGTTCGGTCTGCCGCCGTTAGGGCGGTAACCGACGGTCAGGAAATAGCTGACGCCTTCAGATAAGTCAAACGACTCAACTGAAAGCGTCAAGCCATGTATGATTATTATAAAACAATAAGTTGCGTTTTTTTGGCGCTCATTTTAATGCTGCATTTGTCGCGGTTGCTCTTTAACATGGTTAGAAAATTGAGTAAGTAACGACCGTCGTGAGGATATCGGGCTTATCGCCAAGCGCGACGTCAATCTGTGGTCTAGCCTCAACACCTCGGAGCTTGACGGCAGCAACGAGAGCCACGGCGGCTCGGTGGGCGTCGGCTTAAACTTCGGCGGCAGTAACAGCGGCTTTACGGTGAACGCCAGCGCCAATAAGGGCAAAGGCTCGGAGAGCGGCAACGGCGTGACCCACACCGAGACCACCCTCAATGCCGGTAACAATCTGAACATCGTCAGCGGCCGCGACACCACGCTGACCGGCGCGCAGCTCACCGGCGACAAAGTCACGATGGACGTCGGCCGCAACCTGACGCTGACCAGCGAGCAGGACAGCGATAACTACGACTCTAAGCAGCAGAACGTCAGCGGCGGCGTCAGCGTAGGCACGGGCGGCAGCGCGTCAATCAACCTCAGCCGCGACAAAATGCACAGCACCTACGACTCGGTGAAGGAGCAGACCGGCATTTTCGCAGGCAAGGGCGGCTTCGACATCACCGTCGGCGGGCACACCCAGCTCAACGGCTCGGTCATTGGCTCCACCGCCGATGCCGGCAAAAACCGGCTCGATACGGGCACGCTGGGCTTCGGCGACATTGAAAACCGCGCGGATTACCGCGTCGAGCACCAGAGCGTGGGGATGAGCACCGGCGGCAACACCGGCGGCCAGTTCGTCGGCAACATGGCGAACAGCCTGCTGGCGGGGGTGAATGGTAAAGGCAGCGACAGCTCGACCACCCAATCGGCGGTGTCCGACGGCAGCATTGTCATCCGCGATAAGGACAAACAGACGCAAAACGTCGCCGACCTGAGCCGAGACGTCGAGCACGCCAACCAGACCCTCTCGCCAATCTTCGACAAAGAGAAAGAGCAGCGCCGCCTGCAGGAGGCGCAGAAGATTGGGGAGATAGGGAGTCAGGTCGCGGACATCGCCAGAACGCAGGGTAAAATAGCGGAAGAAAAAGCGCTGAAAGATCCGAACGCTATCCAGGCGGCGAAAGAGGCGCTGGCGGCAAAAGGTAACCTGACGCCGACAGACAAGCAGGTCACCGATCAGGTACGCAATACCGCATCAGCCAGTTATGGCACCGGCAGCGTATTGCAGCAGGGAATACAGGCGGCCACGGCGGCGATACAGGGGCTGGCGGGCGGAGACATGGCGAAAGCCATCGCGGGCGGCAGTGCGCCGTATCTGGCTGAAGTTATCCATAAGATGACCACCGACCCGGTGACCGGCAATGTAGACCGCACGGCAAACCTGATGGCGCACGCGGTAGTCAACGCGGCGCTGGCCGCGGCGCAGGGCAACAACGCGGCGGCGAGTGCTGCAGGCGCAGTCAGCGGCGAAATGGTTGGGATGATCGCGCAGCAGATGTATGGTAAAAAAGCCGACGAGCTGAGCGAAAGGGAGAAACAGACCGTATCGACCCTGGCGACCTTGGCGGCGGGACTAGCAGGCGGCTTGACGGGCGATAGCTCAGCGGATGCCGTGGCGGGGGCGCAGGCAGGGAAGAATGCGGTTGAGAATAACTATCTGAGCGTCAATGAGAAATCAGAACTGGAGATACAGAAGCAAAAAGTCCAGAACAGTAAAGATCCGGCAGGGCGTGAGAAGGCGCAGCAAAAAGTTAATGAGCTGATCGAACTGGACATCAGCCGTGATCAGAAAGTGATTGATGCCTGTGGTAACGGTAAGGCTGCAAGTCCGGGATGCGCCAATGCAAGGCTGGAAGTTATTGCGGCGAAAGGCGAGTACGAAAATACGGGTAACTACTACTCGAAAGCCAGCCAACAATACTCGGATGCCTACAGCCAGATAGTGAACTTGCTGAATATCACCAGCGTTGATGCGCAGAATCAGCAGCAGGTGAAGGATGCGATGGTGAATTATGCCATGGTACAGCTTGACATAAGTAAAGCCACGGCAGAAGCATACATCGAAACTTATAATGGGATGAGGATTGTAGCGGCCTCTATGTCACCAGTTCTAGGTGCACCTGCGGCCAATAAATTGGCTGGGTTAGGTAAAGAAGTTGTCGCAAAACAATCAGGAGTTTCAGGGAGTACTGCAAACTGGAATAGCTATTTAGATAGTGAAAAAGCTATTCAGCAAAGTGCGCTGATGAAGCAGCAAGTGACTGATATCCGTGCTGGATTATCATCCACTCCGAAGCGTTCTGGTAACGTTGCTGTTGCCGATGTAAATATTCCGGGCATGCCAAAGCAAATGGCGGCGCATAGTGGAGTTGATGAAGCAGGTAAAGGGTTGGTAGGTGAAGGGAGTCAAAACTTCCAATATCAAACCTTGCCAAATAATAAAGGTATTCCTATTGGTAGAAACACCGATTCGGAATACAAAATTCTTGATAATCTTGCTGATCAGTTAGGTAGTAATACCTCAGCAAAAGGAACAGTTACCATCTTTACTGAACGTCCGGCTTGTGGCAGTTGCTTAGGTGTGGTTGAACAGTTCCAACAGAAATATCCTGACATCCAAGTTGATGTATTGGATAACAATGGTGTCTTGCTTAGACCGGGAGCTAAAAAATGAGTTACGAAAGAATTGATTATCAAGAAATTAAGCTATCTTTTTTAGAAAGTTGTTATAGTTGCTGTCGCCATAAGCTAAAAGATATTAACAGGGGCGGCTTAGGATGGGGAAAAGGTGAGCATGAGATAGGTTATGCCTACTATCAGTTTGAAACTGCTTACGAGTTACCTGTTGAAAAATTAATGTTAGAGGTTGTTACATTAATTTTATGGGCGGGGCGTTGCCCAGAACAATCTGAGATGTTGCATCGAAAAGAAATTAAACAGATTTTATCAACCCATTCGCTTGATGAATTGACGAAAAATCTATCAGAAGAAGAACGTGAAGATATTTTTTTCGACATGAAATTATTAAAACTTATATAGTAAGTAACCCCAGCTAGGGCTGGGGTTACTTTATTTAAGCCCTAAATATATATATCGACTTCTCGCCGCCGTAATAGAAGCAGACCAATAATCAAAGTCAACTCGACCACCAAATCGGCGGTGTCCGACGGCAGCATAGTCATCCGCGATAAGGACAAACAGACGCAAAACGTCGCCGACCTGAGCCGCGACGTCGAGCACGCCAACCAGACCCTCTCGCCAATCTTCGACAAAGAGAAAGAGCAGCGCCGCCTGCAGGAGGCGCAGAAGATTGGGGAGATAGGGAATCAGGTGGCTGACATTGATTGATGGCATTCATACATCAAATTGATAATAAGCCGTTCGTCTGCGGCTAGGATAATTCTATCCATGCTTAAATTATTTCTTATAATTAGCCTTAATTAGTTGGATCGGTGTTTTAATTAAAAAGTTCATCCGGTACTATTCACACCGATTGTATATCCAATTATGCAATTTTATTTATAATTCCGACTAACTACCAATCTATGTTGCTAATCCATGTCGGGTATGAATCATTACTTTTTTATAATATTTTTAGTTAAGGATAACACATGAAGTATGGCATATTATCTCTGGTAGTTTTAGCCGCTGTCGGCGTATCAAACGTTGCAAAGGCCGACTCACATACTATCAGTCTGGGCTATGCGCAAAGTAAGGTGCAAGACTTCAAGAATATTCGCGGTGTGAATGCTAAATATCGCTATGAGTGGGACTCGCGGGTAAGTATTCTCGGTTCATTTACTTATATGAGTGGCTCGAAGGATACATACGAGCGTTTAGGTCGAGATGTGACTGATAATTATGCTGCAATTAAATATTATTCTTTAGGTGTCGGACCTGTTTATCGTATTAATAAGTACGTAAGCGTCTATGGGCTTGCCGGACTGAATTATAGTAAGGTTGATTATCGCAATAGCTGGGGAGCTTATCAGGGCGCGTACCCTGGTGATAAATACGAGCATCAATATGATGGTAGTGGCAGTAAAAAAGTTGCTAACTTTATGTATGGAGCTGGTATTCAGATTAACCCATTATCTAATATCTCGGTAGATGTTGGATATGAAGGTTCAAGAGTAAATGATGGTTATAATAATTATTCGGTAAATGGGTTTAATGTGGGTGTGGGTTATCGTTTCTAATCTTTAGTATGGAGAAGTAACAAAGAAGTGAAATATTTCACTTCTTTATTTATTTCTTAATATAATAATGTTTTATTAAAAAATAGCAAAAAGCAGATGGGGAGTTGTGAGTGGGAGCGATATAGAACCACAATGTAAAAAAAGCTATGCCCCTAAAGGAATTTAACCTGACTCCGATAACCATATAAATGTAGTAGTGGGAAATGTTTTTATTTAAATAACAGGATGAAGTCATGACTTTTAGATTTTTTTATGCATGTCCCTTGGCTATTTTTCTTTTGTCTGGGTGTCAACTCGATACTCGCCATGCTTTTGTGGATTATACAGGGAATGATGCAGCCAAAATTAGAGTATTGGATAAAGGAACGATTGGGCTGAAAGTCTATGAGAAATCGGGAGATTGCTATAAAGAGGTTGACGCAAGAAAGCTTACTTCAACTTTCCATTTATCCTTACTGACTCAGGCAGATTACAGCGTGGGAACGACCAAAACAGTTGGAATGACCCCTTCTCAAAAATTTAAGGGTAAGTCTGTAAAGGAATATATTATAAAATCAGGCCAATACTTAAAAATTATCAACTCTCTTCAAGAGACAAAATATAACGGCACTACCGAAATGCATCATCACTCTACCTACTTTGTTCCTGAAAGTAATCATCAGTATGAAATTCATGCTGAGTTGAGCGAATATAATTATAGCCCGGTTGCTGTAACAATTGAGGATTTAACAAGTAAAGATCCAATTAAAGGTTGGACTGGCACGATTTGTAAGAAAAGTGGCTTTTTCTCATTCTAGAATGAGTTTAAAAAGGTGATGTTTAAAAATATTTTTTCTGACTGATTTGGTTGAACAATGTTTTTCGGAGTGTAAAATTACCCCGTCTAACACTCTTAAAACACACAGATTCTTGCACGAAAAATCACAGGCCAAAACAATGACTGATACAGCAAAGATTGAAAAGGACATTAATCGTTTTGTTAAAAATGCCTGGGGGGCGGCGATACTGTCAGCGGCTATTAACCTGGGATTTACGCTTTACTTTTGGTCGGGGCTTGGGCATGGGTTGTTAGCCAATATTTATAGTATTGGTTACACCCTTGCTGCTGTTGCTTTGGCTTATGGGATTTATCGTAGAAGCCGTATTTGCGCGGTGGCTATGCTCTTGCTTTTCCTTTTAGTGAAAGCCTTAAATATATCGGCTAATAACACGGGTAGCACAATTATTGTGACGATGTTTATTCTTATGTTTTGTGGCGGGGTGGTGGGGACTTTCTTCCATCATCAGAACGTAAAGTCTAAGAACATAGTTAGTAAACACATGACTCTTGCTACCGTAGTTTGTGTTTTAGTCTCTCTTGGAGTGATGTTTGGAATGGGGGCTTTATTAACCAAAAGTGCCGATCAGGCTTGGGCGACGTTTGAGGCGCAGAGTCAGGCTGAAATCTCTAAATTATCACTGCCAGTCAGAATGGATTATTACACGGTTTTAAAAAGTGTTGAGATTAATAATAAGAAACTCATTTATACCCACGGCGTCGAAAATATAGATTTCAATGAGGTAGGTTTTTCAGCGCTGGATAAAAATAACAGAGCCATTTTTATTAAAGGTTTTTGCGCTACGCCGATGGTGCAACAATATGGTTTGACGGTTGACTATGTTTATAACCAAGGCTTGAGTGAGAAGACCTTATCTTATGACAAAACGGACTGTCCGACTGAATAACCGGAATGTCTAAACAGTCTGCGCCTCTCTCGGAAATACATTTTCATTCAAACCTCCCTAAAAAGGGGAGGAATAACCCAGTGGCTTCCCCGCCAATTAATTCACTATCTCAATTTTTATCAACCTTGAATCCCCGCGCCCGTGATCATCCACGGCCCTTATTCGATATTGGCCGTTATTCTCTGGCCGCCACTGCAGCGCGGTTTTACTGGCGCTGCTGCCGAGATAAATATCATCCACAAACCAATATATCGTTTTGCTATCCGCGTCCGTGGTGGCATTGAAGACAATCGCATCGCGGCCTTGCTGCGACTGGCGCAGGGTGTAAGTGGTGTTACGCAGTGGAGAAGTGATGCGCGGCGGCGAGCCGCTGACCGTATTGGTGTCACTCTTGCAGCGGTTGTTATTCGGCGGCGTGCGTTTGGGTAAACCGGCCTGTGCGAAAACGTTGGCCAGATCTGACGGCCAGAACTCAAACACCTCGGTGCGCGTCTGCTCTGGGTCATATGGCGGGCAGGCGACTTCCCCAGTTTGAATATCCAGCACTACCGGGCGGTAAATGGTATCGACCTTAATCGGCGATTTGCCCGGAATAAACCAGGTTTTGCCCTGCTGCTGGCACCACGGCGTCGGCAGGTCGCCGCTGGCGAGGCAGATATCCACCCGTTTTAGCTGTTTCGGCCACGGATGTTTTGGCTCGCGTAGGGTCGGGTAGTTGGCTTGAACGCTGTCGATAATATTGAAGAAAAGAGGTGCTGCGGCATCCGCGCCGATAAAGGCTCCGTTACCTTTACTGTCGAAATTCCCTTCCCAGACCACCAGCACGTAGGGGCCGAAAATCCCCGCCGTCCATGCATCCCGAAATCCCCACGAGGTGCCGGTTTTCCAGTACACAGGCAGAGAGGTCGGCCTTTGCGCCAGCGTGTCGCCCGGCCTGCGGTGCTGGCGCAGCATATCCAGCGTAATAAAACTGGCTTCATTGCTCAGCAGGCGAATCGGGGCAGGGGAGGCGTCCTGCTTTTGCAGCCGCAGCGGTTTGAGTTCCCCACGGTTAGCCAGCAGCGCGTAAAGCCGCGCCAGCTCTTGCACCGTGACTTCGCCGCCGCCGAGCACCAACGACAAACCATAGTGGCTTTCACTCGCCATATTAGCGACGCCGGACAGCCGTAGAAACTGATACAGCGTCGGGTTTTTGAGCTGGGAGGCGATGTACACCGCCGGAATATTACGGCTGAAGTTTAAGGCATCGGTGGCGGTAACCGGCCCGAGAAAGCGTCGGTCGAAGTTCTCCGGCGCATAAGCACCGAAGGAGGAGGGCACGTCTTTGAGAATGGTCATCGGGTGCAGCACGCCCTGCTCCAGCCCCAGCGCGTAGATAAAGGGTTTGAGTGTCGAGCCGGGCGAGCGTTTGGCATTGGTGCCGTTAACCTGCCCCTGAATATCCCGATTGTAGTAGTCGGCGGAGCCAACCAGCGCCCGCACGCCCATATCGCGCGTATCGACCAGCAGCGCGGCGGCGTTGTGGATCCCACGGCTGGCGTTGCGGGTGATGAAGGCGTCCACCTGCCGCTCGACCAGCTTTTGCAGCCCGGCGTCCAGCTCGGTATCAACCCGGCTTTGGGTGCCTTGCAGTGGCGGATGCTCTTGGCGAATCTGCTCGATGAAGTGCGGCGCGATATAAGGCATCTGCTCCGGCTGGCGCAGGCTTAGCGGCAGTTGAAACAGCGCGCTCTGGCTGCTGTCAGTGTCATAACGCCGCTGCCAGCGGGCAAACAGGCGATTGCGCGCCTGATTCAGCGCCTCGCCGAGCACGCCGGTTTTGGTGTCAATGCGATAACTCGGCGACTGCGGCAAAACCGCCAGCGTCAGGGCTTCCGGCAGGTTAAGATCGGCCGCCGGCTTGTTGAAGTAAATCAGGCTGGCCGCGCCAATACTCTCAATGTTCCGCCCATAAGGCGCGTAGTTGAGATAAGCCTCGAGAATGTCGTGTTTGGAATAACTCAGCTCGAGCTGCAGCGCGCGAACAATTTGCCAAAGCTTGCCGGACGGCGTGCGGGTGTTGAGATGCCAGCGCATGCGCGCCAACTGCATGGTCAGCGTCGAGCCGCCTTGCTGCTTGCCGCCAAGAATATAACTACGCCAGAAGCCGCGCAGCAGGCTGGCAGGGTTGAAGCCGGGATGAAAGTAGAACCAACGGTCTTCATGCAATTGAATGCCCTGAATCACGCGCGGGGAAATCTGCTCCAGCGGCGTCCAAGTGCGATATCGCTCGTCATTGGCGAGGGTGATGCGCAGCAGGGTGCCGTTGCGGTCGTAGTAAGTGCTGGAAAAAGGCAAGCCGTGGGACAGCGGCGGATGAGGCCACAGGCGGCAGCCGACGAAGAAGATAGCCAGCAAAAAAACGGCCATAAGGCCGTTTTGTAGGAGACGTTTTAGGCTAAAAGTCTGAGTCATGCGTTACTTTTTAGCATCCGCCGGAACCACCACGATATTTCCCGAACCTACCGACAGCGCCTGAACCTCGCGGTCGTACATGGCTTCGCCGAAGGCTGGAGGGATCACGAAGCTGCCGGTATTGGTCGATTTAATCTGATAAACAAACTCCTGCACCTCGGTGCTGGCGCTGCCATAGATAATCACCCGGTCGTCGCGCACGTCGCTGTAGTCCGGCTGCCAGGTTGAACCGTCGGCGGCGATTGGCGAACGCCAAACGTTATCGGCCTGCGCCTCGCTGTCGCCGTTCTCGCCTTCGTTTTCCGGCTCTGGCGCAGCCTGCTGCACCACTTCAAAGCCGCCCGGCAGCAAATCGACAATCGCCAGATTACTTTGACCTTCCTTCGCATTGGCGCGGATCTTCAGATGGACATTGATCTTCTCGCCCAAAGTGACCTGAGTAACCGGCTTACCGTGCTCGTCGGTGTAGTCACGGGTGATTTCCAGCCCGCGAGAGATGGCTTTCTGAGGCGCGGCCACGTCGTAGCCCGACTGCGTCACCACGTACCAGGCCGGTGCGTCGTTCTGGTTGCTGAATTCAATCGAGCGCGCCGAGGCGTTAAAATCACCTTTGGCGAACAGCCCTTGCAGGGTTGAAATCACCTCCGGCTGCGCCTGCTTCTCTTTACTGATAGCGCTGATGCTCAGGCCATCGGCGCTCGACTGCTGGGCGATTTGGCTTGAGTAGCTGTCCAGCGCCAAGATGCTCATGGCGGAGGAGTAAGTGGTGTAACGCTCCTCTTTCAGCGCTTTCACCATATTCTCCAGCACCTGCGGCGGAATCGAAGCGGCCTTTTCCGGGAAGTGGCGGGTGATCAGGTACAGGCGAGTGGCGTCCTGCACCAGCGGGTCGAAGTAGTTCTGCGACCACCATGCGCTGTTGTACGCCTTGCCCAGCTCATTCCAGCTCGGCTGCAACAGCTTATTGGCTTCGTCATCCATTTTCAGCAGGCGATATGACGAGGCCAAATAGAGCGCGCTCAGGTCGGTTTGCCAATTGTTGGCGTAACCTTTTTGCAGACTGTCCTGTACCGATGCCAGCGCGTTGGTGGTGACTTCCCCTTGCAGCGTCAGTAAGTAAACCGCGAAGGCGCGCAGGCGCAGATGGTACAAGTCCTCATAGCCGCTGGCGGCCTGTTCGCGCAGTGCGCTATTGGCCTCTTCCAGCATGCCGGCAGGGATGGCGTAGCCGGACGATTTTGCCAGCAGCATATACTGCACGACATATGGCGTGATAAACGGATCGGCGACCGGCGAGGCCTGCCATAGACCAATCGCGCCGCTGTTGTTCTGCCGCGAACGCAGGGTGCGCAGCATGTTGTTCAACTGGCTGTTCACCTCGGCCTGACTCAGCTTGCCCTTGAGCTGCGGGTACTTGCTTTGCAGCACCAATGGGATCGAACGACTGACAATCTGCTCAGAGCAGTAATAAGGATAATCCGCCAGATACTGCGCCAGCCCGCTGGTCAGCACCAACGGCGAGTTCGACACTACCGCCTCGCGCTGGGCATAGGCATCGAACATGCTGCGCAGATTGTCGACACTCTGGGTTTTGCCACTCATGCGGCCCATCACCGACTGGGTGCGGAACGGTATCGCCGGACGCACGGAGGTGCTGATGGTGCGGCGGCTGCTCTTGTCGGCGTAATGAGCGTCGAAGACCAGTGGCGCATCCCCCAGCTCGGCCTTGGCGCGCAGGCGGAAGGTCAGATTGCCTTCGCGCTTGGCGGCTAGCGACAGCGACTGCTGGGCATCGCCCACCACCTCGAGCTGTGGCGGCGGGGTCAGCTTAACGGCGATATCCACCGGCTGGTCGCTCGCGCCTTCAAGGTTATTGCTCACGCCAACGCTGATGTCAAACTCATCCCCCGGTGCCACCATAGAAGGCACATTTGGCGTCATGATGAAGTTATCGCGCACCGTGGCGTTGGTCTGCGCCATCCCGATTTTGTCCGGCGTGACCGAAATCGCCATCACGCGGATTTTGCCGTTAAAGTAGTCCGGCACCGGGTAGTCAAAGCGCGCCTGACCATTGACCGGCACGATGCCAGACCAGTAGGCCACCGGCTTATCGCGTTTGCGTTTGAACGGGTTGAGGTGCAGATCCAGCCCTTCACCGGCGTCGCCGCCCGGCGCGGAGGTCAGCGACATAATTTTGCTGAACTCCGGCAGGATCAGGTCGAGGATCTGCGCGCTGTCGACGCTCAGCTCGCGCTTGCGGAAGAAGAACTCCAGCGGGTCTTTCAGCTTGTAGCGCGCGACCTGCAAAATCCCTTCATCCACCGCGAACACCACCACGTTTTGCGGCGAGTCGGTGTTGACGGTGATCGGCAGTTTTTCTCCCGGTTTAATCACTTCAGGCGTGCTGAGTTGTAAACCGGCTTTGCGGGCGCTGGTGCTGATTTTGAATGGCATCACGCCGTAGCTCAGCGGGCTCATAAAGATTTCATCGGAATTCACATCGCGCACGAACTGCACGTTGATGTAGCCATTCCCCTCCATGCCTGCTGGCACGCGAATCTTCTGTACTGAACTGGTGGTGGAGCTTTTAAACCACTGCCAGCTATAGACTTTATCTTTTTCGATGGTGATTAGGCCACTGCCGGTGTAAGGCGCGTTGATGGCGATTTCAATCTCTTCGCCCGGCTGGTATTCGGCCTGATTAAGTTTCAGTTTTAGCTCTGCGTTGCGGTCCAAAGAGCGGCTGAGGTTGGCATTGCCCGCCACGCTGTAAGAAACGCGGTTAAGCACCTGACCCTGCGCGGTTTTCACCACCAGCACTAAGTCGCCGGGCTGCTGGGTCGGCAGGCGGAAATCGCTGCCTTCGGCGGCAATCGCCAGCGGCTGCTCGGAGAGCTGCACTTCGCGCATTTTCGACTGATATTTATAGACGCCCGAATCCTGCTTGGTCAGCACTGACACGGTTTTTTGCTCAATCAGCGACAGGCTGAGGTCCGGCAGGGCAATCTTCGCCAGCGACGGATTAATCGCAATCAGATTGAGATGGCGCTCGGCGTCCTTGTTGATGTAACCCAAGTCGCCGTCGGCCTTCACGCCGACTAAATAATCATAAGGCGACACCAGCACGCGGGCGGTGGCGGCCACCGAGCGACCACTGCCCGCGGTGAAAGCTTCGGACAGCAGTTGCAGCTGATAGGTAGCATCAGCATAGGCTTTGAGATCCAGCGGGATCGCGGCTTTACCCTCGAGATCGGTGGTTTGCTCCTGCAACTCGGTGTCGAAACCGTCGTTGTTAGTGCGATTCTCGTAGAACAGGTAGTCCGGGTATTGGTCAAAGCTCGGATACATAGGGCGCAGAGTCAGTTTGGAGGTCACACGGCGGTTCTGCGCCGGGGTGCCAAACAGGTTTTGCACATCAATATTGGCTTGCAGCTCCGACGGCTTGACCCAGCCCTGTTTGCGGTCCGGCGTCAATTGCAGTTTGACCTTCAGCTGGTCCGGCTCGAACTCTTTGACATTGACCGCCACGTGGCCGAGTAGGGTGGTGGCGTCGTTATTTTTGCCAATCAGGTAGAGATAGACATTCCACTCGCCGGTTGGCGAACTTTCGCTGGTGGTGTAGCTCAGCTCGTTGAAGCCGCTGGCGGTGAGTTTGAGCGGCTGAGTGCTCATCAGCGTGTCGCGCGGGTCGCGGATTTCGGCACGAACCGGCACCCCCGCCAGATTATTGCCCCACTGGGCGGTGCGGGTGATCAGGCCAATGTTGAAGGTGTCGCCGGGGCGATACACGCCACGGTCAGAGAACAGATAGCTGCTCAGCGTGCGCGGGTCAGACGGCGTTTGCTCGCCGCTGACGTCAAAGCGCGACAGGTCTAAACCGCGATCGTTGTAGTCGCTGGTCGGCAGGAAGGAGACGTCTCCCTGCTTCTCGACCAGGAACATTACCGGCTGGCGCTCATTTTTGTAGACATCCAGCGCCGGGAAGCGAGCGTGGCCTTCTGCGTCAGTGGTTTGGGTGAGCAGTGCCACGCCGTTCTTACCAATGACCGACACCTTGGCGTCGCTGACCGGCAGGCCGGATTGCACTGACTGCACAAACACGTCGCGGGTTTTGTCCTGCGAGCGTTTGCTGATGATGCCCAAATCGGTGATCACCACGAAGCGGGAGTCGCCCACCTGCGCGTCGCTACTCTCGCCGTCTTCGCTGTACTCTTCTTCCGGCTGGCCTTCTTCTGGCTGCTCGGCCTTTTTCGCCGGATCCCACGGGGTGAGGGTCAGCAAGAACACGCCGCGACGGGCGTTCGGGTTGTCTGACAGATAGCGCGACAGGTCGATGCCTTGATAGCTCACTTCGCCCGGCTTCTGGTTGTCCACCGCGTGGGTGTATTCAAAGTGCTCGGTAAAGTATTCATCGCCCAGACGGTTGAACTCCGCCGAGGAGTATTGACTGCTTTTGAAGGAGACGATGTGCTGCAACTGGCTTGGAATAACCCGTTTGATATCCAGCTTGAGGCCCGGCACGTTGCGCGCCGCCACGCTGATTTGCTTCTCGCCGTTCATCGACAGCAGCGAGCCTTGCGACATAAAACTCAGCGAGGTCGGGTAGTCCGGCACCGCCACCACGCGATACTGCTTCTCCGGCATCTTGTAGCCGCCGAATGAGGTCAGCGCGTTATTGATTTCCACCAGCAAGTAGCGATGGGCCGGGGCGTCAAAAGTGAAGCTGAACTGCGGCTGATACTCCTGCTCGGCGTCGTTTAACGCCAGCTTGACCGGCGCAGATTGGTTGATGATGCCAGTATCGATGTCGGACATCGACCACGGGTAGATAGCGTCCTGGTCATCATCGCCGTATTTCGGGTTCTTTTGCGGCAGCAGCCAGGCTTTGACCGCGGCACCGATCTCTTTGTCTTTAACGCCATCGCTGAGAGCGACCACCAGCGCGCGGCTGCCTTGGTTGTCGTCGGAGTTCACCACGGTGGCGGCCACGTCGGCCACGCTGAGGCTATACAGGCTCGGCACAGTAACCCAGTCATCCTTCTTGCCCGCCGTCGGCTGCGAGGCCACGCTGGCCTTCACGCCGCTATCAATGGCCACGTGCACCGATCCGCCGTGCTCTAAGGCTTTCAACGGTTCAGAGTGGACCCAGGCATTGAGCTTTTTCTCGTCATACACCAGTGAGAAGTTGAGCTTTTTCTCCGGCGTCCCTTTGCCTTCAATCAAACCCAATGAGATGCGTTTTTCGAAACTCGCCACGTCCACCGGCGCGTTGAACTGCACGCGGAAAATCGCGCTGCGCTTCTGGGCATCCTGCGGATCTTGGTAGTACTCGGCCTGACCTAACTGATAGTCGAATGAGGGCGCGTTGGCGCTGTACTCGGTCTGTTTAATTTTGATTTGCGGCGCCAGCAACTTGTCGGCGTCGAGCTTGATTTTATACGCCGAACCCATAGGCAGCGCGGCTTTCGGGGTGAAGACCAGCGTTGCGGCATTGCGCCATACCCATTGGCCTGCAACGGCTGGCGACAGGCTTACGCCTTGCTCGACGGCTTTCCCCACCAATGTGATAGGCGCAGCGGCATGGCTGAAATAGAGAATGATCTCCTGCGGCGGACGGTTCTGCGCGTTGTAGTTCACCCGCTCCGGCCCGGCGACGCGCACCGTGGTTTGTTGATAAACCATAGGGGCAGGTTCAATGGGTTGAGGGCGGTTGAGCCAGGCGTGATAGCCGTAAAAACCTCCGACAGCCAGCAACACCAGCAGCAAAAGTCCGGCGGCGACTGATTTTGGATGGCTATCCACCCCCTTTTCCGTAGCGAGGAAACCTTTCTTCACGCCCGCCACCCATGCAGGGGAGCGCCACTGAATATTGCCAATCAGCGGGCGCAGCACCAGCCCCACCAGCCAAACAATTTTGGCCAATAGCCAGCAAACACCTTTAAGTAAAGTGAAGGGCAGACGAAGCAAAAACCGTAATAAATCCATTATTTGAACCTTTTTTCCACAAGCCAAGGATCGGTATCACTGCGCGCGGCGACAGGCCAAGGCGATTAAAAAGCTCAGGCTATCGGGCTGGCAGGAGGGCTCACCACATTTGTAAGGAATGGTAAGTAAAAGCAAGAGAAATAGCGAATAAAACCATCGTTATTTAACAGCTCAATAACGAACAATTTTCCTCTTCTCTGCTGCGCCTCGACGGCGGCAAAGACAGCGTGGGCGGCACGGCGACCTTCAAAAAAGACGTGTCGCTCTATGCAGAAGTAGATTATCGCAAAGAGATAAACAGCAATGGTGCCAAGGGCTGGGGCTACACCGGCGGGGTGCGCTGGACGTTCTAACCATGACTTATTAAGTCCATAATATCGGTCACAATTCTGTCATGAATATCTGCTTTGACAGGCCAGCGATGCTAAGGTTAGGTGGTTGTTTATTCGCCACCTCACTTTAGGTCGCGGTATTTGTTTTTAAAATGTCAAAGAGGCTTATTTATGAAACTTTTACCCCTTCTCGCGGTATTACCCTTGCTGTGCGCGTCAGTTGCCTCAGCCAACTCTCTCATGTCAGTGGGCTATTTCAACGGCGGCGGTGACGTCACTGCCGGCCCGGGGGGCGACATCGATAAACTCGACGTTCGCCTGATAACCCATCTCAACTACTCATTTGGTTTGGTTTACAACAATGAGGCGGGCGAAACCAACGCCGCGCTGAAAGACCCTGCCAAGTTGCACCAGATTTGGCTGTCACCCAAAGTTGAAGCCGATCTGGCAAAAATCCCCGCTTTGCGTAAACAGAACCCGAACCTGAAAGTGCTGCTTTCCGTCGGCGGCTGGGGCGCGCGCGGTTTCTCTTCCGCCGCAGCTACCCCGGAAACGCGCAAAATCTTCATTGATTCCGCAGAACAGATCGTAAAAAAATATGGCCTTGATGGCATCGACCTCGACTGGGAATATCCGGTCAACGGCGCGTGGGGACTGGTGGACAGCACGCCTGCCGACAAAGATAACTTCACCGCCATCTTGAAAGAGCTGCGTGAAAGATTTGGCAAACAGAAGCTGGTGACCATCGCCGTCGCCGCCAGCGCTGAAAGCCCGAAAAGCTGGATTGACGTCAAAGCCATCGCCCCGTCGTTGGATTACATCAACCTGATGACCTACGACATGGCCTACGGCACGCAGTACTTCAACTCCAACCTGTATGACTCGAAAGAGTGGCCAACCGTCGCGGCGGCGGATAAATACAGCGCAGATTTCGTAGTGAATAACTACCTCGCGGCGGGGCTGAAGGCCAGCCAGATGAACCTCGGCATAGGTTTCTACGGGCGGGTACCAAAACGCACCATGGAGCCTGGCATTGACTGGACCAAGCCAGACGCGCAGAAAAATCCGGTTACTCAGCCGTCGTTTAGCCCGACCGAGATTGCCTTGTTCAAGTCGCTGGGCTATGACCTGACCAAAGATACCTATGTGAAGTACAACGACATCGTCAGTAAACTGCTTAACGACCCGCAAAAACGCTTCACCCAGCACTGGGATGATGAGGCGAAAGTGCCGTGGTTGTCGATCAAGTCTGCCAAGGGCGATCCGCTGTTTGCTATCTCTTACGAAAACCCGCGCTCGGTGGCTATCAAAGGGGAATACATCAAAAGCAAAGGGTTGGCCGGGGCCATGTTCTGGGAGTTTGGTGCCGATGATAACAACCAGTTAGCCAGAACCCTGGCCGATACGCTGGGCGTTAAACACTAAGATAGAAATGCTTTAAGTCATCAAACTAATCAGCCACTTACTGGGTAAGTGGCTTTTTTGTGGCTTACGCAAAGGTCAGAATAGTGAATCAAGATAAGTCATGAATTCGCTGAGCTTTACCGACATCCCGCCGACGTTAAACAGCAGCGCAATCCACAGCAGCAGCAGTAAAAATACTAAAATCTCTAAAAACCGGTAAAACACGCGCTTCCCTCGCTAAGTGTCTAGATTATCAGCCCAAGTCTTCACCAATCGCCATCCGATGCCCGTCCGGCGTCGCAATAGTGAATTCGCGCATGCCGTGTGGCGTGTCGGCAATAGGCTGAATAATGATCGCGCCCGCGGCGGTAAATTCATCATAAAGTGCAGTAGCATCATCAACATGCCAATACCCAAAGTAACTATGGTCGCCCAACGCCGAAGGCGCAATCGCATCCGGGCAATCCCCCAACATTATCCGCACTCCCCCCCGCACCGCCAGCTGCCAGCCACCTCCCTCCGGCCAGGCAAGGTTAAACCCCAACGCATCCCGGAAATAAGCCGAAGTTTTGGCGAGGTTGGGGACGGCAAGGACGTAGGAGAAGGGGGTTAGGTTGGGCATGTTGGTGGCCTTAATTATTTTGGGGGAGGATTCGTTTTAAAATTTCTTAAATCAATATAGCACTATTTTTTTATTCTAATGAGACGGATTTTTTTACTCTTTTTCCATATTAATATATCCCTTGGAGTAAATTACTTTGCCATTTGATAAGCTTATTCTCATTGCTATTTTTTTATAGTTAAATCTATAGTTCTTAGCCGTTTCCCTTTCATTTTTCACCCATTCTCTTTCAGTACCTTTGAATATAATGATTAGACTATCATATGGTGCTATTGCTACAGGTTTATCAGGGGTTATATTCGGAAGGTAGTTGGCTGTGCGGTAAAGCACCTTCAGATCCCTGCGAAAAAAATTATTAGGTTTTATTATCCCAGAGCCTTGGTCGTGCATTGCACCCATCAATAGTCGTGAGAGAATTTTGCTTCGCTGTATGAGTCCACCTGTTACTATTTGAACCCTCTCAACATATATTTTTGAAAGTGAATGGTTACTTATAATTAAATGGATTTTAAATTTGTCTTCATCTAAGGTTATTTCATTTTCAATGTCGCCTATATATCTTGTGCAATGCTTGGCTCGCACTTTTATTCTATAAGGTTTAAATCCAAGATAGAGTGCAATAAAGGCGGCTAAAAATGTCGCGAAAGCAGAAACCCAAGAGCCAATTGCCGAGAATAAAGCAATTTTATCCTGAACTGACATTGTATTTCTCCTGCAGCATTAAAATGCTTATTGGTAAGTAAAATCTGGAAATTTTGTGATAAGAGAGTGGAAATTACAACAGGAAAAAATGGTGTCCCCTACAGGAATCGAACCTGTAACTAGCCCTTAGGAGGGGCTTGTTATATCCGTTTAACTAAGGAGACACGGGCGGCTTGGGAAAGCGCCCGCGTAGTATACTCGTTTTTGCCACAATAATAAGGCGTTAGGCGGTCGTTTGGTTGTTTCGTCGCCAGTTATTGGGCTTTCTGTTGGTTTTCCTGCTTGTTCTTGGCTCTCTTCTGCTGCTTGGCCTTGTTCTGGTTGCTCATGTCATTGCGGATTTGGGCATGGCTGATGAGCGCGAAGATAAAGGTGCCGCCGATGATGTTCCCGGCGAGGGTTGGCAGGGCGAAGGGCCAGATAAACTGCTGCCAAGGGATTGCGCCGGTAAACACCAGATAGAGGATTTCCACCGAGCCGACCACAATGTGCGTCAGGTCGGCGATGGCCACCAGATAGGTCATCAGCATGATCACCCACACTTTGGCCGCGCCTGCCGAGGGCAGCATCCACACCATGGTGGCAATCAGCCAGCCGGAAATAATGCCGCTGACAAACATCGCCGTCGGATCTTTCTTCATGATCTCCAGGCTGATGCTGCGAAAGGCCGCGTCGGTATCGGCGTCGAAAAACGGCACCAGGTGGAAGGCCAGCGCGGCGCAGGCGCAGCCAATCAGATTGCCGCCGAGCACCCAGCTCCACAGGCGTAGCAGCAGGGCGCTGTTTTTTAGCGTCAGCTTATGCATCACCGGCAGCACGGCGGTGACGGTATTTTCGGTGAACAGCTGCTGGCGAGCCATGATGACAATAATGAAGCCCGCGGTGTAACCGATATTCTCGATGAAAAAGCGTTCTGGCGACTCCGGCAGGCGGGCGTGCAAAATGCCTTTGGCCATCATGGAGGCGCTAATCGACAGCCCTGCGGCTACCGCCGACCAGAACAGCGCCAATCCGTCGCGCTCCAGCTCCTTCTCTCCCTCTTGGCGAATCTGCTCGTGAACCGCCGCCGCGCGCGAGGGCAGGTTCTCTTCATCAACTTCAATCTCAGTGCCTTGCGCATGCTCCTCGCTATCGACATCGTTCTCTTTATTCTGCTGTTTTGTGGCTTGATTCATGGTGTTTCCCCAGAAGTTTTGCGAGGCATCGCGGAAAAATAAAACCGTTTTAAGCATAGGACAGGGATGGTAGTTATGCTGCAAGACAGACGGGTAGTG
Organism: Ewingella sp. AOP8-B2-18; assembly: GCF_052376015.1. NCBI lineage: Bacteria > Pseudomonadati > Pseudomonadota > Gammaproteobacteria > Enterobacterales > Yersiniaceae > Ewingella > Ewingella sp. AOP8-B2-18. The sequence goes on from NZ_JBQSVB010000002.1 coordinate 145,273, forward strand.
GCAGGAACCACTGCAACCTCTGGCTGCGACGCATAGGATGCTTATGATATGATGTACCCTTGTGAATTTTACGGGATATTCCGATGTTTGAAGCCGTTAACCTGAGCTGCGTGCGCGACGAGCGCCCCCTGTTTAGCGACCTGAGTTTCACCATCGAGCCCGGTGATATGGTGCAAATTGAAGGCCAGAACGGCGCCGGGAAAACCAGCCTGCTGCGGATTTTGGCCGGGCTTTCTTCACCGGACTCCGGCGAAGTGCGCTGGAAGGGTGAGAATACTCGCCGCCAGCGCGACCTGTTCCATCAGGATTTACTCTTTCTCGGCCATCAGCCGGGGATAAAGTCAGTACTCACTGCGTATGAAAATCTGGCATTTTATCAGTCGGTTGATGGCAAAGTTGATGGCGACGCTCTGTATCAGGCATTAGAAAATGTCGGCCTGCTGGGCTATGAAGATGTCATCGTGGCGCAGATGTCCGCCGGGCAACAGCGCCGCGTTGCATTGGCGAGACTATGGCTGACGCGTGCGCCGCTGTGGATCCTTGATGAACCTCTGACGGCTATCGACAAGCAGGGCGTGGCGACACTGATCGACCTGTTCGAAATGCACGCCGGACGAGGCGGTATGGTAGTGCTTACTACCCACCAAGACCTACAGGGCGTGAGCCGCGACGTGCGCAAGCTCCGCCTGACTAACGCAGAACTGCTATGACTCGATTAGGGAAGTTGGTCTAATGTTTATTAAAGTCCTGCGCCGCGAACTTAAAATCGCTTTTCGTAAAAGTGCGGAAATCATCAACCCGCTGTGGTTCTTTATAATTGTGATCACCCTGTTTCCACTGGGGCTGGGACCGGAACCACAACTGCTGGCGCGCATTGCGCCGGGCATCGTCTGGGTCGCGGCACTGCTCGCCTCGCTGCTGTCACTGGAGAGGTTGTTCCGTGATGACTTCCTCGACGGCACGCTGGAGCAGCTACTATTGTTACCATCCCCGCTAGCGCTAACGGTTCTAGGCAAAGTATGTGCTCACTGGGTGGTCACCGGGCTGCCGTTATTGATTTTATCTCCGGTGATTGCATTGCTGCTGTCGCTGGATTTCAACACGTGGAAAGCCGTCGCGCTGACCATTTTGCTAGGAACGCCGACCCTGAGTTTTATTGGTGCCATTGGCGTGGCGCTGACCGTGGGCCTGCGCAAAGGCGGGGTGCTGCTTAGTTTGTTGGTATTGCCGCTGTATATTCCGGTGCTGATTTTTGCCACAGGTGCCATCGACGCCGCCTCTATGGGCATGCCGCTCGGCGGATATCTGGCAATTCTTGGCGCGATGCTGGCGGGAAGTGCGACACTCGCACCGTTCGCCACGGCGGCAGCTTTGCGAGTCAGCATTCACTGACCCGTCATACTTCGAGCTTCAGCTCGAAGTATGACGGGTCAATATTATTCCGATCAATTTGGGTAAATTTACCTGTAGTTACAAATTGGCAGAAAAAGCGCAACCTTTGACTAACATCACACTTCTCTATAGGGAACAATATAGGGAAGGGGTATTCAGTGCGAATAAATAAGTGCGGATAGAAACCGGTTCCATCTCTTACCGCGCAATAGGCCAATAACGGTCCACGCGCCCCAGTGAAAGTCTTTTTAGAGTGAGCAACGATAACAATGTGGAAATGGTTACATCAACTCGCGCGACCCGAGCGTCTTTACTCGGTCTGCGGCCGGTTTATTCCGTGGCTCGGCATTCTGGGATTAGCCTGTTTGCTAATTGGCTGGGTCTGGGGCTTTGGCTACGCGCCGCCTGATTACCAGCAGGGTAACAGCTATCGCATCATGTACATTCACGTCCCGGCGGCTATCTGGTCGATGGGGATTTACAGCGCGATGGCGATAGCCGCCTTTATCGGGCTGGTGTGGCAGATGAAAATGTCTGACTTAGCCATGGCCGCCATGGCACCCGTCGGGGCCGTCTTCACCTTTATTGCGCTGGTCACCGGCTCCGCCTGGGGCAAACCTATGTGGGGAACTTGGTGGGTGTGGGACGCGCGCCTGACTTCCGAGCTGGTGCTGCTGTTCCTCTATCTGGGAGCCATCGCCTTATACCACTCCTTTGAAGATCGCCGCCTTGCCGGGCGCGCTGCGGGTATTTTAGTACTGGTCGGCGTGGTCAACATTCCTATCATTCACTACTCGGTGGAGTGGTGGAACACCCTGCATCAAGGCTCGACCAACATGCAGCAAACCATCGACCCAAGCATGCGTTACCCGCTGCGCTGGGCCATCTTCGGCTATCTCTTCTTCTTTATTACGCTGACGCTAATGCGCCTGCGTAACCTTATTCTTATTCAGGAGCGCCTGCGCCCGTGGGTGGCCGAATTGGTTAATAAGGAGCGCCGCTGATGAACGCCGCATTCTCAAGCTGGCAGGCATTCTTCGACATGGGCGGCTACGCCTTTTATGTCTGGCTCTCTGTCGCAGCCACGCTGATTTCTCTGATTGCCTTAGTGGCGCACACCATGGTGCAGCGTCGGCAAATTCTGGCTGACGTTCGCCGTCGTCAGGCGCGGGAAAAGCGCATTGTGCAATCCAAACGAAACCCTACTAATGAATCGCCAGCCGCGACGAAGCCGGCTGTACCTCGGTTGAAACCGGACGCGTCCGGGGAGAAGTTATTGTGAATCCACGTCGTAAAAAGCGCCTTTCGCTGGCGCTGGTGGTGCTGGTCGGCCTTGGCCTGAGCATCTCTCTGGTGATGTACGCCCTGAGATCCAACATTGATCTGTTCTATACGCCAACCGAGATTCTGCAAGGTAAAGGTGAAAACCATGAGATGCCGTTTGTCGGCCAGCGCCTGCGTATTGGCGGCATGGTGATGCCCGGCTCGGTAAAGCGCGATGCCAAGAGTTTGCAGGTCAGTTTTAAAATTTATGACGCTCGTGGCGCGATTAGCGTGACCTACAACGGCATCCTGCCGGACCTGTTCCGCGAAGGGCAGGGCGTCGTGGCGCAGGGTGTGATGGAAGCCGGTAACGTGGTCAATGCTCAGCAAGTGCTGGCGAAGCATGATGAGAAATACGTGCCGCCAGAAGTGGAAGATGCAATGAAAGATGATAACAAAGCCCCGGCTGCGGCCTACGCGGGTAACGATAAAGGAAGTGTTCGCTCATGATGCCGGAAATAGGAACCTTTTCCCTCTGTCTGGCTTTAGGTCTGGCGATACTCCTAAGTATTTACCCACAATGGGGCGCGGCGCGGCAAGATAACCGCATGATGGCGATGGCGCGCCCGCTCTCTTACGGCATGTTCGCCGCCATTACGCTGGCCTTTATCATTCTGGTTCACGCCTTTGTGGTGAACGACTTTACCGTCGCCTATGTGGCGAATAACTCCAACACTCGCCTGCCGGTCTATTACCGCATGGCCGCCACCTGGGGCGCGCACGAAGGCTCGCTGCTGCTGTGGGTGCTGCTGCTGAGTTGCTGGACGCTGGCGGTGGCGCTGTTTAGCCGCCGCATGCCGCAAGACGCCGTGGCCCGCGTGCTGGCCGTCATGGGGATGATCACCGCCGGCTTCCTGGTGTTTATCCTGCTGACTTCTAACCCGTTTATTCGCACTTTGCCGGGCTTCCCGGTGGACGGCAGCGACCTTAACCCCGTGCTGCAAGATATTGGGCTGATTTTCCACCCGCCATTGCTGTATATGGGATATGTCGGCTTCTCCGTGGCCTTCGCGTTTGCCATTGCCTCGCTGATAGCGGGCCGACTGGATACCGCGTGGGCGCGCTGGTCGCGACCTTGGACGACGGCGGCATGGGTGTTCCTGACCATGGGCATCGTGCTGGGCTCGGCATGGGCTTATTACGAATTAGGCTGGGGCGGCTGGTGGTTCTGGGATCCGGTAGAAAACGCCTCGTTTATGCCTTGGCTGGCAGGCACGGCGCTGATCCACTCGCTGGCGGTGACTGAAAAACGCGGCACCTTCAAAGCCTGGACCGTGCTGTTGGCCATTACCTGTTTCTCACTCTGCCTGCTGGGGACCTTCCTGGTGCGCTCGGGCGTGCTGGTGTCGGTTCACTCCTTCGCCTCAGACCCAGCGCGCGGCATGTTTATTCTGGCCTATCTGGTGATCATCATCGGCGGCTCGCTGCTGCTGTACGCCATTAAAGGCAACTCGGTGCGTGCGCCAAGCCGCCACGAACTGCACTCGCGCGAAAGCTATCTATTAGGCAATAACGTGCTGCTGGTAGCCGCCATGCTGGTGGTGCTGCTTGGCACGCTGCTGCCGCTAATTCACAAACAGCTCGGCATGGGCAGTATTTCCATCGGCGAACCTTTCTTTAATACCATGTTTACTTGGTTGATGGCCCCGCTGGCCCTGCTGTTGGGCATCGGCCCACTGGTACGCTGGCGTCGTGACGAGCCAAGCAAGCTGTGGCGTCGCCTTGGCGTGGCGCTCGTGGTGACTTTACTGTTGTCGATTCTGCTGCCTTGGCTACTGCAGGACAAAATCGTCGGCATGACGGTGGTCGGCCTGCTGATGTCGGTATGGGTGATTGTCCTAACCTTGATGGAGCTGCACGAGCGCGCCACTCATCGTCATACCTTCTGGCGCGGGTTGACCCATCTTTCCCGCAGCCACTGGGGCATGGTGCTGGGGCATCTGGGCGTCGCCGTCACGGTGATTGGTATCGCCTTTAGCCAGAATTACAGCGTCGAGCGTGATGTGCGAATGAAAGCGGGCGACAGCGTGGATATCCACGATTATCACTTTGTTTTCCGCGACATGCGCGACATCCAAGGCTCCAACTATTCCGGTGGCGAAGCCAATATCGACGTCACCCGCAACGGTAAACCTGTCACCACCTTGCATGCTGAAAAACGCTATTACAGCGTGGCGCACACCATGATGACCGAGGCGGCAATTCACGGGAATCTGGCGCGTGACCTGTATGCCGCGCTGGGTGAAGAGATGGACGACGGCTCTTGGGCCGTGCGCCTGTACTACAAACCTTTTGTGCGCTGGATCTGGCTCGGCGGCATCTTCATGGCCTTTGGCGGCGTGCTCTGTATTCTCGACCCGCGTTATCGCATGAGCAAAAAACTCAAGCGTCAGGGCAAAGCGGAGGCTGAAGAGGCATGAGTCGCAAACTGCTATTTATCCCCCTGGTGCTGTTTTTGGCGCTGGCCGCGGCCTTTATGGTGCAACTGACCCGTAACGCCAACGGCGATGACCCGACCCTGCTGGAGTCGGCGTTGATCGGCAAACCGGTGCCGGTATTTAAGCTGGAATCGCTGTCGCAGCCGGGCAAAACCTACGACCAGTCGGTGCTGCGCGACGGCAAGCCGATTCTGCTGAATGTCTGGGCGACCTGGTGCCCGACTTGCCGCGCCGAGCATGAATATCTCAATACGCTGGCGGTGAAAGGCATCCGCGTGGTGGGGCTGAACTATAAAGATGACCGGCAGAAAGCAGTTAACTGGCTGAATACGCTGGGTAATCCCTATGCGCTGAGCCTGTACGACGGCGACGGCATGCTGGGCCTTGATCTCGGCGTGTACGGCGCGCCGGAGACTTTTCTGGTCGACGGTCAGGGCATCATCCGCTACCGCCATGCTGGTGATATGAATGCTAAAGTGTGGCAAAACGAAGTCCTGCCGCTGTACAAAAAATATGGCGGTGACGCATGAGAGCCGTCACTTCACTTTGCGCACTGATCCTCGGTCTGACTTTGAGCTGGGCGGCCTTTGCCGCCATTGATACTTACCAGTTCAAGTCGGAAGCGCAGGAGCAGCAGTATCGGCAAATCACCGAGCAACTTCGCTGCCCGAAGTGCCAGAACACCAGCATCGCGGCCTCGGATTCGATCATAGCGGCCGATATGCGTACCAAGGTTTATCAATTACTTAATGAAGGCCAAACGCGCGAGCAGATTGTGCAGTATATGGTGGCGCGATACGGTAACTTTGTGACCTACGAACCGCCAGTTACGCCTTCCACGCTTATTTTATGGCTGGGTCCTCTGCTGTTTGTACTGATCGGCGCGTCGGTGATTGTCATGCGCGCGCGTCGCCAGAATGGACAAACAGGGTCAGAAACATCGGTGAAACAGGGCGTGTCAGCGTCAGAGCTTTCAATAAAAGAACAACAGCGGCTGGCGCAGTTACTGACTGATGTCACGAAGACAGAGAGCGACGGGAAAGGATCATGAGTATTTTTTGGCTGACTATTGTAGTGATGCTTATTATCGCGCTGGCACTGTTTTTGGTGCCGGTGATGCGTCGCGACAGGGCAGAACACACGTCGCGCGATGCGCTGAACAAAGCTTTTTACCAACATCGTCTGAGCGAGCTTGAGCAAGACGAAGAGCAGGGCGTGGTTGACGAGCGCCCGCAGCATATTCGCGAATTGCAGGAAAACCTGCTGAGTGATATTCCCGAAGAACAGCAGCGCGCCGCGCAGCCAATTGGCCGCTGGACGCTGGTGCCGGGCGCACTGTTACTCGTGCTGGTCACGCTGGGGTTCTACCTCTATTCCGGCGGTTTAACCCAGGTCAGCGCGTGGAATAATGTCATGCAGCGCATGCCAGATTTACGCCACCGCGTGGCCGATGACAATGCGCCAGCCTTAACCATGAATGACGTGCAGGATCTCGGCTTAGGGCTGCGTACCGAATTGCAGCGCGACCCGAACAATGCGCAAGACTGGATGATGCTCGGCCGCGTGGGTATGGCGCTGGATAATGCCAATACCGCGACGCAGGCTTTTGCCCATGCTTACCAGCTTTCGCCGAACAATATGGACATCAAGCTCGGATATGCGGAAGTGTTAACTCGCTCCGGCGATCCGCAAGATAACATTAGCGGCGGCAAACTGTTGCGCAGTATGCTGGAACAAAATCAGGGCAACCTACGCGTCCTGAGTTTGCTAGCCTACAATGAATTTGAGCAGGGGCATTATCCGCAGGCCATTGGTGCCTGGGAGCTAATGCTGAAGATTCTGCCGGCCGGGGATAAACGCGCTGAAATGGTTCGCGCCAGTATTGAGCAGGCGAAGGCCAAATCGGGGCAGAACTCCGCTAAATTGGCGGTTAACGTGACGCTGTCTGATAACGCCGCGAAGAGTATTCCGCAGCAAGGCACGGTATTTATTTCGGTCACCGATGGCAGTAGCCCGGTGCCGATTGCCGTGAAGAAACTGCCTCTGAGCCGCTTCCCGCTTGCCATGACAATGGATGATTCCAATGCCATGATGCCGGAAAGATTGCTTTCTTCGCTGCATCAGTTAAAAGTACGCGTTCGAATTTCACAAAACGGACTGGCAACGCCAGCCGCAGGTGACTGGTACGGCGACAGTCCGCTGACTGATTTTTCCGGCAATGGACAGGTCAGCATTGAGATTAATCAGCAGGTTCCCTGACAGCGGAACTGAAGAAAAATAGGGAGATATCCATGAACTTACGCCTGACTGGGCTGGCGTTTGCGACCGCGCTGCTGGTGGGTTGTGCCGGTACATCATCGGACAGCGAACCGCAGGGACGTTCTGATCCGCTTGAAGGTTTCAACCGGACAATGTTCGACTTCAACTACAACATCATGGACCCTTATGTGCTTCGTCCTGTTGCTGTGGCGTGGAGAAACTATGTCCCGATGCCAGCGCGTAACGGGATGACCAACTTCTTCGATAACCTCGATGAGCCAGCCAGCATGGTGAACGCCTTCGCACAGGGTGATCCTTACCGTGCGATGATCCACTTTAACCGTTTCTTCCTTAACACCCTGCTGGGGATGGGCGGCCTGATTGACGTAGCGTCAATGGCTAACCCGAAACTGGCGAAAGAAGAGAAGCGCGGCTTCGGCACGACTTTGGCACACTATGGCGTAGGTTATGGCCCTTACGTGCAGCTTCCGGCTTACGGCAGCTTCACTCTGCGTGACGAAGGCGGCGACACTGTCGATTACCTCTACCCGATGCTCAGCTACCTGACCTTCTGGATGTCGGCCGGTAAGTTCGTGCTTGAAGGTGTTGAAACCCGTGCCGAATTGCTCGACTCCGATGCTATCTTGCGTAACTCGTCTGACCCTTACCTGATGGTGCGTGAAGCTTACTTCCAGCGTCACGACTTCCTGGCAAGCGGCGGCAAGTTAACGCCGCAGAACAACCCGAACGCCGCGGCGATTCAGGATGATCTGCAAAGTATCGACTCAGCTAACTGATTCAGATGCTGCCCATGAAAAAAGCGCCTTTCGGCGCTTTTTTTGTGTCTGGCAATCAACAATCTAAGCCAGCTATTGCAAGCTGTCACATTAGAAACTGTAGTTGAAGTTAGCGCCGTACAGCATCGCGGTACCTTTGGCCTGGAACTCATAGTTCGGCACGCCATTCGCCACTTTCTCGCTGATGTTAACCGTCTGGCCGTGCATGTAAGACACACCCAGGTCAACAGACGCATCTTTGTTGAACGCATAAGTAGTACCGGCGCTTATCCAGAAACGGTCTTGGTCAGGAATCGAGATGGTGCGGTTGTCTGCTGGAACCGGGCTATCATCGAAGGCGATACCGGTACGGAAAGTCCAGTTATCGTCATAGTAATAGGTGGTACCCAGCGCGATGCGGTAGGCATCGTGATAGTTTTCTTCTTTTTGGAACAGCGTCTGGCCGTTGTTGCCAGTGGCTTTCAGCTCCTGGAATTCGCTCCAGCTGGTGTAAGCCAGGCTATAGTGAATCGCCCATTTCGGTGCCACTTTGTTATAACCTGAGATTTCCCACATTTCTGGCAAGTTCAGTGTCAAAGAGCCAGGAATAGTGCTGCCGCCGGTTCCGCCCGCCTGAACTGGGACGCTGTTGCGGTAATCGCCTTTAAAGTCGATATCCACTTTGGAACGGTAAGTGAAACCGTAGCGGTTATTTTCATCCACTTCATACAGGATACCGGCGTTCCAGCCATAACCCCATTCGTCACCTTTCAGGTGAGCAATCTCGGTTTTTGCCGGAAGCTGGCCGCGAGACTGAATTGGGCCAAGTTCACCCGCGGTACGGCTGATTTTCGCTTTGGCCCACACGGCGTCGAAGCCTAAACCTAAGCTGAAGTGCTCGTTAACACGGTACGCGGCGCTTAAGTTGTTGTTGATGGTGATCAGGTCGGTTTTGCCGCCTAAAGGACCTGCCGCGTAGTTGTCATTGAACTCGGTCGCCAGACCGTAGTTGGAGGTGGAAGATGCTCCCAACGCCCACTTGTCGTTCAACGGCAGAATAAAGTGCAGGTTCGGCACCCACTGGTTTGGCGCGATGTTATCGGCGTCAGTGCTGTTGCCAGTGATTGGCGAGCGACCCGTAATATTGACGTCAGGCGCGACGTAAATCGCACCGCCGGAGAAAGAAGGGCGATCAAACATGGTCATGGTTGCCGGGTTTCGGCTGCCAGATGCTGCGGTATCAGCAATGGCCCCTTCACCTGAAAACGAACGGCCAAGACCGGCTGCGGTGTATTCATTTAACTGAAAACCGGCCGCATACACGTTTGAGGAAACAATTGCCACTGCAGCTGCCAGAGCTGATCTTTTCAACAGGTTTTTCTGGTTCATGACCAAAACCTCAATTTTATGTTTTTATCAAACAATGTTACATCAAGTAACAATGAGCGCGGGATTGTAGGGTTCGTTCTCAGTCTGACAAATCAGACCAGTGAGCGAAGTATAGGTCCGACCTGTACACATGTTGCAATGATGTTTCATGGATATTTCCAATTTGATGCCAGAAATTAGATCCGCTTAACAAAAAACATACAGCTCCGGCGGAACTTAATAACTTGGAAGATAAAAATTGGTGACATTTATAACCTTTTGAATTTATTTCTGTGATATTAGTCACTTAAAAGACACACAAAAAGTAAGTGCTAGGCGTAGCGGCTGAGCAGGCGTAAAATAGTGGATGAAAATACACCTTTGAATGACCAACAGGGCCGACCGCCAAGGCGTAAATTTGGCCCAGGAGAAGATTATGTCCGAAGCAACTTTGTCATCGAAATCCACCCAGCCTCTGCACTCCATTAACAAATGCGGCGCGGAAGAAACGGCGGCCTGCTGTTGCGTTGACGTCGGTACTATCATGGACAACACCGACTGCACCGCCTCCTACAGTCACGTTTTTGCCAACGAAACCCAGGCCAATGAGATGTTAAATAGCCTGACCGCCAAAGCGCGCGCGGTGGAATCTGAGCCTTGCGTCATTGATAGCCGAATTGAAAAGGTTGAAGGCGGCGTCGAGCTGAATATCGACTTCACATTCTCTTGCCAAGCCGAAACCATGATCTTCCAGCTGGGATTGCGCTAATCCCCTTCACAAAAATGAGCCAGTTCTTCAAGCCGCGACCCCTGTGTCGCGGTTTTTTTTTGCAGTCGCTCGCAGTTCCCTCCTTTAGGCATTTGCTAAATGTAAACATATGGTTAAAACTGACTTATCAGGTCTGACCTCTTAATTTGGAGTCCGTATGAATAAGGTTATCCCGCTGGTGACGCGTGAAGGCGATCGCATTGCGATTGTCGATGGTTTACGCACGCCATTCGCTAAGCAAGCCACGGCGTACCACGGCATTCCGGCGGTGGATTTAGGTAAGATGGTGGTCAGTGAGCTGCTGGCGAAAAGCGGCATTGACCCCCAAATCATTGATCAGCTGGTGTTTGGGCAGGTGGTGCAAATGCCCGAAGCACCGAATATTGCGCGCGAAATCGTGCTCGGCACCGGCATGAGCGTCTCGACCGACGCCTATAGCGTCTCCCGCGCCTGCGCCACCAGTTTTCAGGCCGTGGCCAATGTGGCGGAAAGCATCATTAGCGGCTCGGTCAGTATCGGCATCGCCGGGGGCGCGGACTCCTCTTCGGTCTTGCCGATTGGGGTCAGTAAACGGCTGGCTCGCACTTTAGTCGATGTGAATAAAGCCCGTACGTTGTCACAGCGCCTGGCGCTGTTTAGCAAATTGAAATTCCGCGACTTGCTGCCGGTGCCGCCCGCCGTGGCCGAGTACTCCACCGGCCTGCGCATGGGTGACACCGCCGAACAGATGGCGAAAACCCACGGTATTTCCCGCCAGCAGCAGGACGAACTGGCGCACCGTTCCCACACTTTAGCGACTCAAGCGTGGGAAAATGGCTATCTTGATTCGCAGGTGATGGCCGCCCAAGTGCCGCCGTACCGCGACGTTTTGCAAAAAGACAACAACATCCGCACCCAGTCTGAACTGAGCCAATACACCAAGCTGCGTCCGGCGTTTGACCGCCGCCACGGTACGGTCACTGCGGCGACCAGCACGCCATTAACCGACGGCGCTGCGGCGGTGCTGATGATGAGTGAATCCCGCGCGCGCGAACTTGGCCTAAAACCTCTGGGTTATCTGAAAAGTTTTGCCTTCGCCGCCATCGACGTTTGGGAAGACATGCTTCTTGGGCCAGCCTATGCCACGCCGATTGCCCTGGACAGGGCAGGGCTGACGCTCGGCGATTTAGACTTAATTGAGATGCACGAGGCTTTCGCCGCGCAAACGCTGGCAAACATCAAAATGTTTGCCAGTGAGACGTTCGCCCGTGAGAAGCTGGGCCGTGAACAATCCATCGGCGAAATAGACTGGGAGAGATTCAACGTGCTCGGCGGTTCACTGGCCTATGGCCATCCTTTTGCCGCCACCGGGGCGCGCATGATCACCCAAACATTACACGAGCTTCGCCGTCGCGGCGGGCGTTACGGGCTGACCACTGCCTGTGCGGCGGGTGGTTTAGGTGCCGCAATGATTCTGGAGGCAGCCGAATGACCGACGATCTGTTCTTACTGGAGAACCAGCCCGATTCTGCATTCAAACTGACCTTTACCAACCAGCACGTTGGCATCATCACCATCGACGTGCCGAATGAAAAGGTGAATACCTTAAAGGCTGAATTTGTTGAACAAATCGGCAAGATTTTGCAGAAAGCCCAACAATACTCGCAGTTGAAAGGCTTGGTGCTGATTTCCGGCAAAACCGACTCTTTTATTGCCGGGGCCGATATCAGCATGATCAGCGGCTGTAAAACGGCCCGCGAGGCCAGTGAGTTAGCCACCAAAGGCCAGACGGTGATGTCGCACATTTCGGCATTCCCGGTGCCGGTGGTGGCCGCCATTCACGGAGCCTGCCTCGGCGGCGGGCTAGAGTTGGCGCTGGCCTGCCACGCGCGAATCTGCTCACTGGACGATAAAACCCAGCTTGGCCTGCCTGAAGTGCAGCTTGGCCTGTTGCCGGGTTCCGGCGGCACGCAGCGACTGCCAAGGCTGATTGGCGCGCCGAAAGCGCTGGATATGATGCTCACCGGGCGCAGCATTCGCGCCAAGCAGGCTCAACGAATGGGGCTGGTGGACGACGCCGTGCCGCAATCTATTCTGCTGCAAACCGCCATCGATCGCGTGCTGCAAGGGCGCAAAACCCGTGCACCTCTGCCTTGGCAGGCGCGTTTGGCGGGCGGTCCCTTGGGCAAGGCACTCCTATTCTCGGTAGTTCGCAAGAAGACCCGGGCTAAAACCCACGGTAACTATCCCGCTACCGAAAAGATCATCGACGTGGTGAAACAGGGGCTGGATAGCGGGCGTACCAGTGGTTATCAGGCCGAGGCCGAAGCCTTTGGCGAGCTGGTGATGACGCCACAGTCGGCGGCGCTGCGCGGCTTGTTCTTTGCCTCCACGGCGCTGAAAAAAGAGCGTGGGGCAGACGCCGACCCGCTGCCACTGCGCCGAGTCGGCATTCTCGGCGGCGGGCTGATGGGGGGGGGTATCGCCAATGTCACCGCCACGCGCGCGGGCCTGCCGGTGAGGATCAAAGACATTAATCAGGAAGGCATTCGCCACGCGCTGAAATACAGCTGGGATCTGCTAGAGAAGCGCGTTCGCCGTGGTCGACTGAAAAAGGCCGAGCAGCAGCGGCAGATGATGCTGATTTCCGGAACCACGGATTACAGCGGCTTTGAGCGCGTCGATCTGGTGGTCGAAGCCGTGTTTGAGGATTTAGCACTGAAGCAAAAAATGGTCGCCGAGATAGAACAAAACGCCTCTGAGCATACGGTTTTTGCTTCAAACACCTCTTCTTTGCCGATTCACGACATTGCGGCCACCGCCAGTAGGCCGCAGAACGTGATTGGGCTGCACTATTTCAGCCCGGTAGACAAAATGCCGCTGGTGGAAGTGATCCCGCATGCAGGAACCAGTGAGCAAACCATTTCGACCACAGTCGCGCTGGCGAAGAAACAGGGAAAAACGGCGATTGTGGTGGGCGATAGCGCCGGGTTCTATGTAAACCGCATTCTCGCTCCTTACATTAATGAAGCGGCGCGCTGCTTACTCGAAGGGGAGCCGATTGAACACATTGATAAGGCTCTGGTTGATTTAGGTTTCCCGGTCGGGCCGTTGCAACTGCTGGATGAAGTGGGTATCGACGTCGGCACCAAAATCATCCCGATTCTGGTGAATGCTTTAGGCCCACGTTTTGCCGCGCCGCGCGCGCTGGACGCCGTGCTGGAAGACGACCGTAAAGGGCGTAAAAACGGCAAAGGCTTCTATCTATATGCGGATAAAGGCCGACCGGCGAAGAAGAAACAGGCTGACCCGGCGATTTACCGTTTGCTCAACCTGTCGCCAAAACAGCAGCAGGGCGGGGAGTTGATCGCCCGCCGCTGCGTGATGCTGATGCTCAACGAGGCGGTGCGCTGTCTGGACGAAAATGTTATTCGCAGCGCCCGCGATGGCGACATTGGCGCGGTGTTTGGCATCGGCTTCCCGCCGTTCCTCGGCGGCCCGTTCCGCTACATTGATCTGCTTGGCGCGGCAGAGGTGCTAAAAACCTTGCAGGGCCTGCAACAGCATTATGGCGAGCACTTCGCGCCATGCCCTGGCCTGATACGCCGAGCGCAAGAGGGCAGCCGCTTCTATTCATGATGTGGTTGGTCATGATGCTGTTCGCGGTAAAAAGCGATTGATCGACTGATGATGAAAAGCTTTCATGCCGGAATTATTTCAGCGCGCATGAAAGCTCATCATCCTGTGACAACGATCACGGCTTATGTCGCGTTTTCGCGGGAATCTGGCAGGGTCTGTTTCCAGATACGGTAATGAGTCAGATAATGCATCTGTGCGAAAAGAAATCGAAAAGAAATATTGTTAGCCGTAGGCAAACTGGTGAGGTTTGCAGCAAGCGTTTGAAATACATCCGATATGATTAATAAGTAGGCAAACTAGTTTACAAGTGGAATCAGTTGATGTAAAAAACAGCGTTTTCTTTACGTGAAGTTTCAGGCAAAATGCCCGGCCGCCATAGAGAGACGGCGCGTTAGGTGGCTGTGGTTTGCCCTTCAGGCTTTCAACGAAAGCATCGGGCAAAGGGTGATACAGCACGCAAGGCGTTTCTGTATAGCGCTATTTTTGTTAACAAAAGCGGTGCAATATGCAAGTTGTGATTATGCGTCACGGTGAGGCAGCTCTTGAAGCAGCCAGTGATTCGGCAAGACCTCTTACCGAGTGCGGATGTGACGAATCAGTACATATGGCGGCGTGGCTGAAAGGTCGCGCAATCAATATTCAGCGTGTTTTGGTTAGCCCGTATCTACGTGCGCAGCAGACGCTGGAAAAAGTGAAACAGGCCATCGGTCTGCCCGATGAGGTGGAAGTTCTGAAAGAACTGACTCCGGGGGGCGATCCTGCCGTCGTCGCGCAAGAGCTCCATGCGCTGGCGCTGGAAGGTGTGAGCAGCGTGTTGGTGGTTTCACACCTGCCGCTGGTGGGGTATCTGGTCGCCGAGTTGTGCCCGGGCGTTTGCCCGCCGATGTTCGCCACTTCTGCGATGGCCAGCGTAGAGTTAGACGCTGAAACCGGCAAAGGCACCTTTGACTGGCAGTTCAGCCCTTGTCAGGTGATGGCGAAAGTATAAAACCTTGCTCCGCTAAAAATGAAAAAGCACAGCTCAGGCTGTGCTTTTTTGCTTTCTGCTTTTGCGAATCAGTGGCGGTTACAGCTCTTGCTGCTTATCATCCAGCTCAATCAGCACTAACAGTGCGGCGGTTCCGCCCAGCTCTTTAGGTGCCTGATGGAAGGCTAACACGTCGGGATGCTGCGCCAACCACAGCGGCGTCTGTTGCTTGAGGATGTGCTTGCCGTGACCGTGCATCACGCAGGCGCAGTGCACGTGCTCGCGGCGACAGGCGGCAATCAGCGCGCCCAGTTCCTGCTTGGCTTCGTGCTGAGTCAGGCCGTGCAAATCGAGGAACAGCTCCGGCGAGTAGTCGCCGCGGCGCAGCTTCTTCAACTCGAAATGGCTGACATCGGGGCGCACGTGGCGCACCGGGCCTTCTTCCTGCAACATCGGCTGGAATTCATCGGAGAAGTAGTAAGTCGCGTCAACCTGTTCTTGCAACAGCTTTTTTGGCGATACTTCGGTCACTTTTTTACGCACCGGACGATGAGTAATAGTGTCATTTTGCAGGCGTTTAATCCCCGGCACGGCTTCACGGAAAAGCAGCTTTTCCTCCGGGCTTAGCGCATGTTTTTTCTTCATGGATTCGTCATCATTCTTAGCACATTTTCACAGTGTACCTGCGCATTAGTCGAGGGTTAACAAAAACTCAGACTTAAATTCCCATCACTTCTCGCAACAACTTCCTATAGCTGCTGATTTGTCCCCGGCTTCGTGGCAAACTATGCGGCAAATTAGGTACTGTAAACCCACGGTTAAAGGGCTGTTAAAAGCCAGCCTGCCGTCAGGAGAGAAAATTGGACAAAATATTCGTAGATGAAGCCGTAGGCGAGCTTCACACCATTCAGGACATGCTGCGTTGGACAGTAAGCCGCCTGAACGCCGCTAATGTTTATTATGGCCATGGTACCGATAACCCGTGGGATGAAGCCGTGCAGCTGGTGCTGCCAAGCGTGTTCCTGCCGCTCGACATTCCAGAAGATATGCACACCGCGCGCCTGACCTCCAGTGAGCGCCATCGCATCGTTGAGCGCGTGATCCGCCGCGTTAACGAGCGTGTACCGGTCGCCTACCTGACTAATAAAGCCTGGTTCTGCGGCATGGAGTTTTACGTTGACGAACGCGTGCTGGTGCCGCGCTCACCGATTGGCGAACTGATCGACAATCGCTTCTCCGGCATCCTGCGCGACAAGCCGCAGCACATTCTCGACATGTGTACCGGCAGCGGCTGTATTGCCATCGCCTGTGCCTATGCCTTCCCGGAAACGGAAGTCGACGCGGTAGATATCTCTGCCGACGCGCTGGCGGTGGCCGAACGCAATATCGAAGCCCACGGCGTAGAGAACTGGGTGACGCCAATTCGCTCCGACCTGTTCCGTGAACTGGTGTCATTGCAGTACGACCTCATCGTCACCAACCCGCCATACGTTGACGAAGAAGATATGTCAGACCTGCCGCAGGAATATCGCCACGAGCCCGAGCTGGGCCTGGCTTCCGGCACTGACGGTCTGAAGCTGACTCGCCGCATTCTGGCCTGCGCGCCAGACTACCTGACAGAGCAGGGCGTGCTGATTTGTGAAGTGGGTAACAGCATGGTACATCTGATGGAACAGTACCCAGATATTCCATTTACCTGGCTGGAATTCGAAAACGGCGGCGACGGCGTATTTATGCTGACCAAGCAGCAGTTGCTGGATTGCGCTGAGTATTTCACTGCTTACCGCGACTAAAAAATTTTGGGTGACGGGCCTCGCAGCCGGTCACCTCATCAAATAAACAACATAATGGTTAAGGAGCCGTGATGGCAGGGAACAGTATTGGGCAGTTTTTCCGCGTCACCACTTTTGGCGAATCCCACGGCGTGGCCTTGGGTTGCATCATCGACGGCGTGCCACCGGGCATTCCGCTGACCGAAGCAGATTTGCAGCACGATCTCGATCGCCGCCGTCCGGGCACGTCGCGTTACACCACTCAGCGCCGCGAACCGGATCAGGTGAAGATCCTCTCCGGCGTGTTCGAAGGGGTGACTACTGGCACCAGCATCGGCCTGATCATCGAGAATACTGACCAGCGCTCTCAGGATTACAGCGCAATTAAAGACGTTTTCCGTCCGGGACACGCTGACTACACCTATGAGCAGAAATATGGCGTGCGCGACTACCGCGGCGGCGGTCGTTCTTCTGCCCGTGAAACCGCGATGCGCGTTGCCGCAGGTGCCGTCGCCAAGAAATATTTGGCGCAAAAATTTGGCGTTAAAGTCCGTGGCTATCTGGCACAGATTGGCGATGTCAGCTGTGAGCTGAAAGATTGGGATTTGGTCGAAACCAACCCCTTCTTCTGCCCGGATGAGTCCAAGCTGGAAGCATTGGACGAACTGATGCGCGAGTTGAAAAAGGCCGGTGACTCTATCGGCGCGAAAATTACCGTGATGGCGGAAAACCTGCCAGCGGGCCTCGGCGAGCCGGTTTTCGACCGTCTTGACGCTGATTTGGCTCACGCGCTGATGAGCATCAACGCAGTGAAAGGTGTGGAAATTGGCGACGGTTTTGCCGTAGTAACCAAGCGCGGCAGCGAAAACCGTGACGAAATCACACCAAACGGCTTTGAAAGCAACCACGCGGGCGGCATTCTCGGCGGTATCAGCAGCGGCCAGCCGGTTATCGCGCATATCGCGTTGAAACCGACCTCCAGCATCACCGTTCCGGGGCGCACCATTAACCGCCAAGGCGAGCAGGTGGAGATGATCACCAAAGGTCGCCATGACCCTTGTGTGGGCATCCGCGCCGTGCCAATCGCTGAAGCGATGATGGCTATCGTGCTGATGGACCACTTGCTGCGCCAACGTGCGCAAAACGGTGACGTGAACTCAAGCGTTCCACGCTGGTGATTAGCTAATCAAAGATGGTAAACCGATGAAACCTGCTTTCATGACGGCAAATTTGTTTAAAACGGCCTGCGCGGGTCTGCTGGCGCTGGCGTTTTGCGCGCCCGCTCTGGCGGTAACGCCTTGGCAGAAAATCACCCATCCGGTGGCTGGATCGCCGCAGGCCATCGGGGGTTTCGCCAACGGCTGCCAGATTGGCGCCCAGCCTCTGCCACTAAACTCGCCTAATTACCAGGTGATGCGCACTGACCAGCGCCGCTATTTCGGCCAGCCTGATCTGCTGGCTTTTATCAAACGTCTGGGACTTCAGGCGACGGATAAAGGCCTTGGCACCATGCTGATTGGCGATATGGCGATGCCAGCCGGTGGTCGTTTCAGCAGCGGACATGCCAGCCACCAGTCGGGTTTGGATGTTGATATCTGGCTGCAACTGCCGCGTCAGCGCTGGAGCGAGCAGATGCTGCTCAAGCCGCAGCCTATTGATTTGGTCAATGCTGACGGTAAAACCGTCAATCAGCGACAGTGGCAACCACGCATTGAAACGCTGATCAAGCTGGCCGCGCAGGACAGCGACGTGACGCGCATCTTCGTCAACCCGGCCATCAAACAGCAGCTGTGTGCCGATGCGGGAACGGATCGCGCGTGGCTGCATAAAGTTCGTCCGTGGTTTGGCCATCGTGCGCACATGCATGTCCGTCTGCGTTGCCCTGCGGGCAGCCTGGAATGTGAAGATCAGGCGCCACCTCCGCCGGGAGATGGTTGCGGCGCGGAACTGCAAAGTTGGTTCCTGCCACCGAAACCGGGCACCGGTACACCAGTGAAAAAAGAGCCACCTCCGTTGCCGCCGTCTTGTCAGGCGCTGCTGGATAAACACGTGCTCTAATCGCTATTGAACATTCCCCGCTTTATAGAGCGAGACAAAAAGAAAAATGGATTGGTTGATTGTTGCCCCTTGGGTAGTAGGCGTTCTGTTTTTAGTGGCTGTTTTAGCGGGGTTTATTGATTCAATAGCCGGTGGCGGTGGGCTACTCAGCTTGCCGGCACTGCTGGCGGCGGGTGTCTCTCCCGCTCAGGCGATTGCCACCAATAAGCTGTCGGCGGTAGGGGGATCTTTTTCCGCTAGCCTGTACTTTGTGCGCCGTGGGGTGGTGAACCTTAACGACCAAAAGCTCAATATTGCCTGCACCTTTGTTGGCTCGGTATTGGGCGCGATTTTGATTCAGCACCTGCGCGCAGACATGCTCCGGCAGATCCTGCCGCTGCTGATCATCTGCATTGGTCTCTATTTTCTGCTGACGCCAAGATTGGGCGAAAGCGATCGTCAGCGCCGCTTATCCGCGCTGCCTTATGCATTAGTCGGTGGCGGCTGCGTTGGTTTTTATGACGGCTTCTTCGGGCCGGGGGCGGGCTCTTTCTACGCGCTGGGCTTTGTGACGCTGTGCGGCTTTAATCTTGCCAAAGCCACGGCACACGCCAAAGTGCTGAACTTCACCTCTAACTTTGGTGGCCTGCTGTTTTTCATCATGGGCCACAAAGTGATTTGGAGTATTGGCTTGGTGATGCTGGCCGGGCAGTTTATCGGCGCGCGCCTCGGCGCTCGCATGGTGTTATCTAAAGGGCAGAAGATGATCCGCCCGATGGTGGTCTGTGTGTCAACGGTAATGAGCTGTAAGCTGATTTATGACAGCCACGGGGCGGAGATCTACCAGTGGCTCAGTTTGCACCTATAGCAACAGGCGAGTCACTGAGGCAAATCACTGATCAACATCAGTAAAAACAATATTCAAATAGGGGAGTATTTGCCCCTAATTTCACTTGATAGAGTTTCGCAGCAACTATGTCCGATTCAACAGAAACCCATAATTATCATCAATTAATCCAGATTTTTGATTCCTGCTTCTATGAGGAATTCAACACCCGGCTGATTAAAGGTGATGACGAGCCAATTTACCTGCCCGCCGATGAACAGGAAGATTTCAATCGCATCGTTTTTGCTCACGGCTACTACGCCAGCGGGCTGCATGAAATCTCCCACTGGTGCGTGGCGGGGGCCGAGCGCCGCAAGCTGGTGGATTTCGGTTACTGGTATTGCCCGGATGGCCGTGATGCGCAAACGCAAAGTGAATTCGAGAAGGTGGAAATTAAGCCCCAGTCCTATGAGTGGCTATTTTGCGCCGCCGCCGGGTTCCGCTTTAACGTCAGTTGTGACAATCTGAGCGGCGATTGTGAGCCGGACCGCGTGGCTTTCCACAATAAGGTCCGCGAAGAAGTGCTGCGGATCTTGCAACAAGGCGTCCCAGAAAGACCGGCGCGCTTTATAAAAGCGTTACAATCGTTTTACAATACGGCACCTTTGACGGCGGCAGATTTCCCTGCGCTGCAACCGCTAGAATGAATTTCTGAATATTGAATAATTGAGGATGATTGATGATCGCAGAATTTGAAGCGCGTATTTTGACGCTGATTGACGACATGGTTGAAAGCGCCAGCGATGATGAGCTGTTCGCCAGTGGCTATCTGCGAGGCCATCTGACCGTGGCGGTTGCCGACGCGGAAGAAAACGGCGAACACACTGCCGAAGCATTGAAAATTCGTGTCCGACACAGTCTGGATAAGGCTATTCAGGCCGGAGAGCTCTCCCCGCGCGATCAGGTTCTGGTGCTCGGCATGTGGGAAAATCTCTATCAGGCGTCTCTGCCAGAAGCCAAATAATCAGTCATACCTTGTAAAAACAAAGGGCCGCCAGGCCCTTTGTCAATTCTGTCAGTTCTCTTCACTCACCACCGGCTTGCCTTTCAGCAGCTTTCTTACCCACATGCGATGTGGATTAAGCGCCGCCAGCGTTTCGCTATCGAGCGGCATCGGCTCCCCTGAAATTTGCGCCGCCAGCACTTCCGCCGCCAGCGGGGCCGAGCTTAGCCCACGCGAACCCAGCGCCCCAAGCAGGAACAGGTTGCGATGATAAGGCGCATCGGCCACCGGCTGGCCGCGTTTTACGGCAATATCCAGTTTCTTGTAGGTTTCCAGCATAGCGTCATAATCGGCTACTGCGCCCACCATCGGGAGATGGTCGCGTGTCGCACAGCGCACGCCGTTTCGCGCCTCGCCGCTACTCACGTCGACTGCTCGTGCCCAGCCGGCTTGCGGCAAGCAGTCAATCAGCCGCTGGCGGTTCTGCTGCTGATCGTCTTCGCGATAAGCCGTCGACTTGTCAGCACGGTGATAGCTCGCGCCGATACAGTGATGCTGATTCGCTGGGTTAACCGGGGTGAGGTAGCCGTCATAGCACAGCACCTGTTTAAGCTTTTGCAGCTCAGGCGTGGTGGGAATATGTGAAACCTGACCGCCGACGGCGTAGACCGGCAGCTTCTCGGTTTGCTGGAAATCAGTAATATTCGCCCCGTTTGCCAGCACCAGGCTGTCATGCACTAGGGTTTCGCCATTGGCGAAGGTCAGCGCCCAGAGGCTGTCCTCGGTCTGTCGTAACGCCGTGACCGGCTGGTTGAAATGTGCCTTTAGCCCGCGCGTCTCGGCCAGTCGGATTAACTCCGTGGTGAGTTGAGCGGGGCAGAGCCAGCCCCCCAGCCCATAGCTGATCCCGCCGTGATGACACGCTAAGCCGCAAGCTTCGGTCAGCTGCTGCTGAGTGAGGGCGGTGGCTAGCTCGGCGGGCAGTTCGCCTGCGAGGATCTTATCAATTTTCCCTTGACTCTTGGCGTCATAGCCAATCTGGCTTACGCCGCACCACTGATGGTCGAAGGCCACGCCACTTGCTGCTAAAGCCTGATACTGGCGACGGGCGAAGGTGAATGCGTGGGAGAAAAATCGCTCCAGCGCGTCGCCTTTACCATTAAGTAAGGGGTAAACCGCGCCCTGACGATTCCCCGAAGCTCCCTGAGCCGGTTGGTCATCGGCACAATAAAGAGTGACGTTAAAATCACGCCGCAGCAGCGCCAGTGCCAGCACGGCACTGGCGACGCCACCGCCGATTATGGCAATGTTTTGGGTGTTTTCCGCCGCCGGTCTCTGATACCACGGAGCCGAATGTGGCAGATTTAGCGGATTATTCATCACGCCGCTAAGCATATGTTTCTTTTGACCGAACCCTTTCACTTTCTCGACGTCAAAGCCTGCATCGAGTAAACCGCGACGGACAAAACCGGCCACGGTAAAGGTTGCCAGCGTACCTTGCGAGCGTGAAAGCCGCGCCATATTGGCGAACAGCTCGGGGGTCCACATATCGGGGTTTTTAGAAGGGGCAAAACCGTCTAAAAACCAGGCGTCAACCTGTTGATTCATACTGCTGTCACAAGCCGGAAGCAGGGTAGTAACATCGCCGAACCACAGGTCGAGAGTGATGCGCCCGTCGTCCAGCAGCAGGCGATGGCAGCCGGAAAAAGGCAGCGGCCATTGGGCAACAAGTTGTCTGGCATAGTCGGCAAGTTCAGGCCACTGGTTTAAGGCGGCAGTCAGGTCATTTACGGACAGTGGAAATTTCTCGAAGCTAATGAAATGCAGGCGTTTTAGACGAGCTTCGGGCTGCTGCTGGGTAAAGTCATCAAAGGCTTGCCACAGAGTGAGAAAGTTCAGGCCGGTGCCAAATCCGGTTTCTGCAATAACGCAGACCGAGCGCGGATGTTCGGCAAAGCGTTGTGGGAATCCATTACCGTTTAGAAAGACGTGGCGTGTTTCCAGCAGGCCGTTTTGGTTGGAAAAATAGACGTCATCAAAATGTCGGGAAACAGGTGTACCCTGTTCGTTCCAACTTAATTCGGCGGGCTGGATTGGAGTGTGGCTCACATGAAACTCCCTCAGTTCAAGGCGATGCCGAAGTTTAACGGCCAGTTTGACCTCGCGCAAATTTACTGCGATTTACACAAGGAATTGCTGATCGGACTTGTTCGGCGTACAACTGTACGCTAGAGTGCGTCACGAAATCCCGAATAGTTAATAGTACAAGAGGTATTAAATGAAACGTGCAGTCATTACTGGCCTGGGTATCATCTCGAGCATCGGTAACAACAAGCAGGAAGTACTTAACTCCCTGCAAGAAGGGCGCTCAGGGATCACCTTCTCGCAAGAGTTGAAAGATGCCGGAATGCGTAGCCATGTCTGGGGTGATGTTAAGTTAGACACCGCAGGGCTTATCGATCGTAAGGTCGTGCGTTTCATGAGTGATGCTTCTATCTACGCTTATCTGTCCATGCAGCAGGCTATCGAAGATTCTGGCCTGACGCCTGAGATGGTTTCTAACGAGCGTACCGGCCTGATCGCAGGTTCCGGTGGTGGTTCACCACGTAACCAGGTTGCGGGTTCTGACGGCATGCGTGCTAAAGGTCTGCGCGGCGTAGGTCCATACATGGTGACTAAGGCGATGGCGTCTGGCGTTTCTGCTTGCCTCGCGACTCCGTTCAAAATTCGTGGCGTTAACTATTCCATCAGCTCTGCTTGTGCGACCTCTGCTCACTGCATCGGTAACGCGGTAGAGATGATTCAGCTCGGTAAGCAAGACGTGGTGTTCGCTGGTGGCGGCGAAGAGCTGTGCTGGGAAATGGCCTGTGAGTTCGACGCTATGGGCGCACTCTCTACCAGCTACAACGACACTCCAGATAAAGCTTCCCGTACTTACGATAAAGCCCGTGACGGTTTCGTCATCGCTGGCGGCGGCGGTATGGTTGTTGTGGAAGAGCTGGAACACGCTCTGGCACGTGGCGCGCACATCTACGCAGAAATCGTGGGCTACGGCGCAACATCTGACGGCGCAGACATGGTTGCTCCATCAGGCGAAGGCGCAGTGCGCTGTATGAAGATGGCAATGCAGGGTGTGGACACCCCGATTGACTACGTCAACGTACACGGTACTTCTACTCCAGTAGGCGATGTGAAAGAACTCGGCGCAATCCGCGAAGTGTTCGGCGCTACAACACCAGCACTGTCTTCTACTAAAGCCATGACCGGCCACTCACTGGGTGCTGCGGGCGTGCAGGAAGCCATCTACACCCTGCTGATGGCTGAAAATAACTTCATCGCGCCAAGCATCAACATCGAAAACCTCGATGAGCAGGCTGAAGGTATGGACATCATCACTAAGCCAACTCAGCGCGAGCTGACTACCGTGATGTCTAACAGCTTCGGCTTCGGCGGTACTAACGCCACGCTGGTTATGCGTAAGCTGAAAAACGACAAGTAATCTCGTCGTTCTCTTTGAAAAACCCGCCATCGTGCGGGTTTTTTTATGCCCGCCGTTATACTCCCCAATGCCTCAACAGCTACAAACTACTTAACTAATCAGGTACAATTCCGCCGCTTTCTTTTCACTCAATAGATACTTTTATAACTAAGATGCAATGCTCTCACTTAGCCAGATAAAGCACAGGCACACTCTTTTTCCTGCCTGGCTTGGGATTCTGGCCATCCTGATGTTATTTATCGCGCCGGTGGTGTCAAAATCACTGGTGGCTGCTGGCATGTCGCATTCGATGATGCCTGGCATGGCGATGACAGAGATGTCGATGGCAGAAATGCCTATGGCATCGATGGATATGTCAGAGATGTCAGAGTCCGACATGCCGATGTCGCATGACGAGATGGCTGAACAGGCTGATACTGCGGCTCATCAAAACTCTATGCCCATGCACGATATGGGGCTGGGAGTGATGATGCCCGGCGACATGAGTGACGCAGCCTGTGGTTACTGCGTACTTTTAGTCCACCTGCCGCTGTTGCATATGTTAGCGCTGCCGATGCTGTGGGTGTCTAACACCTCCAGCCGCGCACCGCCGCGCCTCGCAGCCGTTCGTCCTGTTCCCACTGCTTTCTACCCTGACTCTCAGCCTCGCGCCCCTCCTGCTTTTAAATAGCTTTTTGTTTCTTCTATTAAACATCGTCTGAACAGTGCCGACCTGGCTTTGCTGTTCTGCACCTGCTATTTAAACACTCAGGAAACATTCTTGATGAGCCATCCTGCAAGCTCTACCAAAATGACGGCCAAAGCCGCGTCCATTGCGTTACTTAAGCGTATCCATTTCTATATCGGTTTGTTCGTCGGGCCTTTTATCTTTGTCGCCGCGCTGACCGGCACGCTGTATGTACTTACCCCTCAGCTTGAAAACCACTTGTACGCCAACGAGCTTTTCACTTCCGCGAAAGGCGACGTGCAGCCGATCTCTCGGCAAATTGAAGCTGCGCTGGCCATTGATGGCGATCAGGCGAAGATCGCTGCGATTCGTCCAGCCCCTGCGCTGGGGGAAACCACGCGGGTCATGCTGTCCGACCCAAGCCTCGGCGCGTCCAAAACCAAGGCAATATTTGTTGACCCCGTGACGCTGGATATCAAGGGTGAAGAGACCGTCTATGGCACCAGCGGCATCCTGCCTTTACGCACCTGGCTCGATGAGCTTCACCGCGAGTTGCTGCTAGGCGATATTGGCCGTAATTACAGCGAACTCGCCGCTTCATGGCTGTGGGTTGCGGCACTGGGCGGCATTCTTCTATGGGCAACCAGCCGACAGAAAACCCGTGGCAACCGTAAGCTTACCGGCACGGCTGCCAAGCAGCACATTAGCCGCCGCTGGCATACCTGGCTTGGCATCACGCTGCTGGTTGGCATGCTGTTTCTGTCGGTAACGGGCCTGACATGGTCACAGTGGGCCGGGAGCAATATCAGCATCCTGCGTGAACATATGGGCTGGATGACCCCTTCGGTCGCGACCACTCTGGCAGGCGAAAAATCGGCTCCTG
Source organism: Ewingella sp. AOP8-B2-18 (assembly GCF_052376015.1). Taxonomy (NCBI): domain Bacteria; kingdom Pseudomonadati; phylum Pseudomonadota; class Gammaproteobacteria; order Enterobacterales; family Yersiniaceae; genus Ewingella; species Ewingella sp. AOP8-B2-18. The sequence continues at coordinate 170,870 of NZ_JBQSVB010000002.1, forward strand.
CGGGTGAACATGCCGAGCACCAGATGAGTGATATGAGCATGGCAGATATGCCTGACATGCCCGATATGGCAGCTCATCACATGCCAGCAAAAGTTGAGCCTGTTAATGTTTTGCCGATCACTTTCGATCAGGTCATCGCCGCCGCGCGTCATGCAGGGATCACGGCTAACAAAATAGAAATTCGCCCGGCTTATGCGGCGGATAAGGCCTGGACGGTGACGGAAGTGGACCGAAGCTGGCCGACCCAGGTCGATGCCGTATCGGTTAACCCTCAGACAATGGCGATTATTGACCATACCGAGTTTGCCCATTTCCCGCTGCTGGCGAAGCTCACTCGCTGGGGCGTTGATGCCCATATGGGTATTCTGTTTGGCTTCTGGAATCAGGCTATTCTGGTGCTGTTCGGCATTGGGCTGTGCGTGATGATTGGCTGGGGCTACCGCATGTGGTGGCTGCGCCGTCCGGCGATGAACAGCGGCCCGCATCCGGTGGTAACCCTGATTCAAACGTGGCGCCAACTTCCTGCCAGCCTGCAATGGCCAATTGGGCTGATAGCACTGGCTCTCTCCATCAGCCTGCCAGTGATGGGGGTAAGCCTGCTTATCTTCTTGCTGATTGATGTGCTCCGTTGGCTGCGACATAGAAACCGGCTCCAAGCTGTTGCGGTGAATTAATGAGCGCCGACTTTAGCTCGCAGCGTGCAAATAACAAGCTGAAAAGCGAGCGGAAATAAGGGATTGCGAGCCTTCTCGCAAATTATTGACGAGACCCTCAGCGGCCTCGTTTTTTATTACGAGGTTTGCTGGAAAACTCATTTTTGCAGTAGCGGGCCGCAACGTCTTCGGGTAACGTCAGCGCAATCGACAGGGTCACTCATTGCGGAAAACTATGCTGGCAACTTTCTTCACAACATTACTCAAGCCCTTCTTAAGTGACCGTTTTTTGCACGTCTTATTGCTACTGGGTGTGGTATTGACTCTTTTCCAGCCGGAGAAAATCCACCAATTTGCACAATTTGTAGATTGGTCAACTATCGTCACGCTGATTGGGTTGCTGATGCTGACCAAGGGCGTTGAGGTGAGCGGCTACTTTGATTTTGTTGGCCGTAAGATGATCAACAGCATCAACAATGAGCGCTATTTGGCGCTGTTTTTGGTTTGTGCCGCCGCGCTGCTTTCTACCTTTATGACCAATGACGTGGCGCTGTTTATCGTCATTCCACTCACGATCACCCTAAAAAAGCTCTCTACGCTGCCCGTCACGCGACTGATCATCTTTGAGGCGTTGGCGGTGAACGCGGGCTCCTTACTTACGCCTATCGGTAATCCGCAAAATATCTTGTTGTGGAACAAATCCGGCCTGTCATTTTTGGGGTTTATAGCCCAAATGAGCCCGCTGGCATTCGTCAGTTTTGCGGCATTATTGATAGTGACTTGGCTGAGTTTCCCAGCGATAAAGCTGAAAAGGCTGGAGAATAATCAGGGCTATCCATACCAGAAAAAACTGCTTTTTAGCTGTCTGGTGATGTATGTGGTGTTCATTGGCTGTGTGGATTTCGGCTTGGCGCTATATGGCCTGATTGCCGTGCTGCTGTGCTTTCTTTTGCTGGCGCGGCAGGTGCTGTTGCGCATCGACTGGCCGTTGATTCTGGTGTTTATCGCCATGTTTATCGACGTGCGGTTGATTGTCGGTTTAGACGCCGTGCGTGACGCGGTGAACCAGATTGCACACCTAAGCCCGGCGGGCGTTTACGCCCTTGGTATCGGGCTGTCGCAGGTCATTAGCAACGTGCCAGCTACCATTTTGATGATTAACTACGTGCCACCTAACGCCTTGCTGGCTTACGCCGTTAACGCTGGCGGTTTCGGCCTTGCGATTGGTTCACTGGCTAACCTCATTGCCCTGCGCATGGCCAACGATCGCAAGATCTGGCTCAAGTTCCACTATTTCTCCTTCCCATTCCTTATTTTAAGTGGCCTGAGCGGCTGGCTATTACTGGCTTGGATCTAAGGGCAGCTTGGCTAATCGATTAACCGCTGAGGTTATCTCTCCCGGCGTTAATGCCGAGAAGCCGAGCAGCCAGCCATCAGGTATTTGCTCCTGCGCGCCAGCTTCGGGCAGCCACAGCGGCGAAAGGCGTGGCGTGACGACACCCTGTTGCAAGGCCAGCTGAGTCAGCCTCTTTTCGGAGCCAGCGGGCAGGCGAGCCGCCAGCTGTAAGCCTCCGGCGGCGGGTTGCGGAATCAGCCAGTTTGCGAGCTTTTGCTGGATCTCCTCCAGCAAATGATTGCGGCGGCTATGGTAAAGCTGGCGTGAAAAACGCAAGTGCGCGGCGAAATGGCCAGACTGAATAAAATCAGCCGTCACCGCCTGCATCAACTGAGACGAATGGCCGTCATATACCGTGCGCAGCGTGGTCATAGGCTCTACCAGCGCCTCGGGCAGCACAGCGTAGGCCAGACGTAAGGAAGGAAAGAGCACTTTGGAAAAGGTGCCGAGATAAATCACCTGCTGTTGTTTATCGAGTCCCTGCATGGCGGGCAAAGGGCGGCCATCATAATGTAGCTCGCTGTCGTAATCATCCTCGATGATCCACGACTGATATTTCCGCGCCAGCCCCAGTAGCGCCAGTCGGCGTGGCAGGCTAAGACTAACGCCGGAAGGGTAGTGGTGGGAAGGCGTGAGATAGATAACTTTAGGCTGAACGGTTTGGCCGACTGGGTTCATGCCTTCTTCATCCACTCCCACCGGGTATATCTTGCCGCCCGCGCTGGTAAAGGCATTTCTTGCGCCGAGATAGCCCGGCTGTTCTAGCCAGACGTTATCACCTTGATCGAGCAGCAGAGTTGCCAAGAGCTGCAAAGCCTGCTGCGAGCTGGTGGTGATCATGATTTGCTGCGGGCTGCACTGCACGCCGCGAGATTGCTGGAGGTAAGCACAAATGGCTTCGCGCAGGGGAGCAAAACCCTGCGGATCGCCATAGCCGAGCAGCGTTGTGCCCCCGATGCGTAGATGCTTGTTGATCAACTGCTGCCAAATTTTCAGCGGGAAGATGCGTAAGTCCGGGCTACCCGCGGCGAAGGGCAGAGGAGACTGAGGGTCTTGGCAGCCGCCGGTCGCGACAATTTGCTGGCCGCGAGCAGAAAGAGTTGCCAGCCTTGGTGTCAGTCTGTGGCTCTTTTTAAAGGTCGTTTCCGGTGGCATGGCGATACTGACAAAGGTGCCTTTGCCTATCTCGCGGCGCAAATAGCCCTCGGCTTCGATTTGCGCGTAGGCGGCCTCAACCGTGATGCGCGAAATACGCAAGTCGGCGGCGAGTTGGCGTGAAGAAGGCAGTCGCTGTCCATTGCTTAAAGCGCCACTGTTAATCGCCTTACGCAGCGTAACGCAAAGCCTCTCGCGTAAATTGAGTCCTGGTTCGAGGCTATTCTCAAACAGGGTAATTAAGGTCGAGGAGCCAGTGTAAGTGCGCATATGGGTCTTATAGATATTGGGGAATTGGCATTATGAATAAGACCAAAATAGCGGATGATACAACCGTTGTCATGCTGCGCTTTACGCGCTGCGTTCCTATTACCTGATTGAAAGAGAGAGGCAAAATGAGTCAAAAACAGCAAAGCCAGACGTCAGCCGTATTACAGTTTGCGCCACCGGCTCCCGCGATGAGCGAAGCCTATCTCTTCAATAAATTGAGTTTTTACACCGATGCCGCTGATGTCGCCGAAGATTTGAAAAACCGTATTTCAGGCATTGTGGTGGTGGATACTCGTGCTGAGTCGCACTATCAGCGCGGACATATTCCGGGCGCAATCAGCTTTCCGCATCGTTTGATGACTGAAGAGTCAACGCGGCATCTTAATAGAGAGCAGGTGTATGTGACTTATTGCGATGGTATTGGCTGCAACGGCTCGACCAATGGGGCCTATAAGCTGGCGAAACTGGGTTTTCGCGTCAAAGAGTTGATAGGGGGCTTAGATTTCTGGACTCGCGATCGCCATCCGTTGGCGACCGGTGCTGAGTGCGGCGAGTATCCTGCCGATTTTAGCGTGGAAGAGTGCGGTTGCTAGTGAATGTGCGGCTTAAAACAGCAGCCAGAGCAGAATAACCACCACCACAAAGGCGATGAAAGCCAGCGGCTTGCCGCCTATGGATTGCATTGATTCCGGCAGCATGGCGACGAATGGGTTGACGATTGGCTGAGGCTCGGTGCGAGCCACCACGGTAACGTCATCATCCACTTTTTCAGGGCGCGGAGAGCGATCCACGCGCTGGCTGAAGAGCACGCCGACCAGATCGTTAAGCTGCGCGACGTTCAGCGGCGTGTTGGGCGTGGCGTTGAACCGGCTTTCGACATATTCCGTCAGCTGCTGGACTTCTTGCAGCGTCGCTGGCTGTTTCAACACGCTGAGCAAGGTGGTTAGCGTCGGTGGCGCTGTCGGTTGGCTCAGCGCCGCTTTGACCTGCATAAACTGGCTTAACAGCTGAAAATGGCGCGCCGGGATAGGTTCGCCCACTTTTACGCCGACTAAGTTAAACAGTTGCTGCCACAGTTTGGCCGGTGCTTCGCCCGTGGCGGCGCTGAGACGCGTCACCAGCTGCTGCAAACTGTTATGTTCGGCAGGCAGCAGGGCGCGATCGGTGATCGGCGTTTGCTGCGGTTTCGGAATGGTCATTTCGCCAGTCTGGACCAGCAAAAACACCTGCTGTAGTTGCTCGTGGCTCAGCTGGCTGAGCACGGTATGGCCGAAATTTTGGCGAATGAAGTCGCTCACCGCCTGACGGTTATTACCCTGTGGCAATAATTCGGTGAGTTGCTGGAACAGCTGGCGCGTGGCGTGGCTGTCCTGTGCCTGCGTCAATTTGCCTTGCAGGATGCCTTCCGCGCGCGGGTAGATTGCGGCGGTCAGTTCAGCATCATGAGGGAGAGACAGCTCGTGGCGTAAGCCAGCCCAAATTTCGGCGGACTTCATGGGGGTCAGCGCCATCAATTTGACGATGAGTTTTTCGAGGGTAGTGCGCTGCGCAGGGGTAAGCTGCTGATTATCACCAGAGCCCGCGGGAACTGAGTTATTCGGTTGCATCCTGTTGTCGCCAATTGGCGCGCCCGGGCCACTTAAAGGTTGCATATCACCAGTCCTTCGCTGCGAGTTAAAACGGCGCAAAGCGCGCAAGCGCAACATCATACCTGCAAACGAAATCAATCAACACTGTGAATGGGTATGGAAATAATATTCTTACGCTTATTTTTTGCAGAAAACGACGAGTGGGGCGCGAAAGCGATAAAAGGCAGGATAAATAATGCCGCCTGTGGAGTTACAGGCGGCGATAACATCATTAAACGGCGGGTTTATCTTCCTTCACTTCTGGCTTAGTGCCAAAGAGCGGACGGCGCAGGCGTTGGGCCAGAATTACCCCGAGCAGGGTGATACCACCCCCAATCAAGTGGTAACTGTGCAACTGCTCGCGCAGGAAAATCACGGCAATCACGGCGGTGAAGATGGGGGCCAAATTCATGAAAATAGAGGTTTTGTTTGCACCCAGTCGAATAACCCCCTGAATCCACAGGAAAGGCGCAATGATTGACGCCGCAATGCCTGCAAAGGCCACCAAGGGAATGTTGTGAGCGTTTAGCTGCACATTTTCCGTCATCAGGAAATTTGGCAGCAGGAGCAGCACCCCAAACAAGATCTGCATGTAAAGCGATTGCCAATTAGGCAGCGGGATCGCCCAGCGTTTGGTCAACACGCCATACAGGGCGTAGGAGATTGAGGCGACAAACATCATGATTTCGCCGCTACCAATGCCGTGCTCTAGCAGCTGGCCCGGGTTGCCCGCGCTGACCAGCCACACCAGGCCGATCAAAGAGAGCACGCCGCCCAGCGCCAGACCCACGGTTGGCACCACGCTCAACACAAACAGGCTGATCAGCACCGTCAGCAACGGAATAAAGGAGGTGATGATGCCGATATACAGCGCGCTCACGGTGTGGGCGGCGTAATAGGCCAGGCTTTGGAATAGCACCATTCCCAGTAGGCCGAGGATCAGCAATTTCCACCAGTACTGCTTAATCTCTTTGAAATTGCGCACTACGCCCGGCAAGACAAAGGGGGTGAGCGTGATAAGCGCTAGAAACCAGCGGTAGAAGGAGATCGCCGCAGGATCGATGGCGGTCGCAGAGGCCTTGCTGACCACGGCGTTAATCGACCAGATCAACACCGCCAGTAATGGGAAGAGAGCATTCATGAAAAAATACGTCCGTAGTTAAATCGTTGCACTAGTGTACGTTTGTCGTGTTTGTTATATATAACGATAACCAGACAACGCTTTGCGTAATTCGGACAACTTGATCCCGAATTTGTGATGACCACAATTGACAAGGGGTTTTATGCCACAGCCTCGTTTTTATCCTCCGCTTCCTGAACAGATCCCCAATACGCTGCTCTTTCGCGGAGAAACCATTCTGGCTAACTCGGAATATGTTTGCCATTCGCACCCGTGGAGCCAGATTATTACCATCAAATCAGGCGTGATGGCGATGAAGGTTGAAGGTGAGCGCTACCTTGCGCCGCGCGAGTTTGCTATCTGGATACCCGCCGGAGTGAAGCACTCCAGCTATAACCGCCGGACGACCCGTTTTTGCGCCATCGACATCGCGCCCGAGTGGGATGACGGCCTGCCTGAAAAGCCCTGCCTGCTCACTCTGACACCGATTTTTAACGCCATCGCCAACGACTTCGCGCTGCGTGATCTTTCAGAGCCAGTGACCGATCGCGATATGCGTATGGCATTGGTGCTGTTGGACCAAATCTGTCAGGCCCCGCGGCAAAACACCTATTTACCCACGTCCGACAATAAGCTGTTGTCGCAGGTGTTAAACGCGCTGGAGAAGAACCCGGCGGATAACACCTCGCTGGCGGAGTGGGCGGCGCGGGTTTACACCACCGAACGCACGCTTTCACGCCGCTGCCAACAGGATTTGGGCATGGGCTTTGCCGAATGGCGTCAGCGTCTGCGCTTCCTCCATTCGATTTCTCTGCTCGAGCAGGGCAAAACGGTGCAAGACGTGGCGCTGGAAGTTGGCTACAGTTCATCATCAGCGTTTATTGCCATGTTCCAGCAAATATCTGGGACCACGCCTCAACGCTTTCGTAATGAACGGTAAGCCGTGACAAGCTGGCATTGGGATCTGCCGCAGTTCGTGGCAAAATCTTCCTCCTCTTTATAGTCTGTTTTTTCTATGGCACTGCCTGCCGGAGACACACGTGAAAATCCTGGTTGATGAAAATATGCCTTATGCCGTCGAGCTATTTAGCCGACTGGGCAATGTGCAGGCCGTTCCGGGCCGGCCGATTCCGCAAGATGCACTCAATGACGCCGATGCCCTGATGGTGCGCTCGGTGACCAAGGTGAATGAGGCACTGCTGGCAGGAAAGCCGGTGAAATTCGTGGGTACCGCGACGGCGGGGACTGACCACGTGGATGACGCCTGGCTGCAAAAGCAGGGGATTGGTTTCTCCGCCGCGCCGGGCTGTAACGCCATTGCGGTAGTGGAATATGTGTTCTCTTCGCTGCTGATTTTGGCCCAGCGCGATGGCTTCCAGCTGCGCGACAAAACGGTCGGCATTGTTGGGGTAGGCAATGTGGGATCGCGTCTGAATGCGCGCCTGCGTGCCTTGGGCATCCGCACTCTGCTGTGCGACCCGCCGCGCGCCGATCGAGGTGACGAAGAGACTTTCTCTTCGCTGGACCAACTGGTAGCCGAAGCCGATATCTTGACCTTTCACACGCCGTTGAACATGTCCGGGCCTTATAGCACGCACCATCTGGTGGACGCCGACCTGTTGGCACGCCTGCCTGCTGACCGTATTTTGATTAACGCCTGTCGTGGCGAAGTGGTGGATAACGCCGCGCTGCTCGACGCGCTCAACGGCGCGAAAAAACTCACCGCCGTGCTGGACGTATGGGAGCCGGAGCCGGATCTTTCTCTGGCATTGCTGGATAAAGTGGCGATTGGCACGGCGCACATTGCCGGATACAGCCTTGAAGGCAAGGCGCGCGGCACCACTCAGGTGTTCGAAGCATTCAGCCAGTTTATCGGCCAGCCGCAAAAAGTACCGTTGGAAGAGCTGCTGCCTGCGCCAGAGTTCCCGGTTGTCTCATTCTCAGGGGAACTGAACGAAGCCAGACTGCTGCGACTTATTCACTTAGTGTATGATGTGCGCCGCGATGACGCGCCGTTACGCCGCGTGGCGGGCAAAGCCGGGGAGTTCGACAAACTGCGCAAATTCTATGAAGAGCGCCGCGAGTGGTCATCGCTGAAAGTAATTTGCGATAATCCGGCGACCGTCGAGTTGCTCAATAAACTCGGTTTTACTGCCGTTCAGGGCTAAGGCCCGGCGCAATTTTCGACTTGAGGGCGGTGAACTACCGCCCCTTTGTATTTTTGTACGATTCATTTTTGGAGAAGACCAACATGTCTGATGGCTGGAATATTGCGCTGCTTGGCGCCACGGGCGCAGTCGGTGATGCGTTACTGGAGCTGCTGGCCGATCGCCAGTTCCCGGTTGGTGAACTCTTTCCGTTAGCCAGCGAACGCAGCGCGGGTCAAACCGTGCGCTTCAATGGCAAAAGCCTGCGCGTGCAAAACGTCGCCGAGTTCGACTGGTCGCAGGTGCAACTGGCCTTCTTTGTGGCAGGCCACGAGGCCTCGGCGCAGTTTGCCGAAGAAGCTGCCAATCAGGGCTGTCTGGTTATCGACAGCAGCGGCCTGTTTGCTATGGAACACGACATTCCGCTGGTGGTGCCGGGGGTTAACCCTGACGCGCTGGCGCACTATCGCAACCGCAACATCGTGGCGGTCGCCGATAGCCTGACCAGCCAGTTGTTAACGGCCATCAAGCCTTTAACCGATCAGGCTGGTTTGGCGCGTCTGCACGTGACTTCTCTGCTCTCGGTTTCTGCCTTGGGCAAAGCGGCAGTAGACGATTTGGCCGGACAGAGCGCGCGCCTGCTCAACGGCATTCCTGCCGAAGAGGGCATTTTCAGCAAGCAGTTGGCTTTCAACCTGTTGCCGCTGTTGAATGACGAAGAGGGCAGCGTGCGCGAAGAGCGCCGTCTGGTTGACCAAGTGCGCAAAGTGCTGCAAAACGACGGCTTACCGATTTCTGTCAGCTGCGTGCAGTCGCCGGTGTTTTACGGCCACGCGCAGGTGGTGCATATGGAAGGCTTGCGCCCGCTGTCTGCCGAGGAAGCCCGCACCGAGCTTGAACGCATTGATGATATTAATCTGAGCGAAGAAGATGATTTCCCGACACAGGTCAGCGACGCCTCGGGCAACGCCAACCTGAGCATCGGCTGTCTGCGCAATGATTACGGTATTCCTGAAGTGGTGCAGTTCTGGTCTGTGGCTGACAACGTGCGCTTCGGCGGCGCGCTGATGGCGGTAGAAACTGCCGAGAAGCTGATTGGGGAGTATTGGTATTAATGTCTGAATTGCCTGCTGCGCCCGTTGCCGGACGCATTGCATTAGGAATTGAGTACGACGGTAGCGCCTATTATGGCTGGCAGCGCCAGCAAGAGGCGGCCAGCGTTCAGGCCTGTCTGGAAAAGGCCTTGAGCCGCGTGGCGGATGCGCCGATTGTGGTGTTTTGCGCGGGGCGTACCGACGCGGGCGTCAGCGCCACCGGGCAGGTAGTGCATTTCGAGACGCCGGTAATGCGTAAAGAGGCGGCGTGGACCATGGGGGTGAATACCCATTTGCCGAAAAACATCGCCGTGCGCTGGATGCACGAGGTGCCGGAGGATTTCCACGCGCGCTTTAGCGCCACCGCGCGCCGTTATCGTTACGTTATCTATAATCATCGCTACCGTTCGGCCATTCTGCACAGTGGAATCACCCATGTGCATATGCCGCTGGACGTCGACAAAATGCAGCGTGCCGGTCAGGCACTGTTGGGTGAGAATGACTTCACGTCGTTTCGCGCCTCCCAGTGTCAGTCGCGCACGCCGTGGCGTTACATGATGCACCTGAACGTCGCGCGCCACGGTAACTATGTGGTGGTGGATGTCAAAGCCAACGCCTTTGTTCACCACATGGTGCGCAATATCGTCGGCAGCTTGATTGATATCGGTGCCGGGATCCAGCCGGAAAGCTGGATGGGCGAGCTGTTAGCAGCCAAAGACCGCAATTTGGCGGCTGCCACCGCGCGTGCTGAGGGGTTGTACTTAGTCTCAGTGGATTACCCGGAGAAGTTTGGCTTACCCAAAATGAATATGGGGCCGCTGTTCTTAGAAGACTGAAGACGGTTTTCTATTGATTAACATTGCGCATCGGGCGCTTAAAAAAGGCGATAAATCAAATGGATTTCATCCACCTTGTTATTGATTTCATTTTACATATCGATGTGCACTTGGCCGAGCTGGTTGCTCAGTATGGTGTTTGGGTCTACGGTATCCTGTTCCTGATCTTATTCTGTGAGACGGGGCTGGTGGTCACGCCGTTCCTGCCGGGCGATTCTTTACTGTTCGTGGCTGGCGCGCTGGCGGCCTTGCCGGGCAATGATCTGAATGTCCATCTGATGGTGTTCCTGATGGTGGTGGCGGCGATTCTGGGTGATGCGATTAACTATACGATTGGCCGCCTGTTTGGTGAACGTTTGTTCAGCAATCCGAATTCGAAGATTTTCCGTCGCAGTTATTTGGATCAAACACACAAGTTTTACGAGAAACATGGCGGCAAAACGATTATTCTTGCGCGCTTTGTCCCAATCGTACGAACTTTTGCACCCTTCGTTGCGGGTATGGGGCGCATGTCGTATCGCCACTTTGCGGCTTATAACGTGATTGGTGCGCTAGTTTGGGTGCTGTTATTTACCTATGCTGGCTACCTTTTCGGCAACGTGCCGGTGGTTCAGGAAAATCTGAAATTATTGATCGTGGCGATCATTGTGCTTTCGATTTTGCCGGGCGTGATCGAAATTTGGCGGCACAAACGTGCGGCAGCCAAGGAAAAGCGTCAGCAAGGCTAGCCTTAAGGCAGCAAAGCTGGGAAATATAAAGAGATTAAAGCAGAGGGTTCGACCAGTTTTTTATCCACAGCGTCGGGCCGTTATGGTTTAATGAGCGACATTTATGGTCTGTTCCTGCGAACAACCCTTCCGTTTTGCATGGTGAATGCCACTGGGCATCAGTGCTGGCGGGTGATTTTGGGTAGGTTTCAGGGGACTTGTTACAGCATGAACAGCGGACTGGCTTCGGCCGGGTTCAAACAGAAAGGTTATCGATGAGCTGGATTGAACGAATTCTTAATAAGAGCAACGTCTCGCAAACCCGTAAGGCAAGCATTCCTGAGGGTGTCTGGACTAAGTGTGACAGCTGCGGTCAGGTACTTTACCGTGCCGAGTTGGAACGCAATCTCATGGTTTGCCCAAAGTGCGACCATCACATGCGCATGTCTGCGCGTATGCGTCTCTTCACCTTTATGGATGAAGGCAGCGAGGTTGAATTAGGCAGCGAGCTTGAGCCTAAAGATGTTCTGAAGTTTAAAGATTCCAAAAAATATAAAGACCGTCTGGTTGCAGCGCAGAAAGAAACTGACGAAAAAGACGCCATGGTTGTCATGAAAGGCACCCTGTACGGCATGCCAATCGTCGTTGCTGCTTTTGAATTTGCCTTCATGGGCGGTTCAATGGCTTCTGTTGTTGGCGCGCGTTTCGTTCGTGCGGTAGAGCAGGCGTTGGAAGACAATTGTCCGCTGGTCTGTTTCTCAGCCAGTGGCGGTGCGCGTATGCAAGAAGCGCTGATGTCCCTGATGCAGATGGCGAAAACCAGTGCTGCTCTGGCGAAATTACAGGAACGCGGCCTGCCGTACATTTCTGTAATGACTGACCCAACCATGGGCGGCGTGTCGGCGAGTCTGGCAATGCTGGGTGATATCAACGTGGCTGAGCCAAAAGCGTTGATCGGCTTTGCTGGCCCACGCGTTATCGAACAAACCGTTCGTGAAAAACTGCCGCCGGGCTTCCAGCGCAGTGAGTTCCTGATTGAGAAGGGCGCTATCGACATGATCGTTCGCCGTCCTGATCTGCGACCTAAATTGGGCAGCGTGCTGGCCAAATTAACCGGTCAACCTGAGCCTAAAGTGGACGTGGTTCAGGCTGCTGTCAGCGGCAACGCGGCTGACAACCATCAGGATGCCTGATTAGTCTGAGATGAAACCGGTCAGTCATCTCGAGCGTGCGGGAGCTCTCGCACGCTTTGGTCAACGGGCCGTGTTTCATCTGGTTTGTAGTCTTGCTGCAACTTCAATGACTTTGGGTATAGTGTCGAAGTGGACCTAACATTGGCTGAACGAGACTCATGCAGAATCTACCTATTCCCCAAGCCACGTCGCCTTTGGCCGCGTGGCTTTATTATCTCGAAAATCTCCATTCTCAAGCAATAGAGCTGGGTCTCAAGCGTGTCAAAGCGGTCGCCGCTAAGCTCGACTTGCTGCAACCCGCACCATTTGTCATCACTGTCGCCGGCACCAATGGCAAGGGCACCACCTGTCGCACGCTGGAAGCTATCTTAATGGCTGCGGGGTTGCGCGTTGGGGTCTACAGTTCACCTCATTTGGTTCGCTACACCGAGCGGGTCAGAATTCAGGGTGAAGAGCTGCCAGAACAAGCACATTGCCAATCTTTTGCTACGCTTGAAGCCGGTCGAGGTGATATTCCTCTGACCTATTTCGAGTACGGCACCGTCTCTGCTTTGCAGCTGTTTAAGCACGCCAAACTGGACGTGGTTATTCTCGAAGTGGGTCTTGGCGGCCGTCTTGACGCCACCAATATCGTGGATGCCAATGTGGCTGTCGTAACCAGTATTGCGTTGGACCACACTGACTGGTTGGGGTCAGACCGCGAAAGTATTGGTCGCGAAAAAGCCGGCGTGTTCCGTGGTCAAACCCCCGCCGTGGTTGGCGAGTCGGATATGCCGCAGTCCATTGCTGACGTAGCCGCAGAGAAGGGTTCCCAGCTGTATCGCGTGGGTGAGAACTGGCGTTACGCCGTGCAAGGCGATAGCTGGAGCTGGCAGGCCACAGAGGGCAAGACGCTGGCGAATTTGCCAATTCCTAATGTTCCGCTCGCCAATGCCGCGACGGCGCTGGCGGCTTTGCACTTCAGTAAGTTAGAGGTTGCCGAAGAGGCGATTCGCCGTGGCTTGCAGCAGGCACAGTTGCCGGGCCGTTTCCAGACGGTAAGCGAGTCGCCGCGTCTGATTTTGGATGTTGCCCATAACCCACACGCCGCGGCTTATCTGGCCGGGCGTTTGTCCGAATTGCCACGCAACGGCGGGAAAGTGCGCGCGGTAGTCGGTATGCTGCATGATAAAGATATTGCAGGTACCCTGGCTTGCCTCTCGCCACAAATTAATTTTTGGTACTGCGCGCCGCTCGAAGGGCCGCGCGGTGCCAGTGTAGAAGAACTCTCTGTGCATCTGACGCAAGCGTATCAGTTCACGGATGTGGTTTCCGCCTGGCAGCAGGCGATGCAGGATGCTGATAGTCAGGATATTGTGATTGTCTGCGGATCATTTCATACCGTAGCGCACGTGATGGCTGCTTTAGACGCGGGGAAAACCAGTGGCTAGTAAGTTTCAAAATCGTCTGGTCGGAACGGTTATTTTGGTGGCGCTCGGCGTGATCATTTTGCCCGGCCTGCTCGATGGCAAGAAAAAGCATTATGAAGATGAATTTGCGTCCATTCCGCTGGTACCAAAGCCGGGTGACGCGCCGGAACAGGGGGACGTGCCGCCGCCGGTGACGCAATCTCTGCCAGCCCAGCCGCCGGAAGGCGCGAGCGAAGCCGTGAAGGGGCAGGGGAATATCGCCTCGCAGCCTGCCAATAGCGGTCAGGAATTGCCTGATGACACCGATGCACAGCCGGATGAGCCGGTGGTCGCGCCAGTTACCAAGCGCCCTGAGCAGCCGAAAGTGACGCAGCCGACGCATCAGACCCAAACCAAGCCGAAGGCCATTGAGCCGAAGCCAATGGTGGAAGCGAAACCGGTTGAGAAACCAAAGCCGGTCGAAAAGCCGAAACCAAAACCGGTTGAAACCAAACCGGTAGAGCAGCCGAAGGCGGTTGAGCAGCCAAAAGCGGCGGAAGCGCCGAAAGCTGAAAGCAAGCCGCAGGCGGAAGAGAAAGCGCCAAGCGGTCAGGCTTATATTGTCCAGCTCGGTGCGTTGAAGAATGCGGCTAAGGCCAGCGAGATTGTCGCTAACCTGCGCCTGTCGGGCTACCGCGCTTACACTGTGCCAAGTACGCCGGTGCAGGGGCAGATCACGCGCGTCTTCGTCGGGCCAGATGCTTCAAAACAAAAACTCGAGGCTTCTCTGCCGCAGCTTAACCAGATCAGCGGATTAAGCGGGCAGGTGCGCTCTTATAGCGCAGGCAAATAAACCCGCATTGTTGGCGCTGTGGTTGCGCCAATAACTGGGTTTAAATCTCAAGAAATAATCGGAAAGGGCACGCGTTTTGTGCCCTTTTTCTATAAGATTCTGAGGTCGGAATTTTATAGGTTTCTGCGATGATTGAGGTTTTTTTCATCGCTGTTAATAATTTTCCTAACCCGCAGATTTCCCCTACGCAAACGTTTTCTTTTTCTGTTAGAATTCGCCGCGAAATGGATAGGAGACGGGTTTTACTGGTCTACACATTGGAATACGTTAATGGTCTGGATTGATTACGTCATTATTGCGGTAATTGGGTTTTCTGCTTTAGTTAGCCTGATCCGGGGTTTTGTTCGCGAGGCCTTATCACTGGTAACCTGGGCTTGCGCCTTCTTCGTTGCCAGCCATTATTACCCCTATCTCGCCATCTATTTCACACGTTTCGAAGATGAATTAGTTCGAAACGGGATCGCAATTGCCATCTTGTTCATCGCGACGTTGATCGTAGGTGCAATTGTCAACTATGTGATTGGTTCACTGGTTGAGCGAACCGGGTTATCCGGCACAGACAGAGTGCTAGGCGTGTGTTTCGGCGCACTGCGTGGCGTACTGATTGTTTCCGCGATGCTGTTCTTCCTGGATACCTTTACCGGCTTTTCACAAAGTGAGGACTGGAAACAGTCTCAGTTGATCCCACAGTTCAGTTATATCATCAGGTGGTTCTTTGACTACCTGCAGAGCACGTCGAGTTTCTTGCCAAAACATCTCTAGTTTTTGGCAGCGCTGATGAGGAAAAGACAACATGTGCGGTATTGTCGGTATCGCCGGTTTTGCGCCGGTAAACCAGTCGATTTATGATGCGTTAACGGTGTTACAACACCGTGGGCAAGATGCTGCGGGCATCGTCACCATTGATGCTAATAACAACTTCCGTTTACGGAAAGCCAATGGTCTGGTGAGAGATGTATTCGAAGCACGCCATATGCAACGCTTGCAGGGCAACATGGGTATTGGGCATGTTCGCTACCCTACGGCTGGCAGTTCCAGCGCTTCAGAAGCTCAACCTTTCTACGTCAACTCACCGTTCGGCATTACGCTGGCTCACAACGGTAACCTGACCAACGCTCACGAATTGAGAAGTAACCTGTTCGAAGGCCAACGCCGCCACGTTAACACCACTTCTGATTCTGAAATTCTGCTCAATATTCTGGCCAGTGAACTCGACCGTTTCCAGCACTACCCGCTGGAAGCTGACAACGTGTTCGCTGCCGTCTCTGCCATGAACCTGAAAATCCGCGGTGCTTATGCATGCGTCGCGATGATCATCGGTCACGGCATGCTGGCGTTCCGCGACCCGCACGGGATCCGCCCGCTGGTTATCGGTAAACGCACTCTGGAAGATGGCCGCAATGAGTACATGGTGGCATCGGAGAGCGTGGCGCTCGACACCTTAGGTTTTGAGTTCCTGCGCGACGTTGCGCCGGGCGAAGCGGTGTACATCACCGAGAAAGGCCAGCTGTTCACCCGCCTGTGTGCTGAAAACCCTCAGTACAACCCATGCCTGTTCGAATACGTCTATTTCGCGCGTCCGGACTCCTTCATCGACAAGATTTCCGTTTACAGCGCACGTGTTCGCATGGGCGAGAAGCTGGGCGCGAAAATTGCTCGTGAGTGGGAAGACTTGGATATCGACGTGGTCATTCCTATCCCGGAAACCTCTTGCGATATCGCGCTGGAAATCGCCCGTATCCTCGACAAGCCTTATCGTCAGGGCTTTGTGAAGAACCGTTACGTCGGCCGTACCTTTATCATGCCGGGCCAGCAGGAGCGCCGTAAGTCGGTGCGCCGCAAGCTCAACGCCAACCGCGCTGAGTTCCGCGATAAAAACGTGCTGCTGGTGGATGACTCCATCGTGCGTGGTACTACTTCTCAGCAAATCGTTGAGATGGCGCGCGAAGCCGGGGCGAAACGCGTTTATCTGGCCTCTGCGGCACCTGAGATTCGTTTCCCGAACGTTTACGGTATCGACATGCCAAGTGCCAACGAGCTGATTGCTCACGGTCGCGAAGTCAGTGAAATCAACCAGATGATTGGCGCCGACGCGTTAATCTTCCAGGACCTGAGCGACCTGATTGCGGCAGTGAAAGAAGATAACGTGGATATCGAGCAGTTCGAATGTTCCGTGTTTGACGGCGTTTACGTTACCAAAGACGTGGATCAGAACTACCTCGAATATCTCGAAGCCCTGCGCAACGATGATGCTCAGGCATTACGCGGCCAGCAGGAAGCTGAAAATCTGGAAATGCACAACGAAGGCTAAGTTTCGCCAAGGTAAGCGCTTACTGAGCCACGCCAAGTTGTCGCCGCTATCACGCACCCGTCCAATTCATCTTGGGCGGGTGCGTTTTTTTATGTCAGTATTGGCGCTGAATTCAGTGCAACTTTTCAGAGGCAGTCTCATGAAACGACTTATTGTCGGCATTTCCGGCGCGAGTGGCGCAATTTTTGGTGTTCGACTTCTTCAGGTGCTGCAAAGCGTGCCGGAGATCGAAACCCATCTGGTGATGAGCAATGCCGCCCGCCAGACTTTAACGCTGGAAACCGATTTGACGCTGCGCGACGTGCAGCAACTGGCCGACGTCGTCCATGATTCCCGTGATATTGCCGCCAGCATCTCTTCTGGCTCATTCCGCACCGGGGGGATGGTTATCCTGCCGTGTTCGATCAAAACCCTGTCTGGCATCGTTAATGGCTATACCGACGGCCTGCTGACCCGCGCCGCCGACGTGGTGCTGAAAGAGAGCCGCCGTCTGGTGCTCTGCGTGCGAGAAACCCCGCTGCACCTTGGGCATTTACGCTTGATGACTCAAGCCGCCGAGCTTGGCGCGGTGATCATGCCGCCGGTGCCGGCGTTTTATCATCGGCCAACCAGCGTCGATGACATCATCAATCAGACCGTGAATCGGGTCATTGATCAATTTGACATAGAGCTGCCGGAAGATCTTTTTGTTCGATGGCAGGGCAGCCGCTAGTCGTTCTTCACCATTTACGCCCACCTTTTGCACAAATTGATAACATTGCACCAAAATCAAACATTGCCTGTTTCATTTTGGTGCATTTTTATTGCAATCTGTTCCTGTGCTTTATTCATCTTGCTGATTTGCAGAACTATCTTGATGCATTTTTAATCGCATCGGGCGAGCAATGACCGGTTAACCCAGCAGGGACACAATAGGCATGAAAACTGCATAGTAAAATCAGGGGGATTCATATTCCTCGCCTGATAAATAAGCTGCAAACATAATAAAAAGACGTTCAATCACAACAGAAACGACCAACCACAACAGACGATTAATGACTGAGGGTAATGTATGAAAAAGTTGTTCAAAGTTCTTCCTCTGGTTTTGGTTTTAGCCAGCGCAAGTAGCGCTTTCGCAGCTGCTCCGACAGCAATTAAGATCGGCACAGACCCGACTTATGCCCCGTTTGAATCCAAAGACTCTAGCGGCAAACTGGTTGGCTTCGACATCGATTTAGCCAATGAGATGTGTAAACGCGCACAAATCAAATGTACTTACGTAGAAAGCGATTTTGATGCGCTGATCCCGTCGCTGAAAGCGAAGAAAATCGACGCCATCATCTCTTCTCTGTCGATTACCGAAAAACGCCAACTGGAGATCGACTTCACCGAGAAACTCTACGCGGCTAACGCCCGTCTGATCGCGCCAAAAGGCACCAAGCTGGTTCCTACTCTGGACGCGCTGAAAGGCAAAAACGTCGGCGTGCTGCAAGGCTCAACGCAGGAAGCCTATGCTAACGCCGAGTGGCAGCCAAAAGGTGTGAACGTGGTGGCTTACCAGAACCAAGACCTGATCTATGCAGACTTGGCTTCAGGCCGTCTTGACGCCGCATTCCAGGACGAAGTGGCGGGCAGCGAAGGCTTCCTGAAACAGGCTCCGGGCAAAAATTACGTGTTCGCTGGCCCATCAGTGAAAGATGACAAATTCTTTGGCGTGGGTACCGGTATGGGCCTGCGTAAAGACGATGGCGAACTGAAAGCCGCGTTGAACAAAGCCTTTGACTCAATGCGTAAAGACGGGACTTACGACAAACTGGCGAAGAAATACTTCGACTTCAACGTCTATGGTGACTAACTCTTAGCCTGATGACGCTCGCGGCCTGCCGTCACGGTGGGCCGCATTTAGTCGTCACATTGAACTCTTGGTCTGTATCAACGTTGTCTGTATAACAGTTGTCTGCGTAACAGTGTCAGCATAACGATAACCTGCGACAGATGTCGGTCAAAGACAGGAAAAAAGCATGCTATATGGGTATTCCCAAGTCATCATTCAGGGCACTTTAGTTACGCTTGAGCTGGCGATCTCCTCAGTTCTGCTGGCGGTGGTTATCGGCCTTATCGGTGCCGGTGGCAAGCTCTCAAAAAGTCGTCTAATTTCCGGGATCTTCGGCTGCTACACCACGCTCATCCGCGGTGTGCCGGACTTGGTTCTGATGTTATTAATTTTCTACGGGTTACAAATCGTCCTCAACAGCCTGACGGAATCACTGGGCATGGCGCAGATTGATATCGATCCGCTCAGCGCCGGTATCATCACGCTCGGCTTTATCTATGGCGCTTACTTCACCGAAACCTTCCGTGGCGCCTTTATGGCCGTGCCGCGCGGGCAAATTGAAGCAGCCACCGCCTTTGGCTTCAGCGGCGGGCAGATTTTTCGCCGGATCCTGTTCCCCGCCATGATGCGCTTTGCCTTACCGGGCATTGGCAACAACTGGCAGGTTATCCTCAAGGCTACCGCGCTGGTCTCCCTGCTTGGCCTGAATGACGTGGTGAAAGCCACGGTGCTGGCGGGCAAGGGCACCTATCAACCTTTTTATTTCGCCATCGTTGCCGGGGTGATTTATCTGGTGTTTACCACGGTTTCTAACGGTGTGCTGCTCTGGCTGGAACGCCGCTATTCGCTGGGTGTGAAGAGGGCGGACCTATGATTGAGATCCTGCAACAATATGGCATGTCGCTGCTCTACAGCGATGGCTACCGTTTTACCGGGCTGGCGGTGACGCTGTGGCTGCTGATTAGCTCAGTGGTGATGGGCGGGCTGCTGGCGGTGCCGATGGCCGTCGGGCGCGTGTCGTCGAATAAATTTATTCGTCTGCCTATCTGGCTCTACACCTATGTGTTTCGCGGCACGCCGCTCTATGTGCAGCTGCTGGTGTTTTACTCCGGCATGTACAGTCTGGAGATCGTGCGCGGGACGGACTTCCTCAACGCCTTCTTCCGTAGCGGCCTGAACTGTACGATTTTAGCGCTGACTCTCAACACCTGCGCCTACACCACCGAGATTTTCGCCGGTGCCATTCGCGCAGTGCCGCACGGTGAGATTGAGGCTGCCAATGCTTACGGCTTCTCACGCTTCAAGCTCTACACCTGCATAATTTTGCCTTCGGCGCTGCGCACGGCTCTGCCTGCTTACAGTAACGAAGTGATCCTGATGCTGCACTCCACGGCGCTGGCGTTTACCGCCACTGTCCCGGATGTCTTGAAGATTGCCCGCGACATTAACTCGGCGACCTATCAGCCGTTTTACGCCTTCGGCATCGCGGCGGTGATTTACCTGTGCATCTCCTTCGTATTGATTGGTCTGTTCCGTTTGGCGGAAAGACGCTGGCTGGCGCACGTTAAGCCTCAAGCTCACTAATAAGTATTATTTTGCGGATATAACACTATGCCAGACAACAAATTAGCGGTTATCGACCTGCACAAACGCTACGGCGAACATGAAGTCTTGAAAGGCGTGTCGCTCTCCGCCAACGCCGGTGACGTCATCAGCATTATTGGATCTTCAGGTTCCGGTAAAAGTACTTTCCTGCGCTGCATTAACTTCCTTGAGAAGCCGAGCGAAGGCTCGATCAGCGTTAATAATCAGGATATCCGGATGGTGCGCGACACCGACGGCCAGCTGAAAGTATTTGATAAGAAGCAGCTTCAACTACTGCGCACCAAGCTGACCATGGTGTTTCAGCACTTCAATCTGTGGAGCCACATGACGGTGCTGGAAAACGTCATGGAAGCGCCGATTCAGGTGCTGGGGCTGAGCAAAGCCGAAGCCCGCGAGCGCGCGGTGAAATATCTCGACAAAGTGGGTATCGACGCCCGCGCTCAGGGGAAATACCCGGTTAACCTTTCGGGCGGCCAGCAGCAGCGCGTGTCTATCGCCCGCGCGCTGGCGATGGAGCCTGAAGTATTGCTGTTCGATGAGCCGACCTCGGCGCTGGACCCCGAGTTGGTGGGCGAAGTCCTGCGCATCATGCAGAAGCTGGCGGAAGAGGGCAAAACTATGGTGGTGGTGACGCACGAGATGGAGTTTGCTCGTCACGTTTCCAGCCATGTGATCTTCCTGCATCAGGGTGTGATTGAAGAGCAGGGCAATCCGGCAGAAGTGTTCGGCAGCCCGAAATCAGCGCGTTTGCAGCAGTTCTTGTCAGGTGCTCTGAAGTAATAAATTGGAAGTAAGAAAACCGAAGAACCAAAAGCGTCCTCCCCGGCTAAAGGGGAGGACCTTACTGCATTAGCCCTTGGCGGCCAGCAGACAGAGCTGCACGGTCAGTTCATAAGACTTCACGAAGGAGCTGACGGGCAGGAACTCATACTTAGAGTGGAAGTTGTGCGCGCCGGTGAAGTAGTTTGGCGTCAGCAAGCCTTTCGCCGACAGCGCCGCACCGTCGGTGCCGCCGCGCATTGGGATCACCTTCGGCTCCACGCCAATCTGCTGTAAACCCGCGAAAATCAGGTCAATCGCCCGACGGTCTTCACCAATGGCGCTGCTGATATTGCTGTAGGTATCGCTAATTTCTACTGAGACTTTGGCCGTTGGGTACTTGGCCTGAATCTCTTTCGCCACTTGGTGAATTTTGACTTTGCGCGCTGCAAAGCTGTCACTATCGAAGTCGCGAATAGAGGCTTTAAGCTCTGCGCCTTGCTGGGTGGCGCTCATGCCGTTGAACCAGACATAGCCTTCGCGGCCTTCGGTGTTTTCCGGCGTTTCGGCGCGGTCAAACTGGCTGATGAAGTCATGGGCCATTAGCAGCGGGTTGACCAGTACGCCTTTGGCGGACATGGGGTGGGCGGTCACGCCGGTGAAGCTGATATCTACCGCCGCCGCGTTGAAGTTCTCATACACCACTTCGCCCAATTCGCAGCAGTCGATGGTGTAGGCGAAATCCACGTCGAAACGCGCCAGATCCAGCGCCTTCGCGCCGCGTAGGCCAATCTCCTCATCGGGCACGAAGGCCACGACGATATCGCCATACTGCTGGTCGTCGCGCAGGTTTTCCAGCAAGGTCATTACCACAGTGACGG
Source organism: Ewingella sp. AOP8-B2-18 (assembly GCF_052376015.1). Lineage (NCBI taxonomy): Bacteria > Pseudomonadati > Pseudomonadota > Gammaproteobacteria > Enterobacterales > Yersiniaceae > Ewingella > Ewingella sp. AOP8-B2-18. The sequence continues at coordinate 192,679 of NZ_JBQSVB010000002.1, forward strand.
CGGCTTTATTGTCCGCGCCGAGCACGCTGGTGCCGTCGCTAAAAATAATCTCCTGGCCTTTGTAGGGCAAAATCTCCGGGCGTTCTGACGGGCGCAACCAGATATCTTTCTCTTTATTCAGGCAGACGTCATCGCCGGTGAAAGTCAGGGTTTGCGGGTGAATGTCCGGGCTGAGCCCGACGTCCACGGTATCAATATGGGTGATGAAGCCGATGCGCGGTCCGCCTTGCTTGGTACCTGGCTTCACGGCGGTGACTGTAGCGTGTTCATCAATTTGAATGTTTTGCAGGCCCAGCGTTTTGAGTTCGTCGGCGAGTAGTTTCGCCAGTGTGTGCTGGCCCGGCGTGCTTGGAAGGGTAGTAGCGTGGGCATCACTTTGCGTGCTCACTGACAGGTAACGAAAGAAACGTTCGGTAAGCTGTTTTTCGATTGTTGTCGACATTATGACCCCTAAGTTTGCTTACATACAAGATTTTCATATATAACAGAGTATTACTAACTGTTGCTTGAATGTTAATCTGTTTTTAAAAGATGCACCACGAAGAATAAGCGTTATTAAACACAACGACAGGGAAAACCATGAAACACAACATCCTCAAAATAAGTGCCGGTTTACTGGCCTTGGCGGTGACGGGCGGCGCGTCCGCCAAGACCTTAGTCTATTGCTCAGAAGGCTCGCCAGAGCAGTTCAACCCACAGCTCTACACCTCGGGAACCTCGGTAGACGCCAGCGCGGTGCCTATCTATAACCGTCTGGTCGATTTCAAAGCTGGCACCACTGATTTAGTGCCGAGCCTTGCCGAAAGCTGGGACATCAGCCCGGACGGCAAAACCTACACTTTTCATCTGCGCAAAGGGGTGAAATTCCAGAGCAGCAAGATTTTCACGCCAACCCGTGACTTCAACGCTGACGACGTGATTTTCTCCTTCATGCGCCAAAAAGACGAAAACAACCCCTACCACAAGGTGTCGGGCGGGACTTATCTCAACTTCGATAGCCTGAAGATGGGGGACCTGATTGGCAGCATCGACAAGGTGGATGATTACACGGTTCGCTTCAATCTGACGCGCCCTGAAGCCCCGTTTGTGGCTGATTTGGCATGGTATTTCGCCTCAATCCTCTCGGCGGAATATGCCGACCAGATGCTGAAAGCCGGTACGCCAGAAAAAGTGGATATGAATCCTATCGGCACCGGCCCGTTCGAGCTGGTGCAGTACCAGAAAGACACACGCTTGCTGTACAAAGCCTTCCCGGAATATTGGCAGGGCAAGTCGAAAATCGACCGTCTGGTGTACACCATCACGCCTGATGCCTCGATGCGCCTCGCCAAGCTGGAGAAGAATGAGTGTCAGGTGATGCCATTCCCGAATCCGGCTGACTTGGACCGTATGCGCGCCAATAAAGACATTAATTTGATGAGCAAGTCCGGGTTGAATACCGGCTTCCTGTCCTTCAATACTCAAAAACCGCCGTTGGATAATGTGAAAGTGCGCCAGGCGCTGAGCATGGCGATCAACAAGCCGCAAATCATCGAAGCCGTGTTTCAGGGCACCGGGACAGTAGCCAAAACGCTGCTGCCGACCGGCGTCTGGGGCTATAACGATAAAGTGGTGGATTACGATTTCTCACCAGAAAAAGCCAAAGCGCTATTAGCCGAAGCCGGTTTCCCGAATGGTTTTGATATCGATCTGTGGGCGATGCCGGTTCAGCGTCCGTACAACCCAAATGCCCGCCGCATGGCCGAGATGATTCAGTCCGACTGGGCGAAAATTGGCGTGAAGGCGCACATTGTGAGCTATGAGTGGGGCGAGTATCAGACCCGCATTCGCAACGGCGAGCACATGGCCGCGCTGATGGGCTGGACCACCGCCAACGGCGACCCGGACAACTTCTTCGGCCCGCTCTACACCTGTAACGCAGCCAAAGGCGGTTCTAACTCGGCCAAGTGGTGCTATCCGCCATTCGACAAGTTAATCACCGAAGCTAAAGAAACCACCGATCACGACAAACGCGTCGCGCTGTACGAAGAGGCGCAGCAAGTGATGCACGATCAGGCTCCGGCAGTGTTTATCGCCCACTCGACGATTTTCGAACCCGTTCGCAAAGAAGTGACCGGGTATGAAGTCGACCCGTTTGGGAAACATATTTTCTACCAGACGGACATCAAGGAGTAGGAAAGAGGGCGGCTTTCGGGCCGCTAACTTTGGGCTGCTGCCCTAACCTGCTTTTTAAATCTTTAAATTCAAATTCAACTTCAAAACCGTGGGCGTCGGCCCACACCGACCAAGGGAGGCGTAAACGCGCCTCCCTTGGAACCCTGCGTTTTTTCCTGCTGTAAAATAGAGGCTTCGCAGGGTTGGAATGGACGTGTTCCAGCGGCCACGGTGTTCGCCGCGAAATGCCGCCGCTTAGGCGGTTCCCTCAGTTCGGGTTTCGAGCCTTTGGTCTCGAACCACTCCCTCGGCGTCACTTCTGAACGCGGCCTACCGGCATTTACACCGAACCTTTTCAGTGAATTGGGGTTGGTTTGCTCCTACCCCTGATAAGGGGGAGGCTGGGAGGGAGTAAGTCAAATCCCTGAAACGGCACGGTTAAGAAGCTTCAAAACCGCAGTCAAAAATGGCGCTGAGCGAATGGTTCGAGACCAAAGGCTCGAAGCCTGAAGCGAAGGAACCGCCTAAGCGGCGACATTTTGCGGTGGAGAACGGAAGTACCTGAAACACGTCCGTCCAGCGAGCGGAGCGCGCAGTAAAGAGCCGGGGAGTCTTGAGGGGCGCGGCGATAGGCGCCCTTCAAGGCCGGTGTGGCGGCAGCGCACGACCTTGACCTTAAAAGGCTCGCTTGGGAAGCCCATCCCAATCACCCCTTCAGAACGTTCTCCAGCGCCTCCTTCAACTCCTGATGCCCAAAAGTAAAACCTGCATCCTCGAGCCTTCTCGGTACGGCTCGCTGGCCGCCTAGCACCAGAACGGCAGACTCACCCATCAACAGGCGCACAACGCCCGCAGGCACGCGCATAAAGGCCGGGCGGTGGAGCACTTCACCCAGCAACGCGCTGAACTGTTCGTTGCGGGCGGGGTAAGGGGAAACCATGTTGAAAGGGCCACTCAGGGTTTCGTGCATTAGCAGGAAAATGATGCCATTGACCATGTCGTCGATGTGGATCCACGGCATATATTGCTGGCCGTCGCCGAACGGGCCGCCGAGACCGGCGCGGAAGGGCAGCACCATTTTCGCCAGCGCGCCCCCTTTACGGGCTAAGACTACGCCGGTGCGCAGCAGGCAGACTCGGGTGCGGTCGCTCTCTGCGGCTAAAGCCAGGGCTTCCCAACGGGCGCAGAGCTGCCAGGTGAACTGCTTATTTGGCGGCTCATCTTCGGGTACTAACGCCTGACCTTGGTCGCCGTAATAGCCCACTGCGGAGCCTGAGATGAAGACTGACGGCGGCTTCTGGCTGGCGTTAATCAGGGTGGCGAGTCGCTCGGTGACCTGCCAGCGGCTATCGCATAACTTCTGCTTCTGATCTTTGGTCCAGCGCTTATCGGCAATTGGCTCACCGGCGAGATTGATCACCGCGTCGAAACCGTCTAAAGAGGTTTTATCTTCCAGCGACTCCCACAGCAGCACCTGCGGGCCGAGCACTTTGGCGGCGCGAGAGGGGGAGCGAGTCAGCGCCGTGATATGGTGCGACTGGCCGAGCAGGCGTTCGGTGAGTCGGCGCCCGATAAGGCCGGTGGCACCGGTTATCAAGATTTTCATGGCTGGCTCCTTAACTTATTGAATGCCCATTGGAAGGCTTCTTTTTAGCATAGGTTACTCCTCGCACTAAACCCGCGATATGGAGCACATCCTGAGTGAATATTTATTATCCCCGATGCGTCGATAGCCCGCGCGGGTATCGGCAAAACTCACCGCATTGGGGATAAGAACGGCTGAGCGTGAGCTACTTGTTGTCGGCCACGGCGTAGGCTTTTTGCGTCGCAGGGCGATTCTTAATGCGTTCAAACCAGTTGCGCACGGCAGGATAGTCCGCCAGATCAATACGTTGCCGCTCGTGGGATACCGCCCATGGGTAAGTTGCGATGTCGGCAATGCTGTAGTTTTCGCCAGCAATATAGGCGTTTTTCTCCAGCTGGGTATTGAGCACGTTGTACAGGCGTTTGGTTTCTTGCTGATAACGCTCGATGGCGTAGGGGACGGGCTGCGGGGCGAAGTGGGTGAAATGGTGGTTTTGCCCCAACATCGGGCCGAATCCGCCGACTTGCCAGTAGAGCCACTGGAGGGTCAGGGTACGTTCGCGTAGCTCTTGGCTGAGCAGTTTGCCGGTTTTGTCGGCGAGATACTGCAAGATGGCGCCGGATTCGAACACGCTAATCGGCGCGCCGTTATCAACTGGCTGGTCATCAACAATGGCAGGAATTTTATTATTGGGCGAGATGGCGAGAAACTCGGGCTTGAACTGGTCGCCGGAACTGATGTTAATGCGTTGAATTCGGTAGGGTATTTCGGCTTCTTCCAGAAAGAGCGTGATTTTGTGTCCGTTGGGTGTTGGCGCGTAATATAAATCAATCATAATGCCTCCTGCGTTATTAGATTTTGTGGCCGACATGCGGCAGAGCGGGATTCTGATAATCAAAGAATAGCGTTGAATTCTTACTGACTCGGGTGCAACATCCGCAAACTATCAACTTTAGGTTAACATATCAGTTAAGCTTGGTTGGCACTGTGAGACTAGTCTGATGGTTTCCGGCCCGGACTGTCTTAGCTTTAAGCGTGGAACAATGCCACTCTGGCTATTGAAGCGCCCCCGCAGAGACAGATAGAATCAGCGGATACTCAATTTTACCCTTAGAAGGTTTCATAGGATGGCGGAACAAGAGCAGAACACCGGCACCGGCGAATGGGTTGATATCGTCAACGAAGAGAACGAAGTTATAGCCCAGGCTAGCCGTCAACAGATGCGAGCTCAGTGCCTGCGCCATCGTGCCAGCTACATCGTGGTTCACGACGGCATGGGTAAAATCCTGGTGCAAAGACGCACCGAGACCAAAGATTTCTTCCCTGGTTGGTTAGATGCCACCGCCGGCGGCGTGGTGCAGAGTGGGGAGGTTGTGCTGGATTCCGCCCGTCGCGAAGCAGAAGAGGAGCTGGGTATTGCCGGCGTGCCTTTTGCTGAGCACGGCATGTTCTACTTCGAAGAGCCAAACAAGTGCCGCGTGTGGGGCGCGTTGTTTAGCTGTGTTTCCCACGGTCCTTTTGCCTTGCAGGAAGAAGAGATCGACGAAGTCAGTTGGATGACGCCAGAAGAGATCACCGCCCGTTGTGACGAATTCACCCCAGACTCGCTGAAAGCGCTGTCACTGTGGATGACCCGCAATAATGAGAAAGAACACGGTAAGCCGTTGGTTCGTGAAGAGAAAATCTTACCGGGCGATCCGCTGCCGGTTGAAACCTCTTCCTTCTCGCTGGGTGATGTTCAGGAAAGCAAAAACGCTGACGGAGCTTAACGGCTTCTGAGTAAAATGCACCAAGGGGCGGCTTAGGCCGCCCTCTGCATTTCTGCGGATAAATCATGTTTTAACAGCTATCGCGACGGCAAAGTGATGAGGCAATCGCGACCTCTTCCCACTCTTCATCGTTAATGCGCGCCAGCAGGGCCTGCGCCGCGCGGATGCCAATCTCTTTGTGCGGAATGGCAATGGTGGTCAAGGGCGGCTGGCACACCTTGCTCACGTCACTGTTACCAAAACCCACCACCGCTAAATCATCCGGTACTTTCACTCTCCGACGCTGGCATTCGTACAGCACGCCGCAGGCCAGCTCGTCGGAAACGCACACCAGCGCGTCGAGTTCAGGCCATGCCAGCAAGAACTCCGGCAGCTGGTGCGCGCCAGTGGTGAAGCTGGCCGGTTCGGCTGAATTGATCACCCGATGCACCGACATGTGGGCCTTAAGCATGGCTTTATGCCAGCCTTGCAGGTGCTGCTGGAAGATCCACTGCTCCTGATTAGCGCACAGCATGCCAATGTTTTTATAGCCCCGGTCGATCACCGTTTTGGTCAGTTGATACATGGCTTCGACATTGTCGATGCCAATATTCATATCAATGGGCGACTCGGTCAGCGCGCCAATCTCCAGCACCGGGATCGAGGTATTATCCAGCCAATTGCGCACATTCGGCGAGTGCTCGACGCTAAGCAAAATGGCGGCGGCGAGGTTGTAAGACAGGAGGGTTTCGAGCAGCTTCTCTTCGCGATCGAGACGATGCTGCGACTCCGCCAGCATGATTTGGTAGCCGGCGGGTTGCAGGATTTTTTGCAACCCGGCGAACATCTCGGCACAACCCGGCTCTGACAGGCTTGGGACAATCATCGCAATAGTGTAGGAAGAGGCGGAAGCGAGCGAGCTGGCGGCCTGATTGGGTAAATAGCCGAGCTGGCTGACGGCTTCTTCAATTTTTTCACGCAGTTTATCCGAAACCTGCTCCGGCGTTCTTAGCGCCCGGGACACGGTCATACTCCCGACACCCGCGAGTTGCGCGACATCGGCCAGCGTCACTCTTCCGGTACTGCGTCGTTTTTTGTTAATCGACATTCACTATCCTGACTCTCAACTGCGCATCTCGCGCAGGGCATCGCAATCTAAAATGGGCCGCAAACCTGAGGGTTCCCGCAAGAACGGCAGGGGTAACAGCGGCAGATGTGATGAATTATCGGCAAATCGTGGACAAAGTATATCCTTATTTCTCATCTCCAATGTTGTCTGATACCCGAGGGTGATTATTTTTGATAGCGCTATCACAGAATCAAATCATAGAAATTTGGTAGCGCTACCTTTGTGATTTGCATCACAGATGTTAACGCTATCGCTGAGTAGAGTCTGGATCGTTAATGGGATCGGGGGAGGTTGTTAATACTTTTAACTATGGCGACCTTTAGGCCCACTGACACACCAAGTAAGAATTCCTAAAATAAGAGTCAGGAGTTGCAATGCTTAATGATTGGCTGACACCAGATACGATTCACATTAGACACGACATCACTGACTGGCGCGACGCCGTGAAAGCCAGTGCTGAACCTTTACTGGCGAATGGCACCATCACCGCTGATTACGTTGAGGCGATTTTTGCCCAGCATGAGAAGTTGGGTCCGTACTACGTTTTGGCACCGGGTATTGCCATGCCGCATGCCCGTCCTGAAGAGGGTGCCAAGGGGCTAGGATTATCTTTGCTGACACTGCCTCACGGCGTGAAATTCAATTCAGAAGATAATGATCCGGTGTATAGCGTAGTGATGTTAGCGGCACCGGATAAACACAGCCATATCGAATTAATTTCCGAGCTGGCTGAGTTATTTTCCAGCGAAGATGAAATGCAAAAAATATTTGCAGCGAAAGACATTAAAACTATTCAGGACATTATCTCTAAATTCTAATTCCTGAACCAATGGAATAACGTCAGTTCATCATGGATGCGTAATACGGTATACATCAGGCTAATACTGGTGAATTACCCTACAAACTTTAAAACACAGGTAAATAACATGAAAATTATGGCGATTTGTGGTTCAGGTTTAGGCAGCAGCTTTATGGTGGAAATGAACATCAAGAAAGTGCTGAAAAAGTTGAATATTCAGGCCGACGTTGAACACTCCGATCTCTCCTCTGCCACACCGGGCGCAGCGGACCTGTTCGTGATGGCGAAAGATATCGCCGCCAGCGCAGGCGTTCCAGAGAATCAGTTAGTGGTCATTACTAACATTGTGGATATTAATGAGCTGGAAACCAAGTTAGTCGCCCACTTCGAAAAATATCCTGTGTGATAAGACGATTATTCTAAAAATAAAGAGGTGTATATGTTTATCCAGGAAACGCTCAAGTTTGTGGTTGATATATTAAAAGTGCCTTCTATTTTGGTCGGTCTTATTGCGTTGATCGGTCTGGTCGCACAAAAGAAAAACTTTTCCGATGTGGTGAAAGGCACGGTAAAAACAATATTAGGCTTTCTGGTATTGGCGGGCGGTGCCACGGTATTAGTCGGGGCATTAAATCCTTTAGGCGGCATGTTTGAACATGCTTTCAGCATTCAGGGGATCATTCCAAATAACGAAGCGATTGTCTCTATCGCTTTGGAGAAATTCGGTGCGCCTACTGCCTTGATCATGGCGTTCGGCATGGTGGCTAACTTGATCGTCGCGCGTTTCACTCGCCTGAAATACGTGTTCCTGACTGGTCACCACACCTTCTACATGGCCTGTATGATCAGCGTTATCCTCACCGTTGCTGGTTTTGAAGGCGTGGGTCTGGTGTTCACCGGTTCCCTGACGCTGGGTCTTATCATGGCGTTCTTCCCGGCACTGGCGCAGCGCTATATGCGTCGCATCACCGGCAATGACGACGTGGCATTCGGCCATTTCGGCACTATCGGTTATGTGCTGTCCGGCTGGATTGGTAGCAAGGTCGGTAAAGGTTCGCGCTCAACCGAAGAGATGAACCTGCCTAAGAACCTCAGCTTCCTGCGCGATAGCTCGATTTCTATCTCGCTGACCATGATCATCATCTACCTGATCCTCGCGGTGTTCGCGGGCCAAGTATTCGTTGAGCAGACTTACAGCGCGGGCCAGAACTACTTGGTGTACTCCATCATCATGGCTATCACCTTTGCAGCGGGCGTGTTCATCATCCTGCAAGGCGTGCGTCTGATTCTGGCGGAAATCGTCCCGGCGTTCGTCGGCTTTTCTGAGAAGCTGGTGCCAAATGCTCGCCCGGCGCTGGACTGCCCGGTGGTGTACCCTTACGCGCCAAATGCCGTGCTGATTGGTTTCCTGTTCAGCTTCCTCGGCGGTCTGGTTGGCCTGTTCCTGCTGGGTCAGTTCAATCTGGTATTGATTCTGCCGGGCGTGGTTCCGCACTTCTTCACCGGTGCTACCGCTGGCGTGTTCGGTAACGCCACTGGTGGGCGTCGCGGCGCAATGGTTGGCGCATTTGCCAACGGCGTGCTGATCACCTTCCTGCCAGTTCTGCTGCTGCCGGTACTGGGTGCGCTGGGCTTCGCCAACGCTACCTTCTCTGATGCTGACTTCGGCGTCATTGGTATCCTGCTCGGCAATCTGGCTCGCTTTATGTCGAAAGAAGCCATTATGGCGCTGATCGTGGCTATCTTCGCCGCGCTGGTGGCCTACAACTATCTGGCGAAAAAGCCCGCCGCAGAAAAAGCAGTAAGCGAAAAGTAATTCTTCCTAAGTACCACTAACCATCCGGGAAAGCACAAGGTAAGGCCTGTTAGTCATTAACAGGCCGAGCCAAGTGCTAACTAAAATAAGGACCAATAAACATGAAAGATGTCCAAGAGGTTCGTGAGTTTGCTCGTCAAATCCGTATTGAGACCCTAAAAATGCTCACCGGATTAGGCTTTGGTCACTACGGCGGCAGCATGTCGGTGGTCGAAACGCTGGCGGTGCTGTATAGCGACGTGATGCGTATCGACCCGACCAAGCCAGACTGGCAAGAGCGTGATTATTTTGTTCTGTCGAAAGGCCACGCTGGCCCGGCGCTGTATGCCACGCTGGCGCTGAAAGGCTACTTCCCGCAGGACGATTTGAAAACGCTAAATCAGAATGGCACCAAGCTGCCGAGCCATCCTGATCGCCTGCGCACTGTCGGCGTGGATGCAACGACCGGATCTCTGGGACAGGGCGTGTCCATTGCCACCGGCATGGCGCTGTCGCACAAACTGGCGAAACGCGATAATCGCGTGTTCTGCGTGGTGGGCGACGGTGAGTTGAATGAGGGCCAGTGCTGGGAGGCTTTCCAGTTTATTGCTCACCACAACCTCAACAACCTGACGGTGTTTATTGACTACAACAAGCAACAACTCGACGGTTTGCTCGATGAAGTGATCAAGCCGTTTGATTTGGCCGGTAAGTTCAGCGCCTTTGGCTTCGACGTGTTGACCATCAAGGGTGATGACATTGTGGCCTTGCAAAACGCGCTGACGCCGGTACGTCAGGGCGAGCAGCGCCCGCTGGCCATCGTGCTCGACAGCGTGAAAGGACAGGGCGTGAAGTATCTGGAATCACTGGCTAACTCGCACCATCTGCGGTTAACCCCGGAAGTGAAACTGGAAATCGAAAACGCCATTGCTGAACTGGAGGCCGCCCATGTTTGAAGTCACGCTGGAACTGAAACCCGACAACATTGAAATGCGCAAAGTCTACGGCAACGTGGTGCGGGAAAAAATCGTTGAGAACACACCAATTATCGCTCTCGAAGCTGACCTGATGAGCGCCATGGCGATGGACGGCGTGCATCGTGACCATCCGCAGCACGTGATTAACTGCGGCATCATGGAAGCTAACGTGATTGGCGTCGCCGCTGGCCTGTCACTGACCGGGCGCGTGCCGTTTGTGCACACTTTCACCGCTTTCGCCAGCCGTCGCTGCTTCGACCAGCTGTTTATGTCTTTGGATTACCAGAAGAATAACGTCAAGGTGATCGCCTCTGACGCCGGTGTCACCGCCTGCCACAATGGCGGCACGCACATGTCTTTCGAGGACATGGGCATTGTGCGCGGGCTGGCCAACTCGATTGTGTTGGAAGTCACCGACGCCGTGATGTTCCGCGATATCTTACAGCAGCTGGTGGATCTGAAAGGCTTCTACTGGGTGCGCACCATCCGCAAACAGGCGACTCAGGTGTATAAAGAGGGTTCCACGTTCACTATTGGCAAAGCCAATCTGCTGCGCGATGGTAATGATATCACCCTGATTGCCAACGGTATTATGGTAGCTGAGGCCTTAAAAGCGGCGGAGATGCTGGCTCGGGACGGTATCAGCGCGGCGGTTATCGACATGTTCACCCTGAAACCTATCGACAAAGAGATCATTCAGCAGTACGCCGCCAAAACTGGCAGAATCGTTACCTGTGAGAATCACAGTATCCATAACGGGCTGGGTTCGGCGGTGGCCGAAGTGCTGGTCGAACATACGCCGGTGCCAATGCGCCGCGTGGGCGTGAAGGAGCGCTATGGACAGGTCGGCACGCAGGACTTCTTGCAGCAGGAGTATGGCCTGACCGCCGAGCACATTCTCGAAGCAGCGAAACAGCTGCTGTAACGGAATTGAGCCAAAAAAAACGCCGACTTGATGTCGGCGTTTTGCATTCTGAGCAGGCAGGAAATTAAGCTTTAGCTGCTGCTTCAGCTTGTGCAGATTGAATCGCAGTCAGTGCCACGGTGTAGACGATATCGTCAACCAGCGCGCCGCGAGACAGGTCGTTGACTGGCTTACGCATGCCTTGCAGCATTGGCCCGATTGAGACCAAATCAGCCGAACGCTGAACTGCTTTATAGGTGGTGTTACCGGTGTTCAGGTCTGGGAAGATGAACACGGTCGCTTTACCCGCTACCGGCGAGTTTGGCGCTTTGGACTTCGCCACGTCAGCCATGATTGCGGCGTCATATTGCAGTGGACCGTCGATGATCAGGTCCGGGCGTTTTTCCTGCGCCAGACGAGTCGCTTCACGCACTTTCTCAACGTCGCTACCTGCACCCGAGTTACCGGTGGAGTAGGAGATCATTGCCACCCGCGGTTCGATACCGAAGGCCGCGGCGGAATCCGCAGATTGGATAGCGATTTCAGACAGCTGTTCAGCCGTTGGGTCTGGGTTGATGGCGCAGTCGCCGTAAACCAGCACTTGGTCAGGCAGCAGCATGAAGAACACAGAAGAAACCAGCGAGCTGCCCGGCGCCGTTTTGATCAGCTGCAACGGTGGGCGGATGGTGTTCGCCGTGGTGTGAACCGCGCCGGATACCAGACCGTCAACTTCGCCTTTTTCTAGCATCAGGGTGCCGAGAACCACGTTGTCTTCCAACTGCTCGCGGGCAACCACTTCGGTCATGCCTTTGCTTTTACGCAGTTCAACCAGGCGGGCCACGTACTCTTCACGCACCACAACCGGGTCAACAATCTGGATGCCTTTGCCCAGTTCGATACCCTGAGCAGCGGCAACGCGTTGGATCTCTTCTGGATTACCCAGCAGCACGCATTCTGCGATACCACGTTCAGCACACAGCGACGCGGCTTTCACGGTACGCGGCTCGTCGCCTTCTGGCAGCACGATACGTTTTTTCGCATTACGCGCCAGTTCGGTCAGCTGATAGCGGAACGCCGGAGGAGACAGGCGGCGTGAACGCTCGGAGTGGGCGCTCAGGGAGTTGATCCAGTCGCTGTTGATGTGGGAAGCCACGTACTGTTGCAGCTTCTCAACGCGCTGGTGGTCATCAGCAGGCACTTCAAGGTTGAAGCTTTGCAGGCTGAGGGAGGTCTGCCACGTGTTGGTATCCACCATGAAGACCGGCAGGCCAGTTTTGAATGCGCGCTCGCACAGGGTGTTGATGCGATCGTCGATGTCATAGCCGCCAGTCAGCAAGATAGCGCCGATTTCCACGCCGTTCATCGCTGCCAGACAGGCTGAAACCAGTACGTCTGGGCGATCAGCAGAGGTCACCAGCAGTGAACCCGGGCGGAAGTGCTCCAGCATGTGCGGAATGCTGCGCGCGCAGAAGGTTACGGATTTCACGCGGCGAGTCTGGATGTCACCTTCATTGATAACGCGGGCATTCAGGTGTTTTGCCATGTCGATGGCGCGAGTGGCGATCAGCTCGAAGCTCCAAGGAATGCAGCCCAGCACCGGCAGCGGGCTGTTAGCGAACAGCTGGCTTGGGTCAACGTTAGCAACGCTTGCTTTGGTGGAGTCGTCGAAGATTTCAGACAGGTCAGGGCGCGTACGGCCTTGATCATCAACCGGGGCGTTCAGTTTGTTGATGATAACGCCGGTGATATTTTTGTTTTTGCTGCCGCCGAAGCTGCTACGTGCCAGCTCAATGCGCTCTTTCAGCTGAGCCGGAGAGTCATTGCCCAGCGCGATGACGAAGACGATTTCGGCATTCAGGGTTTTGGCAATTTCGTAGTTCAGGGCGTTAGCGAACTGATGTTTACGGGTTGGCACCAAGCCTTCAACCAGCACGACTTCTGCGTCTTTGGTGTTTTCGTGGTAACGGGCGATGATCTCTTCCATCAGCACGTCCTGTTGGTTAGAGCTCAACAGGTTTTCCACGTGGCTCATTTTCAGCGGCTCAGCAGCAGGTACGCTGGAGTTGGCGCGGATAATGGTGGTGGTTTGGTCTGGCGAATCACCGCCGGTGCGCGGCTGGGCGATAGGCTTGAAGATGCTTAGGCTAACGCCTTTTTGTTCCATGGCACGGATCACGCCAAGGCTGACGCTGGTCAGACCGACGCTGGTGCCTGTAGGGATCAACATAATTGTACGGGACACGGCTAAACCTCTCTGGAATGCCAGACGGACGTAGAACTTGAGTAAGGAAGGTGCGATGACTGCTTAACGCGGCTGCTTCCAGACTGGCTACGCTCGCCTAATTAAAGAAAACTGCCAGCAGGCGCTGGCAGTGGGATGCATGTTATGCGGTCAGGCGAGCCGCATCTTGAGCGATAACCAGCTCTTCGTTGGTCGGGATGACCAGCGCGGTACGCGTGCCTTCTTTGTTGATAGCGCCAGACTTGCCAAAGCGCGCTGCGAGGTTACGTTCGTGGTCGATTTCAAAGCCCAGCAGGCCCAGTTTGTCGAGTGCGAATTCACGAACCATCGCAGCGTTTTCACCGATACCGCCGGTGAAGACCACGGCGTCCAGACGACCTTCCATCAGGGCTGCATAAGAACCGATGTACTTAGCCAGACGGTGGCAGAAGACGTCCATGGCGCGTTTAGCGTCAGCTTTGGTCGCGTAGTTATCTTCTACATAGCGGCAGTCGCTGGTGACTTCAGTCAGGCCAAGCAGGCCGGATTCTTTGGTCAGCATTTTGTTGATCTGGTCAACACTCATGCCCAGTGCGTCGTGCAGGTGGAAGATGATTGCCGGGTCGATGTCACCACTGCGGGTACCCATTACCAGACCTTCCAGCGGGGTCAGACCCATGGAAGTGTCCACGCATTTACCGTTACGGATTGCGCTAACAGAACCGCCGTTGCCCAAGTGGCAGGTGATCAGGTTTACTTCTTCCACTGGCTTATTCAGCATTTTCGCGGCTTCTTGCGTCACGTAGAAGTGGCTGGTGCCGTGTGCGCCGTAGCGACGAACGTGGTGATCTTTGTACAGGCTGTACGGCAGAGCGTAGAGGTAAGACTCTTCCGGCATGGTCTGGTGGAACGCCGTGTCGAACACTGCCACGTTTTTATCAGCCAGTTTCGGGAAGGATTTCAACGCTTCGGCGATACCAATCAGGTGTGCTGGGTTATGCAGCGGTGCAAACGGGATAGATTCTTTGATACCCTGAATGACTGCATCATCGATAAGCATTGATTTGGTCAGTTTTTCGCCGCCGTGAACGATACGGTGACCGATAGCCACCAGCTCAGCAGAGAGTTCAGGTTTTTTGGACAGGATATTGTCAACAATGAACTTCAGAGCTTCACTGTGCGCAGCGCCAGCGCCAAGTGCGGCTTCTTCTTTACCACCGTCCATTTTCCATTTGATGCGGGCTTCTGGCAGATGGAAACATTCGGCTAAACCTGAGATGTACTCTTCACCATTCGCAGCATCAATGATGGCGAACTTAAGGGAAGAGCTACCACAGTTAAGAACCAGAACTAGCTTACTCGACATGGAAGTACCTATTTATTGTTGGTGCTGTTTAAGATAAAAACAAAACACGTGGTTAATAAATCGTCAATCTGACATCAAGCGTAGCGCATAATGGCGGTGACAATTATGATTAACATCATGCCAACGAAGAAAAGCGGCATGACAGTGATAAAGCTGGGGAATCTTCAGCCAACGGCCGAAACCGGGCGGTGATTAATCACCTCTTATGCTGACAATACATCTCTCAATGAGTGCGTCAGACCCCTCAGAATGCTACTTATTAGGGCTTTAATCGGTAAAAACGCTAACAAATAAGACAATAATTAATTACAAAAGGCACCAAGCGGAGGCAAGATGAAGCAACGCCCCGAATTTGCGGGGACAGGATACCCACTGGTGCCTGCAAAAACAAAATATATTTAATCGTGCTAAAATCCCGTTAGTTATTTACAACTATTTTTTAATTATTATATGTGAAGTTGAGGTGCACCCATGACCAGTAAGCCATCAGGTTCAGTCAGTTGGTTTCAGGTATTCCAGCGCGGGCAACATTATATGAAGACCTGGCCAGCCGATAAGCGTCTGGCGCCGGTATTCCCCGAGAACCGAATTTCGACGGCGACGCGTTTTGCTGTGCGCTTTATGCCGCCTTTGGCCGTCTTCACCTTAACCTGGCAAATCGCTCTCGGCGGCCAGCTCGGCCCGGCGGTGGCCACCTCTATTTTTGCCTGTAGCTTGCCGATGCAAGGTCTGTGGTGGTTAGGACGCCGCTCTTTAACGCCGCTGCCACCAACGCTGCTGAGCTGGTTCCACGATGTGCGTAATAAGCTGGCCGAAGCAGGGCAGGCGCTGGCGCCGGTAGAAGGTACCCCGACCTATCAGTCTCTGGCCGACGTGTTAAAACGCGCCTTCAAGCAGTTGGACAAAACCTTCCTCGATGATATTTAACGGATGCCGGGCATCCGTTTTACTTTGCCCATTTTTTGTCTTAACGCGCTGTCATCCATTGTAGCCATCAATAGTGAATCCACTTCATTTCCACTCAGTTTATGTGTCTAAATCAAAGAATGGTCAGCTTGAGATTTCACGCTAGTTTGCCCTGTGTCATGCTTTGTTCATTATGCATACTTGAGGAAATTCACGATGGAAATGACCAACGCCCAACGCCTGATTTTATCCAATCAATATAAAATGATGACCATGCTGGACCCGGAAAATGCCGATCGCTATCGCCGGTTACAAACGGTAATTGAGCGCGGCTTTGGTCTGCAAATGCGCGAGCTGGATCGCGACTTTGGCGAACTGTCGGAAGAAACCTGCCGTACTGTCATTAACATCATGGAAATGCACCACGCGATGCAGGTTTCATGGACCAATCTTAAAGACACTCAAGGTCTGGATCGCCGCCGTCTGGACTTCCTTGGCTTCGACGCTGCAACAGAATCCCGCTATTTGAGCTATGTTCGCTTTATGGTGAACACCGAAGGCCGCTATACTGACTTCGATTCAGGAACTCACGGGTTCAACTCACAGACTAAAATGTGGGAAAAATACCAGCGTATGCTCGCCGTCTGGCAAGCATGTCCACGCCAATATCATCTAAGCGCGGTCGAGATCGCGCAGATTATTAATGCCTAAATTGCAACCCGAATGAAGAAGCCGTAGCCAATAAAGCTGCGGCTTCACGCATAAAGGGGATAAGGAGTTGATTGTGGAGTGTAAAGGTTTCTTGTTCGACCTGGATGGAACGTTAGTCGATTCACTGCCTGCGGTAGAACGCGCTTGGATTAACTGGGCATTGAGTCGCGGCATCAGTCCGCAAGAGGTGCTGGCGTTTATTCATGGCAAGCAGGCGATCACTTCTTTGCGTCATTTTATGCCGGGCGAAAGTGAAGAGAACATCCAGCGCGAATTCCAAAAGCTCGAGCAGATTGAAGCCACGGATACTGAAGGCGTGACCGCGCTGCCGGGGGCGCATTTGCTGCTTAGCGAGTTGAATCGCCACAATATTCCTTGGGCGATTGTGACCTCTGGCACCGTGGCGGTGGCTCATGCCCGCCACGCGGCGGCGAATTTGCCGAAGCCAGAAGTGTTTGTCACGGCGGAACAAGTCAAACACGGCAAGCCACAGCCTGATGCTTACCTGCTGGGCGCCGAGCTTCTGGGTTTAGCGCCAGAAGATTGCGTGGTAGTGGAAGACGCCGCAGCCGGCGTGATGGCCGGATTGGCCGCAGGCTGCAAAGTGATTGCAGTCAATGCGCCGTCGGACACGCCGGGGATCGAAGAGGTCGATATGGATCTGAGCACCCTTGAAGTTATCGTGGTGGAAGCTGACAGCCATAAAGTGATGGTTGGCCTGCGTTAATAGCATATTGCTGATAAAAACGACGATTTCGTTGATATGAACCCCGCTTCGGCGGGGTTTTTTTATGGCATGCTTTCAGGCATGGTGTCTCAGCTTGCAGCCTTTTACTTTTCATCACAAACGGAGCCTTGTTTTGACCAGTGAACTGATATGGGTGTTGTTTCTTTTAATTGTCGCAATGGTGCTGTTCGCCAGCAATAAATTGCGCATGGACGTCGTGGCTTTACTCGTGATTGTCGCCTTCGTGATGAGTGGCACTCTGACGCTGCATGAGGCCATGGCCGGGTTTAGCGATCCGAACGTTATTTTGATTGCCGCACTCTTTGTCATTGGTCACGGGCTGGTGCGAACCGGCGTGGCTTATCAAGTTGGCGAATGGCTGATGAAGGTCGCGGGCAACAGCGAAACGCGCATGCTGGTGCTGCTGATGATCACCGTCGCCGGGCTGGGGGCCTTTATGAGCTCGACCGGCGTGGTGGCGATTTTCATCCCGGTGGTGTTAAGCGTCGCCGCTAAAATGAAAACGTCTCCCGCCCGCCTGATGATGCCGCTGAGCTTCGCCGGGCTTATCAGCGGCATGATGACGCTGGTCGCGACGCCGCCTAACATGGTGGTTAACAGCGAGTTACTGCGCGAAGGCTTTGACGGCTTTGGCTTTTTTGGCGTGACGCCGATTGGCCTGGTGGTGTTGATTATGGGCGTTGGCTACATGCTTATCGCCCGCCGCTGGCTTTCTGGCGAAAACAGCGGCGCTAAAAAAGAGGACTGGCAGCGCCGTACTTTCCGTGACCTGATCCGCGATTATCGCTTAACCGGCAGGGCAAGGCGCATGGCGATCCGCCCGGATTCTCCGCTGGTGGGTAAAACGCTGGATGATGTGCACCTGCGTTCGCGCTATAGCGCCAACGTGGTGGGAATTGAGCGCTGGCGCAAATTCCGCCGCATTATGGTCAGCGCCACCGGCAGCACCGAGCTGCGGGCCAGAGACGTGCTGCTGATTGATATGGCGGACAGTGAAATTTCGGTCAGGCAATTTCTGACCGATGAAAAACTCGAGCCGATGGTGCTGCGTGGCGACTACTTCTCCGAGCAGTCGCGCGACGTAGGTATGGCGGAAGTGTCACTGATTCCCGATTCCGAGCTGCTGGGCAAAAGCTTGCAGCAGGTGAGTTTCCGCTCGCGTTACGGGCTTAACGTGGTTGGCATTCGCCGCAACGGCGAAGCCCTCGAAGGCAAGCTTATCGACGAAGAACTTCAGCTGGGCGATACCTTGCTGGTTATCGGCGACTGGAAGCTTATCCGCCAGCTTCAGCAGCAAACTCATCATTTTATTGTCTTGAATCTGCCCGCCGAGGTGGATGACGTCGCGCCCGCCGTCAGTCAGGCCCCGCACGCGTTGTTCTGCTTGGCGCTGATGGTGGCGCTGATGCTGACGGATGAAGTGCCGAACGTAATTGCCGCCATTGTCGCCTGCCTGCTGATGGGCAAATTCCGCTGTATCACCATGGAAGGGGCTTATAAATCCATTCACTGGCCGAGCCTGCTGCTTATCGTGGGGATGATGCCCTTTGCGCTGGCATTGCAGAAAACCGGTGGGGTGGCGCTGATTGTTAAAGGGCTGATGGACGTCAGCGGCGGTCACGGCCCGCATATCATGCTGCTCAGCCTGTTTGTGCTCTGCGCGACCATTGGCCTGTTTATTTCCAATACCGCCACGGCGGTGCTGATGGCGCCGATTGCCATTGCCACGGCCCAGCAGATGGGGCTGTCGCCTTATCCCTTCACCATGATCATTGCGATTGCGGCCTCGGCGGCCTTTATGACGCCGGTTTCTTCACCGGTGAATACGCTGGTGATGGTGCCGGGCAATTACAGTTTCAGCGACTTTATTCGCATTGGCGTGCCTTTTACGCTGATGGTGATGGCCATCAGCGTGTTTCTGGTACCGCTGATGTTTCCGTTTTAAGCACTCAGAGCGGGGAGTCGAGGCTGATTTCATCCAGTGACAGGCTAAAGCTCGGAATGAAGACCTCCATAAAGTAGTCCATTTCCGGGCTTTGGCGCAGCGCCAGCGTCTTCTCCAGACGGGCCTTCGCCAGCTTGAATTCGTTATTACCCGCCGACAGCTCTTCCAGACATTTCAAATAGGCGCATAGGGCATCCGCCTGTTTCACCGTCAGTTTTTCCTCTTCACTGTAATAGTGCTCGTCAATCAATGAACGGAAATCATCCTGCAGCTCCAGCGGCAGCATCTCGATCAGCTTCTGCTGGGCAATTTTCTCTATCTTTTTGTATTCGTGGGCGATCTGCGGGTTGTAATACTTGATGGGCGTCGGCATGTCTCCGGTCAGCACCTCGCTGGCGTCGTGGTACATCGCCAGCAGAGCGACGCGCTCGGCATTGAGGTTGCCATTAAACTTGCGGTTTTTGATCAGGGCCAGGGCGTGGGCGACGAAAGCCACCTGCAGGCTGTGCTCAGAGACGTTCTCAGTACGCACATTGCGCATCAGCGGCCAGCGGCCAATCAATTTCAAACGAGACAGGTGGGCAAAGAAGTGGCTTTGGCTCATAACACTCTCAAATATCTACGGCGAATGAACACTATTGTGAGCATGGAATGGGGCTGTGTCACCCTGATAACAACAAAAATCATTGGGAAGGAGCAGGGCGTCGGCGGCGCGACGCCCTTGATGGACGAACTTACTGACGATAGGTTTCGAGGAAGCGACCGAGTTTACCCACGGCCATTTCCAGCTCGTCGACGCGCGGCAGGGTGACGATGCGCACGTGGTCAGGATACGGCCAGTTGAACGCCGAGCCTTGAACCAGCAGGACTTTTTGCTGTAACAGCAGATCCAGCACCATCTTCTGGTCATCGTGAATATTAAAACGCTTGGCGTCGATTTTCGGGAACATGTACAGCGCGCCTTTCGGCTTGACGCAGGAGACCCCCGGGATCTGATTGATCAACTCCCAGGCTCTGTCCCGCTGTTCATACAGGCGGCCGCCCGGCTGAATAAACTCGCTGATACTTTGGTAGCCGCCCAGCGCGGTTTGAATGGCGTGCTGCATCGGCACGTTGGCGCACAGGCGCATCGACGCCAGCATTTCCAAACCTTCGATATAGCCTTTGGCGTGTTTTTTCGGCCCGTTCAGCACCATCCAGCCCTGACGGAAACCCGCCACGCGGTAGGTTTTCGACAGGCCGTTAAAGGTAACGGTCAACAGGTCCGGCGCCAGCGAAGCGATAGAAATGTGCTCGGCGTCGTCATACAGAATCTTGTCGTAGATTTCATCAGAGAAGATGATCAGGTTGTGCTCGCGAGCTATCTTGACGATCTCCAGCAGCAGCTCTTTGCTATAAACCGCGCCCGTCGGGTTGTTCGGGTTGATGATCACAATCCCGCGAGTGCGCGGGGTGATTTTGGCGCGAATGTCGTCGAGGTCCGGGAACCAGTCTGCTCCTTCGTCGCAAAGATAGTGAACGGCATTACCGCCGGACAGCGAAACTGCGGCGGTCCACAGTGGGTAATCAGGAGCCGGAACCAGCATTTCGTCGCCGGTATTCAACAGCGCCTGCATTGATTGCACGATCAGTTCAGACACGCCGTTGCCGATATAGATATCTTCAACGGTGATATCACGCATTTCGCGCGCCTGATAATGCTGCATGATGGCTTTACGGGCAGAAAAAAGGCCTTTCGAGTCACAGTAACCCTGAGCGGTCGGTAAGTTTCGGATAACGTCGACCAGAATCTCATCAGGCGCGTCAAAACCGAACGGGGCAGGGTTGCCGATGTTCAGTTTGAGGACCTTATTACCTTCTTCTTCCAGACGTTTTGCTTCTTTGAGTACCGGGCCGCGAATGTCGTAGCAGACGTTGTCCAGTTTGCGGGATTTTTCAATCGGGGACATGTAATGGTGAGCCTTTTATGTAAAGCCTGTTCTTCCTTGGCGCCAATGCCGTGGAACAAAGCGAAGCAGCCAATTTACTCTCACTCAGACCTCTTTTGAAGGGCAGTGCCCAGCTTTGGTGCAAAACATTACTCACCCTGTGGTTAGTGAAGTAAGTAGAGGCGTTGTATTTTTAACGTGGAGTTAAACACTACATTTTCACTTTTTTCTAGATGGATGCTCTGTGTGGATTGCACTTACTGCCCATAGGCGTAATGCATGGAGTACAGAAAGAGCAATTAATGCTCAAAGATCACTTTGTAAGTCACCGGATAATAAGAGAAATTTAAAAAATTGAACTGAGTTGGGTTCTTAGGTGTCTCTTTAGTGTATAAAAGATATCCTAATAGACCTCAATGTATTGTTTACTGAGACTGGATAAATTAACAGAGCTGATTCGCATTTTCTGCCAATGCTTTTGTCAGTACTCTGTAAGTTCAGCTAACGAATATATTTCTATTGAGATACAAACTTCATTCTAAAATTTGTGGGAAAATTCTTAAGGTTGGTTTAACTCATTAGACCCATACAAAGTATGTCTTCGAGTGTGAATCAATGAATTTATTGAATTATATTTCTTTGGGTCAAATACATTAATTAATAATGCTTATATTTCTGTGTGAGTTTAATGCGGTTTGTCCCCGCAGGGCTTGCTGTCTGCGGCTCTGTGACGCAATAAAAACTCTCAGATAAATATGACTAAAAAATCTCAATTTAGTTGTTCTAATCATTTTTATTAATTTAGGTTGAGCAGATAATTGGTCATTTAGAGCATAAAAAAGGGAATTGTTCCTATAAAATGGATTCGTATTGCAGAAATATTTCTCATTTCCGCTTATCTAATGAGTGAGTATGCGTCATATCTGGTATTCTGCATTTTGCGGGAACTTTGCCGCATCAATCAGGGTAGCTTGTTATTAGATTTTAAAAGTGAAGAAAAACTATGACAAATGCAAATCGTCCAATCCTCAATCTTGACCTTGATCTGCTGAGGACTTTTGTTGCAGTTGCTGATTTAAATACGTTTGCCGCAGCCGCAGCCGCCGTATGCCGTACACAATCAGCCGTCAGTCAACAAATGCAGCGTCTCGAACAACTGGTAGGTAAAGAGCTGTTTGCCAGACACGGACGTAATAAGTTATTGACCGAACACGGTATTCAACTGCTTGGCTATGCTCGGAAAATTCTGCGCTTCAACGATGAAGCCTGTACCTCCCTTATGTACAGCAATGTACAGGGTGGCATCACCATTGGCGCATCAGACGACACTGCTGACACCATATTGCCGTTTTTGCTGAGCCGGGTGACATCGATTTATCCCAAGTTATCTATCGACGTCAGAGTACAGCGTAGTCCGTTTATGCTGTCTATGCTCGAAAATGAAGAAATTGACTTAGCGATCACCACGGTGACCAGCACCGATCATCCGCATATTGTGTTGCGTACATCGCCAACGCTTTGGTATTGCTCCGCTGACTTCTCATACCCATCTGGCGACAGCGTGCCCTTAGTTGTGCTCGATGAACCTAGCCCTTACCGTACCATGGCAATCGATTACCTGAACCAAGCCGGTATTCCATGGCGTATTGCTTACGTGGCTTCTACGCTGTCTGCCATTCGTGCGGCGGTAAGAGCAGGTTTAGGGGTGACGGCACGGCCAATTGAGATGATGAGTCCTGAACTGCGCGTTTTGGGCGAGCAGGAAGGCCTACCGCGCCTGCCTGACACTCAGTACGTGCTGTATAAGAACTCACACAGTGAAAACGAGTTAGCGATGGCGATTTTTAATGCTGTGGAGCAGGGGAATGACCCTTACTCTTTGAGCGCCTATGCTCAAAGCTCAGTGGCTGACGATGACCGCAGCGTGGTTGCCGAGCCTAAACTTTAAGCAGATCTTCTGCGCCACTTTACCCCCACCCCTGAAGCTTATCGGGGATGGGGGGTAAAGTGTTGTGCTTATAAAGAGGTAGTCAAAGTAACCAAAATAAAGGCTTTGCCGTTTTTTTTAATGCTGATGCGTATTTTTCTTACTAAACCTCAGAACTCCCCTGCCAGAATGCCTCTCTTTTCTTCGATCCAGAAAGCCTAAAAACGCGCTAAAACGCCCCTGTTTTCGAATCTAATCCTTAGCGAAAAACTGCTTTGGAATTTTAAGTTTTTCAAAAAAAGTTGTTAAATCGCTGTGCTTTTTACCATCAAAGTTGCCCAAACTGTGTCCTGGATCAAAAAAATAACCTTGTTTTGTGAGTGGAAGAAACGCTTATTCCTGCGACAATGCTATTGTTTGGCTCGAAGCATTAAATCCCGAGAACATGCCTTTGTTCTATCAAACTATTTTACTGACTCGATTTAGCACATCGACGTCGCATGATATGTTAATAAAATGATAAGCATGTAAATTAATGTGGAGATACTTTTGTCTAAGTTGACAAAAGGTTATAGAAAGGAGTAAAAAGCCCACAGTAAATCACTGGCTTAAACCGTTTATAAGCCGTGAAACGGTGTGGTTATTAATCCTTCCCTTGAATCGATGTGGTGTGCAAGCTGCCGTTAAAGAGCAGATGCAATTGCGCCGCTTTTGATGAGTAAGCTAAGAGTATGTCAACAGCCACTGAAGTTATCGCTCAACACTGGGCGTTCGCGGTATTTCTGATCGTCGCAATAGGTCTTTGTTGCCTCATGTTACTGGGCGCAGCGTTCCTTGGCGGGAGAGCCAGAGCGCGATACAAAAACACGCCTTTCGAATCTGGTATCGCATCCGTGGGTACCGCCCGCATGCGTCTTTCCGCCAAATTCTATCTAGTCGCGATGTTTTTCGTCATTTTCGACGTGGAAGCCCTGTATCTCTATGCATGGTCAACCTCTATCCGTGAAAGCGGGTGGGTCGGGTTCGTCGAAGCCGCCATTTTCATTTTAGTCCTGTTAGCCGGTCTGTTTTATCTGGTGCGTATTGGCGCATTGGACTGGACACCAACACGTTCGAAAGGACCTGTTAAACCGAGCCCAGCGATTAACACCAACAGTCATCCGCAGTAAGTAATAGCGAGGCAATAAGATGGACTATACGCTCACCCGCATAGACCCGGACGGTGAGAACGACCGTTACCCCCTGCAAAAGCAAGAGATCGTCGGTGATCCTCTGCAAGAACAGGTAAAGCGCAGCGTCTTCATGGGGAACCTCGAAGAGGCGATGCATGGGATGGTGAACTGGGGTCGCAAAAACTCCCTTTGGCCGTATAACTTCGGCCTTTCGTGCTGCTACGTTGAAATGGTGACGTCGTTTACTGCGGTACACGACGTTGCTCGTTTTGGTGCTGAAGTTCTCCGTGCTTCTCCGCGCCAGGCCGATTTCATGGTAGTAGCAGGAACCTGTTTTACCAAGATGGCCCCGGTTATTCAGCGTTTGTATGACCAAATGCTTGAGCCGAAATGGGTTATCTCGATGGGCGCATGTGCTAACTCCGGTGGTATGTACGACATCTACTCCGTGGTTCAGGGTGTAGATAAGTTCTTACCGGTTGATGTGTATATCCCAGGTTGCCCGCCGCGCCCGGAAGCTTACATGCAGGCCCTGTTACTGCTGCAAGAATCTATCGGCAAAGAACGTCGCCCGCTGTCGTGGGTTGTTGGGGATCAGGGCGTTTACCGCGCGAATATGCAATCTGAGAAAGAGCGTAAACGCGCAGAGCGTATCGCCGTGACGAATCTGAAGTCTCCTGACGAGATTTAACACTGCGGTCTGAGAGTCAACCCTGAGGGGCGGTTGGTAGCGATACACCCCCTTACGGCATAAATGACCATTTAGTGTGGTGAAAATAAAATGACAGATTTGACGACGCAAGACACCGCTCAGCCAGCATGGCAAACCCGAGATCATCTTGATGATCCGGTCATCGGCGAATTGCGTAACCGTTTTGGGCCTGAGGCCTTTACTGTTCAACCGACCCGTACCGGTATACCCGTGGTGTGGATCAAGCGCGAACAGATACTGGAAGCGATCACCTTTTTACGAAAACAGCCAAAGCCTTATGTCATGCTGTTCGACCTGCATGGCGTAGATGAGCGTTTACGTACTCACCGCGACGGTTTACCGGCCGCGGATTTTTCCGTTTTCTATCACCTGATTTCCGTTGAGCGTAATCGCGACATTATGCTCAAGGTGGCGTTGTCAGAAAACGACCTGCATCTTCCGACCATCACCAAGGTGTTCCCGAACGCCAACTGGTATGAGCGCGAAACGTGGGAAATGTTCGGTATTACCTTCGACGGCCACCCGCACCTGACGCGCATCATGATGCCTCAGACTTGGGAAGGGCACCCGCTGCGTAAAGACTATCCGGCCCGTGCTACCGAATTCGATCCTTTCGAGCTGACTAAGCAGAAAGAAGATCTGGAGATGGAGTCACTGACTTTCAAGCCTGAAGACTGGGGCATGAAGCGCGGTACCGAAAACGAGGACTTCATGTTCCTCAACCTCGGTCCAAACCACCCGTCTGCGCACGGTGCGTTCCGCATCATCTTGCAGCTTGATGGCGAAGAGATTGTCGACTGCGTGCCGGACGTGGGTTACCACCACCGCGGTGCGGAAAAAATGGGCGAGCGCCAGTCATGGCACAGCTACATTCCGTACACCGACCGTATCGAATACCTCGGC
Source organism: Ewingella sp. AOP8-B2-18 (assembly GCF_052376015.1). Taxonomy (NCBI): domain Bacteria; kingdom Pseudomonadati; phylum Pseudomonadota; class Gammaproteobacteria; order Enterobacterales; family Yersiniaceae; genus Ewingella; species Ewingella sp. AOP8-B2-18. The sequence goes on from NZ_JBQSVB010000002.1 coordinate 218,309, forward strand.
GGCTGCGTTAACGAAATGCCTTACGTGCTGGCCGTTGAGAAACTGGCAGGCATTACCGTAGGCGACCGCGTTAACACCATCCGCGTGATGCTGTCTGAACTGTTCCGTATCAACAGCCACCTGTTGTACATCAGTACGTTCATTCAGGACGTCGGTGCGATGACGCCAGTCTTCTTCGCGTTCACCGACCGTCAGAAAATCTACGATTTGATCGAGGCAATCACCGGCTTCCGTATGCACCCGGCCTGGTTCCGTATCGGCGGTGTTGCACACGACCTGCCGAAAGGCTGGGAACGCCTGCTGCGCGAATTCCTCGACTGGATGCCTGCTCGTCTGGACTCTTATGTTAAAGCTGCCCTGAAAAACACCATTCTGATTGGTCGTTCGAAAGGCGTTGCGGCTTACAACGCGGAAGACGCGTTGGCATGGGGCACCACGGGTGCAGGTCTGCGCGCGACCGGTATTGATTTCGACGTGCGTAAATGGCGTCCATATTCTGGTTACGAAAACTTCGACTTTGAAGTGCCAGTGGGCGACGGCGTCAGCGACTGCTACTCGCGCGTGATGCTGAAAGTAGAAGAGCTGCGTCAGAGTCTGCGCATTCTGGAACAGTGCTACGCCAATATGCCAGCAGGCCCGTTCAAGGCCGATCACCCGCTGACCACGCCGCCACCGAAAGAACGCACGCTGCAGCATATCGAGACGCTGATCACGCACTTCCTGCAAGTGTCTTGGGGTCCTGTCATGCCTGCGCAAGAATCTTTCCAGATGATTGAAGCGACCAAGGGGATCAACAGCTACTACCTGACGAGCGACGGCAGCACCATGAGCTACCGTACCCGCGTTCGTACGCCTAGCTTCCCGCATTTGCAGCAGATCCCGTCAGTTATCCGTGGCAGCCTGGTATCCGATTTGATCGTCTACCTGGGCAGTATCGATTTTGTAATGTCAGATGTGGACCGCTAACGATGACAGATATCAATAAAGACTCAGAGGTTCAGTACATCAACGTCTCCGAGCCGACCGCAAAACCTGCTGCGTTCGAGCTTAATGACGCTGAGCGTGAAGCGATTGAGCACGAAAAACACCACTACGAAGATGCCCGCGCGGTCTCTATCGAAGCGTTGAAAATCGTGCAAAAACACCGTGGCTGGGTGCCAGATGGTGCCATTTACGCGATCGCTGAAATCCTCGATATTCCTGCCAGTGACGTTGAAGGCGTGGCAACGTTTTATAGCCAAATCTTCCGCCAGCCGGTGGGTCGCCACGTGATTCGCTATTGTGACAGCGTGGTGTGCCACATCACCGGTTACCAAGGCATTCAGGCGGCAATCGAAGAACAGCTGCACATCAAGCCGGGCCAAACGACCGAAGATGGTCGCTTCACTCTGCTGCCGACCTGCTGTTTGGGTAACTGTGACAAAGGCCCGACGATGATGATCGACGAGGACACTCACAGCTACCTGAAGCCGGAAAACATTGGTGAATTATTGGAGCGTTACTCATGACATTCCAGGGATTTACGCCAAAACAGATTATCCGCACGCCAGAGATGCATCCGCTGACCTGGCGTATGCGCGATGACAAGCAGCCGGTTTTCCTCGACGAATACCGTAGCAAAAATGGCTACGCCGGTGCTGAGAAAGCGCTGAAAGGTATGGCTCAGGATGACGTGGTCACGCTGGTCAAAGACGCAGGTCTGAAAGGCCGCGGCGGCGCAGGCTTCTCCACCGGTTTGAAGTGGAGCCTGATGCCGAAAGACGAAAGCATGAATATCCGCTATCTGCTTTGTAACGCCGATGAGATGGAACCGGGCACGTATAAAGATCGTATGCTGATGGAGCAAATGCCACACCTGCTGGTGGAAGGCATGCTGATCGCCGCATTCGCGTTGAAAGCCTACCGTGGTTACATCTTCCTGCGCGGCGAGTACATCGAAGCAGCAGTGAACTTGCGTAAAGCCATTGAAGAAGCCAAAGCCGCTGGGTTCCTGGGGAAAAACATCCTCGGTACCGGTTTTGACTTTGAACTGGTGGTGCACACCGGCGCAGGGCGTTACATCTGTGGTGAAGAAACCGCGCTGATTAACTCCCTTGAAGGCCGCCGTGCTAACCCGCGTTCCAAACCACCTTTCCCAGCATCGTCTGGCGTATGGGGCAAACCAACGTGTGTAAACAACGTTGAAACCCTGTGCAACGTGCCGGCTATCGTTGAGCACGGCGTGGATTGGTACAAAGGTATTTCCGCAGGAAAAAGTAATGATGCCGGTACCAAAATGATGGGCTTCTCCGGTCGGGTGAAAAATCCGGGCGTTTGGGAGCTGCCGTTTGGTATCACCGCACGTGAAATCCTCGAAGATTATGCCGGTGGCATGCGCGATGGTCTGAAATTCAAAGCCTGGCAACCGGGTGGGGCAGGGACGGACTTCCTGACCGGCGACCACCTCGACCTGCCAATGGATTTCGAAAGCATCGGCAAAGCGGGTAGCCGTATGGGTACTGCGCTGGCAATGGCCGTTGACCACGAAATTGGCATGGTTTCCCTGGTGCGTAACCTGGAAGAGTTCTTCGCTCGTGAATCTTGCGGCTGGTGTACGCCATGCCGTGACGGTTTGCCGTGGAGCGTTAAGATCCTCCGCGCGCTGGAACGTGGCGAAGGCCAACCGGGCGATATCGAAACGCTCGAGCAGCTTTGCCGCCAGCTTGGTCCGGGCAAAACCTTCTGCGCACACGCGCCGGGTGCCGTGGAGCCATTGCAGAGTGCGATTAAATATTTCCGGGACGAGTTTGAGGCGGGCATCGCCAAGCAGCATTACAGCAATGCGCGGGCGATTGGCGGTATTCAGCCAAACAACCTGCTGAAACAGCGCTGGTAGTGAAGGCATCAAGCGGCGGACGTGAGCCCGCCGCGCGCGAAATCCCAAAACAAGGGACGCGCTGTCGAACGATATACGCCAACCCGGCAAGAATTTTTGATTAACGCCCGCTGAAAGGTGGGCCACGTGGAAGCATGCTGACTATGGCTACGATTCATGTAGACGGCAAAGAATACGATGTAAATGGAGCGGACAACCTGTTGCAGGCTTGCCTCTCTCTTGGCCTCGATATTCCTTATTTTTGCTGGCATCCGGCGCTGGGAAGCGTCGGCGCTTGCCGCCAATGTGCGGTTAAGCAATACCAAAACGCGGAAGATACGCGCGGTCGTTTGGTGATGTCTTGTATGACACCGGCATCCGATGGCACGTTTATCTCCATCAATGACGGCGAAGCCAAAGAGTTCCGTGAGAGCGTGGTTGAGTGGTTGATGACTAACCACCCACACGACTGTCCGGTGTGTGAAGAGGGCGGCAACTGCCACTTGCAGGATATGACGGTCATGACCGGTCATAGCATGCGTCGCTATCGCTTCACCAAACGTACTCATAACAACCAAGATCTCGGCCCGTTCATCTCTCACGAAATGAACCGCTGTATCGCTTGCTACCGTTGTGTCCGTTACTACAAGGACTACGCGGATGGTAAAGACTTGGGCGTTTACGGCGCACATGACAACGTCTACTTCGGTCGCCCGGAAGATGGCCCGCTGGAAAGCGAGTTCTCCGGTAACCTGGTAGAAGTCTGCCCGACCGGCGTGTTCACCGACAAAACGCACTCCGAGCGTTATAACCGTAAATGGGACATGCAGTTTGCGCCAAGCATCTGCCAACAGTGTTCCGTCGGTTGTAACACCAGCCCGGGTGAGCGCTATGGCGAACTGCGTCGTATCGAAAACCGTTATAACGGCACCGTGAACCACTACTTCCTCTGCGACCGTGGTCGTTTCGGCTATGGCTATGTCAATGCCAAAGACCGTCCGAAGAAACCACAGCAGCTGCGTGGCAACGACTGGATCGAACTGAACGCTGAACAAGCGATGCAGGGCGCGGCAGATATTCTGCGTCAGTCGAAAAAAGCCATCGGTATTGGTTCTCCGCGCGCAAGCCTCGAAAGCAACTTCGCGCTGCGCGAGCTGGTCGGCGCAGAGAACTTCTACACCGGTATCAACGCAGCCGAACAAGGCCGCCTTGAGCTGATGCTCAACGTTCTGCGCAACAGCGGCGTTCACACGCCAGCCCTGCGTGAAATCGAAGACTACGACGCCGTACTGGTGCTGGGTGAAGATTTAACCCAAACCGGCGCGCGCATTGCCCTGTCTGTTCGTCAGGCAGTAAAAGGCAAAGCTCGCGCAATGGCTGCGGCACAGCGCGTTGCCGACTGGCAAATCGCGGCGGTGCAGAACATCGGTCAGCATGCTAAGCACCCGCTGTTCATCACCAACGTTGATAACACTAAACTCGATGACATCGCGGCATACAACTACCGCGCGCCGGTAGATGAGCAAGCCCGCTTCGGCTTCGCTATCGCCCACGGGTTGGACGAGTCTGCTCCGGCTGTCACCGATTTGGCTGAAGGTTTAGACAAGAAGATCGACGTGATCGTGCAGGCTTTAGCTGGCGCACGTAAACCGCTGATCATCACCGGCAGCAATGCGGGTAGCGACGCCATTATCGAAGCGGCAGCCAACGTGGCTAAAGCCTTGAAAGTGCGCGGCAGCGATGTCGGTATCACCTTCGTAGCGACCTCTTCCAACAGCATCGGCCTGTCAATGATTGGCGGCGGTACTTTGGACGCCGCGCTCGAACTGTTGGCTAACGGCGGCGCAGACAGCGCAATCGTGATGGAAAATGACCTTTACCGTCAGGCGCCAGAAGCCAAAGTTGATGCAGCATTAGCTAAAGTTGAAAACCTGCTGGTTGTTGACCATCAGCGTACCCGCATCATGGACAAAGCGACACTTATCCTGCCTGCGGCCAGCTTCGCAGAAAGTGACGGTACCGTGGTTAACCAGGAAGGCCGCGCCCAGCGCTTCTTCCAGGTTTATGACCCGGCTTACTACGACACTTCCGTTGCGATGCTGGAAAGCTGGCGTTGGATGCACTCGCTGCACTCAACCCTTAACAGCCGTCACGTTGACTGGACTCAGTTAGACCACGTGATCGAAGCCTGCGTCGCCGCTCTGCCACAGCTGAAAGGCATGGTTGAAGCTGCACCAAACGCCAGCTTCCGCATTCGCGGTCAGAAACTGGCGCGTTCTCCGCACCGTTCGAGTGGCCGTACTGCGATGCGCGCTAACATCAGCGTGCATGAACCACGTCAGCCGCAAGATAAAGACACCATGTTTGCCTTCTCCATGGAAGGGAACAACAACCCGTTAGCTGAACGTAATCAGGTGCCGTTTGCCTGGGCGCCGGGTTGGAACTCACCACAAGCCTGGAACAAGTTCCAGAGCGAAGTCGGTGGCAGTCTGCGTTTTGGCGATCCGGGCGTGCGTATGATTGAAGCAGGCGAGGGCAGCCTTGACTACTTCACCACCATTCCTGCGGCCTTCGCGGCGGAAAGTAACCAATGGCGCGTTGCTCCTTACTACCACCTGTTTGGTAGTGAAGAGATGAGCCAGCGTTCGCACGTGATCCAGCAGCGTATGCCACAGCCTTACGTGATGGTTAACCCAGCCGATGCGGCGCAGTTGGGCGTTAACGCCGGTGCTCAGGTGGAATTCACCTGCGGCGGCCAGACCCTGACTCTGCCAGTTCGTTTGAGCGAAACCTTGCATCAGGGACAGGTTGGTCTGCCACTGGGCTTGCCGGGAATTTCTCCGGTTCTGGTGGGCGCAACGGTTGAAAATCTGCGGGAGGCAACACGATGAGCTGGTTTACACCTGAAGTTGTTGAGGTGCTGATTGCGGTTCTGAAAGCCGTCGTGATCTTGCTGGTCGTGGTGGTGTGTGGCGCATTCATGAGCTTCGGCGAACGTCGTCTGCTCGGTCTGTTCCAGAACCGTTACGGACCGAACCGTGTTGGCTGGGGCGGCTCTTTGCAGCTCGTTGCTGACATGATCAAAATGTTCTTTAAAGAAGACTGGGTTCCGCGCTTCACTGACCGTGCGATCTTCACTTTGGCTCCAATGATTGCGTTCAGTTCGATGCTGATCTCTTTCGCTATCGTGCCAGTGAGCTCAACGTGGTTCGCCGCTGACTTGAACATCGGCATCCTGTTCTTCCTGATGATGGCGGGTTTGACCGTCTACGCCGTGCTGTTCGCTGGCTGGTCCAGTAACAACAAATACTCCCTGTTGGGGGCAATGCGTGCGTCGGCCCAGACCCTGAGCTACGAAGTGTTTCTCGGCCTGTCTCTGATGGGCGTGGTAGCACAGGCGGGTTCCTTCAATATGCAGGACATCGTTAACTCACAGGCCCACATGTGGAACATCATTCCGCAGTTCTTCGGCTTTGTGACCTTTGCGATTGCCGGCGTTGCGGTATGTCACCGTCACCCATTCGACCAACCGGAAGCTGAGCAAGAGCTGGCCGACGGTTACCACATTGAATATTCCGGTATGAAATTCGGTCTGTTCTTCGTGGGCGAATATATCGGTATCGTTACCGTGTCAGCGCTGATTGTGACGCTGTTCTTCGGTGGCTGGCAGGGTCCATTCCTGCCGCCGTTTATCTGGTTTGCGCTGAAAACCGCTTTCTTCATGGTGATGTTCATTTTGATCCGTGCTGCTTTGCCGCGTCCCCGCTACGACCAGGTGATGTCTTTCGGCTGGAAAGTTTGCCTGCCGTTGACCTTGCTTAACCTGTTGGCGACCGCTGCGGTCATCTTGTACAACGCGCAATAAGGGGTGATTTAGCCATGACATTGAAAGAGATAGTTGTCGGGTTCGGCACCCAGGTTCGCAGCTTGTGGATGATAGGCATGCATGCCTTCGCCAAGCGCGAAACCCAGATGTACCCGGAAGAGAAAGTTAACGTACCTGCGCGCTATCGTGGACGTATCGTGCTGACGCGCGATCCGGACGGCGAAGAGCGTTGCGTTGCTTGTAACCTGTGTGCGGTAGCCTGTCCAGTAGGCTGTATTTCGCTGCAAAAAGCTGAACATAAAGACGGTCGTTGGTATCCGGAGTTCTTCCGCATCAACTTCTCGCGCTGCATTTTCTGCGGTTTGTGTGAAGAAGCTTGCCCGACTACGGCCATTCAGTTGACGCCAGACTTTGAACTCGGTGAGTTCAAACGTCAGGATCTGGTGTATGAGAAAGAAGATCTGTTGATCTCGGGTCCGGGTAAATATCCGGAATATAACTTCTACCGGATGGCCGGTATGGCAGTTGACGGCAAGTCGAAAGGCGAAGCTGAAAACGAAGCCAAACCGATCAACGTCAAAGGTCTGTTGCCTTAAGGAGCCGCAAGCATGGAATTTGCATTTTACATTGCAGCCGTGGTGGCCGTGTTGGCGACGTTGCGTGTTATCACGCACACCAACCCGGTTCACGCATTGCTGTATCTGATCGTCTCGCTTCTGGCGATCGCCGCGGTGTTCTTCTCGCTGGGCGCGTACTTCGCCGGTGCGTTGGAAATCATCGTTTATGCCGGTGCCATTATGGTGCTGTTCGTGTTCGTGGTGATGATGCTGAACTTGGGCAATGTCGAAGAACAAGAACGTGCATGGCTGAAACCGGCGACCTGGATTGGGCCTTCCATCCTGTCGCTGGTCCTGCTGGGCGTGATGGTAACCTCGATTCTTGGTCTGCACACTCACGGCATCGAAGGCACCATGGTAGACGCGAAGGCAGTCGGCATCGCGCTGTTTGGTCCTTACGTTCTGGCGGTTGAATTGGCATCTATGTTGCTGCTCGCCGGTTTGGTTGTTGCCTTCCATATTGGCCGCGAAAGCAAGCCGGGCGAAGTGTTCGGTGATGCGCCAGCGACCACTGAGATGGCGAAAAGAAAAACGGAGGAGAGAGCATGATCCCTCTACAGCATGGCCTGATTCTGGCCGCAATTCTGTTTGTTTTGGGGCTGACCGGGCTGCTTGTCCGTCGCAACCTGCTGTTTATGCTGATCAGTCTGGAAGTGATGATCAACGCAGCGGCGTTGGCGTTCATCGTGGCTGGGAGCTATTGGGGGCAAGCTGATGGTCAGGTGATGTACATCCTGGCAATCAGTCTGGCAGCGGCTGAGGCCAGTATCGGTCTGGCGTTGCTGTTGCAACTCTATCGCCGTCGCCACACCCTGAATATCGACACTGTCAGTGAGATGCGCGGATGAACCTATTATATTTAACAATTCTGTTCCCGCTGATTGGCTTCGTTCTGCTGGCCTTCTCACGCGGTCGCTGGTCTGAGAATACTTCCGCCACCGTAGGTGTGGGTTCTATTGGTCTGGCTGCGCTGACGACCCTGTATGTCGGTATTGATTTCATGACGCAGCGCGCTGCGGGCCATGAAGTTTTCAACCAGAACCTGTGGAACTGGATGCAAGTGGGCGACTTTAACATCGCCGCTACCCTGACGCTGGATGGCTTGTCGATGACCATGTTGTCCGTGGTGACCGGCGTGGGCTTCTTCATTCACATGTTCGCGTCTTGGTACATGCGCGGTGAAGAGGGCTACTCGCGCTTCTTCGCTTACACCAACTTGTTTATCGCCAGCATGGTGATTCTGGTACTGGCAGACAACCTGTTGCTGATGTACCTCGGTTGGGAAGGCGTGGGCCTGTGCAGCTACTTGCTGATCGGTTTCTACTACACCCACCCAGCCAACGGCGCTGCTGCGATGAAAGCCTTCATCGTGACCCGCGTTGGTGACGTGTTCTTAGCCTTCGCACTGTTCATCCTGTACCGCGAACTGGGTACGCTGAACTTCCGCGAGCTGATGGTACTGGCTCCGCAGAAACTGGCCGTTGGCGACACCGCTATCACTTGGGCGACGCTGATGTTGCTCGGTGGGGCAGTGGGTAAATCTGCACAGCTTCCGCTGCAAACCTGGTTGGCTGACGCCATGGCTGGTCCAACGCCGGTATCTGCGTTGATCCACGCCGCGACCATGGTTACCGCCGGTGTTTACCTGATTGCACGTACTCATGGCCTGTTCCTGATGGCGCCTGAAGTGCTGCACCTGGTAGGTATTGTTGGCGCAGTGACGCTGGTTCTGGCAGGTTTTGCCGCACTGGTTCAGACCGACATCAAACGTGTTCTCGCTTACTCCACCATGAGCCAGATTGGCTACATGTTCTTGGCGTTGGGCGTGCAGGCGTGGGATGCCGCCATCTTCCACCTGATGACGCACGCGTTCTTCAAAGCGCTGCTGTTCCTTTCGTCTGGTTCGGTCATTTTGGCCTGCCACCACGAACAGAACATCTTCAAGATGGGTGGCCTGCGTAAATCGATTCCTCTGGTGTATGTCTGCTTCCTGGTCGGTGGTGCAGCCCTGTCTGCCTTGCCACTTATCACCGCGGGCTTCTTCAGTAAGGATGAAATTCTGGCGGGTGCATGGGCAAACGGCCATCTCAATCTGATGATTGCAGGTCTGGTCGGGGCGTTTATGACTTCCCTATATACCTTCCGCATGATCTTCATCGTGTTCCACGGCGAAGAGAAACTTTTTGCTCATGGAAAGAAAGCGCATGCGGGCAAAGGCATTACTCACCATCTGCCACTGCTGGTGCTGTTGGTATTGTCCACCTTCATCGGTGCGATGATCGTGCCACCGTTGAAAGGCGTACTGCCTGAGACGACTGAGCTGGCGCACGGCAGTGTACTGACCCTGGAAATCACCTCGGGCGTTGTGGCGATTGTTGGCATCTTGCTGGCAGCCGCGCTGTACCTTGGCAAACGCTCACTGGTAAACAGCATCGCGAAAAGCGCCATTGGCCGCTTCTTCACGGTCTGGTGGTTCCACGCGTGGGGCTTCGACTGGTTATACGACATGATTTTCGTCAAGCCGTATCTGGCCATCGCTAAGCTGCTGCAACGTGATCCACTGAATTCACTGATGAATCTGCCTGCTGTGTTCTCCCGTTTGGGGAACCGTGGCTTGACGCTAAGTGAAAACGGTCAGACACGCTGGTATGTCGCGTCCATGGGTTTGGGAGCAGTGGTTGTTTTGGCACTGTTGCTGATTCTTTAAGAACAGATAGTACGAACAAATAGGGACACAAAACGCCATGCTACTTCCTTGGCTAATTCTTATCCCCTTTATCGGCGGGCTGCTGTGTTGGCAGACTGAGCGTTTCGGCAGCAAAGTACCGCGCTGGATTGCGCTGATCTCGATGGGGTTGACCTTAGCACTGTCCCTGCAACTGTGGTTGCAGGGTGGTTATTCATTAACTAGCCCGACCGGCATTCCACAATGGCAGTCAGAGTTCTCTGTGCCGTGGATCCCGCGCTTTGGTATCAGCTTCCACTTGGCACTGGACGGTCTGTCCTTGCTGATGGTGGTGCTGACCGGGTTACTCGGCGTCTTGGCTATCCTCTGTTCATGGCGTGAAATCCAGAAGTATCAGGGTTTCTTCCACCTGAACTTACTGTGGATCCTCGGCGGCGTGATCGGCGTGTTCTTGGCTATCGACATGTTCCTGTTCTTCTTCTTCTGGGAAATGATGTTGGTGCCGATGTACTTCCTGATTGCCTTGTGGGGACACAAAGCGTCAGACGGTAAAACACGTATCAGCGCAGCAACCAAGTTCTTCATCTATACCCAGTCCAGCGGTCTGGTGATGTTGATTGCGATCCTCGGTCTAGTCTTCGTGCACTACAACGCGACCGGCACCTGGACCTTCAACTACGCTGACTTGCTGAAGACTCCGATGTCGCACAACGTTGAATACCTGCTGATGCTGGGCTTCTTCATCGCTTTCGCGGTGAAAATGCCGGTCGTGCCATTGCACGGCTGGTTGCCAGATGCCCACAGCCAGGCACCAACGGCGGGTTCTGTTGACCTGGCGGGTATCTTGCTGAAAACCGCGGCCTACGGCATGTTGCGCTTCATGTTGCCATTCTTCCCGAATGCGTCGCATGAGTTTGCGCCAATCGCTATGTGGCTGGGCGTTATCGGTATCTTCTACGGCGCGTGGATGGCGTTCTCTCAGACCGATATCAAACGTCTGATTGCTTACACCTCTGTTTCGCACATGGGCTTTGTACTGATTGCTATCTTCACCGGCAGCCAACTGGCTTACCAGGGCGCTGTGATTCAGATGATTGCTCACGGCCTGTCTGCGGCAGGTATGTTCATCATCTGCGGCCAGTTGTACGAGCGTCTGCATACCCGCGATATGCGTCTGATGGGCGGACTGTGGGGGCGGATTAAGTACCTGCCTGCGCTGTCGCTGTTCTTCGCAGTGGCAACACTGGGTATGCCGGGCACCGGTAACTTCGTCGGTGAATTCATGATCCTGTTTGGCAGCTTCCCGATTGTTCCGGTGATCACTGTCATCTCGACCTTCGGTCTGGTCTTTGCTTCGGTTTACTCTTTGGTGATGATGCAGCGCGCTTACTACGGCAAAGCAAAATCAGAAGAGCCGCTGCAGGGCATGACCGCACGCGAACTGTCTATCATTCTGCTGTTGGTGGTACTGCTGGTGGCGCTGGGTGTTTATCCTCAGCCAATCCTCGATACCTCTAGCGCGGCGATGGCTAACGTGCAGCACTGGTTCGGATCATCAGTTTCAACAATTTCAACGACAAGGCCGTAACTCGCCATGACATTTACACTTCAAAATCTGATCGCACTGTTACCGCTGATGATCGTCGGATTGACAGTGGTGGTGGTGATGCTGTCCATTGCGTGGCGACGCGACCATTTCCTGAATGCCACACTGACAGTTATCGGTCTGAACGTGGCTCTGCTTTCCCTCTACTATGTAGGGCAGGTCGGGCCGCAGGACGTCACCCCACTGCTTCGTGTTGACGGTTACTCAATGTTCTACATTGGGTTGGTATTGCTGGCGAGTTTGGCTACCAGCACCTTTGCCTATCCTTGGCTGGCCGGTTATCCGGACAACCGGGAAGAGTTCTACCTGTTGGTGCTGATTGCCGCACTGGGTGGCATTCTGCTGGCATGCTCTAACCATCTGGCGTCAATGTTCCTCGGAATCGAACTGATTTCGTTGCCACTGTTCGGCCTGATTGGTTATGCCTACCGTCAAAAACGTTCGCTTGAAGCCAGCATCAAATACATGCTGCTCTCCGCTGCGGCGTCGTCATTCCTGCTGTTCGGCATGGCGCTGATTTACGCGCAGTCTGGTGATCTGAGCTTCGTCGCGCTGGGTAAAAACCTGGCCGACGGCGTGATGCTGCACCAGCCGCTGCTGCTGGCAGGTCTGGGCATGATGATTGTGGGTCTGGGCTTCAAACTGTCACTGGTTCCTTTCCACCTGTGGACACCAGACGTGTATCAGGGCGCGCCGGCTCCGGTTTCAACCTTCCTGGCGACTGCCAGCAAGATTGCTATCTTCGCCGTGGTTATGCGTTTATTCCTTTACGCACCGGTGGCCGACAGCGAAGCGATTCGCGTCGTGCTGGGCATCATTGCCTTCTGCTCGATTCTGGTCGGTAACCTGATGGCTATCAGCCAGAGCAACATCAAGCGCCTGTTGGGTTACTCCTCAATCGCGCACTTGGGTTACCTGCTGGTGGCACTGATTGCAGTACAGACTCACCAGTTGTCGATGGAAACCGTCGGCGTTTATCTGGCTGGTTACCTGTTCAGCAGCTTGGGCGCCTTCGGCGTGGTTAGCCTGATGTCTAGCCCGTACAAAGGCCCGGACGCAGAATCACTGTTCTCTTACCGTGGTCTGTTCTGGCACAAGCCAATCCTGTCTGCGGTAATGACCGTGATGATGCTGTCACTGGCCGGTATCCCAATGACCTTAGGCTTTATCGGTAAGTTCTACGTGATTGCGACCGGCGTGACCGCGCATCTGTGGTGGCTGACCGGTGCCGTGGTGGTGGGTTCGGCGATTGGTCTTTACTACTACCTGCGCGTGACCGTGAGCTTGTACCTGAGCGCACCTGACAAGCTGGTTCGCGATACGCCAAACAACTGGGCGTTGACTGCGGGTGGTGTGGTTGTGCTGATTTCGGCGATCTTGGTTCTGCTGCTCGGTATCTATCCACAGCCGCTGATCACGCTGGTTCAGATGGCGCAACCGCTGTTCTGATAGCCTGACGCAGTAGCAAAACTGAAAACCGCTCATTTCGATGGGCGGTTTTTTTATGGGCGCTATTTGCACAATCCATTGCAATAATGTGATGGAAGTCACGTTTGTATGTACGTTCAGTAATAAATTACATCGATATTGTGATCTAACCCATTCCATTATTTTTGCCGATGCGTAAACTGCGCGCTTGTTCAGAATCGCACAGGATTTACACATCATGAACGTATTGGTGATGATCGCCATTACCACCGGCATTCTCTCCGGCATCTGGGGCTGGGTGGCTATTAGTCTGGGACTGATTAGCTGGGCTGGCTTTCTCGGCTGCACGGCTTATTTCGCCTGCCCGAAGGGCGGGTTGCGCGGTCTGGTCATCAGCACGCTGACCTGCCTGAGTGGCGTGTTCTGGGCCGAAGTGATTATTGCTGGCAGCTCGCTGCGCCCTGAGTGGACTCTGCTGGGCTACATGCTCACCGGCGTGGTCGCCTTCCTGATGTGTATCCAAGCCTGGCAACAGTGGCTGGCCTTCGTGCCGGGGACTTTCATCGGCGCCTGTGCCACTTTCGCTGCCCAAGGCGACTGGCGTCAGGTGGTGTTATCCCTGCTGGTCGGCCTGCTGTTTGGCTATGCGATGAAAAATAGCGGCCTGTGGCTGGCGGAGCGCCGTGAAAAGCAGCGTGCTTCGGCTCAACAATCGGCGAGCGATAAGCCGCCATTCCCGCCGGTGACGCGGTCAGAAGGTTCTTAAAAGACCGTCGACAGCGGCTCTCTCCGTTTTTGATCCTGCGTTTATGGCAAATCTGCGCTAGGGTTAATGGGTATCGCGATAATCACAAAATAAGGAGATAACCATGTCGAACCAATTTGAACCGCAGCAGGCGTCACTGGACGATGATTTAAGAATGCTTTCCGAAACGCTGGAAGAGGTGCTGAAATCCTCCGGTGACAAAGCAGATGAAAAATATATCGAGATTAAAAGCCGCGCGGAGCAGGCGTTGGAAGAGGTAAAATCTCGCCTGAGCAACGGCGCGAACTCTTACTGCGCTAAGGCGCGTCAGGTGGCTGAGCAAACCGACAGCTACGTGCGCGAAAACCCGTGGCACGGCGTAGGTGCCGGTGCAGCCGTGGGGTTGGTGATCGGCTTACTGCTGCGTCGCTAAGCTAAGCTCGGCAATATCGTCCCAGAGGCAGCTTCGGCTGCCTCTCTGTTTTCTGCCTTATAACCCCTCTGAATGAGTCACTACCCCTTCATATCTACAGGCTCTGGCTCTGCCTTGATCTGCCGCATATTTTAAATCCCGCTAACGCCGCATAATTCACCCGTACTTGATCTAACCCGTTTTTTGATCCAGAAGGGCATTCTGCCTGACATCAAACCATTCGGATGCGGCTGAGGTGGCGGTGAAACAGATTTCAGCAATTCTTGACCAGTTGGATTCGGCACTGTTGGGGAGTTTTCCCGACACGGCTGGCCTCCGGCAGTTCACTTATCGACTCCCTGAACAACCCCACGGCGGCATGCTGGAATGGCTCGACGCCCAGCCTTGTTACCCAAAATTCTACTGGCAGCAGCGCGACGACGCCGAAGAAGTGGTGCTGTGCGGCGATGCGGCAAACTTCGATGACATGCCTTCCGCCCAGCACTTCTTAAAGCAATATCCGGACTTTCCTGAACTGCGTATTTGGGGGCTGAACGCCTTCAACGACGGCATGGGCGGCGCACAGGCCAGCCACGCGCTGTTTCTGCCGCGTATTGAAATCAGCCGTCGCGACGGCCAGTGCATTTTGCGTTGCCAGCTTTATAGCCCGGTTTCTCTGCGCGAAGAAGCCCATAGAGTGCGCGTCTTTCTCCGCACCTTGGTCAGCGCTCGCGCCTTACCGGCGCTGAAATCTCAGGTGGTGCGCTACCAGCATCTGCCCACTCAGCCGCAGTGGGCGCGAATGATCGACGCCGTGCTCAGGGGGATTAAGCATAACCAGTTCGACAAAGTGGTGCTGGCGCGCAAAACCACGCTGGCCCTCAGCCAGCCGCTGAATCCGGCCTCTTTCCTGGCCGCCAGCCGCGCGGTGAATCACCACTGCTACCACTTCATGCTGGCGTTTGCGCCGCAGCAGGCATTCCTCGGCTCCAGCCCTGAGCGGCTGTTCCTGCGCGAAAAGCGCCAACTCTTTACCGAAGCGCTGGCCGGAACCGTGGCCGCCGCCGATGACCATCAGCAAGCCCGCGCCCTTGGCCAGTGGCTGCTTAACGACCCTAAAAACCAGCGTGAAAATATGCTGGTGGTTGACGACATTTGCCAGCGATTGCAGGGCGGGGCGCGCTCTTTGGACGTGATGCCCGCCGAAATCCTTCGCCTGCGCAAAGTGCAGCATCTGCGTCGCAGCATTCAGGCCGTGCTGGCGAAAGCTGACGACGCCGACTGCCTGCAACGCCTGCAACCCACCGCTGCCGTGGCCGGCTTGCCGCGTCAGGCCGCGCGAGAATTTATTGCTCGCCACGAACCTTTTGATCGCCAGTGGTACGCCGGTTCGGCGGGCTATCTCAGCCTGACGCGCAGCGAATTCACCGTGGCGCTGCGCTCGGCCGCCGTGAAAGGCAGCCAGCTCGAGCTGTTTGCCGGGGCGGGAATTGTCGCCGGTTCAGACGCCGCGCAGGAGTGGCAGGAGATAGAAAATAAAGCCGCAGGGCTGCGCACCCTGTTAGACGAGGGGGCGCACTCGGCCGAGTCCGCCGGACAGCAGTACCATGAACTGCCTGCCGTTAGGGCGGGCTGAATCGGGTTCGCCGGAGTCAATCCATGCCATCAACACAAGCTACCGCCATGTTTAATCGCCGCTGGGCCACGCTGATATTAGAAGCCTTAACCCGCCATCAGGTGCAGCACGTCTGCATCGCGCCCGGCTCGCGCTCAACCCCACTGACGCTGGCGGCGGCGAGCAACTCCAAGCTGATTTGCCACACCCATTTTGATGAGCGCGGCCTGGGGCATCTCGCCCTCGGCTTAGCCAAGGCCAGCGGCCAGCCGGTGGCGGTGATTGTCACTTCCGGCACGGCGGTGGCGAATCTCTATCCGGCGATTATCGAAGCCGGGCTGACCGGCGAACGGCTGATCATGCTCACCGCCGATCGCCCGCCGGAGCTTATCGACTGCGGCGCCAATCAGGCCATTCGTCAGCCAGAACTGTTTGCCAGCCACCCACGGCAAAACCTCAATCTACCGCGACCGACGCCGGACATCAGCGCACGCTGGCTGGTATCGGCTATCGACAACGGCCTGTCAGCGCTGGAGCACGGTGCCATGCACATCAACTGTCCGTTCGCCGAGCCGCTGTACGGCGAGGAGGGGGATTACTATCTCGACTGGTCGCAGGCGCTGGGCGAATGGTGGCAGGGCTGCCAGCCTTGGCTGCGCACGCCTCAAACTCTGCGTCAGCCGGTTGAAGCCGACTGGGCGCAGTGGCGGCAAAAGCGCGGAGTGATTATCGCCGGGCGCATCGCCGCCGAAGAGGGCGAACAGCTGGCGCGGTGGGCTAAAACCCTCGGCTGGCCGCTAATCAGCGACGTGCAATCGCAAACCGGCAACCCGCTGCCCTGTGCCGACCTGTGGCTGGCGCACCCAGAGGCCCGACAGACATTGGCTCAGGCGGAATTAGTGATTCAGTTTGGCGGCAGCCTGACCGGCAAACGCCTGTTGCAGTGGCAGGCCGCCTGCCAGCCGCAGGAATATTGGCTGATAGACTCCATGCCCGGCCGCCTCGACCCGGCGCAGCATCAGGGGCGGCGGATCCAAATCGCCGTCAGCGAATGGCTGAAGCTGCACCCCGCCGAGCCTCAACAGCCTTGGGCCAGAGCGCTAAATTCTCTTTCTCAACGCGTGATGGCTCTGGTCGAAAGCCGTCTGGCGAGCCATTTTGGCGAAGCTTCTCTGGCGCGCCATTTACCGGCCTTGCTGCCAGCCAACGGCCAGCTGTTTGTCGGCAACAGTCTGGTGGTCAGGCTGGTGGACTCGCTGGCGCAGCTTCCGGCGGGTTATCCACTGTTTGCCAATCGCGGGGCCAGCGGCATCGACGGGCTGATTTCTACCGCCGCCGGAGTGCAACGCGCCACGCAGAAACCGACGCTCATCCTGATTGGCGATCTCTCTGCGCTGTACGATTTAAACGCGCTGGCCCTGCTGCGCCAATGCTCCGCGCCAACGGTGATGGTGGTGGTGAACAACAACGGCGGGCAGATTTTCTCTTTGTTGCCGACGCCAGAGGAGCAGCGCCAGCGTTTTTACTGCATGCCGCAAGACGTGGAGTTTAGCCACGCGGCGGCGATGTTCGGCCTGCACTACGCCAGCCCGACCACTATGGATGAGCTAACCGACGCGGTGCAAAACGGCTGGCAGCACCAAGGCGCGACGCTGGTCGAGCTAAAAGTGGCCAGCGGCGACGGCGCGGCGATGCTGCGCAAGCTGGTGGCTGAGGCGGGGGCGCTCTGATGCTCAATTGCCAGCAAGTTAATACTCATCTCAGCGGACGCCCTTGGTTGGTTATGCTTCACGGCCTGTTGGGCAGCGGCGAGGATTGGCAATCCCTGTTGCCGCACCTCGGCGAGTGGCCTTGTCTGCTGGTGGATTTGCCCGGGCACGGCCGTTCAGCCTCTATTACCGCTGCCGGTTTTGCCGACGTCAGCCAGCAACTCACCGCCACCTTGCAGCAGTTAGGTATCGATGATTACTGGCTGCTCGGTTATTCACTCGGTGGGCGAATCAGCCTCTATCACGCCTGCTATGGCGATAGCCGTGGCCTGCGGGGCGTGCTGGTGGAAGGGGCCAATCCCGGTCTGAAAACCCTGCGCGATCGCCAGCAGCGCCGTCATCACGACCAGCTGTGGATCACCCGTTTTCGCTTCCAGCCCATCGAGGAGGTGCTGCAACTCTGGTATCGTCAACCGGTATTTGGCGACCTGAGCGACGCCCAGCGCCAGCGCTTGGTGGATTTACGCGCCAGCAACCACGGTCCGGCGATTGCCACCATGCTGGGAGCGACCTCTCTGGCGGTGCAGCCCGACCTGCGCCAGCCCTTGTCGCGCCTCGCGCTGCCGGTGGTATGGCTATGCGGCGCGCTGGATCAGAAATTTACCCTTCTCGCGCAGCAGGCCGGTTTCCCGTTGCGCACCATCGCCAATGCCGGGCATAACGCCCATCGCGCGAATCCGACTGAGTTTGCCCGTCAGGCGCTGGCATTCATTACTTCACCTGTCTTAAAGGAAGTTGAACATGATTTATCCTGATGAAAAAGAGCTGTACGCCCCGATTGAGTGGCTCGATTGCAGCGGCGAATTCGAAGATATTCGCTATCACAAGTCGGCGGACGGCATCGCCAAAATCACCATTAATCGCCCGCAGGTGCGCAACGCTTTCCGCCCGCTGACCGTCAAAGAGATGATCCGCGCGATGGAAGATGCGCGCTATGACGACAACATTGGCGTGATTGTGTTGACTGGCGAAGGTGACAAAGCCTTCTGCGCCGGTGGCGATCAGAAAGTGCGCGGCGACTACGGCGGCTATCAGGACGCTAGCGGCGTTCACCACCTGAACGTGCTCGACTTCCAGCGCCAAATCCGTACCTGTCCAAAGCCAGTAGTGGCGATGGTCGCCGGATTCTCCATCGGCGGCGGCCACGTGCTGCACATGATGTGTGACCTGACCATTGCCGCAGACAACGCGGTGTTCGGTCAGACCGGGCCGAAGGTCGGCTCCTTTGACGGCGGCTGGGGCGCTTCTTATATGGCGCGCATCGTCGGCCAGAAAAAGGCGCGCGAAATCTGGTTCCTTTGCCGCCAGTATGACGCCGCCGCCGCGCTAGACATGGGCTTGGTCAACACAGTGGTGCCACTGGCTGATTTGGAAAAAGAGACCGTGCGCTGGTGCCGCGAAATCCTGCAAAACAGCCCAATGGCGCTGCGCTGTCTGAAAGCCGCACTTAACGCCGACTGCGACGGGCAGGCCGGTTTGCAGGAGCTGGCGGGTAACGCCACCATGCTGTTCTACATGACCGACGAAGGTCAGGAAGGCCGCAACGCGTTTAACGAAAAACGCCAGCCGGACTTCAGCAAATTCAAGCGTAATCCTTAATGCGCCGCGCTACGCTGTACCGTTATAGCCTGCCGATGGAGGCGGGCATTGTGTTGAGAAATCAACGTCTGAAGACCCGCGACGGCCTGCTGGTACAGCTGTGGCAGGACGAAAAGTGCGGCTGGGGGGAAATTGCGCCGCTGCCGGGCTTTAGTCTGGAAAGCGTGGAACAGGCGCAGCAGGGCGTGCAGCATGCGCTGGCCCAGTGGCTGCAAGGGGCTTCGCTCGGCGCGCTGGCATCGGCCTTCAATGCCATGCCGTCGGTGGCCTTTGGTCTGAGCATGGCGGATGCCGAACTGCGCGACGCACTGCCGCAGACGGGGAATTACGCCTGCGCGCCCCTGTGTCACGGCGACCCAGACGCGCTCTATCAGCGACTTGCCCACCAGCCGATTGCCAAGGTGAAAGTCGGTTTGTACGAGGCGGTGGGGGATGGTTTGAATGTCAGCATGCTGCTCGAAGCCTTGCCGCACCTGCGTTTGCGGTTGGACGCCAACCGCAGCTGGACGCCCGCCAAGGCCGACGCCTTTGCGCGTTACGTGGCCCCCGCGCTGCGTTCGCGCATCGCCTTTATCGAAGAGCCTTGTCAGACCCGCGAACAGTCGCGCGAGTTTGCCCGCGCCAGCGGGATTGCCATTGCCTGGGATGAAAGCGTGCGCGAGGCGGGCTTTGAAATTCGCGCCGAACAGGGGCTGGCGGCGATTATTATCAAGCCGACCTTAACCGGCAGCCTGACGCGCTGCCGCGAACTGATTGCCAAAGCCCATCGCGCCGGGCTTGAGGCGGTGATCAGCTCAAGTATTGAGTCCAGCCTCGGTTTAACCCAGCTGGCGCGCATGGCCGCGTGGCTGACGCCCGACACCCAGCCGGGCCTCGACACGCTGGATCTCATCCAATCGCAGCTGGTCCGCCCTTGGCCTGACGCCGACCAACCCCTGCTGGATGAATCCGCGCTGGAGGTGGTATGGCAGAATTAACCCAGTGGCCGTGGCACGCCTGGGCGAGCAAAACGCCTTTTGCCATTGCCATTAAATCGGCGGGGAAAGCCTGGTGCTGGCAAGACTTGCAGCAGCGCGTTGACTCGCTGTGTGCCGGTTTCGTCCAGCAGGGCGTGGCCGAAGGCCGTGGCGTGGCGCTGCGTGGCAAAAATAGCCTTAACGCGCTGTTATGCTATCTGGCGCTGATTCAAGCCGGAGCCAGGCTTCTGCCGCTGAACCCGCAGCTGCCTGCCGCCTTGTGTGACCCATTATTACCCCAGTTGGATATCGACTTTATTCTCGACCTGAGCGATGAGCCGCTGGTCACTGAAATCCCTGCCCTGAGCCTGTTCCACGGCCATGGCGGGGTGACACCAAACTATCCGCCGCAGCGGATTGCCACCCTGACGTTAACCTCGGGTTCGAGCGGGCTGCCTAAAGCCGCCGCGCACAGCGTCGCGGCGCATCTCGCCAGCGCGCGCGGGGTGCTGGGCCTCATTCCTTTCAACGCCAATAACGGCTGGCTGCTTTCGCTGCCGCTTTTTCACGTCTCGGGGCAGGGCATTGTCTGGCGCTGGCTGACCGCCGGTGCCCAGCTGGTGGTGGCCGAAGAGCGGCCGCTCGCTGAGGCGCTGCAAGACTGCAGTCACGCCTCGCTGGTGCCGACCCAGCTCTGGCGGCTGCTCAACCAGCAGCAGTTGCCCGCCTCGTTAACCGACGTGCTGCTCGGCGGGGCGGACATTCCCCTCGAGTTAACCCAGCGCGCCGAACGCGCCGGAGTTCGCTGCTGGTGTGGTTACGGCATGACGGAAACGGCGTCGACGGTGACGGCCAAACGCGCCGACGGTTCGGCGGGCGTCGGCGAGCCTCTGGCCGGGCGGGAAGTGATGATCGTCGAGGATGAAATCCTGATCCGCAGCGAAAGTCTGGCAGCCGGTTATTGGTGGCAGGGCAAGCTGACTCAGCTCACCGACGCCGACGGCTGGTTGCATACTCGAGACAGAGGCGCGTGGCGGGGCGATGAGCTGCACGTCGCCGGGCGGCTGGATAATCTGTTTTTCAGCGGCGGGGAGGGGATTCAGCCCGAGGACATCGAACGCGTGTTGGCGGCGCATCCGCGCGTTGAGCGCGCTTTCGTGTTGCCGATGGCTGACGCCGAATTTGGCCAGAGGCCGGTGGCGCTGATTGATCGCTCAGCAGAGATGCCGTTTGAGATGCTCTCCCAATGGCTGGAGGGCAAACTGGCGCGTTTCCAGCAGCCGGTGCGCTATTTCGACCTGCCTGCGGACATTGCGCAGGGGGGAATTAAAATCTCGCGTCGCCATCTTCAGGAGTGGCTTTCACAGCAAACCGCCTGAGCTTTCAGTTCATTATCGCTAATAAAAAGGGCCGCTCTGCATTACAGGACGGCCCTTGTTTTATGACGCGTATCTAAAACCCAAGCGTCAGGTATTACGCCTTAAGGCCTTTTTCCACACCTGCGCCATAGGCCGGATCAACCTTGTAGAACAGATCGAGTTGGCGTTTTTGCGTGTCTGGCGAAGCGTGTTTCAGCTCACTGGCGATACGGCCACACAGGCGTGCTTGCTCATCTGCAGACAGCAGGTTGAACAACAGGCGTGGCTGGGTGAAGTAATCATCATCTTCGCGGTGATTCCAGTGGTCCGCCGCCCCTTCGATAGTCAACGGCGGTTCGCTGAAGTCCGGCTGCTCTTGGAACAAACCTGCGCTGTTTGGCTCATAGGTCACGCCGTTGCCGCTGTTACCATCAACGCGCATCGCGCCGTCGCGGTGGTAGTTGTGGAACGGGCATTTTGGTGCATTAACTGGGATTTGATGATGGTTCACGCCCAGACGGTAGCGGTGCGCGTCGCCGTAAGAGAACAGACGGCCTTGCAGCATACGGTCAGGGGAGAAGCCGATACCCGGCACCACGTTGGCCGGACTCATCGCCACTTGTTCAACTTCGGCAAAGTAGTTTTCTGGATTGCGGTTCAGCTCAAACTCGCCCACTTCAATCAGCGGGTAGTCACTGTGTAACCAAACTTTGGTCAGGTCGAATGGGTTGTAAGGTAGCTCGGAAGCTTCTTTTTCGGGCATGACTTGAACAAAGAGTTTCCAGCGAGGGAAGTCGCCGCGCTCAATGGCATCATACAGGTCGCGCTGCGAGCTTTCGCGATCGCTTCCCACCAGTTTCTCCGCTTCGTCGTCCATCAGGTTTTGAATGCCCTGCTGGCAGCGGAAGTGGAATTTCACCCAAAAACGCTCGTTTTGCTCATTGATAAAGCTGAAGGTGTGGCTACCAAAACCGTGAATATGGCGATAAGAGCTAGGCAGGCCGCGGTCGCTGGCGTCAATAGTTAGCTGGTGAAGTGCTTCAGGCAGATGGGAGAAGAAGTCCCATTTGTAAGCCGGATTGCGCAGGTTAGTGCGCGGGTCACGTTTAACCACGTGATTCAAATCTGGGAATTTCAGCGGGTCGCGCAGGTAGAAAATAGGGGTGTTGTTGCCAACCAAATCCCAGTTACCCTGCTCAGTATAGAACTTGATGGAGAAGCCACGAATATCGCGCTCGGCGTCCGCTGCGCCGCGCTCGCCCGCTACGGTGGAGAAACGGATAAACATCGGAGTTTGCTTACCGATTTCGGCAAAGATATTAGCGCGGGTGTATTGAGTGATGTCATGGGTGACGGTAAAGGTGCCGTAAGCGCCTGAACCCTTGGCGTGCATGCGACGCTCTGGGATCACTTCGCGGTCAAAATGCGCCAGCTTCTCCAGAAACCAGACGTCTTGCAGCAGCAAGGGGCCACGGCGGCCTGCGGTGATCACGTTATTATTATCTACAACCGGTGCTCCAGCGGCGGTTGTAAGTCCTCTTTTACTCATTGGTTAGATCCTTCCAGTCAATTAATCGGTGGGTGTTTAAAGCTAAAAAGGGCGGTGCCCATTCCTCAAAAAGGTATTGCGGTACGGCTTCCCTTCTCGAGTTTGCCTTTCCTTAGGTCAGTAAACTCTACCCCCATCTTTTAGCCTTGATGTTGATACTGGGCAAATAGGCAGGAGTTATCATTTCAATCAGGATCGTTACGCACATAAACTTTGTGGCTATTTCTTACATTTTTTTTTTATTTAAAACGGAGGTTTAAAACATTCAAGGTTGTTGCATGACGCTGATTTGCTTTAGACTTCGCGGGATGGTTTATCTGTCGTTTAATGAACATTCGGGAATGAAAATGAAAAAACTTTTAGTCGCTGGCGCTGCTGCCAGTTTGATGTTGGTCGCGGCCTCTGCCAGCGCCATCAGTGTCAACGGTGAAATTGGCGAACATTACACCAATTTCGGTGTGGGCCTCGGTACCACCACTCCGGGTATCGCGCTGAGCGGCGATTGGACCCACAACGACGATGACGGCGACGTAGCTGGTCTGGGTCTGGGTTACAACATCCCACTGGGTCCATTCATGGCGACCGTTGGCGGCAAAGGTTTGTATACCAATCCTAAACAGGGCGACGAAGGTTACGCGGCGGCAGTCGGCGGTGGCTTGCAGCTGCCAGTAGGTAGCCTGTTCAGCCTGTACGGCAGCTACTACTACTCTCCAGATTCCCTGTCTAGCGGCATCTCTAACTACAAAGAAGGCGACGCCGGTATTCGTTTGACCGCCATCCCTCTGGTGACGGTAAGCGTGGGTTACCGCTATCTGGCGCTGGATAATAAAGACGGTAAGCGTGACAACATCCTGGCGGATGGGGCTTACCTCGGCGGTGCTGTTAACTTCTAATATCCCGTCATCTTTCATGCTGTAGCTGTGTTGGCTGCGTTCGCTCGACCCGGTCACTTACTGATGTAAGCTCCCGGGCACTCGGCTCCCTTGCCGCCTTGCTACAGCATGAAATCTTTAGGGCTATAATATCCCGTTACCTTTCGCACTGTAACTGCGTTGGCTGCCTTCGCGCACCCAAGTCACTTACTGATGTAAGCTTCTGGGGATTTGCTCAGTTGCCGCCTTGTTACAGAGCGAAATCTTTAGGGATATCCAGCTTTAAATTTAAAAGCCTGCACATAGCAGGCTTTTTTCGTTTGGAATATCACTTTGTGCCCCGGCAATTGTTTTTCGGCTTCAGGCTTTCTACAGTGGAAGGACAAATAAGAGGAGAAAAGAATGCTTAGGGTCGAGATGCTCAGTACGGGCGAAGAAGTGCTGCATGGGCAAATAGTAGATAGCAACGCGGCGTGGCTGGCGAACTATCTGTTCGAGCAGGGGTTGCCGATGACCAGTCGCGAAACGGTTGGCGATAGTCTGGATGAGCTGGTGAGTGTGTTGAAAGAGCGTAGCCACATCGCCGACGTGCTGATCGTCAACGGCGGTCTGGGGCCGACCAGTGATGATTTAAGCGCACAGGCGGCGGCTATCGCCTGTGGGGTCGAGCTGGTGGAGGATGCCGACTGGATTGCCACCATGGAAGCTTTCTTCGCGCAGCGCGGACGCCCAATGGCGGTGTCCAACCGCAAGCAGGCGCAAATTCCCGCCAACGCCGAAGTGCTGGATAACCCCGTAGGCACCGCCTGTGGATTCAGCCTGACGTTGAACCGCTGTCAGATTTTCTTCACCCCCGGCGTACCCTCCGAATTCAAAGTGATGGTGGAGCAGCAAATCGTTCCGCGTTTACACAAGAAGCACCCATCGCTGGAAGCCCCGCTGTGTCTGCGTTTGACCACCTTTGGCCGTGGTGAAAGTGACCTTGCCAATGAGCTAGATCAGATGGTGCTGCCGGAGGGTGTCACCCTGGGCTATCGCTCTTCTTCGCCAATCATCGAGCTGAAAGTCACCGGCCCGCGTTCGCAAGAAGCGGCGATGCACAAGGCTTTCGAGCGCGTGCGCGAAGTGGCGGGTGAAAGCACTATTTTCGAAGGTTTTGGCGGCCTGCCGGCGCGTCTTGCCGAGCATTTGCTGGAGCAGGGCTTGCGTCTTTCGGTCAGCGAGAGCTTCACCGGCGGCCTGCTCAACTGGCGTCTGCAAAGCGCCGACGTGCCACTGGCGGCGGGTGAGTTGTTGCCTGATGATGCCGAACCGGCCCCGGAGAAATCTTTGGAGAGCATTCTGGCCCGCGCCCAGCAACTGGCTGAGAAGAATCAGGTTCAGCTGGCTTTAGCCGTCGGCGCCATGTCCGGCGAGGAGCTGAGTCTCGCCCTGCACACCCCGGCTGGCACCAGTGGCCTCACCATCCGCTATACCGCCAGCCGCCATGCTTTAGCACTGCGCCAAGAGACTATCGCGATGGTCGCAATGGATATGCTGCGGCGGTATCTGAATGGCTGGGATCCGGTGGCGGACTACCCGTGGTTGGAGCGTGTGGCTAAGGCGTAGTTTTTTGGGCAGGCTGCCCAATGCCCGCTTTTAAATCTTTAAATTCAAAACCGTGGGCACCGGCCCACACCGGCAAGGGGGCGGCCAGTCGCCGCCGCCCCCTTGACCCCCGGGCTTTTTGCCGCTGGAAGAGCGAGGCTTCGCAGGGTTGGAATGGACGTGTTTCAGCAGCCTTGGTGATCGCCGCGAAGTGCCGCCGCTTAGGCGGTTCCCTCAGTTCGGGTCTCGAGCCTTTGGTCTCGAACCACTCCCTCGGCGTCACTTCTGAACGCGACCTACTGGCATTTACACCATACCGTTTCAGTTGGTTTGGGTTTGCTCCTCCCCCTGATAAGGGGAGGCTGGGAGGGTGCAAGACAAACCTCACTGAAACGGCACGGCCGAGATGCCTCAAAACCGCAGTCAAAAATGGCGCTGAGCGAGAGGTTCGAGACCCAAGGCTCGAATCCCGTGGCGAAGGCACCGCCTAAGCGGCGACATTTTGCGGTGGAGAACAGGTGTACCTGAAACACGTCCGCCCAACCAGCGGAGCGCGCAGTGAAGAGCCGGGGAGTCTTGAGGGGCGCGGCGATAGGCGCCCCTTAAGGCCGGTGTGGCGGCAGCGCACGGTTTTGACCTTAAAGGCCAGTGTGGGCGGCGAGCCCACGGTTTTGAAGTTGAAGTTGAAGTTGAAGTTGAAGTTGAAGTTGAATTTAAAGCGGCCAAGTGGGGCCGCAACCTCCACATCAAAACTCCAGTTCGACGTCCCCCACCGGCAGGCAACAACAGGGCAGGACGTCGCCTTCCAGCAGGAATGCCAGGGGTTTCTCACTGTAGGTGACTTCACCGCTGACCAGCCGCATGCGGCAGGAGCCGCAGTAGCCTTCCCTGCATTGGTATTCCACTTGCACTTCGTGATGCTCGAACACTTCCAGCAGGTTTTTGTGGCCGGCCAGACAGGCCAGCCGCTTACCGTTGGCTGAAAGCGTTACGGTTGGCTGACTCATCTTAGAACTCGAAATCGCTCAAATCGTCAGCATTCATTTCTGAATCAATCTGACCGACCAGATAGGAGCTGACTTCTACTTCTTGTGGCGCAACCTGCACGTTGTCAGACACCAGCCATGCGTTGATCCATGGGATTGGGTTAGTGCGCGTTTTGAATGGCGCAGTCAGGCCAACCGCTTGCATACGGATGTTGGTGATGTACTCGACGTACTGGCACAGAATGTCTTTGTTCAGGCCAATCATAGAGCCGTCGCGGAACAGATATTCTGCCCAATCTTTCTCTTGTTGCGCGGCCAGCACGAACAGGTCGTGGCACTCTTGCTCGCACTCTTTGGCGATTTCTGCCATTTCTGGGTCATCAGTACCAGAGCGCAGCAGGTTCAGCGCGTGCTGAGTACCGGTCAGGTGCAGGGCTTCGTCACGGGCGATCATCTTGATGATTTTTGCGTTACCTTCCATCAGTTCGCGCTCGGCGAAGGCGAAGGAGCAGGCGAAGCTGACGTAGAAACGCACGGCTTCCAGCGCGTTGACGCTCATCAGGCAGACGTAGAGTTTCTTCTTCAACTCACGCAGGTTGACGACCACGGTTTTACCGTTGACCTGATGCGTACCTTCGCCCAGCAGGTGGTAGTAGCTGGTCATTTCAATCAGCGTGTCGTAGTAGCCAGAGATGTCTTTGGCGCGCTTGAGGATCTCTTCGTTGGTGACGATGTCGTCAAACACCAGCGCCGGATCATTCACGATGTTACGGATGATGTGGGTGTAAGAGCGCGAGTGGATGGTTTCAGAGAACGCCCAGGTTTCAACCCAAGTTTCCAGTTCCGGAATAGAGATCAGTGGCAGCAGCGCAACGTTCGGGCTGCGGCCTTGAATGGAGTCCAGCAGGGTCTGGTATTTCAGGTTGCTGAGGAAAATGTGCTTCTCGTGCTCTGGCAGCGCCTGAAAGTCGATACGGTCGCGAGAAACGTCAATCTCTTCAGGACGCCAGAAGAAGGAGAGCTGCTTTTCGATCAGCTTTTCAAAAATCTCATGCTTCTGCTGGTCGAAACGCGCGACGTTAACAGACTGACCGAAGAACATCGGCTCAAGAAGTTGGTTGTTTTTGTTCTGGGAGAAAGTGCTATAGGCCATAACGTCCTCTGAATTCTCAGTAAAAACCCCCTGACGGGGGTTTTATATAAATTATTTAATTAAAAACAGACAATTAGATTTTGCAGGCGCCGCTTTCACAATCGTCCGCAGCTTCGGCTTTCATGTCTTCCTGCACGTCGTCAGCACCGTCACGGGTGTTCTGGTAGTACAGGGTTTTCACGCCGAACTTATAGGCGGTCAGCAGGTCTTTCAGCAACTGTTTCATTGGCACTTTGCTGTTCGGGAAGCGCGCCGGGTCGTAGTTGGTGTTAGACGAAATCGCCTGGTCGATAAATTTCTGCATCAGACCCACCAATTGCAGGTAGCCGTCGTTGTTCGGCATATCCCACAGCAGCTCATACTGGTCTTTCAGGGTTTCGTACTCAGGAACAACCTGACGCAGAATCCCGTCTTTCGACGCTTTGATGCTGATGTGGCCGCGTGGTGGCTCAATGCCGTTGGTGGCGTTAGAGATTTGCGAAGAAGTCTCAGACGGCATCAGGGCAGACAGCGTGGAGTTACGCAGGCCGTGCTCTTGAATGTCTTTACGCAGCGCGTCCCAGTCTAAGTGCAGTGGCTCATTACAAATGGCATCGAGATCCTTTTTATAGGTATCGATAGGCATGATGCCCTGTGCATAAGTGGTTTCGTTGAACCACGGGCAGGCACCTTGCTCTTTCGCCAAATTGTTAGAGGCTTTCAGCAGGTAGTACTGAATGGCTTCGAAGGTTTTGTGCGTCAGGTTGTTCGCACTGCCGTCGGAGTAGCGCACGCCGTTCTTCGCCAGATAGTAAGCGAAGTTAATGACGCCAATACCCAGAGTACGGCGGCCCATCGCGCCACGGTTTGCGGCTTTGATTGGGTAATCCTGATAGTCGAGCAGGGCGTCGAGGGCACGAACCGCCAGCGTTGCCAGCTCTTCCAAATCGTCTAGGCTGTTAATTGCGCCGAGGTTGAAGGCAGACAGCGTACAGAGCGCGATTTCACCGTTTTCATCGTTAACATCGTCCAGCGGCTTGGTTGGCAGGGCGATTTCCAGACACAGGTTGGACTGGCGAACTGGCGCGATAGCCGGGTCAAACGGGCTGTGGGTGTTGCAGTGGTCAACGTGCTGAATGTAGATACGGCCAGTGGAGGCGCGCTCTTGCATCATCAGAGAGAACAGCTCAACCGCTTTCACTTTCTGCTTACGGATGCTGTCGTCTTGCTCGTATTTTTCGTACAGACGCTCGAATTCGTCTTGGTCCGCGAAGAACGCATCGTACAGGCCAGGGACGTCAGACGGGCTGAACAGGGTGATGTCGCCGCCTTTCACCAGACGCTGATACATCAGCTTGTTGATCTGTACGCCGTAGTCCATGTGGCGAACGCGGTTGCCTTCGACGCCACGGTTGTTTTTCAGCACCAACAGGCTTTCAACTTCCAAGTGCCACATTGGGTAGAACAGGGTGGCAGCACCACCACGCACGCCGCCCTGAGAGCAGGACTTCACCGCGGTCTGGAAGTGCTTATAGAAAGGAATACAGCCGGTGTGGAAAGCTTCGCCGCCGCGAATTGGGCTACCCAGCGCACGAATGCGACCGGCGTTGATCCCGATACCTGCGCGCTGAGAAACATATTTCACAATGGCGCTGGAGGTGGCGTTGATAGAGTCGAGGCTGTCGCCACATTCGATCAGCACGCAAGAGCTGAACTGGCGCGTAGGGGTACGCACGCCGGACATGATTGGCGTTGGCAGCGAGATTTTGAAGGTCGAAATGGCGTCATAGAAACGTTTAACGTAATCCAGACGGGTATCGCGCGGGTAGCCAGAGAACAGGCAGGCGGCGACCAGAATATAGAGGAACTGGGCACTTTCATAAATTTCGCCCGTCACGCGGTTTTGCGCCAGGTATTTACCTTCCAGCTGCTTCACCGCGGCATAGGAGAAATTCATATCACGCCAGTGGTCAATAAAACTGTCCATCTGCTCGAACTCTTCAGCCGTGTAGTCTTCCAGCAGATGTTTGTCATATTTACCCATATCGACCATACGATTAACCTGATCGATAAGTTTTGGCGGCTCAAATTGGCCGTAAGCTTTTTTACGCAGATGGAACACCGCCAGACGCGCAGCCAGATATTGATAATCCGGGGCATCTTTAGAGATCAGGTCCGCAGCCGCTTTAATGATGGTTTCGTGGATGTCGCCGGTTTTAATCCCATCGTAAAACTGGATGTGGGAACGGAGTTCTACTTGCGAAACAGAGACGTTTTGAAGCCCTTCGGCAGCCCAGTCGATGACTCGGTGAATTTTATCAAGGTTGATGCGTTCTTTACGGCCATCGCGTTTAGTAACAAGAAGACTCTGATTCATTAGGGGCTGTACCTTAGAGGTTTATAAAGGGCCTGACGAAACGCAGATTCCCAGCGAAATCTGTCTAATCTGCGCATTGTGTGCTGCTCAGGATATAAACACTATATATTGTGGGTTTGTTAATTTCTGATGACAAGATAGTGGTTGGATGTGCCTTTTGCAAGTGAACAAAATGGCCATTTTTGTGGATAAGTTGGGGAGAATTTATCAGGGTGGGGCTGGAGTGTACGTGGTTGCTGGGGCGGTTAAACTGTCAATATCTACAATACGATTTTCTTATATTTTTTGAAAACTTGATCGACTGCCGATTTCTTAAACATTAGAAAAAAACGCTATATTAGTGTTGCTAACTATTCTAAAAAAAGATGTAGCTAACAGACTTCTCGCCAAACTGCTAAAAACTAAGATTTTACTGTTTGTTACAAGCGCAGAATCTGGTTTAAAAACCTTTTTCTGCGCGTTAATACCAGCAACAGGGCTAAACCTGTGCTTTATTTTTTCTCATCGGCCAGGGCTTGGGTGTGGATCATGTAGTTCACATCAACGTTTTTGCCGAGTTTGAAATGGTCGGTTAGCGGGTTGTAGTGCAGGCCCATGATGCCGCGCTCGACCAAATCAGTGCGATCAACCATCGCCAGCAGCTCGGACGGTTTGATGAATTTCTTAATGTCGTGCGTGCCTTTTGGAACCATTTTCAGAACATATTCAGCGCCGAAAATAGCCATTAACCAGGCTTTGTTGTTGCGGTTAATGGTGGAGAAGAACACGTGGCCACCTGGTTTAACCAGGCGGGCACAGGCAGCCACTACCGAGGCCGGGTCAGGGACGTGCTCGAGCATCTCCATGCAGGTCACCACATCATACTTTTGTGGGTTGGCTTCGGCGTGGGCTTCTACCGTTTCCTGAACATAACTGACATTGACGCCGCTCTCTAACGCGTGCAAACGAGCAACCTGCAGAGGCTCACCGCCCATATCCAGACCCGTTACATGCGCACCCGCGACGGCCATGCTTTCACTCAGGATGCCGCCGCCGCAGCCGACGTCGAGGACGTTTTTCTCAAACAGGCCGTCGGCGCGTTCGAGGATATAGTTAAGGCGCAGTGGGTTAATGCGATGCAGCGGCTTGAATTCGCCTTCCAAATCCCACCAGCGCGAAGCCACGGCTTCAAACTTGGCGATTTCGTCGTGGTCGATATTCTGCGTGTTATTAGTCGATGCTGTATTCATGAGCGTGATGAACTCCCTATAGCTTGATAGGGCGGATTATACATATTCCTCCCCCGAGGTTCAGTTTTGTCTGTGTGGCGAATCTTTGCGCGAAATGCTGGCGTTTGCCGTGCAAAGAAGAGGGAACAGCGCCAAAGGTTTGAATCAGGCCGACAATTTGGATTTAAAATAGCGCGAAATAGGGAGGTTCTTTTCCACAGATCTCAGCTTTGTGGTATAGTTTTACACCTTTGCCTATACAGGCACCGGCAATGAATAATCAGTAGAGGGATAGCAGCTCCATGAGCGACCTTGCCAGAGAAATCACACCGATAAACATCGAAGAAGAGTTGAAAAACTCTTACCTGGATTACGCCATGTCCGTTATCGTCGGGCGTGCGTTGCCAGATGTGCGCGATGGTTTGAAACCGGTGCACCGCCGCGTACTTTTCGCAATGAACGTTCTGGGTAACGACTGGAATAAAGCCTATAAGAAATCGGCCCGTGTGGTCGGTGACGTTATCGGTAAATATCACCCACATGGTGATACCGCGGTCTATGACACCATCGTTCGTATGGCTCAGCCTTTTTCACTTCGCTATATGCTGGTGGACGGGCAGGGTAACTTTGGTTCGGTAGACGGCGACTCCGCTGCAGCCATGCGTTATACCGAAATTCGCATGTCAAAAATTGCCCACGAACTGTTGGCAGACCTTGAAAAAGAAACCGTCGACTTCGTGCCGAACTACGATGGTACCGAGCAGATCCCTGCGGTCATGCCGACGCGTATCCCTAACCTGTTGGTTAACGGTGCGTCAGGTATCGCAGTAGGTATGGCGACCAATATCCCGCCACATAACCTCACCGAGGTTATCAACGGCTGTCTGGCGTATATCGACGATGAAAACATCAGCATTGAAGGGCTGATGGAACACATCCCAGGGCCTGACTTCCCTACCGCCGCCATCATCAATGGTCGCCGTGGTATTGAAGAAGCCTATCGCACCGGCCGTGGCAAGATCCTAATTCGTGCCCGCGCGGAAGTGGAAGCTGACGCCAAAACCGGTCGCGAAACCATCATCGTTCACGAGATCCCTTATCAGGTGAACAAAGCCCGTCTGATCGAAAAGATCGCCGAGCTGGTGAAGGAAAAACGTCTTGAAGGTATCAGTGCACTGCGCGACGAGTCTGACAAAGACGGCATGCGCATTGTGATTGAAATCAAACGCGATGCGGTCGGTGAAGTGGTTCTGAACAACCTCTACTCTCTGACGCAGCTGCAGACTTCTTTCGGTATCAACATGGTTGCTCTGCATCAGGGCCAGCCAAAGATTCTGGGCCTGAAAGAGATCCTGTCCGCGTTTGTGCGCCACCGCCGCGAAGTGGTGACGCGCCGTACCATTTTCGAACTGCGCAAAGCGCGTGACCGTGCTCATATCCTCGAAGCACTGGCCATCGCTCTGGCTAACATCGATCCTATCATTGAACTGATCCGCGCAGCCCAGTCTCCTGCGGAAGCCAAAGCCGGATTGATTGCCCGTTCATGGGATCTGGGTAACGTCGCAGCGATGCTGGCAAGTGCCGGTGACGACGCAGCGCGCCCTGAGTGGCTGGAGCCAGAATTTGGTATTCACGACGGGAAATACTTCCTGACCGAGCAGCAAGCCCAAGCCATTCTGGATCTGCGTTTGCAGAAACTGACCGGCCTTGAGCACGAAAAACTGCTGGATGAATACAAAGACTTGCTGACGCAAATCGCGGAACTGATCCTGATTCTGGAAAATCCAGATCGCCTGATGGAAGTTATCCGTGAAGAGCTGGAAGCGATTCGTGACCAGTACAACGATCCGCGTCGTACTGAAATCACGGCTAATACCTCCGACATCAACATCGAAGACCTGATCAATCAGGAAGACGTTGTAGTGACGCTGTCGCATCAGGGCTATGTGAAGTACCAGCCTCTGACCGACTACGAAGCGCAACGCCGCGGTGGTAAAGGTAAGTCTGCTGCACGTATTAAAGAAGAAGATTTCATCGACCGCCTGCTGGTCGCCAATACACACGACACGATCCTGATGTTCTCCAGCCGTGGTCGTCTGTACTGGATGAAAGTGTACCAATTGCCAGAAGCCAGCCGTGGTGCGCGTGGTCGTCCAATCGTCAACTTGTTGCCGCTTGAGCCGAACGAGCGCATTACCGCCATCCTTCCAGTGCGCGAGTACGAAGAAGGGCGTCACGTGTTCATGGCAACTGCCAGCGGTACCGTGAAGAAAACTGCTTTGACTGATTTCAGCCGCCCACGCAGCGCTGGCATCATCGCCATCAACCTTAACGAGGGTGATGAGCTGATTGGTGTTGACCTGACTGACGGTAAAGATGAAGTCATGCTGTTCTCTGCGGCCGGTAAAGTGGTGCGCTTCTCTGAAGAAGCCGTGCGTAAGATGGGCCGTACCGCGACCGGTGTTCGCGGTATTCGTCTGGGCGAAGGTGATAGCGTTGTTTCCCTGATCATTCCACGCGGCGACGGTTGTATCCTGACCGTAACGCAGAATGGTTTCGGTAAGCGTACCGAGTCTGCTCAGTACCCAACTAAGTCTCGTGCAACACAGGGCGTTATCTCCATCAAAGTGAGCGAGCGTAATGGTCCAGTTGTTGGCGCGATTCAGGTTGATGAAGCGGACCAGATCATGATGATCACCGATGCAGGCACGCTGGTGCGTACTCGCGTTTCTGAAGTGAGTACCGTAGGCCGTAACACCCAGGGTGTGACGCTTATCCGTACCGCAGAAGATGAGAACGTGGTTGGTCTGCAACGCGTTGCCGAGCCAGTTGAAGACGAAGAGTTGGATGGCGTAGCAACGGTTGAAGGTGAGCTGGAAGCTGCTCAGGAAGCTGAGTTGCCAGATGAAACAGAATCGGACGACGAAGCTGTCGAAGATGATGTTGACGCTGACGACGAAGACGCTGAAAAAGAGTAAGTTTCAGTCGCTTTGAAACGCTACAGAAGGGCACATCCTATTTGGGTTGTGCCCTTTTTAGTCTCTGCGACAATAGTGTATTCTAACTGTCGTTTTCCGCCCTGTGGTGACTCCGCAATGTCGATGGTAGTCCTTTGAAATATTTAACCTCCTTTAGAACAACGCTGCGCATCTCCCGTTACCTGTTCAGGGTACTGGCGTTTATGCTGTGGTCGCTGGGCGCGTTGCTGACGACATTTTACGTCCTGAACATCTTCCACAATAAAGAGTCGGAAATCCGTGATGAGGACAACCTCAATTACGATCAGGCCCAGAGTTACATTAAGAATTCCGCCGACATTATGCGGGATATCAAATACATGGCCGAAAAACGCCTCAGCGATTCGATGAACGGCCTCGACATTATCAACGGCGTCATCAGCAGTAAAAATGTCCAGCCGACCTATCATCCGCTCTATTCAGAATCAGATTGCGGGCAGCTCAACGACAGCTACCGCAATTCGCTCAATTCGCTCGGCAACATGATCCACTATTGGAAAGACAATTTTTCCGATGCCTATGATTTGAATCGCGTATTTTTCATCGGCGGCGAAAGCCTGTGCATGGTCGACTTCGGCTTGAACAGCCAGCCAATCGAGCGTGATAACAGCAGTGTGCTGAAGTCGCTGCATGAGAAGATCCTCAAGTACCGCAATGGCAAGAATCAAGATAAAGAGAACAGCCTGTACTGGGTGTCGTCCGGCCCCAATAAAGAATTGGGCTATCTCTATGTTCTGACACCTATTTATGTCGGGAACAAGCTGGAAGCGCTGATGGGCATCCAGCAAACGCTGCGTCAGGAAGATATGGTCACGGCCTCATCGCTGCACACCGGTGTGACGATTTTGGATGCCGACAACGAACCTTTACTGAGCTTCTCCGAGGGCGGGCGAAGTCCTGCGACTGGCGCATTCCCAGCAGAATCGACCTATTTCGGCTACATGAACGGCTATAACGACTTGGTATATAAGAAGTCTTTATCGCCGTCGAGCCTCAGCGTGGTCTACTCAATGCCGTTTAACACGGTGATTGAACGCTTCAAAATTCTTATCTTTAACGCCGTGCTGCTGAATATTTTCTCAGCCTTGCTGCTGTTTATTCTGGCGTGGGTGTTCGAGCGCAAAATCTTCTTGCCGGCCGAGCAAAACGCCTTCCGACTTGAAGAGCACGAGCAATTTAACCACAAGATTGTCGCCTCGGCGCCGGTGGGGATTTCCATCCTGCGCATCAGCGATGGCGTGAATATCCTCAGTAACGAACTGGCGCATAACTACATCAACATGCTGACAGCGGAAGACCGCCAGCGCATTACGCGCATCATCTGCGACCAGCAGGTCAACTTTGTTGATGTGATAACCAAAGACAACAACAATATTCAGCTGAGCTTTGTTCACTCGCGCTATCGCAATGAAGACGTGGCGATTTGCGTGCTGATTGACGTCAGTGCGCGCGTCAGAATGGAAGAGTCATTGCAGGAGATGGCCAATGCCGCCGAGCAGGCCAGCCAGTCGAAATCGATGTTCTTGGCCACCGTCAGTCATGAATTGCGTACGCCGCTTTACGGCATCATCGGTAATCTCGATTTGCTGCAAACTCAGGGCCTGCCGCAGGGGGTGGATCGTCTGGTTACCGCGATGAATAACTCGTCGGCGCTGCTGCTGAAAATCATCAGCGATATCCTCGATTTCTCGAAGATTGAGTCCGAACAGCTGAAAATTGAGCCGCAGGAGTTCTCTTGCCGCGAAGTGATCACCCATATTGCCGGTAACTACCTGCCGCTGGTGGTGAAGAAGCACCTTGGGCTGTACTGCTTTATCGAACACAACGTGCCGATGTCGTTCTTGGGTGACCCGGTTCGCTTGCAGCAGGTATTGTCGAACATCCTCAATAACGCGATTAAATTCACCGACACCGGCTGTATCGTGCTGCATGCACGCACCTGTGGTAACTATATGGAGTTCCAAGTTCGCGATACCGGATGTGGTATTCCGGAGCGCGAAATCACCCGCCTGTTTGACCCATTCTTCCAAGTGGGCAGCGGCGTGCAGCGCCACTTCCAAGGGACCGGGTTAGGGCTGGCTATCTGTGAGAAGCTGATTAACCTGATGGATGGGGACATATCGGTGGACTCTGCGCCGGGGCTGGGTAGCCAGTTCACCGTGCGAATTCCGCTATATAACGCCACTTTCCCATGTGAAAAGCCGCTTGATGCGTGGCAGGGTAAAAACCTGTGGCTGGAAATCCGTAACGCGCATCTCGAAAGCTACCTGACCCAGCTGTTGCGCCATCAAGGAGCAAATGTCCAGCGCTGGCAGCCTGACTGCATTCTTCAGGCTGAAGACGTGCTCATCACCGATACCCTGTTGATGTACAACGGCGAGCTGGCCGCGCAGATTGAATTTAGCATCGACCATATTGGACTGCCGCTGGAAACGCGCCCGGGCTACTGGGTGCACAGTACCTCGACGCCGCTGGAAGTGACGGCGTTGCTCAACCGGATTTATCAGTTGGAAGATGAGTCGGAAGAGGGCGGGTTGAACCTGCCAGCTCTGGGCGCACTGACTACCCAAGACAACAGCGATATCAACCTGCTGGTGGTCGATGACCATCCAATCAACCGCCGTTTGCTGGCCGATCAGCTCAGTTCTATGGGTTATCAGGTGGTCACCGCCAATGACGGTCTGGATGCGCTGGATGCGATGAACGTCCACCAAATTGATATCGTGCTTAGCGACGTTAACATGCCGAAGCTGGACGGTTATGGCCTGACGCAGAAACTGCGCGAGCTGGGTTACACCTTGCCGGTGATTGGCGTGACGGCCAACGCCTTGGCCGAGCAGCGCCAGCGCTGTCTGGAGGCTGGGATGGATAACTGCCTGTCGAAGCCTGTTACGCTGGAAACCCTGCGCGATACGCTGGCTTACTACAGCAAATCGGTACGCCGACTGCGCGACACTAAGGTCTAGCTACCCGCGTGGGCACCACGAAAGTGGTAAACAGGCATTAAAAAAGGCACCTCAAGGGTGCCT
The DNA here is from genome assembly GCF_052376015.1 of Ewingella sp. AOP8-B2-18. Taxonomy (NCBI): domain Bacteria; kingdom Pseudomonadati; phylum Pseudomonadota; class Gammaproteobacteria; order Enterobacterales; family Yersiniaceae; genus Ewingella; species Ewingella sp. AOP8-B2-18. The sequence goes on from NZ_JBQSVB010000002.1 coordinate 255,537, forward strand.
TTTTCGTGCGTGAAGCCTGCAATTACTGATTGAACTTACTCTTTATCAACCGGCTGAGAACTCACTGAGGAGAGATAGTTCAGCAGGGCGATATCGTTCTCTACGCCCAGTTTCAGCATGGCGGATTTCTTCTGGCTACTGATGGTTTTGATACTGCGGTTAAGCTTCTTCGCAATCTCAGTGACCAGGAAACCTTCTGCGAACAGGCGCAGAACTTCGCTCTCTTTCGGCGAAAGACGCTTGTCACCGTAGCCATTGGCGCTGATTTTTTCCAGCAACTTGGCGACGCTGTCCGGCGTGAATTTCTTCCCTTTCTGCAAAGCAGCCAGTGCTTTTGGCAGGTCGGTCGGCGCGCCTTGTTTTAGTACGATACCCTCGATGTCCAGATCCAACACCGAGCTAAGAATAGCCGGGTTGTTGTTCATGGTCAGGACGATAATCGACAATTGTGGGTAGTGGCGCTTAATGTATTTGATAAGCGTAATGCCATCACCGTACTTATCGCCTGGCATAGACAGGTCGGTGATCAGAACATGAGCATCCAATTTGCTCAGGCTATTGATAAGCGCAGTAGAATCCTCGAACTCACCTACCACATTTACCCATTCAATTTGTTCAAGTGACTTACGAATACCAAACAGGACAATAGGATGGTCATCAGCGATAATTACGTTCATATTATTCATGTGATTAGCTACCTTGCTGCAGCAGTCTGGAGACAAAAGAATCAATGTGATTAATGTTATCAGTGATCATCAGTACGTCGCCAGCGACGATATGTTGTTCTAACGTTTCACATAGGTGTTTGCCTGGGGTTAAGTTCAGCATGGCGAATACCCCTTTAAGGCGATGCGCGGTTTGGGAAAGCGATGTAAAATCACGACGTTCATTTTCATTGTACAGTTTATCTAGGTCTTCCGGTACTGTCTCGACAAACAGCTGGTAGTAATCGCTTGATTTTAGCTGTTTTTCATAAAACTCGAGAGAGTCTTCACCGGGTTCTTCGGATGAAATACTGTCATCAGATTCAGCAAACTGCTGTTCGATTAACAGTAGGGTTGCGTCGATCAGCGCACTGCTGATGTTGTAATTGACGCGGATATAATGCTTCTCCAACTGCTGGAAACCGGCTTCATCGCTGGTCAGCAGCAGGGTATATTTGTCACTGTTTTGCGGGTTATCTGTCAGCAAAACGTCATACTCGCGCGTCACCTGACGCTCGTCCGCCACGATACACACTGCACCGTAAGCATTCATCGCGCGCGTCACAATGCCGCGAACTTCCTCAGACGTGATATCCAGCAGCAACGTCACGTCATCCAGCAGCTTTTCGTCTGCTGCCTGATCTTCTTGTTCTTCCAGCGTCTGCTTGATACGCACGGTGTAGCGCGTGCCGATATCAATCTTACTGCGAATTTCCAACTGGCCGCCGAGCTTCTTGCACAACTGATTGCACAGGAAGAAGGTCAGCCCCGAGCCGTGGTTAAAGCGATCGACCATGGTTTGACTCAGGAACGGATAATTCAGGTTACTCAACTCTTCCTTAGAGATGCCGCTGCCGGTATCAGTGATGTGGAAAATCAGCTGCCCCGGATGCTCAGTATCATGCTCGGTGGTTAAGGTGATTTTGCCCACCGAGGTGGTGACGATGGCGTAATCAATCAGCAGCGACAGCACCTTCTTCAAGGCCTGACCATCACCCAGTAAATTTAAATCAGGTTCAGGATGGTAGTGATTGAGGATCATCAATCCCTTTTGATTAACCTTAGGCAGCGCCTGCAGCAAAAGTTCATCGACCAGCGCCGAAAGGCCATAAGATTGATGCGACGGCTGCCAGTCCTGTGTCTCAAGGCGGGTGAGAAGGGTGATGTTATCCACCAGCGTTAGCGCGTTGCGTGACTCATTCAACAGGCGGCCGTGCAGGGTTTGGCGCTCGCGGTCGTCCTGACTTTCACTCAGCGACTGCACTAAGTCATTCAACTCATTCAGCGGCTGATTCAGCTCAATACCCAAGTTATGCAGCATCAGTTTGCGAGCCTGCAGGTTCTTATCGAACTCGCGGCGCGCCTGTTGCAGCGTCTTGTTTACCATCACTTCTTTATCTTGGTCATGCAGCAAGAACAGATAAGTCTCTGGCGAGATTTGGCTGCGCAGCATGCGAATTTCATAAACTTCGTTGTTCACAGTGGCTTGGATCACCCCGTGGTGCTGCTCGGCCATATTGGCAATTTTGTTCAGGCTGAGGTGCGGCAGCAGCTGGTCGGCAATTTTATTGCTCACCACCACGCTGTGATTGCTGAAATTATAAACCAGTAAGCCAATCGGCAAGCTGGAGATAATTTCCTGATTGAGTGCCTGCTGGGTGTGCAACTGAGCCGCCATATTCTCGCTCGGGCGAATGTACTGGTGACGAATAAAGTAGATGCCGGTCATCGCCAGCGCCAGCAGCAGCAGATTGATCAACACCAGCCAGAAGTTGTTGCGGGTCAAATCCACGATGATGCTGACCACCGGCACGTGGTAGGTCAGGATCAGCGGCGAGTTGCTCAGCGGCGCGGCGAAGTTCACCGACCAACCCTGCAGCGCAATACTGCCGCTGGTGTCGGTGCTTTGCTCCGGATCCCCTTCATTGACGGCGTCGCTGCTGTTGGTTATCTGGAAGTTATCGCGCGCCATCGACAGCGGGATGAGATCCGTCATCGGCAGATCAAAAGCAATCACCGTCGCCAAATGGCCGGGGTTGTTAAAGGTGGTGCGCAGTGAGAAGAAAGCCTCATTCGCCAGACGCGAATGGCGCAGATTGGAGTAACTCTCGCGCTCATCCAGCGTGTTGGCCTGCTGGAGCATCTCGGCGCGGCGCGCTTGCAGAGTATTAGTGAAGTAATTCTCTTTAAGGCGCGAATCCTGCTGCTGTAGCTGCTGAGTGGTGATCAGGATCATGCTGTTATCCTGGCCATTCAGATAGTACATAGAATAGGGCTGGCTCTTGGCTCCCCACTGATCGTCAAGGTAAGAGGAGATCTTGAGAGTCAGGTCGAGGGTTGAGCTGTCATGAGTACCAAAAATCAGCGCATCAGTTTTTTTATGCGGCTTATTGATGAAGTACATGTCCTGACGCAGACGCACTTCCTGCCCGGCGGTGGCTTCAGGTGTCAGTGCCGTGCCGGTGAAGTCGTCGTAAATCTGGTAAGTCATATAGCGGTAGTGATCGATGCGTTTTTGCATCAATTCTGCCGTAGTTTGCAGCGTTCTCTCTTTATCTCGCAAATAGGCGTTGGTGTAATTATAACCATACATCCCCAGGCCCATGGCCAGCAGCAGGATGAACAACCAGAAAAAACGCGTAATGTTAGTCGACGTCAGCGACAAATATTTACTTGGCATAGGGGTGACGCTTTTCCTTGATTATCGAGTCACGGCGCGCGCGCTGGCTGTAACCAGCAGCAGCGAGACGGCTACGCAACTTAGTGCAACCGATAAGCTGCTGAGTTGAGCAATAAAACCAATTAAGGCTGGGCCAGCAAGAATACCGGCATAGCCAAGCGTTGTCACAGAAGCAATCGCCAAATTCGCTGGCATGGAGGTTTGATTGCCCGCTGCGCTGAACATTATAGGCACTAAATTAGAGGCGCCAAACCCCGTCATAATGAATCCAATTCCCGCAGCCCACAAGCTTTCCACGTTGACCAGCAGGATAACGCCGAGGCTGGCGCACAGGCTGCCCAGCAGCAGGACCTTGAACCGTCCCAAGATGCTGATAATGCGATCCCCCGTCAGGCGGCCCACCGTCATGGCGACAGAGAAAACGGCATAGCCAATTCCTGCCTGATGATTACTGACGCCGCGCTCGGTGGCGAGGAACAGCGCGCTCCAGTCGAGCATGGCGCCTTCGGTCATGAACATCACAAAGCACAGCAGACCAAGGAAAATCACCCAGCCGCGCGGCAAGACGAACATCGGTTCGTCACTGCTATTGCGGGTGTGCTGCCAGAAGTGCGGCGTGGTGGGAATAAGCGCCACAATCATCAGCGCGACCACAAGTAAAATTGATTGAAAAGGCGTCAGTCCGAAGTACAGAAGAAGTGTCACCGCCAGCGCGCCAAAAATACTGCCCAGGCTGAAAAATCCGTGAAAACCCGACATCATTGCGCGGCCGCTGGCTTTTTCTACCACCACGGCGTGCACGTTCATCGCCACATCCACCATGCCAATCGCGGCACCAAACACCAGCAGCGCTAATGCCATTGTGCCCACGCCGTCGGCCAGAGTAAGGAAAGGCAGGTCTAGGCAAAGCATTGTTGCAGCAAGCAAAATAACATTTTTACAGCCTAAACGACCGGTGAGAAAGCCGGTCAACGGCATGGAAAATGTTGAACCTGCACCAATGCACAGCAGCAGCAAACCCAGCGTCCCGTCGCTGATATCTAAGCGTAATTTGGCAAAAGGCACCAATGGCGCCCACGCCGCCATCGCAAAACCAGACAAGAAGAAAATGATCCGCGTGGCGTGTTGCTGAGCAACACCGGGAAGAGGGGCAGAATCTGACGGCGCAGAGGCTGGTTGGCAGTCGTGGCTGGGCATGATATCGAACGTCCGTTGAGATAAAGAAAACAAAAAAGCGTTACAGGACTGTGCTTTATCACATACCCGACACAAGGTGGCAACTGAACCTTTGAATTCAGGCGGCATATTTTAGCAGCCCAGTTTTTATCGTGTTACTACCAATAATCCTATTTGTCTGCTTTTGCTGTGTAAATAAAATGTGAAATTTTAGTGTCGATCACACAATCGTTAAGTTTTAGTTATGCTTTTTTAAGATGAAAAAAGCTTAACTAAGCAAAAATGTAGCACATCCTTAAAACTCTCTCTTAAGTCAAATTTCTTGATCATCAAGTAATTAAAGTCAAATTCTATGGCGTAGACGACAAAAATAACGCCGTCAAACTTATATTTCAAAATGTTTCGATTCATTTTTCTTATCGTATTGATAACAATTTTTTAATGTATTTGGGTTAAATCATGCATATAACTTATTGGAGTTAAGGCAAATTCAAGCCTGACTTTTTTCTAAAAAAACCTGTGAAAAACAGGAAATATTATTGCCTTTTTGTTGGATTTACATGCAGCACCCCACGCCAGTTGGAAAGTAAATCATTGTTTTCATGATCTTAAAATTCACCGCAGTTCGCTTTTTGACCCTGTCGAAAAGGAACTTTTGTGGTGCGTATTTACTTACTCTGGGTTTAAGGGGCACACAGCATGGCTCAACAAGGCAATGTCATCGTCGACGTACTTTCCCGTACTAACGGCAGCGTAATTTCCCAAGTGTCCGGCGCCAGCCAGACCGTTAATCTCAACCAACTCAGCATTGTACGTGTCCATGCTACGCGCGCGGCGGTTGCGAGCTACGAGCGCGCGGGGAACGATCTTATCCTGCACATGCAGGATGGCAGCACCGTTCGCTATCAAGGCTTCTTCACCACCGATGGCAAAGGCCACCACAGCGAGCTGATCTTTGATGACGGCGTGCACCCGATTGAACATGCCACCTTCGTCGATACCGGCGTTGCTCCCGGCTCTGCCGTGGCGGTGGTGCCGGGTTATGAAACTGTGCCAGACGTCGGCGCGCTGCTCCTCGACGGCTCCAACTTCGATCCGGCCATTCTCGGCGCAGTGCTTGGCGTCGTGGCATTAGGCGCGGGCATTGCCATTGCTGCGAGTAGCGGCGGTGGCGGCGGTGGCGGCAGTAGCAACAATGGCGGAGAGCCAGGACAACCTGGCGGTTCGAACCCAGATCCTACCCTAACGCTGGCAACCTTCGCCGGCGATAATGTTTTGAATAAAGCCGAAGTCGGTAGCTCACAGGTGTTTAGCGGCACGACGGCCAACGTCACCGCCGGGCAGACCGTGACCTTGAGCCTCAATGGCAAAACTTACACCACCACCACGGCGGCAGATGGCTCATGGAGCATCACTCTGCCCGCGGGCGACCTGCAAGGTCTGGCGGACGGCACCTATGTGGCCAACGTCAGCGTAACCGGCTCCAACGGGCAAACCGTCACCAAGGGCGTGACCATTGGCGTTGACACCACCGCGCCGGGTGTGGCGACTGACGTGACGCTGGTCAACGATGCCAACCAACCTATCACTGGCACCACCAACGACAGTACCCCAACCCTCAGTGGTAAAGCCGAGCCGGGCAGCACGGTGACCGTCAGCGATGGCGGCACGGTGATCGGCACCGCGCCGGTGGATGGCAGCGGCAACTGGACCTTCACACCTAACCCGCCACTGGGCGATGGCGACCACAGTCTGACCGCCGTAGTCACTGACCCAGCCGGAAATACCAGTACCCCGAGTACGCCGATCGTGGTGGTTATCGACACCACCGCGCCTGGCGAGGCGACGGATGTGACGTTGGTTAACGATGCTAACCAGCCCATCAATGGCGCGACAAACGACACCACGCCGACCATTACCGGTAAGGCTGAAGCGGGCAGTACCGTTACCGTTCGCGACGGTAATACAGTGATTGGTACCGCCGTGGTCGACGGCAATGGCAACTGGAGCGTTACGCCAACCCAGCCGCTGAGCGAGGGTACTCACAACATTACGACGCAGGTGACGGATCCTGCGGGCAACTCTAGCGGCGTGAGTGCACCTATCGCGGTTGAGATTGACACTACCGCGCCGGGTGCGGCAACTGACGTCACGCTGGTCAATGACGCCAACGAGCCAATCACCGGCACCACCAACGACAACACCCCAACTCTGAGTGGTAAAGCCGAGCCGGGCAGCACCGTTACCGTCAGCGACGGTGGCACGGTGATTGGCACTGCGCCGGTGGATGGCAACGGCAACTGGACCTTCACACCGAATCCACCACTGGGCGATGGCGATCACAGCCTGACCGTGGTGGTTACTGACCCTGCGGGTAACGCTAGCCCGCCAACTACCCCAATTGCTGTTGTCGTGGATGCCAGCTCGCCTTCGCCAGCCACCGACGTGCAGATAACCGATGGTGAAAACACGCCGATCGGCACTAACGGCAGCACCAATGACACCCAGCCAACCATCAGCGGTAAAGCCGAATCGGGCAGCATCGTCACTATTCGTGATGGCGACACCGTACTTGGCACCGTACAAGCTGATGGCAGTGGCAACTGGAGTTTGACTCTGGATCAGCCGCTGTCCGAAGGCCCACACAGCATCACCACTGAAGTCACCGATGCCGCAGGCAACACCAGCGGCGTTAGCACCCCTATCGTGGTGAATATCGATACTATCGATCCTGAGCCGGCCACGGCGGTGAAAATCCTTAATGGAGACGGCCTGCCGGTGGATGGCATCACCAATGACACCACGCCAACCGTTAGTGGCAAAGCCGAAGCGGGCAGCAAAGTCATTGTGCGCGACGGGAACACCATCGTGGGCAGCGCCATTGCTGATGAAAATGGTAACTGGAGCGTTACGCTGCAAGATCCGCTGTCGGAAGGCCCACACGGACTGACCACCGAAGTGCGCGATGCGGCCGGTAACTCCAGCGGCATCAGTGCTCCAATTGCTGTGGAAATTGATACCGCGGCGCCGGGTGCTGCGACCGACGTTAAACTGGTGAATAACGATGATTTGCCAATCACCGGCGCGACAAACGACACCACGCCAACCCTGAGCGGCAAGGCCGAGCCGAACAGTTCGGTCACTATTCGTGATGGCGATACCGTCTTGGCAACCGTGACCGTTGATGGCACGGGTAACTGGTCTTATACCCCAACGACGCCATTGGCCGAAGGCCCGCACAGCCTGACCACCGAAGTGAAAGACGCTGCCGGTAACTCTAGCGGTATTAGCACCCCAATTGCGGTCGATGTGGATACCCTTGCGCCAAACGTCACTATCGATCCTGTGGCCGTTGACAATAAAATTTCATTCAATGAAGCCGCTGGCGTTATCACCATTACTGGTACGGCATCGGCTTCTGAAGCCGGCCGCACGCTGGTTCTCAATGTAAACGGTGAGCCGCATAACGTCATTGTTGGCGAAGACGGTAAATGGACCTTTGACCTGCCAGCCGGCACGCTGACCGGGATAAATGGTGATATTACTATCACCGCTACGCTGACTGACGCCGCGGGCAACACTACCGTCACCACTGACACCGTTCACGTCGCCGCCGATCCGGCGCTTCAGCCTTCGCTGACTGTTAACGCCTTTGCGGGCAATGACATCGTGGACGGCGCAGAAATTCAGATTGACCAGAAGCTGACCGGTAGCACCACAAACGTCGAGGCGGGCAACACGGTTACTGTCACTTTTGATGGCAAAACCTACACCGGTATCGTGGGGGCAGACGGCACGTGGAGCGTGACTATTCCAGCTTCGGCGCTGTCCGATGCAGGCAATGGCCCGGCAGACTTTGCCGTGACGGTCAGTGACAGTTCCGGCAACCAAGCGATTGGAAACCGTCCGTTTGAGATTAACGATCTGTTAGGCGGTATCGCCATCGATCCTATTTCCGTGGATGGCAACATCAATGCCATTGAAGCTGCGGCAGGCGTGACCATCAGCGGGACCACCTTCAACGTCCCTGCTGGCGTGGGCGCGATCACCGTTAACATCGGCGGCGTGAATTATCAGGCGGATGTTGCCGCAAACGGCACCTGGAGCATTCAACTGTCAGCGGCTGCTATTCAGGCACTGACCGATGGCGTGCAGAATATCGAGGTGAGCGCCACCGATGGCGGCGGGAACCCTATCTCGACCACCGGCAGCGTTAACGTTTACGTGCACAACCTGCCAGCCCCAGTGCTGGATACGCTGTTTGGCGATGGCACCTTGAATGGCAGCGAAGCCGCCGCTGGGCAGACCATTACCGGCACCACCGGCGTAACAGGCGCAGGCCAGAATGTAACAGTTATCATCGGCGGCCAGCAATTTGCCGCCACGGTCGCCAATGACGGCACTTTCAGCGTCAGCATTCCGTCCAGCGTATTGAGCAACTTGCCGAACGGCACGGCGCCGGTTCAGGTGATTGCGACCGACGTCGCCGGTAACAGCCAGACTATCAGTGCTACTGTGCCGGTAGATACCCTGGCGCCAACCCTGACTATCAATCCGCTGGCGGGCGATGGGCAAATCAGCCTGGCCGAAGCCGCAGGGTCGTTAACCCTGTCGGGGACGGCTTCTGTCTCTGAGGCTGGACGCGAAGTCACCATCACGCTGAACAATGAAAGCTATACCGCGACGGTTGGGCCGAACGGCGTATGGAGCGTTGCTCTGCCAGCCGGTGCCTTGAACAATCTCAATGGTGATTTTGTTATCAATGCTACGTTGAGCGATGCGGCGGGCAACAGCACCAGCACCACCAATACTATCCACGTGGTTTCCGACCCAAGTATCCAACCGACTATCACCATCAATCCATTTGGTGGCGATAACGCGGTAGACGGTGCGGAAGTCCAAACGGCGCAAGTGCTGAACGGCACCACGGCCAACGTGGAAGCGGGCCAGATCGTTAAAATCACCCTGAACGGCCACACCTACACGGCTGAAGTTCAGCAGAGCGGCAGCTGGAGCGTCATCATCCCGGTTACCGATATGCAGGTGCTGACTAACGGCACTCAAACTATCTCGGTAGAAGTGGCGGACAAGGCCGGTAACTCAGCCTCTGGCACCGATAACTTCACGGTAAATATTACTGAGAACGGCGTGGCAATCGACCCGGTAACGGGCGATAACGTCATCAACGCGGTGGAAACGGAAAACGGTATTCAGGTTACGGGTACGACTTACGGCGTGCCGGTGGGCACCGACGTGGTAGTAACCTTCGGTACTGTGTCACATACCGTAAAAGTGCTGGCCAATGGCCGCTGGTTAGTGAACTTCACCAGCCCTGAACTGGCGGGAATTGACCCAGGCACCACCACGGTCAGCGCAGTCACTAAAGATGCTAACGGCAATACGCTGACTAATAGCGTTTCCGTCGGCGTTGACAATGTGGCTCCAGAACCAACCATCAATACGCCATTCGGCGACGGCTTCCTGAACATTACCGAAGCAGGCACGGCGCAAACGCTGACTGGCTCTACCGGCAAAGCGGGCGACGGCCAAACCGTCACCGTCACCCTTGGCGGCCATGACTACACCGCTACAGTCGCTGCCAATGGCAGCTGGACGATCAGCATTCCATCGGCCGATCTGCAAGCTCTGCCGGAAGGTAGCAACCCGATCGTGGTGGTGGCGTCCGATAACGCAGGCAACAGCACCACTATTAACAGCAATGTGACCGTTGACCTGAGCGCGCCAACGCTGACCGTGAATCCTCTGGCCGGCGACGGCATTGTCAGCAGCGCGGAAGCAGCGGCGGCGATTGAACTGACAGGTACGGCTTCCGTCAGCGAAGCAGGTAAAACCATCACCGTGACCCTCAACGGCGCTACCTATACCGGCGTTGTGGGCGGTGACGGCAGTTGGACGGTAAATATTCCGGCTGGCGTGCTGAACGGCGTGGCCAGCGGGCAGTATCCGCTGAGCGTGTCGTTGACTGACGAAGCGGGCAACACTACCACCCAGACCTCCAATGTTACATTGGCAACCGGCGTCGATTCTCAGCCAACCCTGACGCTGAATGCCTTTGCGGGTAACAACGTAATCGACGGGGCCGAGCGCCTGGCCGACCAAACATTGAGTGGTACCACCACCAATGTAGAAGCCGGACAGCAAGTCACCATCACGTTGAATGGCAAAATTTACACCGCCACCGTGGGAGCCAGCGGCGCATGGAGCGTGCAAATTCCAGCGGCTGACCTGACTGCCTTGAACGACGGTTCAATCACCTTGACTGCCGAAGTGGCTGATAAAGCAGGTAACCCGGCGCAAGGCTCTCTGCCACTGACCATCAACACCGAGCTGAGTGGTCTGGCAATTGACCCAATCACCGGTGACAACAAACTGAGCGCGCAGGAAGCGGGCGCAGGCATCAACATCAGCGGGACATCGCACAACGTGGCCGAGGGCGCTAACGTCACTGTCACTCTGAACGGTAAAGCCTACACCGCCGCCGTTGGCGCGGACGGTACTTGGACCGTGCCGGTTGGGGCAGCCGATCTTGCGCTGCTTGGCGACGGGCCGCTGGCGGTGAAAGTGACCGCAACCGATGCCGCAGGCAACGCGGTCAGCAGCACCGTCACGCTGGATGTCTACACCCACCAACTACCCGCACCAACTATCAATCAACCCTTTGGCGACGGCCTGCTGAGTACGGCGGAAGCCGCCACCAGCCAGACGCTGAGTGGTTCTACCGGCATAGTGGGCGATGGTCAAACCGTTACCGTGACGCTCGGTGGTAAAGATTACACCGCCACCGTGGGTGGCAACGGTCAGTGGACAGTGACCATTCCATCGGCTGATTTGCAGGCGCTGCCGCAGACAGATAACGCGATCACCGTGACTGCCACCGATGCGGCGGGCAACAGCACGCCTCTCACGTCTAACGTGACGGTCGACTTCACCGCACCAACGTTGACCATCGACCCAATTTCGGGCGACGGCTACATTGACGCAACCGAAGCCGCTGCCGCCGTAACGCTGAGTGGTTCCGCAGATCCTGCTGACGCGGGGCGCAACGTTACCTTGACCATCAATGGCCAAACCTATCTGGCTGAAGTTGGGGGGGACGGCAAGTGGACCACGGAGATCCCAGCTAACGCGCTCTTGGGCTTAGCAAATGGTCAATACACATTAACCGCCAGCCTGTCAGACGCGGCGGGCAACAGCACCACGGTGACTGAGTCAGTGGGTGTCTTCACCCAACTACCAGTCCCAGTGCTGAATACGCCATTTGGCGACGGCGTGCTGAGCAAGCCTGAAGCGGCGGCCGATCAGATCCTGACCGGTAACACCGGCGCTGTCGGCCCAGACCAGAAAGTCACCGTGAACATTGGCGGGCAAGATTACACCGGCACGGTGGGTAATGACGGCACCTGGTCGGTCACTATTCCGGCCAACGCCCTCAATAATCTGACCGATGGCTCCTCGCCTCTACAGGTTACTGTCACAGACCCAGCGGGTAACACGGGCACAACCACTACCAATGTGACCGTAGACTTGACGGCTCCAACCTTGAGCGTTGAGCCGCTGACTGGCGATGACAAGCTGAACACCGACGAAGTGGCGACGGGCTTCCTGATCCAAGGGACCAGCGACATCGGCGATGCAGGTCGTCCGGTCACCGTGTCTATTGACGGCCATACCTACACCGGCGTGGTCCAGGCCGACGGTTCTTGGTCTGTGCTGGTGCCACCAAATGCCCTTGGCGATTTGGCGGTCGGCGACCATCCATACAGCGTTTCCGTCACTGACGCGGCGGGCAACCAAACCCTGGTTGACGGCACCGTCAATGTCACTGGCGTGCCTAGCCCGCTGTTCCCATCTATCGACGCACCATTCGGCGACACCATCCTCAACGGTAGCGAGCTGGCTGAAGTGCAGACGCTGACCGGGACCACCGGCGCGACCGGCGCGGGACAAACCGTGAAGGTGAACATCGGCGGGATCAGCTTTGATGCCACCGTGGACGCCAATGGTCAATGGACGCTGGACGTGCCGGCCAACGCCTTGGCGAGCCTGCCACAAGGGGCGCTGAGCATTGAAGTCACCGCGACCAGCGCGTCCGGTGCTACCGGCAGCAGCACCATTGAGGCCACCGTCGACACAGTAGCACCAACGCTGACCGTTGATCTGGTGGCGGGTGACGACATCATCAACACCGCTGAACTGCTGCAACCTATCACCCTGACCGGGACTGCATCAGTCAGCGACAGTGGTCAAAACGTCAAAGTGAGTCTGGTTCTGGGCGGCGTGACCTATGAAGGCACCGTCGACACGGATGGCAAATGGTCAATTCCACTGCCTAACGACGCGCTTCAGGCTCTGGGCGATGGCCCTCACACCATTACGGCCACCCTGACTGACACTGCGGGCAACACCACCACCATCAACCATGAATTCACCATTGAGGCTGGCGCGGCTTACACCCCGACGCTGACCATCAATACGATTTCTAATGATGACTACATCAACGCCACTGAGAAAGGCCAAGATCTGGTGCTCAGCGGCACCTCGACCAAGCTTGAAGAGGGGCGTGAAGTTACCTTGACCTTCAATGGCAAGACTTACACCGCTGTGGTTGATGGAGAGGGTAACTGGACCACCACGGTGCTGGCTGCTGATCTGGCCGGGCTGAGTGATGGTCAGGCCACGATCACGGCTAACGCCACCAGTCTGGCGGGTAACCCGGCATCGGCGAGCCACGAGGTCAATGTGCTGGCGAGCGAAGCTAACTTGCCAACCATTACCATTGATAAAGTTGCTGGTGACGACGTCATCAACAGCACCGAGCACAACCAGCCTCTGGTGATCAGCGGGACCTCCAACCACCTGGTGGCGGGCGAAACCATTAACATCACGCTCAACGGTAAGCCTTACACGGCGATCGTTGGGGATGACGGAAAATGGAGCACCACCGTTCCTGTCGCCGACGTGCAGGCGCTGCAAAATCAAGAATACACCATTACCGCGACCGGTAATGACGTTGCTGAAAACGTGGCGACCGGCACCCATCAGGTGACGGTAGATACCACGCCTCCGCTGCTGACTATCGTGGTGGATGCTGGTGCCGATGGCATTGTTAATGCCGTGGAAGCAGCACTCGGCCTGCCAATTACCGGTACGGCTCCGGCGGGCCTGACGGTCACCGTGACCGTCGACGGCAAGCTTTACCCGGTACTGGTGCCTGAAGACGGCAACTGGACGCTGACTATCCCAGCGGCTGACCTGAAAGCCATCACCACCGATGGCCCACTGGTGATCACCGCCACCGTGACCGATGCTCAAGGCAATGTGGCAGACATTACGGTTAATCCGGCAATTGAGCTGGCAATCAACAACTTGCCAGTCCTGACGCTAGAGGCACTCGATTTCGTTAATATCACCGCGGCTGCCGATGGTTTCACTATCACCGGTACCAGCACCAATCTGCCAAACGGCACGGTGGTGCAGGTGAGTGTCGCGGGTGTACAAGTGACAGGCACAGTGACGGATAACGTATGGACCGCCACCGTGGCACCGGGCCTTATCACACCACAAAATATCACTGAAGGCGTGGGCACCGTCACCGTGAGCTACACCGATGCGGCGGGCAACCCAGCCTCGGCTTCGCACAGCGTGACGGTCGATCTGACACCACCTGTAGCTGCCGTTGTCGACCCACTGTTTGGCGATGGCGCGTTGAACAAGCTGGAGTCAGGCGTCGACCAGATTGTGACCGGTAAAGTTGCAGCGGGCGACAGCGTGGTATTAACGCTGGATGGTAAACCGGTGACGGCGGTAGTGGGTCCGGATGGGACTTGGACGGCGACTATCCCAACAGCCACGCTGGTGGGCCTGACCGACGGCCAAAACACCCTTACCGTGGCGGTGACCGATGCCGCGGGCAACAGCGTGTCGAGCGATGTGCCATTTGTTTCCTACATTAATACCTTGCCGGTGGCGACTATCACTGACAGCTTTGGCGGCGCGATTAACATTGATAAAGCGGCGCTGGGTGGCTCCATCAGCGGTACTACCGGGATCACTTCTGATGGTCAGAAAGTGACGGTGAATCTTAACGGTAAGGACTATACCGCCGACGTAAATTCAGCGACCGGCACTTGGGTTCTGCCGTTAGATGCCGCGACCCTGCAAGGCTTGCCGAATGGCACCTGGACGGCCACCGTAACGGTGACCGACGTTGCGGGCAACTCCAGCACCCAAGCCGAGAACATTTCGGTTCAACTGACACCACCTCCAGTTCCAACCATAGACTTGGTGTTTGGTGACGGCGTGCTCAACGCTGCTGAATTGGCCGCAGGCCAGACTATCAGCGGCTCAACGGGCATCACTGGCCCAGGCCAAACTGTGACGGTTACCATTGCGGGTAATCCTTCGCCGCTGACCGCTACCGTAGGTGCAGACGGCAAATGGACCCTGGAGCTAACCACTTCTGAACTGGCTGATATCGCCGGGCTGCCGACGCACTCCATCACCGTGACCAGCACCGACCAGTACGGGAACAGCAATGTCAGCTCGCCAGAAGTGTTTACGGTTGACCTGAACATCCCTAACCCAAGCATCACCAACCAGCCGTTTGGTGCGGATAATGTGCTGAATATCGCCGAAGCGGCGGGGCCTCTCGTCATTGAGGGGAACACCGGCATTTCTGGCGTGGGCCAAGCGGTTAAAGTGGTGATTGATGTCAACGGCACCAGCTATAACGCCACCGTCGCGGCTGACGGTTCTTGGACACTTAACCTGCCTGCTGGCACTCTGAGCGGCCTGACCGGCACCGATCACACCATCAACATCACGGCAACCGACGCCAGCGGCAACACCAATACTGTGCCATTTGCGTTCACCACTGATTTCACACCGCCAGTGGTTACCGTGAACAACGTTTCCACCGACGGCTACATTAATTTGGCCGAAGCGGCAGCGGGAACACTGATAAGCGGCATCACGGACGGCACCAGCGTTAGCGTCAATATCGGTGGCCAAGTCTTCACCGCCGCCGTCACTGACGGAACCTGGGTGTTGGACTTAACCCCGGCGCAGATAGCGACTCTGCCGCAGGGCAGCCAGACCATTACCGTCACTGCGACAGATGCGGCGGGTAACACCAACACGGCGATTTCCCACGTGGGTATTGCGACAGACGCTGCTGCCGCGCCAACCGTGACCGTGGGTACTTTTGCAGGTGATAACATTCTGGACTTCGCTGAAAGCCGCACACCGCAAACGATTAGCGGTACCACGGCTCACGTCGAGGCTGGGCGAACTGTTAATGTTACTGTGGGTTCAATCACCGGATTAAGCGCCATTGTTCAGGCTGACGGTAGCTGGAGCCTAACGCTGTCTCCTGCTCAGTTGCAGACGCTAAGTAATGGTGCGACCAACATCACGGCGAACGTGTCTGACCTTGCGGGTAATGCTGCAACGCCAGATATTCATGACATTACAGTCAGCGTGACGCCTCCTGCGGCGTTCCTGACACTTAACCCAATCAGTGTCGATAACATCATCAACTCAACGGATGATGGCGGCTTGATCATGACCTTTACCGGTCAGTATCTGAATAACCAAACTGTACTGACTCCGCAGTTAATTACCGTGTTTGTTAACGGTGTTCCAGTCGTGGGCACCTTCCCAGCACTGCCAAGCGCTAGCGGTACCTGGACTATTGTCGGGCTGTCGCAATTAGTCACCTTCCCAACGGATGGTAACTATACCGTTACAGTGTCGATGACTGGCCTTAATGGCACGACGGCGACAGTGACACAAACCATCGTGGTTGACCGTACTCCACCAACCTTGACCGTCAATGCCTTCGCCGGTGATGACGTGCTTAACGGAACTGAAGCTGCGGCTAACCAGACCATCAGCGGCACCGCCTCGACCTCGGAAGCTGGCCGTACGGTGACTGTGACCCTGAACGGCAAAACCTATACCGCGCTGGTCGGTGCGGGTGGCGCATGGAGCACCACGGTTCCGGCGGCGGATCTGCAAGGGTTGCCACCGGGTACAAACACCATCAGCGCCAGTTTGAGTGACGCGGCGGGTAACGTCACCACCACGCCACACACCTTCACCACCAACACCGCAGCACCTTTGCTGAGCGTGGGCGTGCTGGCGGGCGACAACGTGCTGAATCTGGCGGAAGGGTTGGTCACGCAGTTGCTGACCGGTACTTCCAGCGCCGAAGCAGGGCAGACCGTCACTATCAAGATTGCTGGCGTCACCGTGGGTACTGCGGTGATTCAGCCGGGAGGGGCCTGGAGCGCTAATATCCTGCCAACGGGCCTGTCGGGTCTGCTGGATGGGCCAAACGTGCTGACCGCGTCGGTCACCGATAAGGCCGGGAATACCACCAGCGTCGATGTGGGCATTAACGTGCTGTTCAACAGCCTGTTGGATCTGGATATCACCAGCGGGCTGGTGGGCGGTGTGCTCAACGCGGCTTCCCTGTTGCTGACTCAAACCATTGGCGGCGTCGCCACCAGTGCGGGCGTCGGTGCCAAGGTGGCGGTGGAAATCGGCGGACAAACGATCACGGCCGATGTCGGTGTGAATGGTCAATTTAACCTGAGCATTCCTCCGACGCTGTTGGCTAATCTGCCAAACGGTCCACTGGCGCTGAACGTCGTGCTGACCGATGCCGCGGGTAACACCAAAGTGCAGGTTATCGACCTCAACGTGGCGAAAATCCTGCCAGTGCTGGGCGACCTGACCTCCGGTTTGGGCAATGTGGATCACATCCTCAATACCGTGGTATCTGGCGCTGAGCAGACTGTCAGCGGTGCTTTGACCGCGGCCGACGGCACCGTTGTTAAGATTGCGGTCGGTGCGCTGACCTTTACCGGAACCGTGCTCAATAACGCTTTCAGCATCCCTATCCCTGCGGGCGCTCTGGCAAGTCTGGCCGACGGTGTGGTGCCGGTTATTCTGACCGCCACTGATGCCGCGGGCAACGTGCTGACTCAGGCGTTGAACCCGCTGACCGTGGCACTGCACAATCTGCCGCAAATCGTGCTGGATCCGCTGTTTGGCGATGGCTTGCTGAACGCGGCGGATATCCTGCTGAACCAGACCATTACCGGCGTGGTGAAAAACGTCGCGGCGGGTACCACACTCTCGGTGCAAGTCGGCGGGGGTACGCCTCTGACCGCGCAGGTTGATGCCACTGGGCACTTCAGTGTCACTGTGCCATCTAACCTGTTGAGCGGCCTGACCAACGGCAACCTCGGCGTCAATGTCTCGCTGACCGATGCCAACGGCAACTCCACCAGCGTGGGCGCGCAGGCGGCGATTAATGTCACCTTGCCAACCATCAGCCTGACTGACGTTCTGCACAATGGCGTGCTGGGCGCGGTGGATGCACTGACGTCGCAGGTCATTGGCGGCGTGGTGACCGGCGTTACGGCAGGGACTACGGTGAAAGTGACGCTAGGCGGCAAAACCTTCCTTGGCGTAACAGACGCGGGCGGCAAATTTGCCGTTACGCTGCAACCGGGCGACCTGAAAGCGCTGGCTGACGGCACCTTGGCTATCGGCGTGTCGGTAGTGAGCGACGCGGGTAACGTTGGTTCGACCAACGTGAATGCCAACGTCATCATCAATAGCCTGCCGAAAGTGGTGCTGGACCCACTGTTTGGTGGCAACGGGGTGCTCAACGCGGCCGAAGCGCTGCTGACCCAAACCATCAGCGGCACCGTGCTGAACGCCACGGCCGGCTCGTCGGTCAAAGTTACGCTGGGGCCATTGGTGCTCACCGGCACAGTCGATGGCACCGGTCACTTCAACGTGCAAGTGACGCCACTGCAGCTGAGCCAGTTGCTGGATGGCAACCTCAACGTCGGTGTGACGGTCACGGATGCGGCGGGCAACACCAACGGCGTCAACGCGGGCCTGAACGTCGGTATTCACAACCTGCCATCGATTGTACTTAACCCAATCTTTGGTGACGGCGTGCTGAGCGTGGTTGACCTGCTGACCGGTCAAACCATCAGCGGCGTGGCGACCAACGTCTCTGTCGGTTCTCAGGTGCAGATTTCCCTCAACGGGAAAACCTATCTGGCGACCGTCGGCGTGGGCGGGGCATTTAGCGTCACAGTACCGCCGTTGGATCTGAAAGGCATTCTTACCGACGGCTTGCAGAACGTCACCGCGACCTTCACCGATGCGGTAGGTAACGTCGGTACTATCACCAACGCGGTGAATGTGATTGCCAACGCTTTGCCGACCATCACGCTGGATCCATTGTTCAACAATGGCTTGCTGAATGCGGTGCAGGCGCTGGTTACGCAGACTATCAGTGGTAAAACCACCAATGCTGAAGGTTCTACCGTGACGGTGACTATCGGCGGGGCCAGCCTGTCGGCGGTGGTGAAAGCAGACGGCACCTTCTCCGTCAACGTGCTGCCAAGCCTGCTTTCCAGCTTGATTGACGGTACGGTTGGGGTAGGTGTGTCTGTCACCAACGCCGCGAACCACACCGTGGATACCAGCGCCAATGTCACCGTGGGTATCCATACTCTGCCAACGCTCAATCTGGGCACGCTGTTTGGCGGTGACGGCTTCCTCAATCTGGCCGAAGCCAGCAGCAACACCACGCTGACCGGCACGACTAACGTGCAGAATGGTTCGGTGTCGGTCAACGTAGGTGGGGTGGTTCATACTGGCACCATCACTAACGGCGCGTGGAATGTCACCTTTACCGCGGCTGAGCTGAAGGCGCTTGCCGATGGCGCAACCACGGTCAAAGTCACCATCACCGATGCGGTGGGTAACATCACCACCCAAACCAGCCCGCTGGTCATCAAAACACACGCCCTGCCGCTGGTTTCCCTCGACGGCCTTGGCTCTCTGACTGGCTTGATTGGTGGCATCCTCGGTGCGGGCCTGACGCTGAAAGGCAGCAGCGCCAACATCGGGCAGGGTGGCATTATCAGCGTCACCTTGCTGGGTACCACTCTTGGCGCGGTAGTGCAGGCAGACGGTTCGTGGCAGGCGAAGTTCGGCAGTGAGGTGTTTGCGGCTTATAACCTCTTCACTCTGTTGGGCGCGCTGACCGGTAACGTGGTTGGACTTCAGGCGACGGATCTGGCGGGTAACGGCATCAACCTCCACGTGGGGCTGGCGACGGGTAGCCCACTGATCTCGCTGCAAGCGCAATCGCTGGATGTGCAGGCCACGGACGACACCCACGCGGTGGCGGCGCTGCATACCACCAGCAGCGATAGCTCAACCACTGACACCGTGCATCACGCCACCAGCACCCTGACCGACCCACTGGTCACGGCGGATGCCGGAGCGCAGGTGGCGTCTACCGACACCAGCACCACGGCCCATGCTGAAACGGCGTTCTCCATCGGCGGCGTGACGATTGAAGTTGACCATACCCAGCAGGATGTTGTGGGTACGGCAGGTAACGACATCATCATCGTGGATACGCTGGACTTCGGTCATATCGACGGTGGCACTGGCGTGGATACCCTGCAACTTGGCGGTACCAACCAGCATCTGGATCTGACCCTGTTGGGCTTCAAAGTCGAGCATATCGACATCTTTGACCTCGGTAACTCTGGCACGAACAGCATCACGCTGAACCTGCTCGAAGCACAGTCGGTTAAAGACTCAGCCAATGATGAAGTGATCATCAAAGGCGGCGAGGGAAGTCTGGTGAATCTGGTCACAGGAAGTGATGGTGCTTGGACTGAAACCGGACAGCGTACCGTGGATGGCCTGACGTTTGACGTCTACCACAACGCGTCGCTGGCTAGCACCAACACGTTGGGAGACGTATTGGTTCAGCACGGTCTGCACGTACAACAGCAAAGCTAAGAGTCAAGCCCCCGAGCGCGTATGCGCCGGGGGCATTTTTTTACAATGAGCGTTAGGCAGTAAACGAATGGGTAAGGCCAGAAAAGGCTGAAAAATAATAATAATCCGGCGAGAAAAGTGGTGTCGCTCATGAAAAAGAAACAATCATCGCGGCAATTTGCCGTGGTACTGGGGACGATATGGATAGTTGTTGCTGGTGCAAACAGTGGGAAAGTATTCGCGGCTGAGAAACAGCCAGAGTTTGATTGGCAAGCAGCACCTACCGAGGAGATGAGATCTAGCCTGACTTTACGAGATGCCATACTGCGCGCCTTTGCTCGCAACCCACAGATAGCCGAGGCGGCTGCGCAAATTCGCGTGGGCGCGGGCAACCTTGATGTGGCGAAAAGTGCCTGGTATCCACAAATTTCTTTGCAGGGGACCGCAGGTAAGTCGCGCCAAACCGACTCCTCCGGCACGCTGGATAACAACGCGTCTGGCGGCATTCAGCTCAGCCAGCTGCTGTATGACTTTGGGCGCACCGGCGGCAGTATCGACGAGCAAGAACGCCTCTCCGACTCCTACCGTTACGCCCTTTACGGCACCATGACCGACGTGGCGCTGAGTACGCTGCAAGCCTATCTGCAAGTGAAGCGCTATCAGGCGCTGAGCGTGGCGGCTCGCGATAACATTGAATCACTGCAACGCGTGGCGGACACTGCAAAACTGCGCGCCGACGCGGGGTTAAGCTCGCAATCTGACGTGTTACAGGCCGAAACCCGCATCGCCGGGATGCGCGCCACCGTCGAACAATACCGTGCCCAGCAGCGTTCGGCACAGGCCCAGCTCACCGTGCTGACCGGCGTGGTCTCCGACAATCTGCCGGATTTACCGCAAAGCCTGCTCAACCAAAAAGTCACACTGAACAAAATCCCCTATGAAAACAGCGCGCTGGTTCGCGCCGCTCAGGCCAAGCAGCAGGCGGCGATTGAGCGGGTGAATCAGGCGGAATCGCAACATTGGCCAACCATCAAAGTACAGGCGGGACGTACCCGTTACCAGAATGCCGCAGGCAGCGGCGGCTCTTACTGGGACGACCAGCTCCAGCTTGCGGTGGATGCGCCGGTCTATCAGGGCGGCGCGGTCAGCGCCAAAACCCGTGCCGCAGAGGGTGAGCGTCAGGCGGCGCAGGCCGACGTGGAGAAAGCCAAGCTGGACATCAACCAGAAAGCCTCCACGGCCTATGCCGACATGATTGGCGGCCAACAGCGGCAAGTGGCGGGCGAGGACCAATACGCCAGCGCCACCCACACCCGCAGCGTCTATCAGGACGAGTACAAACTGAGCAAACGCAGCCTGAACGACTTACTTAGCGTCGAGCAAGACGTTTTTCAGGCTGACACCATGCGCATCGGCGCGCTGTACGACGGCTGGGATGCCACAGTGCGCTATGCCGCAGCCGTAGACAATCTGGTGGATATGTTGGGCATCGACCGACAAAAAGAGACCGGTGACACCATTCCCTCTCTCTGACCACCCCTTATAAAACGATTGTCCGCACAGAATGCGTAAAGAGGCGATATGAGTACCGAAACGAACAGTGAAGAAACCCGCTCTAACGCCACGGCCAAGGCTCCACCGCCGTCGATTGATGTCTGGATCAGCGCCATGGTGCGCGTGGCTGAAATTTTTGGTAAACCTTCTGACCCGCTCTATCTGCGCCAGCAAATGCGCTGGTTTGAAAATCAGTCGCTGGGCCGCCAGCTTGACCGCCTCAGTGGGTTGATTGGGCTACAGGTTGGCATGGTCAGCTGGACTAAGGTCCGTTGGCGGCCGGAAGTGCTGCCAGCCATTATCCAGCTCGAGCAGGGCGGCATCGCGGTCATTGAGCGGCTGCACGATGACGGTCAGGCCGACTACTGGCTGACCGACGGCGGCGACCTGCTGCGCTCCACCGAGCTTTCCACCTTACTTCAACAAGGCTCTGGCCCGGTGTTTTTAGTCGGCGTGGCGGCGCGCGGTCGCGACCAGCGCATTGACGAGTTCGTTCAACCCTATAAGAAGCACTGGTTCTGGGATAACTTTCGCGGCGCGGGGCGTAAAATCGCAGAGATTTCGCTGGCGTCGGTGATTGGCAACGTGCTGGCGCTGGCCGGTATTCTGTTCTCAATGCAGATTTACGACCGGGTGATCCCGGCCCAGTCACTGCCCACCCTGTGGGTGCTGTTCTTCGGCGTGGTGCTGGCCGCCGCGCTGGAATACGTTATTCGCCTGATGCGCACGCTGGTGTCAGATTTGATGGGCAAACGCATCGACCTCAAGGTTTCGTCGCTGTTCTTTGTGCGCGCCATGAACATTAAAAACGATGATCGGCCGAAGTCCACCGG
Source organism: Ewingella sp. AOP8-B2-18 (assembly GCF_052376015.1). Lineage (NCBI taxonomy): Bacteria > Pseudomonadati > Pseudomonadota > Gammaproteobacteria > Enterobacterales > Yersiniaceae > Ewingella > Ewingella sp. AOP8-B2-18. The sequence goes on from NZ_JBQSVB010000002.1 coordinate 278,336, forward strand.
CTCCTTTATCTCCCAGCTGCGTGAAATCGATCAGGTGCGCGAACTGCTGACCTCCACCACCGTCAGCGCCGCCGCCGATATGCCTTTCGTACTGCTGTTCCTCGGCATCATGTTCTTTATCGGCGGGCCGCTGGTGATCATTCCGCTGCTGGCTATTCCGCTGATTGTCATTCCCGGCATTCTGATCCAGTGGCCGATGGCGAAGCTGGCGAAAGAGGGGATGCGCGAAGGGGCGCTGCGCAACGCGGTGCTGGTGGAAACCATTGAAGGCATTGAAGATATTAAAGCCTTACAGGCCGAAGCCTACTTCCAGCGCCAGTGGGAGCAGACTCACGAAGTCAGCGCCTCGGTCGGCATGAAGCAGCGTCTGTGGGGCGCGCGGCTGACCGGCTGGGCCTCGACGGTCCAGCAATTGACCTACGCTGGCATGCTGGTGGCGGGGGTCTATCTGGTGCTCAGCGGCGACATCACTACCGGTACGCTGGTGGCGAGCAGCATGCTTTCTTCCCGCACCATCGCGCCACTGATGCAGCTGACCATGGTGTTCTCACGCTGGCAGCACGCCAAAAGCGCCATGAAAGGGCTGGACGATCTGCTGAAAAAGCCTATCGACCGCCCGGAAGACGCCGAGCTGTCGCACTGCCCGACCCTGAGCGGGCACTATCAACTGCGCAATCTGCAATATACCTATGACAAAGAGAACTCGCCGAACGTGCTGGGGATTGGCCAACTGGAGATTAAACCGGGCGAGCGCGTAGCGATTTTGGGCAAGGTGGGTGCTGGGAAATCGACCCTGCTGAAGCTGCTTTCCGGCCAGGCCGAGGCGTCGCAGGGTAAGGTGATCATCGACGGCGTGGACATGAAACGCATCGAACCCGCCGACGTGCGCCGCCAGCTTGGCTATCTGTCGCAGGATTCGCGGCTGTTCTTCGGCACGCTGCGCCAAAACCTGATGCTGGGTTATCCGCACGCCACCGATCAGGAGATGCTGCAAGCCCTGAGGATCAGCGGCGCACTCTCCATGGTGCAGGCCGATGCCTCGAGTCTGGATAAGATTATTAATGAGGGCGGGCGCGGCTTGTCCGGCGGCCAGCGCCAGATGGTGCTGCTGAGTCGCCTGATCCTGCGTGACCCGCAGGTGGTGCTTTTAGATGAGCCAACCGCCTCGATGGACGAACAGCTGGAAGACTATGTTATTCGCCAGATGAACACTTGGCTGACGGGCCGCACGCTGGTGGTGGTCACCCATCGTCCGGCGCTACTCAAGCTGGTGGATCGCATCGTGGTGATGGACAACGGCCGGGTTATCGCCGACGGCCCGCGCGATCAAATTCTGGGTAACGCGGTCGCTAACACCGCCGCCACGCCGGCCGTCGCGGCTGCTTCCGGTAACCAACAGGGCGCAGCCTGAGCGCATAAGGACTGAATATGGCACATTTAACATTGCACGATGAGCTGGACGCTCAACAGAAAAAGGTGTCGGGAATTGTCTGGGTTTCCCTGATTGGGCTGGTGCTGTTTTTTGTCTGGGCCTACTTCGCTACCCTCGACGAGGTGACGGTCGGCACGGGCAAGGTCACGCCATCGAGCAAGGCGCAGCAGATTGATTCCCTCGACGGTGGGGTTATTTTGAAGCTGCTGGTGCAGGAAGGCTCCATCGTTAATCGCGGTCAGTTGCTGGCTCAGCTCGACCCAACCCGTTCGCAGTCCAACTACGGCGAGGCGGCTTCCCGAGTGCGCACGCTGCGCGCCTCTTCAGAGCGTTTAAGCGCCGAGTTGACCGGCGCGCCGCTGAAATTCAGCCCGGAAACTATGAAATCGCCGGAGCTGGTCGCCCGCGAGCGCCAGCTCTACTTGTCTCGCAAGCAGAACCGTGATGAAACCGTCAGCAACCTGCAACAGTCGCTAAAGCTAGTCAATCAGGAGATCAGCATGACCCAGCCGCTGGTGGCGAAAGGCGCGGCGGGGCAGGTAGAGGTGATTCGCCTTCAACGCCAGTCCAGCGAGCTGCGCGGCAAAATCGATGATGCTATCAACCAGTACGCGGTTCGCGCCCGTGAGGAGCAGGTAAAGAACAACGCCGACCTCGACGCCGAGCTGCAAGTGATGGCCGGTAAAGAGGATCAGGTGACGCGTTCCGAGCTGTTTTCGCCGGTTCACGGCATCGTCAAAGATATTCAGGTCAGCACCGTCGGCGGCGTCCTGCAACCAGGCGGCAAGCTGATGGAAATCGTGCCGATTGAAGATCAGCTGCTGATTGAAACCCGCATCAACCCGCGCGATATCGCCTATATCCGCCCGGGCCTTGAAGCCACGGTGAAAATCAGCGCCTACGACTCTTCGATCTATGGCGATTTGAAAGGGCAGGTGGAGAGCGTGTCGCCAGACACCTTGCAGGATGAGGTCAAGCGTGACCAGTTCTATTACCGCGTGTACGTCCGTACCGACAAAGCCGTGTTAACCAATAAAGCCGGTCGCCAGTTCCCAATAGTGCCGGGAATGGTGGCCAGCGTAGAGATCAAAACCGGCCAGAAAACCGTGCTGGATTATCTGATTAAGCCGCTGAATAAGGTGAAAGAGTCGCTGCGGGAAAGATGAGTTAAGCTCCTCGCCCTGAGAAGGGGGAGGAGCAAGAAAGATTTACTCAATCTCCGGCTGAACCCGGTACTTAGCTATCACGTCGGCTTCGTCGGATTTACGCTTGTCCTGCCACAGATTCATGCGGCCGCGCAGCGAGCCGTTCAGCTCTTCCAGAACCTGACGCGCGGCGTCGGAGCCTGGATCTAACTCCAACACAAACTCCATAAACTGGCCGGCGATGTGGCGGTTTTTCTTCACGCCGCTGCCCGTCAGCCACGCCATGCCAAGGGTATAGGCCGCTTCGCTGCGCTCAGGGTGGGACGGATTCATTAAGATCTCCGGCAACCACTGCTCGGCCGCGAGGCGCTTGTCCTGCTCCTGGCCGAGATCCAACGCGCAGCTGGCGCGCCAGTAGGCGGACGAGGCGTGTCCGGCGTCCATTGCCCGCTGATACCACTGCATGGCCTGCTGGTAATCCACCTCGCCGCCAATGCCTTCGCGCAGGGCGTTGGCACAGGCAAACATGGCTGGAACCAGCCCCGAGCGGGCGGCGCTGAGCACGCATTCCAGCGCATTGCTGTCGCTGTGGAAAGCTTCGGGAACCTCCTGATGCCAGCCGTTACGGTAGAAGAAATAGAGCTCGTAGGTGTGCAGCGCATTGCCGCGCCGGGCCATTTCGGTCATCAGGAAGTGGGCGGCGTCGAAGTCATCGTTGATCGCCATATCGTGAGCGATGGTGATCAAATCTTTGGCCGCGCTGTCACTGCCTGACTGCTGGATCAGGCGAATGGCGTGGTCAAGCAAGTCATCACTCAGCTCAGGCTGCTGCGGCAACCCATACAGGCCGTACTGCACCGCCGTGGCGGCATAGGCCACCAGCACCGGATTGTCAGGCTGGTTAATAGCACGAATCAGCAGGCTGGTCAGCGTCGGCAGCCCCTGCTGTTGCTCATTTGCCAGCACGGCTCTGGAGATAAACATCGCGGCGAAATGGCCCGGCATGGCCTGCGGGGAGACGGCGAACAGCTGGTCATAAATCTCCAGCCCGGCCTGATCGTCATCCTGCCAATAGGCGGCGCAGGTGCCGTACAAATCTAATAAGCGAATGCGGGTGGCGTCGGGCAGTGGCTGAGCCAGCAGGTGGTGCAACTGGGCTTGCAGGTACTGCGCGCGCTCGGAGTCTTTATCGGCAATCTCACCGGAGAGGGCGTCAATCAGGGCGTTGGCGCGGAAATGGTTGCGCTCGTCTTCATCAAACTCGGCGCACAGCGGGCCGTCGATTATCGCCATTTGCTGGCTATCGTCACCGCCCCAGGCGGCGGAGTGGAATATCAGGTAGGACTCCATGGTGCCGACATCGCTGTGGCGCACCGACATTGCCATGCGCAGCCAATAATCCAGCGCCTCTTCCTCTGCCTTGCGCGTCTGCTGCAGCGCGGCGGGCAGGCTTTGCGGCCAGTGAGTGGCGGGTTCCACGCCAATGGCGTGCAGATAGCCCACGCCGGTTTGCCATACCTGACTGCCGGCAATGTTGAATTTCTCATGCAGCGGCAGTGGGGCTTTGCCCGCGAACAGGTCGCGCAGCCAGTAAGGTTCGCCAAAGCCGCCGGTCAGGTTCATCAGGTGGCGGAAAGCGTGGGTTGGGCGAGGGTGCAACTCGATGGCGCGCAGGAAAGCCAATACGGCATAGTCACAGCACAGCTGGGCGCCGAGCCACTGGCTATCTTCTATATGCTCGCCGTTGGCATTGCGGATAATCCAAGCCTGTTCGTGCCAAAACATCCCCAGCAGCACGTGGGCGTGGTAGCTCTGCGGGCACTGCTGCGCCCAGTCACTGAGGATATCCAGCGGATCGACAGTATGATTTTCGGCCCCGGCGATCAGCGTACCCGGATGCAACACCAGACCGTAATCGCTGTGGGTATCAGTTTGGTTCTGCCAACCGCGCATCAGCGACAACAGCCACTCGTCGAGTTTAACAAAACGGCGGGTTGCCAGAAGCATTCTGGCTTTGGAGAGGTTGTCGTGCTGATTCTCTTGTGGCATGAGATTCCTTCAATCCGGGACGTATAGGGGTGGCGATGTCATCAATTTAACGCGCGACGTGCCTTAGATAGGCGACAGTGTATCGGTTGCAAATCATCACATCAGCGAGATTGCTCTTATAGTACCGGATCCGCCCGCCGCGTGACTAATACTGTACAAATAATGAGATCTTTGTGGAGAGCAAACCCGCAAGATTAATTAACTGACTGTTTTATGGCCATTATTACTGGTTATTTTTCTAGCGGATATTAATAAAATGCTGTCGGAAATGTGAAGGCAGTAAGTAAATAGCGATAAGAAATACGGAAGGAGTATGTAGGAAATAAGGAGTTAATATGTCAAAAGTAAATTATTTGCGAATTGTCATTATTATACTACCGCGAGGAAATAACATTTTCATGGGAATGTCACATTGGGAAACTACCGCATTTTTGGCAAAAAAAAACCGGTCATAAGACCGGTTGTTGTTTCCAGATAATCTGGTAATGAGGGTAATAATTAACAATAATGATGATAGCGAGATAAAGTATATAGATTCCCACTTTTTTTGCTTTATCACTTAGTGCTCTGTTATGTATTTTAGTTTGTTGTTTTGTAAGGTTTTTTAAGTATTTTAGCGATTAGTGCTTTATTTTAACATGTGTAAAGCTAGCGAAAAGTTCCCTTCTATTAATATTTTCTTACATCTAATAATTGTTCAGAAACATTATCATTAATTTGGTATCATTTTCTTTCTGGATTAATTCTCTTTATATCCAGAGAATGGATTTGCCATGTCGAGCATATAATTTGAAACGTTTTACCTTCACCTTGCATTTATCAATCAGTGGCAGGCTCGACACCCTACGAGGATAGCTCAAAATGAAACGTCGTATTCTTTCTCTTATGATCCCGGCTTTATTAGTCGCAGGATCAGCAAGTGCGGCAGAAGTTTATAATAAAGATGGCAATAAACTCGACCTTTACGGTTTGGTCGATGGTTTACATTATTTCTCGAGCGATAAAGGTTCTGATGGCGATCAGAGCTACATCCGTCTTGGTTTCAAAGGCGAAACTCAGATCACTGACCAACTGACCGGTTACGGCCAGTGGGAGTATCAGGTGCAAGCCAATCAGGCGGAAAGTGAAGATAACCGCTCCTTTACCCGTTACGGTTTTGCAGGTCTGAAATTCGGCGATTACGGTTCATTCGACTACGGTCGTAACAACGGCGTGCTATACGACGTCGCGGCATGGACCGACTTACAGCCAGAGTTCGATGGTTCCACCTATGGCGCGGACCAGTTCCTGTTCCAGCGTACTAACGGCGTAGCCACTTACCGTAACAACAACTTCTTCGGTTTAGTCGATGGCCTGAACTTTGCTCTGCAATATCAAGGTAAAAACGACAGCGGCGGCGGCGAGCCGGGTACGCGTGACGTCCTGACGCAGAACGGCGACGGCTACGGTGCGTCTCTGAGCTACGACATTGGCGCTGGCGTCAGCGTGGCCGGTGCCTTCTTCAACTCAGACCGTACCGACGAGCAAAACTCTGCGCCGGGCATTATGGGTCAAGGTAAGAAAGCCGAAGGTTACAGCGGCGGCCTGAAATATGACGCCAACAATGTCTATCTGGCAGCGATGTTTACTCAGTCCTATAACGCGTCACGCTTCGGTTCGACGGATTCAGAAGCTTACGGTTATGCCAACAAAGCTCAGTCTGTAGAAGCCTACGCCAGCTACCAGTTCGACTTCGGTCTGCGTCCGTTCGTGGCTTATAACCAGACTCGCGGCTCTGATTTGGGTACTGACCGCGTGGGTAACAACTACGACGATCAGGACTTGGTCAAATTCGTAGACCTGGGTGCGACGTATTACTTCAACAAAAATATGTCCACTTACGTCGACTACAAAATCAACCTGCTTGATGACAACCAGTTCACCCAAAATGCCGGTATCAACACGGATAACGTCACGGCGGTTGGCTTGGTGTACCAGTTCTAACCTGTTCGCGTGGACCATTGCCACCAGAGACAGGCATTCTCAGACACAGAATGATGCAGTAACAGAAGACGCGGCCCGTGCCGCGTTTTTTGTGCTCGCCGCCTAGGCTGCTCGCGGAGCAAGCCAGAGCTCCAGCGCCGAGCAGAGCAGGGCCGTCTCCTGCTTATTCTCTCCGCCAATCTGCGCGTTGACAATCGCGCCATCCACCAGCAGAGCAATGGCCTGCGCCATAAAATCGGGTGCTGATTCAGGCAGGTAACGCGCAATCTCCTCAGCCATTTGCTGCTTATGCTGCGCCGCGTGGGTAGTCACTTCAGGCAGGGCTTCGGCGAATTCCAGCGCGCTATTGATAAAGGCGCAGCCGCGAAAATCCTCATCACAGAACCACTCTTCCAGCGTTTTTGGCAGTGCAACGGCGAGTTGGGCATTCGGCTGTGCCATGTTTTTCTGCAAGCTGTTGGCAAACCAGCTCATCCAGCGCTGATGGCGATACTCCAGAAAAGCTAAAATCAAGGCATTCTTACTGGGAAAATGGCGGTAAAAGGTCACTTTAGTCACGCCAGCCTGTTTGATGATCAGATCAATGCCCGTGGCGCGAATGCCGTCGCGGTAAAACAGCTGATGAGCCGTCAGCAGGATGCGGTCGCGGGCAGCCAGCGTACTGAGGTCAGTAGAAGGAGAGAGAGGCATTGGGTTTTCCAGTCAGCGATTGATTTCATTTTTCGGCGATGGCCAGTGTAGACAACTCTGTCTACTTGAGCTAGTTTAATCGTGTAGACAGAGTTGTCTACATAAAATTCATCTCATGAGGTACTTATGCCAATTAAACCGCCATTGCCGCCCTTTACCCGTGAAAGCGCGATTGAAAAAGTTCGTTTAGCCGAAGACGCCTGGAACAGCCGCGACCCGCAGCGCGTGCGTCAGGTTTACTCCGAAGACACTCGCTGGCGCAATCGCAGTGAGTTCGCCGAAGGGCAGGACGCCGTGGTGGCCTTTCTGGAGCGCAAGTGGGCCAAAGAGCTGGAATATCGCCTGATTAAAGAGCTGTGGGCCTTCGACGGCGCGCGCATCGCGGTGCGTTTTGCTTATGAATGGCGTGATGATTCCGGCAACTGGTATCGCAGCTTCGGCAATGAAAATTGGGAATTTAATGAGGAAGGTCAGATGTTTGCCCGTTACGCCTGCATCAATGATTTGCCCATCAAAGAGAGTGAACGCAAGTTCGACTGGCCGTTAGGGCGTCGCCCGGATGATTATCCTTCACTGAGCGACTTTGGATTCTAACACCGAATTTAGGCCGTTTTTTGATGAATGATATGCAGCGGCGGGGCGACTTCTAGCTTGATATCGGGATTTTGGCGGAACTCATAAGGCGTGATGTTAAAACGCTTACGGAACATGTAAGTGAAATGCGACTGTGAGCCAAAGCCAAAATCCATCGCGATATCGAAAATCGGCGTGTCACTGCTGCTTAACTGATAGACCGCGCTCGCCAAACGGCGCTCACGGATGTACTTACCGAGCGAAATGCCGGTAGATTCTTTAAACAGTTTTTGCATATGCCACAGCGAATAGCCCGAGTATTCAGCCAATTCTTCAAGGTGGATAACGCGCCCAAGATGGCCTTCGATCCATTTGCTGAGTGCGCAGACGATTGTGAGATGAATGTCCTGAGCCATAACCCGTCTTTCTTAATGTTCGATAAGCTATTATACACAACTTCGCCGTGATGGCGCAGGAGCCTAAAGTAGCAGAGAGGTGTTGTTGAGAAAGAAAACCCTAATAAATTCAGGGGTAAGGCAAAAAAATGACCCGATGACGGAGAAGACTCGCTCCGACCCAACGGGCCATTGATTAGTGCAGTAAGATCCAGTGGATAACCCGCGCGATAATATCGTCGAGTACGACGATGCCAACCAAAATCGCAATAATCAGTAGGATAAATCGCTTACCTGTTGGCAAAATCACCCCTCTCTGGAAAGTGGCTGGTACCTATTACCAAGGGCCGGTGCCGTGCATATTTAATGCAATGACGGCGACACACACTGCGACAAAGACCACTAAAACCATAAAAAGCCGTTTCATCGTTTTACTTCTCAGAGTTTTCACTCTTCCTCTTAGCTTACCCTTGCTGGGCGAGACAAGCGGGAAGTTACCCATATTAGTCGCAGAAATCCAGTCTGCACGGGTAAAAAATCACTCTGAGCTGGCGTTACGGCGCACTAAGTTGGTTTTTTGGCCGCCGTTGATGATGGTTTCCGGCGGCGTCTCAGGCACCAGCGCGTCAGGAGCAATGTTCATATGATTCAACACCTGCCCCATGATTTGGCCGAAAATCGGCCCGGCCACTGAACCACCAAAGTGTTTACCCGCCTGTGGGTTGTTGACCATCACCACCAGAGCCACTCGCGGATTACTGGCCGGAGCCACGCCCGCCGTGTAGTTGACGTAGCCGCCATCGTACTTACCGCTGGTCCCCAGCTTTTCCGCCGTACCGGTTTTGATTGCCAGACGATAGCCCGGCACCGCCGCGCTCAGGCCAGAGCCGCCGGGCAGGGCGTCGCTTTCCATCATATGGATCACGGTTTGCACCACGTCCGCCGCCATCACGCGCTTTCCCATCACCGGGGGTGTCACCTTGGTGATCGACAGTGGGCGATAAATGCCCAACGCGCCAATAGTGGCGTATTCGCGGGCGATTTGCAGCGGCGTCACGCGCAGGCCGTAGCCGAAAGCGAAGGTCGCGCGCTCGATGTCAGCCCAGCGATCGCGATGCAGCGGGAAGTAGCCGCTGCTCTCGCCGCCGATGCCCAAGTCGGTCGGTTTACCCAAGCCAAAGGAGTGGTAGAGGTCAACCAGCACCTGTGCGGGCATCGCCAGCGCCATGTGCGATACCGCGATGTCACTGGATTTCTGCAACACGCCGGTGATGGTCAGCGCAGGCCAGTGGCCGACGTCTTTGATTAAGTGGCCGTTGACGGTGTACGGGTGGGTGTCTAGCACCGAGTCCGGGCGGATCATTTTGCGCGCCAGCGACACCATCACAACCAGAGGTTTTACCGTAGAACCCGGCTCGAAGCTGTCGCTTATCGCCACGTTACGCATGTCTTTTGGCTGAACGCCGGCGTAGTTATTTGGGTTATAAGAAGGGTAGGAGGCCATCCCGAGAATTTCCCCGGTATTCACATCCACCAGCACGGCGGCACCCGAGTCCGCCTGGTTGAGCATCACGCCGGCGCGCAGGCGTGAATACATCACGTACTGCATAAAGCTGTCGATACTTAGATTGACCGTTGGCGGCTGCTGCGGCGGGACTTCCTTCAACACGCCAATCACGTTGCCGTGGCCGTCTTGGCGGTATTCGCGCATGCCCGGCTTGCCTTCGAGCAGGGTATTAAAGCCTTTCTCAATGCCGGTCAGACCTTCGTTATCCGTGCCGACAATCCCCACCAGATTGGCGGCGGCGTCGCTCATCGGGTAGTAGCGGCTGTCATCGTGCTGGCTGGTAATGCCGCCCAGATGCAACTGAGCAATATCATTGGCAATGCCTTGCTCGATTTTACGCCCAAGGTAGACAAAGCGCCGGTTAGGATCGCTGGTAATAATTTGCTGTAACTGGGGCAGCGGCATGTTCAGCGCCTGCGCCAGATACTGCCATTTCGGGCTATTAAGATCGCTATGCAGCTGAAGGACGCGGAAGGGATCGGCAATAATGTCTTTGGAAGCCACGCTCAGTGCTAGCGGATGCCCGCTGCGGTCAGCAATGGTGCCGCGATCGGCTGGGATCACCGTGGAGCGCAAAGAGCGCTGGTCGGCCTGACGCTCAAGCATCGGGCGGTTCAGCAGCTGTAAATAGCCTACGCGGGCCAGTAAAAATGCCATACAACCCAAAATGCCAACACAAATAAGGGCAAAACGCTTCGAGTAAAAGTGGGGTTGTGCAGCCGGCTTAGTCGGTTTTTTTGGAGGCATGTTTACTTCGCAAAGTCATGGGCGTGATAGTGCCAAAAATGACAAGCCTGCCGTCGCGAAGGGGGTTATGGACCCAGAAGTGGTTAAAAACCCAGCGGAAATAACAGGACTCATCATTCTGATTGATATGATTTTTAGTATCATAGACATATTATAATAAGCCGTTGCTGGGTTATGTTTAATTCAATTGCCCTTTGTAAGTAAATACGACTTGCTGAGCAGCTTTTACCCGTTATTTGCCTTAATGGCGAACCTTTCTCTGTCTCATTCAACGGATAGCCATTCATCCGCTTCTTCAAACATCTCTTCGAGCATTTGGTTCAACTGCGAACGGTCCTGCTTGCTGGCGCCCGAGGTGTTCAAGCCGTTGGCCTGCATCGGTTTGACCTTCACCGCCGCATCCGGGAACAGGCGATGAACGCGTTTGGTTAATTCGGCATGGATTTTGTCGTTGGCATCAGGAATGCCGGAAACATTGCGTTTGTCATACACCAGCTCTACTAACATTTAGTCTCAATCCTTAATAGGTAATTAACTGGCTAAATATACAGTATCGCTTGGCCGATTCCAATGTTTTAGGCGACGGATTGGGTGTCATTTCAGCACCTTGAACGTAAAGTCCTGTAATGGCGGATACATAATCCTTGTGAATGTTTGGTCGGGGGCTAGAATACTGGCGTACTTTCATGAGGGATTAATGGATAAAAAACGGCGTTCAGCACTGCTCTTTTTCTGCCTGGCTTGTCTGGTCATACTTACCTGTATGACGCAGCGCATCGCCGGGTTGAACGCGTTGTCTGCCTCTCTGCGTCAGGACGCGGTGTCCCAAACGGTCTCATCCCAGCCGACGTCCGATCTGACTGAAACTCCCACTCCTTGCGAGTTGAGCAGCAAATCACTGCTTTCCGTTCCTCCTGTCATTCTTGATTTCGCGCTGTTGGTCTTTAGCTTGCTGCTGGCGTTTCTCTCGCCGGGCAACATGGCCATCCTGCGTACTCGCCTGCCTGAAGTCGTTCCGGTGCCGATACTACGGGTGCATCTGCGGCTCTGCGTCTTCCGGGAATAAAAACACGTCCGCCTTTTGATTCGGATGTTGTCTTTTATTTTTGGAGAAAATTTATGCGTTATGCCTTCAGGGCGGCGATTGCCAGCCTGTTGCTGCTGTGGCTACCTGCCATTCATGCGGCGGATTCCGGCTGGTTAGCAAGCCCGCAAAACAGCCATGCCAAAGTGCGTTTTCAGGCTGAGCCTGCCGACGGCGCGGCGGATGAAACCCATCTTTTACTGTCTGTCAGCCTCGAAAAAGGCTGGAAAACCTACTGGCGATCGCCGGGTGAGGGCGGCGTAGCGCCGGTTATCACCTGGCAAGACCCATCAACCAATGCCGACTGGTCTTGGCCGACTCCCGCGCGTTTCGACGTCGCCGGAATAACCACGCAGGGCTATCACGACAATGTGACGTTGCCGATTGTTATCAAAGGCAAAGTGCCTGAGAAACTGGCGGGAACCCTGACCCTGCCGACCTGTAGCAATGTCTGTATCCTCACCGATTACGACTTCAATCTGGACCTGCGCGCAGGCGGCGACCAAGGCGATTTCGTCAACCGTTTTGCCAGCGCCATGGGGCAAATCCCGATTGCGCAGGGGCTGGCCGATAAGGTGTCGGGGGGTTATCGGCAGGGCACTTTGGTGATTTCAGCCGAGCGCGCTCAAGGCTGGCAGCAGCCGGAGCTGTTTATCGATTCCCTCGAAGGCAGCTCATTCGGTAAGCCGACGGTCAAGGTGGACGGCATGCTTGCGCAGATCAACGTGCCGGTCACCGACGAGTGGGGAGATAAAGCCGGAGACTTGACGGGCAAGCCGGTCAGCGCGGTGCTGGCGGATCGCGGTATCGCCCAGCAGCTCGACCTCAAGATGGAGCCTCTGGCACCCGCTACGCAGAGCAGCATTGCCCTGTGGCAAGTGGCGCTGATGGCGCTGGCCGGTGGTTTTATTCTTAACCTGATGCCGTGCGTGCTGCCGGTACTGGGTATGAAACTCGGCTCGATTTTGCAGGTGGAGCAGCGCGACCGTAAAAGCGTTCGGGTGCAGTTCCTGGCCTCTTCGGCGGGCATTATCAGCTCTTTCCTCGCGCTGGCGCTGCTGATGACCGTGCTGCGCTACAGCAACCAGACCCTAGGCTGGGGAATTCAGTTCCAGAACCCGTGGTTTATCGGCTTTATGGTGATTGTGACCGCGCTGTTCACCGCCAACCTGCTGGGTCTGTTCGAAATCAACCTGCCTTCTGCCATGACCACCCGTCTGGCGACGCAAAAACGTGGCGGTTTGAAAGGCAATTTCGCCGAGGGCGCTTTCGCGACGCTGCTCGCCACGCCGTGCTCGGCGCCTTTCTTGGGCACCGCCGTGGCCTTCGCGCTGGCCGCGCCTCTGCCCGTGCTGTGGGGATTATTCCTGATGCTGGGCATCGGCATGAGCTTGCCGTGGCTGATGATCGCAACCTGGCCGGGACTGGCGCTGCGCCTGCCGCGTCCGGGGCGCTGGATGCTGCGCCTGCGGGTGGCGCTCGGCCTGCTGATGCTCGCCGCGTCGCTGTGGCTGCTCAGCCTGATGCTTAACCACTTCAGTCTGCAAAGCGTGCTGATTGTCGCGGCGGTGTTCCTGCTGGCGCTGGTGGTGGGTTCGCTGCGCCGCTATGGGGCGCGTAATACCGCCATTGCCCTATGTGTCAGCCTGCTGGTGGCAGGGCTGGTGATGCTAGCGGCGGCGCTCCCCTATACCAACGGCGCCAAGCCATTACAGGATGCCGTGAAGTGGCAGCCGCTAACCGAGCAGGCGATTGCTCAGGCGGTGGCGGACAACAAAGTGGTGTTCGTGGATGTCACGGCAGACTGGTGTGTCACCTGCAAAGCCAACAAATTTAACGTCTTACTGCGCGAAGACGTGCAGAAAGCGCTGACCGCCGACAACCTGGTGGCCCTGCGCGGTGACTGGAGCCGTCCTTCCAAACCGATTAATGAATTCCTGCAAAAGCGCGGCAGCGTTGCCGTTCCTTTCAACCAAATTTATGGTCCGGGCCTGCCAACGGGTGAGATTTTATCGCCACTGCTGACTCGCGACGCCGTTTTAAAAGGGCTGCAAGACGCCCGTGGAGATAAATAATGAAAACCTTAATGCTGATTTTAATGATGGCCCTTTCACCGATGGCTTTAGCGCAGGCTGCGCCACAAAACCCGACGCCGGAGGATATGCTGTTCCGCGACCCGGCCACGCCGCGCTTTGGTGCTAAAGACGCCAAGCTGGTGCTGGTCTCCTTCACCGACTACAACTGCCCTTACTGCAAGCAGTTTGATCCTCTGCTGGAGAGAGTGGTGAAGGAGCATCCGGACGTCGCGGTGGTGCTCAAACTGCTGCCATTCCGTGGCGCCAGTTCCATCAGCTCTGCTCGCGCTGCCATGACCGTGTGGGAGCAGCAGCCGGACAAATTTATGGCGCTGCACCAGCGCCTGATGTCGAAAAAAGGCCCGCATGACGAGGAGAGCATCGACGCGGCAATCGCTAAAGTTGGCCTGCCGCCGGTAAAAGTTACGCCGGAAAGTTATACCACCTTGAAAACTAACGTGGAAATCGCCGAAGTGCTGGGTATTCAGGGCACCCCTGCCACTATTATTGGTGACCAGATTATCCCCGGCGCTATCTCTTATCAGGACTTAGAAGAGCTGGTGAATGCCCAGCTGAAGAAGGTGAAAGATGGGAAGAGCTAAGCGTTGGGCTAAAGAGATACTGGTTGGCGCGGTACTGCTGATGGCGGTGCTGTTCGGCATGGACTTGCTGCGCGCGCCGCAGGCTCCGGTCGATTTCGGCAATCAGGCCTTGCAGACCCTCGACAGCCAAACCCTGACGCTCAATGAGAAAAGCCAGCAGCAGCCGCTGCTGGTTTACTTCTGGGCCAGCTGGTGCAGCGTCTGTAAGTTCACCACGCCGGACGTCGGCAAGCTGTCGGCCAACGGCGGCAATGTGTTGAGCGTGGCGCTGCGTTCTGGGGATAAAGATAAAATCGAGCGCTATTTGCAGGGCAAGAATATCAGCATGCCGGTGGTGAATGACCCGCGCGGCGATATTTCCGCCTCGTGGGACATTGGCGTCACGCCAACGTTTGTGATTATCGATAAGGGCAGGGTAGTGAGTACTACGACGGGCTGGACGTCATATTGGGGGATGAAGGCGCGGCTTTGGTGGGCCGCGTTTTAAAAAGGCTATCTTATTTGCCATTATGAACCCGAGCAGTACTCGAAAGCCTCACGTACTTGAGTACGCTGCGGTTTCTCCGCGCTGGCCGTGTCCAAACTGACTGCAACGAAAACGCCTTTTTAGTGTGGAGTCGTCTGAAAACTAATCCGCAATAAAGCGCTTCTCATTGGTCAGAACCTGTAACAGCAGGCCGAGTTCAGGTTTCTGATCTTTGATGCGTTTGCCTTGTTCGTCATAAGCCGTGAAATCACCGTTGCGCTCCAGCAGTAGCGTCTGGGTTGGCGTGGTGATCACCAGCGTGCCGTTATCACTGGTGGAGATCCAGTCATGGCGGCGTTTGGCGGCAAATAGATCTTCACCTTGCGAATAATCCGCTGGCGACGTGGTGACGTGCAGCAGGCGCTGCATCAGGGTGGTCATCACATCTTCATGATCAGTCAGCTTATTAATGGACTGGGCAGGCGTACCCGGCCAGTGAACCACTAATGGCACACGCATCTGGTCGCGGTTCATGGTATTGCCCGAACCCCAGGTGCCATTTTCATTAAATTCAATGCCGTGCGACGCGGTGATCATGACCACGGTTTTATCCAGCTCGCCGCGCTTTTGCAGTTCTTGCAGAATCTCGCCAATGCGCTGATCCACCTCTTTCGCACCTTGCTGATAGCGCTGCATAAACACATTGCCGGTCGGCACGGCGGCATTGCTGCCTTGACGCAGCGCCGTCGAGACGCCGTTCAGATTCACGTAAGAGAACCACGGGCGGCTACCGCGCGCGGCTAACCACTGCTGCCACTGCTGAGCCGTCAGGGTATCGCCCTGCGCCGCTGGGGTCGGCAAGGTGAAGTCGGTCAGCAAAGCCTGACGGTAGAGTGGGCTGTTGAAGCCGTCGGAGGAGAACAGGCCAAACTCGTAGCCCTGTTTCGCCAGCGAGGACATCAGCGCAGAAGGCTTACGCGCGGCAATAATGCCTTCCATATAGGTTGGCGAAATCCCGTAGAACAGGCCAAACAGGCCGCTATCCACGCGATTACCCGAGCTGTAATGCTGGTTGAAACTGACGTTCTGCCGCGCGAAATCGGTCAGCGCGGGCATGTCTTTGACCGTGGTCGAGGCGTGAATACCATCCACCACAATCATCAATAAATTATATTTCGGCCCAGTATCGCGGAAGCTGATGTCATTGAGCGGATACTCAACCGACAGCGCCTCTGGGTTACCTTGTTCAATCAGACGCTGCTGATAAGCCTGTGCGTCCAGCAAGCCGTGCTTCTCGAGGAACTTACGCGCGGTCATTGGGTAGGAGAGCGGCAGGTTTGAACGCTGCATGGTGATTGGGCGATAGAAGTTGGCATCGGCCCAGATATACATCAGGTGCGAGGCAAAGAAGCTGACGATAAACAGCGCCACAATCGGCTTAGCGAAATTGCGACGGTTCAGGCTGCGCAGCTTCTGCCATGCCCACGTGCCAAACAGCATTTCGATCAGGAACAGCACCGGCACGGCAATAAACATTAGCTGCCAGTCGCGGGCCAGCTCGCCTTGACCGGGGTTGACCACCAGTTCCCACACCACAGGATTGATGTGCAGGTGGAAGCGGGTAAAGACTTCGGTGTCGACCAGTAACAGCGTCAGACCGGCGGTGGCTAAAATGGCGGATAAGAAACGCATCAGCCGCTGCGACATCACCACAAAGGTCAGGGGGAAGATGATCAGCAGGTAGGCGGAGAAGCCAATAAAACTGAAATGCCCAAGCCAACTTACCAACGCGTAAATGCGTCCTTCGAGAGAAGAGGGCCAGTCGGAGACAAAGAGGTAGCGGCTGCCGAGTCCAAGACCGAGCAGAATGTTAAATAGGGCGAACCAGTGCCCCCAGCTGATCATCTGGGATACTTTTTCGCGATAGCGCTGACGATTTGTCACCATAAGAGGTTTTGGGCAAATAGTTGATTAATGGGCTTTATCTTCTCTTATTGACGCCTGAAGCGCGCCAGCAAAAGAGCCTGCGATAGCTTTGCGCTGGGTTGGCGCAACGCTGGTATTAATTAAGTTGGTCACCATATTGCCCAACACCATCAACGAGAGGTCGGTGGGCGCGCGGTGTTTTTCCAGTACGGTGGCCAGTTCCGAAAGGATCTGTTCAACGTGTTCGTCACTGTAACGAGATGATTGTGGCATGGATTAATGTGCTCAAAGCCTGACAAAGTGCAATATCTTAACGTATCGTGGCATCAGTTTCCGCATTTTTATAATGTGTTGAACGTTGGGGTATTGATGAGATGTATTTATTTGTGTTTCCAACTTCAAGGCTTTGCGGTTGCAAGCCCTCTATATTAAGTGTTTGAATACCCGCCTCGGCGAAAAAATCATTCCACCAAGCCGCCCCCTTTTCAGATATTTCTACAGCATTTATATAAAGACACTCATTTTAGGAGAAGCCATGAGTCTGGATATCGAGCAGATTGCTCTACACCAGTTGAACAAGCGTGACGAGCAAACGCTGGACGTTGTGCTGCGCGATACGCTGTTAACCCCGAATGCCGCGGTTGAAGAGATGATGGCCGAACTGCATCGCGTGTACAGCGCGAAAAGCAAAGCTTATGGGCTGTTTAATCAGGATAGCGAACTGGCCGAGTCTTTGCGCGCCTGCCGCAAAGGCGATGAGGATTTCCTTGGCTTTAGCCGCGCGGCCACCGGCCGTTTGCGCGATGAACTGGCGAAATATCCTTTTGCCGAAGGTGGCGTGGTGCTGTTCTGCCATTATCGCTTCCTGGCGGTTGAGTATTTACTGATTGCCGTGCTCAACAGCCGCAGCAGTATGCGTGTTAACGAGCAGCTGGACGTCAGCAGCATTCACTATCTCGACATCAACCATGCCGACATTGTCGCGCGAATTGATTTAACCGAGTGGGAAACCAATCCAGAATCCACCCGCTATTTGACCTTCCTGAAAGGCCGCGTGGGTCGTAAAGTTTCCGACTTCTTTATGGATTTCCTCGCTGCGGCAGAAGGCTTGGACACTAAAGCGCAAAACCGTGGCTTATTGCAGGCGGTGGATGACTTCTGTGCAGAAGCCCAGTTGGATAAGAACGAACGCCAAAATGTGCGCCAGCAGGTTTATAGCTACTGCAACGAACAGCTTCAGGCAGGGGAGGAGATCTCCCTCGACGCGCTGTCCGACGAGCTGCCACCCTGGGACGACAAGAAATTTAAAGAGTTTTCCCAAGAGCAGGGTTATCAGCTGGAAGAGACTTTCCCGGCCGATCGCGGCACGCTGCGCCAGTTAACCAAGTTTGCCGGTAGCGGCGGCGGGGTGAGCATCAATTTCGACGCCATGTTGATGGGCGAGCGCATTTTCTGGGACCCAGCCACGGATACTTTGACTATTAAAGGCACACCGCCGAATCTGCGCGACCAGTTGCAACGTCGATCGTCGAGTAAGTAAAAAGTAATACGAACACAGGTATAGCCGAAATAATTGGAGTTGCAGCAAGGCTGCAAGGGAGTCAATCCCGATGAGCTGACGTTGGTCAGTGATTCGGGTTGGCGAGAGCGGCCAACGCAGCGGCAGCTTCAAGTATGAAGGATATAAAAAACGCCGCATTGAGCGGCGTTTTTTATTTGTTCTCGCACGGCGTCCCGATGCGTTACAACTTAGTTAGCGATTAAACGCGAACGAAGTCGATGTGAGCCAGTTTTGGCTTGAACGGGTGACGCTGTACAGCCTGAACTTTAACTTTGGTTTCTTTACCGTCGATAACCAGAGTAATAGCTTCAGAGTAGAACTCCGCTTTAACTTCCATGTTCTTAACAGAATCATGGTCCAGTTTGATGGAAACTGGAGCAGCTGAGCCACCGTAAACGATAGCTGGGAATTTGTTTTCTGTACGCAGGCGGCGGCTCGCACCTTTGCCCTGCTCTGCTTCTGGACGTACTTCTACATTGATAGTGAACATGTATGTTTCTCTATATAAGAATGTTTGCCCCGCCACCTGCGACCGAGTGACGAGTTGAGTATTACAGCTTCCACGCGAGGCGAAAGCGGGCGGCATTATACCGGATTGTCATTAGGACTAAAAGGCCTATCTGGATGTTATCCGCGCAGCTCATTGGCCCGCCGATAGCGCCCCTGATAATCGAAGACTTTTTCGCGAATTTGCCAGAACTGGCCTTTCATCCGCGCTACCACAAAGTCGGGATGACGCAGTAATACCTGCTGGGCCACCACGTCTGCGGCGGTTTGCCACTCAAGCGGCACTCCCGGCGCACGCTGATGTGGTCGCAGAAAATTGTGCAAAAACGCCATGCGCTGGGCGGGTGTGCTTAAACGAAAACGCTCGGAGACGTCGGCACCGTCTTCATCGTAATAGGTGATTTTCAGCCATTCGCCTTTCTCATCGCGACCGTTTTCCAGATTCATGCCGCCGCAGCGCAGCACCAACGCATCTTTCAGGCGCAGTGCGGCTTTCAGCATGTCGTCCGGGTCGACCAGAATCTCCTGACACTGGTGACAGCGGCGCGCCGCGATGTCATTTTCTGCGCCGCAGTGCGGGCAACTTTTGAAGCGGAAGCGGAAATCGCACTGTTCTCGCTCCCCCTCGTCATCTTCTAACACGCCCTGACAGCGGCGGCCAAAGTGCTCGATAACCGTGCCGTCCTCGGTAGTTTTCCCCCAGAAAATGTTGGCGAAACCGCAGGCAGGGCAGAAGACCTGCACCGGCTTGTTGTCGCTGCCCGGCTTATGGCTGCCCACTTCAGGGGTGAAAATGTCGTGCGGGTTTCCGGCGTAATCCAAAATCAGGCAGTCGGTTTTGCCCGGAGAGAGTCGCAGGCCGCGGCCGACAATCTGCTGATACAAACTGACAGACTCTGTGGGGCGCAGAATGGCAATAAGGTCCACGTGCGGCGCGTCGAAGCCGGTGGTCAGCACCGAAACATTGACCAAAAAACGCAGCTGCTGCTGTTTGAATTGGTTGATCAGCCGGTCGCGCTCCACGGCGGGCGTCTGGGCGCTGATCAGCGCGGCTTGCCCGGCGGGCAGCAGGCCGTAGATTTCGCCCGCGTGTTCGACCGTCGAGGCAAAAATCATCACGCCTTTACGTTCGGCGGCGAACTCGACAATTTGGCTGATGATATGCGGCGTAATGCGTTTCTGCTGGCGCAGCTCGTCATTGAGATCCGCCTCGCTAAACAGGCCGTTACTGTTGGCTTGCAGGCGGCTGAAATCGTAGCTGACCACCGGCATGTCCAGCCGCTCCGGCGGCACCAGAAAGCCGTTCTTAATCATGTAGCGCAGCGGCAATTCATAAATGCAGTCGCGGAACAGGCTGTCGGCGTCGCCGCGCACCATGCCCTGATGGTGATACTGGTAAATCCAGCCTTTACCCAGCCGATAAGGCGTGGCGGTCAGGCCCAGCAGGCGCAGGCGCGGGTTATTGCTGCGCAAATGATGAATAATTTGCTGATACTGGCTGTTTTCATCGTCAGAAATTCGGTGGCATTCGTCGATGATCAACAGGGAAAATTCGCCGCCGAAGGCCGCCAGATTGGGCGCTACCGACTGCACGCTGCCAAACACCACTTTGCCGCTGCTCTGTTTGATATTCAGCCCGGCGGCGAAAATGTCCGCTTCCATCCCGTAGGAGAGATATTTTGCGTGGTTTTGCGCCACCAGCTCTTTGACGTGCGCCAGCACCAACACGCGACCGCGCGCAACCCGCGCCAACTCGGCGATCACCAGACTTTTTCCCGCGCCGGTGGGTAAGACAATCACCGCCGGTTCGTCATGTTGGCGAAAATGACGCAGCGTGGCGTCAACGGCATCTTGTTGGTAGGGGCGAAGTGTAAAAGCAGTCACGTTAATCCACACAGGTTAGTACTGTAAATAAAGCCAGTTATGGAGTATGCCAACTTTTGGCATTGATGGCGATTATCTCTGCGTGCCGTCTTTTTGTTTCTCATTCATAAGGTTCTATGATGATGCGGCAAGCACGGCTATACTGAATGTTCACATCGGCAGCCCGGCTGCCCCCGCGTAATTCTGGTCACGCTCTGCGGTGACTAACGCTTTGCAAAGATACGTACCGAATAACTCTCAACCCCGTCAGCGGCCTTTTGGTAGCGGCGGGGTGTTGTATTTTATCAGTAGAGCGGCCCGCGAGGTCGCCAAGAAAGGTTAGGCAGATTCAATGCGTCTCGATAAATTTTTAGCCCAGCAGCTGGGTGTAAGCCGCGCAATCGCGCTGCGCGAACTTCGTAACAAACGCGTGACCGTGGACGGCGAGATCGTCAAAACCGGCTCGCTAAAGCTGGACCCCCAGCAGCGCGTCGAATTCGACGGCAACGTGCTTGAGCAGATCACCGGTCCTCGCTACTTCATGCTCAACAAGCCGCAGGGCTATGTGTGCTCAACCGATGACCCCGATCACCCGACGGTGCTCTACTTCCTCGAAGAGCCGGTGGCCTACAAGCTGCATGCCGCAGGGCGTCTGGATATTGATACCACAGGTCTGGTCTTAATGACCGACGACGGCCAGTGGTCGCACCGCATTACCTCTCCGAAACATCATTGCGAGAAAACCTATCTGGTGACCCTCGAACAGCCGCTGGCCGAGGATACCGCCGCGCAGTTCACCGTCGGTGTGCAATTGCACAACGAAGAGTCGCTGACCAAGCCAGCCGTGCTGGAGCAGTTGGAAGAGTGCGTCGTGCGCCTGACCATCAGCGAAGGCCGCTATCATCAGGTAAAACGCATGTTTGCCGCCGTGGGTAACCGCGTGGTGGAACTGCACCGCGAACGCATTGGCGACATCGTGTTGGATGAAGATCTGGAGCCGGGCGAATACCGTCCATTAACAGAAGCAGAGATAGCCAGCGTAGACGTTCCTGGCCGATAAACCCGTCATCCTTCGCGCTGCAACGGCGTTGGCTGCCCTTGCTCACCCCGGTCACTTACTGATGTAAGCTCCCGGGGATTCACTCGGTTGCCGCCTTGTTGCAACACGAATGATTTAGGGTTTGGCTCTGATAATTAATGATTTTTATGTCGTGAAAAGGAGCAGGTGAACGTGGAAGAGAAACGGGTATCCCATGTGGGTTTGATCTTCATTTTGGGATTGCTGTCGATGTTGATGCCGCTGGCTATCGACATGTATTTGCCAAGTATGCCTGTCATTGCCAAAGAGTTTGGCGTGCCCGCGGGCAGTGTGCAAATGACCCTCAGCGCCTACACGCTGGGCTTTGCCGTTGGGCAGCTTTTCTACGGTCCGATGGCAGACAGCCTTGGCCGCAAGCCGGTTATCTTCTGGGGCGTGCTGGTCTTCGCATTAGCGGCAGCGGCCTGCGCAATGGCGCAGTCGATTGAGCAACTGGTCCACATGCGTTTCCTGCACGGCCTGTCGGCTGCGGCGGCGAGCGTGGTGATCAACGCTCTGATGCGCGACATGTTCACCAAAGACGAGTTCTCCCGAATGATGTCTTTCGTGGTGCTGGTGATGACTGTCGCTCCGCTGCTGGCGCCTATGCTGGGTGGCTTGCTGATGGTGGTGTTTAGCTGGCACGCGATTTTCTGGGCGATGGCGATTGCCGCGCTGATCGCCGCGACGCTGGTGGGGGTCTATATCAAAGAGACGCTGCCGGTTGAGCGTCGGCAGAAATTCCGCCTGCGCACCAGCCTCGGCAACTTCGCCTCGCTGTTCCGTCACAAGCGCGTGCTGAGCTATATGCTGGCGAGCGGCTTCTCCTTCGCCGGGATGTTCTCCTTCCTTAGCGCCGGGCCTTTTGTCTATATCGAGCTGAACGGCGTTTCTCCACAGAACTTTGGTTTCTACTTCGCCTTAAACGTGGTGGCGCTGGTGATCCTGACGGTGATCAACGGCCGCTATGTTCGCCGCAAAGGGGCGGAGTGGATGTTCCGCTTTGGGCTGATGGTGCAGTTCGTGATGGGGCTGTGGCTGGTGATTGTGTGCATCTTCAATCTGCCATTCTGGACGCTGGTTATCGGCGTGGCGGGGTATGTCGGGGTTATCGCCATGGTCACGTCGAATGCGATGGCGGTGATTATGGATGATTTCCCTCACATGGCGGGCACGGCGGCCTCTCTGGCGGGAACCCTGCGTTTCGGCACCGGGGCGTTAATCACCGCGCTGCTGGCGATGGTGCCTGCGCACAGCGCCTGGCCGATGACCATCAGTATGGCGTTCTGCGTGGCTATCGCCATGATGCTGTACTTATATGCAAGTCGGCCGCTAAAAGCGGCCGTGGCGAAAGAGTCTTAAGTCACTTCCTCTGGCTCCCTACCAATCTAGGGCAGGGAGCCAACTCCTCGTTTTATCCTGCAATCTGCGCATTCACGCTCTGGCTTTTACGCGAGGCTTTGGCCCGCGCGTAGTCATCCGCCATCGCCTTGGCGCGAGCGCCGGGAACCAGCGCCATATCGCACTCTTTCGGCAGCGTCATGGTCACCAGCGCCGCAATCAGCAGTGAGGCAACCAGCGCGTAAATCGCCGTGCTTTGACCATACAGGCCCACCAGCACGCCCACCAGATAAGGGCCGCAGAAGCCGCCGAGATTACCCAGACCGTTGATCACGCCGCGCGCGCTGCCCGCCACTTCTGGCGTGGTGACCTTGCTCGGGATGGTCCAGAAGGCGCTGGTGGCGGCCTGCAGGAAGAACCCGCTGCCGACCAAGAACCCGTAGGAAACCCAGATATTGCCGCTAGCCATCACCGACGCGGCCAGACAGGCGGCGAAGCCACACAGAGGCAGCACAATAAACAGGCGGCGTTTGCCGGTTTTGTCGGAGAATACCGACATGGTCAAAATACCCAGCATGGTGCAGACGTAAGGGATGATTGCCAGCATGCCCACCGAGCTCATGTCGCCGCCGGTCAGGTTTTTCAAGATGGTTGGCAACCACAGGGTGTAGCCGTAAATCCCGCTCTGGTAGAAGAAGTTAATGATGATCAGTTTGCGAATCGAGCCGTTGAGGAACACCTCTTTCAGCGGCGCGCGCTGCACCGGGGCCAAGGCGCGCAGGGCTTCGCGCTCGCGATTCAGCTCTGTCACCAGATAATCGCGTTCGCGCTCGGACAGCCATTTGGCTTCTTCCGGGCGGTCACTGATGGTGAACCACCAGAACAGCATTACCGCCAGCGACAGACCACCTTCGATGATAAACAACCAGCGCCAGTCGAGGGCGTCAATAATCAGGCCGGAGAGCGGGGCGGTGATCATGCCGCCGAGCGGGGCGAACATCAGCACATAGGCGTTTGCGCGCCCGCGCTCTTTGTCCGGGAACCAGTTGCTGACCATGGTCAGGACCACCGGCAGCATCCCACCTTCGGAGACACCCAGCGCGAAGCGCAGGAACAGCAGTTGATATTGGTTGGTGACCATGCCGGTCAGCACAGAAATTACCGCCCAGGCCACCAGTGACCAGGCAATAAATTTACGGCCGCTGCCGTGAACCGCAATGCTGCCGCCGGGCACCTGTAAGAACAGATAACCAATGAAGAAAATACCTGCCGCAAGACCGGCCATCGAGGCGGTAATACCTAATTCAGCATCCATGCCGCCGGGCATCGCAAAACTAATATTCACCCGGTCCATAAAGGAGATAATACAGGCGATTAATATTGGTGTGATGACGCGTAACCAACGGGCTTTAGGGATTTTATTATCCATCGTTAACACCTCGGTTATACAGGGAATCTCTACCGGTGATTTACATCACCGGCAAAGGGTCCATCAGTTCTTATATAAAGCGCTTTTAATAACGCCTTTTTTAAGGTCTTGGGGAGTGACGGAAGTACTTGGTTTAGTTTTAATCCAAACGTTTATGTAAGTTGCTCAGGACTTTTTCACTCATTGCCTGACGCGTTTCGTGGGTTGCGCTGCCCAAATGCGGCTGTAATACCACATTGTTCATGGCAATTAATTCCTGTGGAACTTGAGGTTCTTCGGCAAATACGTCCAAACCCGCCCCAGCGATTTGTTTATCTTTTAATGCCTGAATTAAATCGCCTTGGTTAATCACGCTGCCGCGAGAAATATTGATCACCAGCGCACTGTTTGGCAGGGCGTTAAATACCGATTTATCGATAATTCCGGCTGATTTTGGCCCACCAGAAACGGCGATAATTAACACATCGCTTTCGGCTGCCAGCTGCTTAACGTCCGGGTAGAAGGTGTAAGGTAACTCGGGCTTTTTGTGGTTGCTGGCGTAAGCCACGGTCATGTCGAAGCCCAGCGCGCGGCGGGCAATGGCTTGACCAATCTGACCCATACCGAAAATCCCCACCCGTTTGCCGCTGACTTTGCTGGATAATGGGAAACCGCCGTTTTGCCATTTACCCTCGCGGACAAATTGGTCGGCCTGACAAATATTGCGCGAAGTGGCGAGTAATAATGCCAAAGCCATATCGGCGACGTCGTCGGTTAATACCCCTTCGGTAATGTCGACGTGGATATTTTTATCGGCGGTATAGTCTAAATCAATGGCATCGGTGCCGACGCCAAATACCGAAATAACCTTTAAGTCCGGCAGTAATTCCAGCACGCTATTTTTTGCGCCGAAATCCCCGCGCGTGACTAAGCCGACAATGCCTTTCCCTTTATTCGCCAGAAATGAGTGCGGATCATCCTGTTCAAAATATTTCTCAACTGAAAACTGTTGTTCCAGTTTTTCAGTCAGGCTGTCCATTACCGGAGCCAGAATTAATACCCGCGCTTTATTCAGTGAAGTCATGTCAGTTACCTGCTGCTATTCGGATTATCTTTAAAGTGACACTGCACTTCTCAGTTGATGCCCTAATAAAAGCATTTTCAGGAAACTATTTTGTGACTGAGGTCACGTTGGATCATGTTAAAAAAGGATGTTACTGGTAACGTGATCTGGGTTCCTCCCCGGCGAGGGGAGGATAAAGGGGAGTTAAATGGTGCCGCCGAGGGAGATGCGGTAATGCAGGTCGACGCGTTCAATAGTCGGCAGGTTTTTGATTTTTTTCAGTAATATCTCCGCTGCCACTTTGCCCATTTCAAAACGCGGGGTGATCACACTCGCCAGCAGCGGGGTGGTGGCGAGGCCAATATCCAGACCGTGGAAGCCGGAAATTGCCATCTGCTCGGGGATTTTGATCCCCTGTTTCAGGCACTCTTGTAACACGCCCACCGCGATATCATCGTTGGTACATAACACCGCGTTAACCTCAGGGTAGAGCTGCTGCGCCAGCGCTAACATGCCCGCGCCAATTGACACCGATGACACCCGGTTCGGCGTGATGTGCATTGGCTCCAGCCCGTGTTCTTGCATCGCCAAGCTGTAACCCTGATAGCGCTTTTTATCACGCGCGTCGGACATCGAGCCGAAATAGACCACCTGCTGCTTGCCGCTGGCCAGCAGGGTGTTCGCCATATCATACCCGGCCTTAAAGTTGTCGAAACCCACCGCGATACGGCCATGAGTGTCATCAAGGTCCATCACCTGCGCGATAGGAATGGCGGCGGCATTCAGGTATTTATCAGCTTTCAGGGTGTGAACGGAGTCAGTCAGAATCAGCCCCGCCAGCTGGTAGGTCAGCAGATTGATAATATGCTCTTCTTCCCGTTCTTTGCTGTACTCATAGTTCACTACCAGCGTCTGATAGCCCTGCTGCGAAGTGACAGATTCGATGCCTACCAGCAAATCGGAGAAAATCTGATTATTAAAAGAGGGCACCAGAATGCCAATGCGTGGCGTTTTTTGCGGTCGTTCGACATCTTCCAGCGGGTAGCCCACCTCTTCCATGACTTTAGCAATGCGATCGCGCGTCTCGGGCGACACCTTCTCAGGGGTACGCAAAAAACGGCTGACGGTCATTTTGGTTACATCGGCGAGTAACGCGATATCTTGCAAGGTGACGCGCTGGTTTCTCATCCGTGCAGGGTCCTGTAAGAAGAAAGAAGCATGATTATGCAGGAAACATGTTAGCAAAATGATAGCGATCACGCTTGTGGTAACAGAGTTTGTTAACACGGAGCACAGTGATCTGCGTCACAGTTTGCCCGCCGATAAACCGTTTAAGTGTGACATATCGAATTCCTCACTTTTACAGCTTATTTTTAGACGGACGCCATCATGACAAACCTGTTCTCCCTCGATAATAAAAGAATTCTGGTCACCGGCTCAACGCGCGGTATTGGCTTCCTGCTGGCGAAAGGGCTGGCGCAGCACGGCGCAGAAATTATCGTCAACGGCACCTCGCAAGACACCACCGAAAAGGCGGCCGAGGCGCTGCGCGGCGAAGGTTTTATTGCTCACGCCATCTCGTTTGACGTCACCAACAGCAAAGCGGTGAACGCCGCTATTGACCAGATTGAAAGTGAAATCGGCCCGATTGACGTTTTGGTTAACAACGCCGGTATCCAGCGCCGCCACAAATTTACCGAATTCCCTGAGAAAGATTGGGACGACATCGTGGCGGTTAACCAAAAATCCGTGTTTCTGGTGTCACAGGCCGTGGCGCGTTACATGGTGAAACGCGAACGCGGCAAAATCATCAACATTGGCTCAATGCAGAGTGAACTTGGCCGCGACACCATCACTCCTTACGCCGCGTCGAAAGGGGCGGTGAAGATGTTGACCCGCGGCATGTGCGTCGAGCTGGCCCGCTACAATATTCAGGTCAACGGCATCGCGCCGGGCTACTTCAAAACCGATATGACCCAGGCGCTGGTGGATAACAAAGAGTTTTCCGACTGGCTGTGCAAACGCACGCCGGCCGCCCGCTGGGGCAACCCGGAAGAGCTGATCGGCGGCGCGGTATATCTGTCCTCCAAGGCCTCCGATTTCGTCAATGGGCATCTACTCTTTATTGATGGCGGCATGCTCGCAGCCGTATAGGAGATTGAGGATGACCAAAATAGCCTTAGTGACCGGTGGTGGCAGTGGTATCGGGTTGAACGCGGCAAAAGCGCTGACCAATGTGGGCTTCACGGTGATCATCACCGGGCGCAACCCACAGAAGCTGGAACAGGCGCTGGTGGAGCTGCCGTCGGGGAAGGCGATTGCGCGCCAGCTGGACGTCACCAGCCCGGAGTCTGTCGACGCGCTGTTTGCCGATATTCACGCCACTTTTGGCCGACTGGACCTGCTGTTTAACAACGCGGGTACCAATGCCAAAGACCTGCCCATCGAGCAGTTGCCGGTGCAGGAGTGGTTGTCGGTGATCAACACCAACCTGACCGGCGCGTTCTTATGCACCCGCGCCGCGGTGGGATTGATGAAACAGCAAAGCCCGATGGGGGGCAGAATCATTAATAATGGTTCGATTTCGGCCCAGTCGCCGCGACCGAACTCAGCCCCTTATACCGCCAGCAAGCACGCCATCACCGGCTTGACCAAATCGACGGCGCTGGACGGCCGCGCTTTCAACATTACCTGTGGGCAAATCGACATTGGCAATGCTTCGACGGATATGGGCAATTTGGCGCTGGCGGGCAGAATGCAGGCCAACGGCGAGATTGCCGAAGAGCCGGTAATTCCGGTAGAGAGAGTGGGGGAAGCCGTGGCCTTTATGGCCGGACTGCCGCTGGACACCAACGTGCTCACCATGACCATTATGGCGTCGGCCATGCCGCTGGTCGGGCGCGGCTAGTCTGCACCAAGCTTAAAATGAAAACACCCGGCAGAGCGCCGGGTGTTGATTTCATCTCAATCAGGCGTTAGTACGCCGTCTTCCCAGCCAGAAAATCAGCACTAATAAGATAACCACGCCCACCACCATCGCCGGAGCCATATAAGGCTGCAACTTAGCGAGAAGGGTGATTGGCCCACCAGCGCGTAACACCGCGACGTCATGGGCATTCACCTGAATCGCCGCGTTGCCGTAGTGGGTCAGCACATAGTTGGAGATATCCGCGATTTGCTGGTCGTTAAGCTGGCCGACATAAGAGCCTTCGCCAAATTTTGGCATCAGCACGTGGTGGCCGCCAACATTGCGATCGACGCCGTACAGAATCGCCGAAATCAGGTTAGACGCATTGCCCAGCCCGGTCGCGGTATTGTTATACAGCGATGGATAAGCCTGATTTTTGCTGCCCGAGCCGTCCGGCTGGTGGCAACTGGCGCAATAGCCGCTGAACAGCGCCGCGCCGCTATCAATGGTGCCGTTGGCGTTGGCCGGATGCGCGCCGCGCAAACCTTCCTCGACGTTAAAGGCTTTACCAAAGGTATCGGCAGACTGCTTATCCTCAGGGTCACGCACCGGCGTGCTGTTCTTAAGGTAGAAGGCAATGGCGTTCAGGTCAGAGTCCGGCAGGTATTGCAGGCTGTTCTCGACGGCTTCTGCCATCGGGCCAGCGGCCTGATTCTTACCATTCGCGCGGCCGGTTTTCATGTATTCCACCAACTCGGCCTGCGTCCAGTTGCCAATTCCGCTGACGGGGTCTGAGCTGATATTCGGCGCATACCAAGGCCCGACCATGCCGCCAGCCAATGGCTTATCCGTCACCGAACCCATCATCAGGTTACGCGGGGTGTGGCAGGTGTCGCAGTGCCCGGCACCGTTGACCAGATAAGCGCCGCGATTCCACTCGGCGCTTTTGCTGGCATCCGGTTTAAACGGCGTACTGTCGAGGTACATCAAGTTCCAGCCTGCCATGGCAATCCGCATATTGAATGGGAAGGGTAGCGCCGTCTCCTGCGTCGGGCTTTCGACCGGTTTGACCTGCGTCTGGAAGTAGACATACATGGCTTTGATGTCTTCATCGCTCATGTGGCTGTAAGAGGTGTAAGGCATGGCCGGGTACAGGTTTTTGCCATCCGGGCGTACCCCTTGGCGCACCGCGCGAGCAAACTGCTCCTCAGTGTAATTGCCGATACCAAACTGCTTGGACGGCGTGATGTTGGTGGTGAAAATGGTGCCCATCGGCGAGTGGATCGGATATCCCCCGGCGAAAGGCTGGCCGCCCGGATTGGTGTGGCAAGCCTGACAGTCAGCCGCGCTGGCGACCATTTTACCCTGCTGCGCCCATTCAGCCTGTGACAGCTCGGCCTGTGCCGCGCCATTCAAAGCAAGGCCGAACAGCGCGAGGCTGATGCCCTTCAGAAGCGTTATTTTCATGCCGCACCTGCCAGTTTCTTCGCCATATCATCTGCCGCTTTTAGGCCCAGTGCCGCCATGGTCAGGGTACTGTTGACCACGCTGGAAGAGGGGATCGCGCCGCCGCCCGGCAACCACAGGTTGGCGTGGTCGTGAGTGCGGCAGTTGCCGTCGACCACGGAATCTTTCGGATCGCTGCCCATAATGGTGCCGCCCATGATGTGGTTGTTGGCATTAAGACTGGTGGTGATGTTGAACTCATCGGCCATAAACAGCTGACCAATGTGCTCCAGCTGCTTGTGCGCGGCCTCAGCGCCTTTACGCACATAATCGCCGACGTCGTAATGAATATCCGGGCACGGCAGGCCGTGGGGATCTTTACGGGTTTTGCTCAGTGTTAGGCGGTTATTCGGGTCTGGCAGTGGCTCGAGGCTGATGGACAGGTCCACGCCATAGATGGCGCGGCGGCGGATCTCTTCATCCAACTCTTTACCCACCAGACCCATTTGCAGGGCTTTGGAGGTCGCCGGGATCACGCGGTTGATGTTGTTGAGGATCATCTTGTTGGCGGAATATTCTTTGCGGAACTCGCCGTCGCGCGGGCCAACCAAGCAGCTGCTCTGCGCCGGGCCGCGACCAATCCACAGCGGCTCTTGGGCAATGAAAGTACAGTGGAAGCCCGAGTGGTCCATCATGTTGCGACCCACGTGATCGGACGAGTTGGCGATGCCGTTCGGGTTCTTCTCGTTCGCCGCCATCAGCAGCAGGCGCGGGGTTTCAATGCCGTTACAGGCCAGCGCGAACACTTTGCCGGTGGCTTTATGCGACTGCTTTTTGTTGTCCAGCCAGTGAACGGCGGTGACATTGTTGTTTTCGTCGGTGTCGATTTTGTAAACCACCGCCTCGGCTAGTACCACGGCACCTTTGTTTTCGGCGCGTTCGACGTGGGCGATGCCGTTATACATGGCGCCGATTGGGCAGATTGGCTGACAGTTATTGTTGCCACAGCAGGTTGGGCGGCCATTCCACGGACGGGTGCTGCGGCCCTGGGGGATGGGCACTGAGCGATAACCGTGCGGGTTCACCACTTCGGCAAAACGGGTGTCGCCATAGCCGTAAGGCACCTGCTCCATCGGGTAGGGCTTGCTGCGCTCGGAAGGGGATTGCAGCTCGGGGTCGTTTGGCCCGGCAACGCCAATCTCTTCTTCCGCGCGGCAGTAATAAGGCTCAAGCTCGTCATAGGAGATCGGCCAGTCGCGGCCAACGCCGTACAGCGTTTTCATTTTGAAATCGTTGGGAACGTGACGCCAGCAGGAGGCCGCCCAGTGCCAGGTGGTGCCGCCGACGGTGCGCAGATAGCCCTGTTTAAAGCTGCTGGCGCTCGGGCCGGTCAGATGCACATAGTTGTTTTCTGGGAAGTAGAGCGGGGCCGGGGCGTTTTCCGACTGCGGGTAAAGCCCCTGATAGTCAGAGCCAGCGCGGTTTTCAAACGGCATGTTGCGCCAGTTTTCTACCGCCTGAGCGCGCTCAATGCGCAAACCGGCTTCCAGCACCAGCACCGAGTAACCCTGACTGACCAGCTGATCGGCAATCATGCCGCCAACTACGCCAGAACCGACCACAATCACATCAGCGGACGCATCGCCGTTCGCCATAAATTCAGGTTTTTTCATCAGGATTTACTCACTTGGTTGGTATCTGTAGCCGGGCCGAAACGGTCGGCACTCATCGCCTCGGGCATGGCGGCGGCTGGCGGCGCGGCGGTGAACCACAGCGGACCGTTGCCGCAGTAAGTTGGCACAATCAGGCCATCACTCACCGGGCGGTACATCAGCGCGTCTTTATAAGAGATTAAGATGGAATCGGTACCATGTCCGACCGAACCTGTGTACCACGCGGTGACGATGTTAGTCACCAGATCGCCCAGACCTTGCTGTTTGGCTAACGCTTGCAGCTCTTTTGCTGTCTGATTGCTGTTAACCAGAGCATGTAGCTTACTGACCTGCAAAGGGAAGTCGGGCTGTCCGCGGAACAGCGCGTTGAAAATTTGGGCTGAGGCCCCTTCGCTGAGATTCTTATGCTCAGTGACGGCTTGAGAGACAAGGTAGAACTGACCAAATATTACCGGGGAGGCTTCTGCCGTGGCTTTTTCCGCCTGAGTCAGGAACGGAAAACCGAGTAAGGTGGTGGCCACCATCGCAGAGGTGAGCCCTTTAATCAGGTCACGGCGACTGAAACCGGTACCATTTTCGGGCGCATTGTTATCAATCATTGACGGATCATTATCCATTTCAATTCTCGCTGGTATTGGAATATGAGCCAAGCGGGCTCAGGAAAGGGAAAGCAGTTAAAACATAAAGCAGTAAAAACGGTGCGGATAATAATCCTAAAATTAAAAAGGGTGAAAACAAATCGTGCGATATTCTTTAACAAAAGATGTTTTTAAATTGTAAAAAAATAGAGTCAAGAAAGTAACGCCGATGAATTAAATTGGTTGAGATATGGGGTGAAAAAGGTTACAAAGAGGTCAAAACGAGATCTGGCTCGCAGAACGACCACGAGCTGGACATAAAATCATCAATTAGCCAACATTTTGTGTTCGTGACGTTACAATAATGTTAATTATTTTGTTGAATCGGCGAGCGCACGTTGAGTTCAAAGGCTATAACTTGCTATACACGCAGCATTTGCGTGAATGAAGTAATGAGTGAATCATCTGGGGATCCTCGTGAATAATATCCAACTTTCGGTAGTACATCGTTTGCCGCAAAGTTACCGTTGGTTAACGGGTT
Source organism: Ewingella sp. AOP8-B2-18 (assembly GCF_052376015.1). Lineage (NCBI taxonomy): Bacteria > Pseudomonadati > Pseudomonadota > Gammaproteobacteria > Enterobacterales > Yersiniaceae > Ewingella > Ewingella sp. AOP8-B2-18. Next base: position 311,037 of record NZ_JBQSVB010000002.1, read on the forward strand.
TTGACGGCATCAAGGTTGAACCGATTCCGCTACCGGGTAGCGAAGAGGGCAGCAACCTGATTGGACTGAAGCTACTGAGCCACGAAGGTGAGGTGGCGTGGCAGGTTATGCACCATCTGACCGAGTGCTTGCAGGAGATTCAGGTGGAAAGCTCTGTCGTCGAGTGCGACGGCCAGCCCTGCCTGTTTGTAAAACGCGACGATGAAAGCGCCACCCTCTGCCGACTGAAAAATACCGGCGCGGCTATCGCTGAAACTGTCTCCGCGCTTTACCCTTTCTAACTTTCCGCGCTTCAATCTTCTAAGGTCGACAGTGACAGCAACTCCTGCGTATAGGGGTGTGCTGGCGCACGGAAAATCGCCTCGCAATCTCCTTGTTCCACGACTTCCCCGTCCCGCAGCACGATCAGTTGGTGGCACAGCGAGCGCACCACCCGCAGGTCGTGGCTGATAAACAGATAAGACAGGCCGAGGCGCAGTTGCAGCTCGCTGAGAATGGCCAGAATTTGCGCCTGTACCGATTTATCCAGCGACGACGTTGGCTCATCAAGGATTAAGATTTCCGGCTCGAGCACCAGCGCGCGGGCGATAGCAATGCGCTGGCGCTGCCCGCCGGAGAACTCTGCCGGATAGCGATGACGCGTTTCGGCGTCCAGCCCCACCTCTTGCATCACCTTAATCACCCGCTGTTGGCGCTGATTGGCGTCAAGCTTGCCGTGAACTAATAATCCTTCGGCGATAATCTGCTCCACGGTAAAGCGCGGGTTCAGCGCCGAGAAAGGGTCCTGAAACACCACCTGCATCCGGCTTCTATAAGGCAGCATCTGGCGGCGAGTGAACTGATGCAGCGGCTTGCCGCCGAGCAGGATCTCCCCTTGCGAGCTAATGAGGCGCAGCAGGGCCAGCCCGGTGGTGCTTTTCCCTGAGCCAGATTCCCCCACCACGCCAATACTTTCCCCGCGACGCAGGCTGAAACTCAGTTTATTCACTGCCTGCTTGCTGCTAAGGGTGCGGCGCAGTAAGCCGCGTTTACGGGAAAAGGTCACGCTAAGGTCTTTGACTTCCAACAGAACCGGCTGGGTGCTATCCAGCGGCCGTGGGCGACCCTGCGGCTCCGCTTGCAGCAGGCGCTGGGTGTAAGGGTGCTGCGGCTGGCTGAAGAGCAGGGCGCGCGGCTGGGTTTCCACCACCTTGCCGTGCTGCATCACCGCCACGTTATCTGCCAGCTGGCGCACAATGTTCAGGTTATGGGTGATAAACAGCATCCCCATATTCAGCTCTTGCTTCAGTTCGTTGAGCAGTTTGAGGATCTGCGCCTGCACCGAGACGTCCAGCGCGGTGGTCGGCTCATCGGCGATCAGCAGCTTGGGCTGGGTGAGCACCGCCATGGCAATCATCACCCTCTGGCGTTCGCCGCCGGAAAGCTGGTGGGGGAAATCCCCTAAGCGAGATTTCGCCTGGCGGATCCCCACGCGGTCGAGACAGCTGATTATTTCGCCGCGCGCGGCTTCGCGGCCCATTCCCCGATGCAAAGAGAGCACTTCCGCCAGCTGCTTTTCAATATTGTGCAGAGGGTTCAGTGAAACCATCGGCTCCTGAAAAATCATCGCAATCTGGTTGCCGCGCACCTTGCGCAGAGTGCTTTCAGGAGCATTGAGCAGCGACTTGCCGGCAAACAGAATGTCTCCCTCGGGATAGGTCACGTTAGGCAGCAGGCGCAGCACCGACAGCGCGGTGACGCTTTTGCCCGAGCCGGACTCGCCAACCAGCGCCAGCGTTTCCCCTTGATCAACCTTCAGCGAAACTTGGCTTATCACCTGACGCGAGGTGTCGCCCAGCTCGAAGGCCGCGCTGAGGTTTTGAATATCTAATAAAGGAGAATGGCTCATATCAGCGGCCCTTGGTGGAGACTGGCTGCGGCTTTGACGATGGGTCAAAGGCATCGCGCACGGCTTCGCCGATAAAAATCAGCAGTGAAAGCAGCAGGGCCAGCGCAACAAAGGAGCTGATGCCAAGCCACGGGGCCTGCAAATTGTTCTTCCCGGCCAGCAGCAGATTACCCAGCGACGGCGACCCCGGCGGCAGGCCAAAGCCGAGGAAATCCAGTGAGGTGAGGGTGGTTATCGAGCCGCAGAGGATAAAGGGCATATAAGTCAGCGTCGCCACCATGGCGTTCGGCAGCATGTGGCGCAGCATAATCATCCGGTCACTGACCCCCATCGCCTGCGCGGCGCGGATATAGTCGAAGTTGCGGGTGCGCAAAAACTCGGCGCGCACCACGCCAACCAGAATCATCCAGCCGGAAAGCACGCTAATTAGCAGCAGCCACCAGAAGTTCGGCTGCACCACGCTCGACAGCATGATGATTAAAAACAGGGTTGGCATCCCCGACCAGACTTCAATCAGCCGCTGGCCCAGCAGGTCAATGCGCCCGCCGTAGTAGCCCTGAGTCGCGCCCACTAACACGCCAATCAGCGAGGAGAGTACCGTCAGCGTGATACCGAAAAACAGCGAAATACGCAGGCCGTACAGTAGTTGCGCCAACACGTCATGGCCGTCGCCGTCGGTACCCAGCCAGTTGTCGGCAGAAGGCGGCGAAGGGAAAGTTTGATCGGTGGCGAAATTAATCGAGTTAAAGCTGTGGCGAATAGGTGCCCAGATTGCCCAGCCGTGTTTCTCGATTTGCCCAACCACAAAGGGGTCTTGGTAGTCGGTCGGGGTTTGCAGCTCGCCGCCAAAAGTGGTTTCGCTGTAATCAAACAAAAACGGCACCGTCAGCTGGCCCTGATAGCTCGCCAGCAGGGGTTTATCATTGGCAAGAATGTTAGAAAGTAGCGAAAGGATAAACAGCGTGAGGAAAATCCACAGCGACCAGTAGCCGCGTTTATTGGCGCGAAAACGCGCCCATCTCGCCTGATTCAGAGGGCTTAGCGTCATTATTGGCGGGCCTCAAAGTCGATGCGTGGGTCAACCAGCGTGTAAGTGATATCGCTAATAATGTTCAGCAACAGGCCGATGAGGGTGAAGATGTACAGGGTGCCGAACATCACCGGGAAGTCGCGGGAGACAATAGCGTCATAACCCAGCAGCCCCAGCCCTTGCAGGGAGAACATCACTTCAATCAGCAGTGAGCCGGTAAAAAACATGCTGATAAAGGTGGCCGGGAACCCGGCAATCACCAGCAGCATGGCGTTGCGGAACACGTGGCGATACAGAATTTTCTTCTCACTCAGCCCCTTGGCTCGCGCCGTCACCACATACTGTTTGCGGATCTCATCCATAAAGGAGTTTTTAGTCAGCATGGTGAGGGTGGCGAAACCGCCAATCACCGTCGCCAGCACCGGCAGCGTGATGTGCCAGAGGTAGTCGGTCACTTTGCCATACCACGGAAGCAGGTCGAAATTGGGCGAGGTCAGGCCGCGCAGCGGGAACCAGTCGAGGTAGCTGCCGCCGGTAAACAGCACGATCAGCAGAATGGCGAACAGGAAAGAGGGCACGGCGTAGCCAATGATGATCAGCGAGCTGCTCCAATTATCAAAAGCCGTGCCGTTTTTCACCGCTTTGCGAATGCCCAGCGGAATCGACACCAGATAGATGATCAGCGTACTCCACAGGCCAAGGCTGACCGACACCGGCAGGCTGTCCCTGACCAACTGCATGACGCTGGAACCGCGAAACAGACTGTCGCCGAAATCAAAGCGCACATAGCTCCACAGCATGTCGAAATAGCGCTCATGCAGCGGCTTGTCGAAGCCAAAACGGTGAGTAATTTCGGCGATGACTTCCGGGTCCAGCCCGCGCGCGCCGCGATACTGGCTGTCGCCTACTTGGCCCACGCCAGGCGAGGCTTTGCCGAGATCGCTGCCACCGCCGCTGCCGGGGATGCCACTGCTTTTACCCATTTGAATGGCGGCAATAGCCTGATCGACCGGGCCGCCGGGGGCGATTTGCACAATGAAGAAGTTGATGGTGATGATCGCCCACAGGGTGGGAATGATCAGCAGCAGGCGGCGCAGGATGTAGGATGTCACAGGCCCACCTTAGCGCCGCTCTGCCGGTAAACGGTTAGCGCGGTTAAAGTCATACCACCAAGTGTCCAGCTCCAGCCCATTCATCGGCTGAATGGATGGCATGGAGAATTTGTCCCAGTAGGCGTAGCGCTGGTGGTTGTTGTACCACATGGGGATCATATACATGTTCCACGTCAGTACGCGGTCCAGCGCGTGTCCCAGAGCCAGCAGGGCGTCCTGCTTGCCTTGGTTGGCGGCTATCTCGTCTGTCAGCTTATCGACCGCCGGGTCTTTCACGCCGGGGCGGTTATAACTTGAATCAATGTATTTGCTGTTCCAGATAATTTGCAGGTCAGGGCTGGGGTAGGGCATCGCGCTGTAAACGCTCGGCACCATGTCGAAATCCCGTTGGCGAATACGGCGAATAAACTGTGAATTATCGACTTCGCGCAGGGTCATTTTGATACCTAAACGCGCCAGATTATGCTGGAAGGGCAGGGCATACTGGGTATTCGCGCCGCCCGGCAGCAGCAATTCAAAGGTGAATGGCTTGCCGGTCTTGGCGTTAACCAACTGCTGGTTTCTGACTTCCCAGCCCGCCTGTTTTAACAGCTCAGTGGCTTTCAGCAGGTTGGCACGGTCATTACCACTGCCGTCGGAGCTAGGTGGGTGATAAAGCTTGCTAAAGACCTCGTTGGGAATCTGCCCCTTCAGCGGAGCCAGCCACGCCAGTTCGGCGGAGTTAGGGTAGTTGCTGGCGCTGTACTCGGTGTTCTGAAAATAGCTGTTAGCGCGCTGCCATGAGCCGAAGTAGAGCGCCTTATTCATCCATTCGAAATCAAAGGCCAGGGTTAGCGCCTCGCGCACCCGACGATCGCTAAACTGCGGGCGCTGAATATTGAAGGCCAGCCAGCGGGTGTCCTGCGCGGCCTGATTCTGGTCATCCTGTTTCACAATGTAGTTTTTGCTGAAGTTGGCGCCTTTATATTGCGTCGCCCAGTTCTTTGGCGAAGCCTCCATACGGAAGTCGAAAGCACCGGATTTAAAAGCTTCCAGCGCAATGCTGTCGTCGAGGTAGTAGTCGTAGCGAATGGTGTCGAAATTATAGCGCCCGCGGTTGACCGGCAAATTGGCCGCCCAGTAGTCCGGCACGCGGGAGTAGGTGACGAACTGACCCAGTTTGTAATCACTGATGCGATAAGGGCCGCTGCTCAACGGCGGAGTAGAAAGCGGCTCGTTAAACTTATGCTTTTCCCAAAACTTCTGCGGCAGGATAGGCAAGCCGAGCAGGCCGAGCATCATATCTTTGTCCGGGCGCGGCAGGACGATACGCACCGTCAGGCGTGAAATGGCTTTCACCTCGGCGCCTTTGTACACCACGCGGAACTGCGGCACGCCCTCGGTCATAAATTTGCTGAAGGTGAACGCCACGTCGCTGGCGGTGATGGCGCTGCCGTCGTGGAAACGGGCGCGTGGGTTAATATCGACTTCGACCCAGCGGAAGTTACTGTCATAGCGCGCGGAGTCGGCAACCAGCGGATAATAGCTGCCGATTTCGTCGCTAGAGGTGGTAAACAGGCTGTCGTAAAGGGTGTCGCTGCGCACCGCCGGGTTGCCGCGCGAGGCGTAGCGGTTGAAATTGTCATAGGTGCCAATGGCCGCCAGGCGAATGGTGCCGCCTTTCGGCGCAGCCGGATTGACGTAATCGAAGTTGCTGAAGTTGGAAAAATATTTAGGTTCACCCAGAACGGAGAAGGCGTAGCTGTCCTGAATAACTTCGGCCTGAGCGCAAAGGCTCAGCGCGGAAAATAAAGCTGCTGTGATGAGTCGCGAAAACATCCTGCACGTCGCTCCTACTAAAAGGGGGGCGCTCCCGGCACCTCAGGTGCTCGGGATGTCTGCCGCTAAATTTGCTGATGGCAAACTGGTTGAAAATGCTACCAATAGCGTCTTTTTATCTTATTCCTGCTGTTTTACCACAGTATCAAACAGAGTCTAAGACAAAATGTACCATGGAGAGAAATCCTCAACCTTAAGAACCTTTTACTTTTCAGGGGAGAGCAATCCGCCGTTCACTTGGCGAGTGTAATCGATGATTTCATCCACCGGCAGTGGCTTGCTGTAGAGGTAGCCTTGAAGCAGGCTGACGCCGTGTTTACGCAGGTATTTGGCCTGTTGAACCGTTTCTACCCCTTCAGCGATAGTTTTCAGGTTTAACTCTTCGGTCAGTTTCAGCACGGTGTCCAGCACCGGGGCGATCAGGGTGTTTTGGTCGATAGACATCACAAAGCCGCGATCGATTTTCAGGTAATCCAGCGTGAATTTCTCCAGATAGATCAACGCGCTGTGGCCGGTTCCGAAGTCATCAATGGCGATTTCAATGCCTTGCTGACGCAGCCAGTTGAATTCCCGCATGGCGCTTTCGTTATCCACCATGCCGCGTTCAGTAATTTCAAACACCACCTGAAAATAGTCTTTTGGCATGGCGAACAGGAAGTCCATCACGTCATCGCGGAAGCTGCTTTTCTTCATATGATGCGGCGAAATATTGATGCCAAACTTGGCTTTTGGCGGCATGACCTGCATCAGTCGATGGGCATCGGCGGCTGCCAGCTGCATCACGCGACGGGTCAACGCCTCGATCAATCCCTGCGACTCGGCAAAATTGATAAAGATGTCCGGTGGAATGCGCCCCTCCACCGGGTGCTGCCAGCGCATCAGGGCTTCAATACCCGCCACTTTCAGGGTTTGGGTCTCCATCACCGGCTGATATTCCACAAAGAATTGGTTGTGCTTCAGGCCAAGCAGCACTTCGCGCTCCGGGCTGTGGCGGCTTATCAGGGTGAAATAGATCAGTGCGCCGACCATCAAACTCAGCAGCAGGCTGGCAAGCAGGGTAAAGCGGATGTTTTCACCCGTCAGCTGCGGCGCGTAGAGGCGCAGAGTGAAAGGATAGTCATCGATTTTGATTTCAGAATAGTGGCTATGGGGCAGATCTTTTACCGCCATCAGCGAGCTGCCGATGGAGGTCAGCGCCCGGTCGCCGACTATCAGTGCAAAGCCGTGGTAGCCTTCGTCGGTTTGGGCAAACAGCATATAAGGAGAAAGCGTCAGCTCAATGGTGGCCAAAATGCCGCTGTCGCTGACGTCAGGGTTGCGATACCAGACGGCAATCACCGGCCGGTTTGGAATAAAGCTGGTGCCTTGCTCAAGCTGAATATCCAGCGGCTTGCGCCAGTCGAGTCCGGAGAAAAAGTCTTGCACAGACAGAGACATTTCGCCGGTCGCCGACGAGCAGTAGACCCTGCCTTCACGGACCAGCAGGAAATCGCGAACCCCAAGGGTAAGGGCCGCGTCGCGGCTTAGCTGATCGGTTGCCATGTCACAGTTTTTCTCTGGCAACTGACTAAGGCGTTTCATGGTTGCGGTGAGATTTTGCAAATACGCTTTGCTGTACTCTACGGTGCGATCGCTGACTTGCTGTTGTTGCTGTTTATTTTTTATCGCAATGGTGTAGAGCGTTGCGGCAGAGAAAATGAAAAAGAGCAGGGTGGCGGCAAATAGGCTTCGAATAAGATAAGTACGTCTGGGTAAAACACTATGGGTGAGAGCCGAATTCAACCCCATTTTTTCAACCTTCACTCAGTATGTTGCGGAATTTAAAGTATAACGTAGAGAAATGATTAACTGTCATTAAATAAACTTCAAATATTTTTATAACGAAGCCTAATAAAATTAACAAAAAAAAACGCCATCCGGAGATGACGTTTTTTATAGTTCGCTTGGCTTGGGACAACAAGAGTTTATTTATACGTTAGCTATGTTCACCACTAACTAAAACTCGTCTTGCTTCACGGAAACGTTTATTCCAGTAAGTTTCGTTTAAGTTTGAAATCATCACACCGTTGCTGGTGGAAGCGTGAACAAACTGATCGTTACCTAAATAAATGCCTACATGGCGACCCGTAGAGCCTGCACGGAACAGAACCAGATCACCGGCACGTAATTTCGTGCGCTGGATTTTCTTGCCCTTTTCCTCTTGTTCATACGTTGAACGAGGTAAGTCCATGCCGAATTGTTCGCGGAAGGTTACCTGAACGAAGGCTGAGCAATCGATACCACGCTTGCTGTCACCACCTAACCGATAACGAACGCCTTTCCAGTCAGCGTACTGATCCATGATTTTGGATTTTACGTTGACGCTGCGAACCATTGCTTCGAATTCATCCTGAGAGGCTTGCAGTAGAAGACCATCTTTGTCATTTACTGCACGCATATCAGTTTGCGCGTTTTCTGTATTCGAAGAATGTGTGCCACTACACGCGGAGAGAAGAATTGCCGCGCCAATTGCGGGTATCAGCCGCAGAACATATCTCATAAACGGTTGAGACTTGACCATTGTTGTTGTTATCCCTTGAAGTCCTTAACGATTTAATCGTTATAAATTGCCAAACGAAGCGAGACTACCTGCCGCAAACAGGAGCAGCAAACGCCTGACGAGGGAAATGTGCGTTACGACACACTTTTTCTTGGATCAAGCCATTTATGCCACATTTCTGTGCAAGCGTTTTGGAGAGTACCGTAATGAATAAGGGATTGCGAGAGGTTTTGCGGGATTTTTTATATGAAATTGTGATGTAAAGTGATGTTAGCGTTAATGTAAAAAGAGATGAGCGTTATTTGTACGGCTTTGGCTCAAAAGCACAGCACAAGCGGGCTATGTAATAAAAATTCAATAAAGCTATGCCAGATAATGTCTAAACGAAAAGTTCGGCAGTGTGAGATTAACCTGCCGAACCATAATATTTATGAATAGATGTTAAAAAATATGCTTGGTCTAAAAATGGCTTATTTTGAACGCAACTTGGGTAATGTTCTGTCTAACCAACCTACCAATTTGTCGCTTGCCGGGGTCATCAACCACCAACTTGCTCCCACCAACACCACGGACAATGACCCTACTGCAATGTCGGTAAACCAGTGTGCGCCGATCATCAGGCGCGGCAGGGAGAAGATGACGGTGATCAGCAGCGCAACGCCAAAGGCCGTTTTACCCAAGTAGCGCAGCATAAAGCAGGTGAACACCAGTAGCATCATCCCGTGGTCGCCGGGGAAACTGTCGCCCGAAGAGTCTTTGGTCGGAATGCCGGTCAATTCGCTCACGCGGTTCACATCTGGGAAGCTCAGCGATGGGCTTTTATGACTGACGGGCAGTAAATGCCCCAGCTGGTTAAGCACCACGGCGGTCAGCAGCATGACGAAACCAATCAAAATCATCTGGCGGCGTCCGGCGGTATCCCTCTTTATATAGTAAGAAAAGTACAACAGGCCCATTGCCAGCAGTGAAATACCATCAAAAGCCCGGTTGTTGGTGATGGCTACCACGTGCAGGAAGGTCTGGTTAGTCGCCAAATGTTGGTTGAAATAGAAGAAAATCGACGAGTCGATAGGGAACCAGAAGCCGTGGTTCGCGGGCAGGTAATAAGATAAAAACAAAGCAATACCCAATACATTCAGTATCAGGATAGAGGGGATATTGCGACGCCACATAAGTAGGGACCTGTTAATTAGCGAATGTTAAGTAATATTGTGGGCGATACGGTAAGCCGCTTAACTTAAACGAATCTTCAACAAAGAAGATTGTAGTTCATTCCACTGGGTTTCATTGCGAGTAATTAGCTCAACTCTGCTGTCTAAGGGCGCCATCGGGCGAGTTTCAATATGCAAATCTTCTCCCTGACGGTTGACCACCAAGGTGCCTTCCTTAATACGCATGACGCCTTTCACTCGGTCTACCGGCGCCAGGCGCACCCAGTCGAGCAAACCTGTAGTGTCGAAAACCGTCTCTTGGTCGAAAATCCAGCCGCAGCTTGCATAGCCGTCAGCCTGATTTAACGCCCGCCGCCAGCGCTGATGGCCTGGCAGGCTGAGCGCCGCCAACCCTTTTTGCGCAGGGTGAGAGTGATGATGCGCACCGTCGGGTAGCTGAACTTGGTTTAAACGCGGCTTGTCCAGCAGGCTAATATCAATCTGCCCCTGAGCAGCAATCACCACTTCACGGCCTGCGGCCCACTGGCCCTGCCACGCGCTAAGCGCTTGTTGGTCGTGCTCGCTATAAACGTCGGACTTGTTTGCCACGATGATGTCCGCTGCCGCCAGCTGATCGCGGAAATTCTCGTTTTCCACCGTGCGTTGGTCGCTGAGATTGCGCGCATCAAGCAGGCAGAGTGAAGCGTTGAGGGTCAGCCAGCTTTTGTACACCTCGGAACCTAGCAGCGACAAAATCTGCTTCGGATGGCCCAAGCCCGTGGGTTCGATCAGCAACCGGTCCGGTTTTGCCTGCTGCAATAGCATGTTCAGGCCTACCTGCATCGGCAGTCCGTTGACACAACACATGCAGCCGCCGGGGATCTCTTTCAGCACCGCGCCGCTGTCTGCCAACAGGCCGCCGTCGATGCCAATTTCACCAAATTCGTTAACCAATACTGCCCACTTTTCCCCCTCAGGTTTCTGAGCCAGCAAATGGCGAATGGTAGTGGTCTTTCCGCTACCCAAAAAGCCGGTGATCAGATTGGTTTTGGTCATCAAAAATCCCTTATTAAAGGCGTTGCATTAACCATATGAAAATAAACGACTTTATTGGCGTTACATGTCATGGGTCATTATTTGGAGTAATAAGATGCCGCCAGCTATCAAGAAAATCCAGTATTCCGCCGATGAAATAGCGGTGTAGAGCACATTGTGCATAAGAAAAACTTGTAGGCAAAACCCTACTTATTTGTCAGATAAGTCTGTATTTTATATTGGTTAAATTAATGTTTCACGTAAGTAAACTAACTGTAATTGAGGCACCCATGAACAAAATCATTGCGATCTTGTTTTTTGGATTTTGTACCTCAGGGATGACACAGGCAGCAGTAAGTTCTTCAGGGGGCACCATCCGTTTTTATGGCGCCATCGTTGAAGATGGATGTATGTTGAATACGTCCGCCAATAAAGTGGTCAGTGAATGCTACAGGGGCGGTAAAACCATCCAGCAGACCAACACTATCGATACTAAAAATCTTCCTAATTTTTCATTGCCGCACTCTATCGGGCAGGTTTCTACCCGTAACGTTAATAACAATCCTCATCTGGCTATCATGACCGTTAGTTACAACTAGCGGGCTAATACTCATGTCGACCAAGGAGGAAAGCGACCTGCTTACCTCCTTTTCGGCCTGACCTATCCAGCTTTTGGTCAGCCCAATTTTGACCTCGTCAGCACTTCCCGCCCTTGATACTCGTTGCACTAATAACCCGGTGATATACTTTTCCCTATTCTATGGCGCTAAACGAATAATCCTCGTTTAATCTGCCAGACCAATTCTCCCTTGGAGTCATTCAATGCGGCTTTATCAGGACATCGGCGGCAAACTGCGTAGCGCCATTGCGGCAGGGGATTTTATGGCGGGCGACAGGCTGCCCCCAGAAAGAGAAATTGCCGAAAGCTTTGCCGTTAGCAGGAGCGTGGTGCGCGAAGCCCTGATCATGCTTGAGCTAGAAGGGGTGGTTGAAGTGCGTAAAGGCTCCGGCGTCTATGTGCTGACCCAGCAGCCGGAGCCGTCGGGGAAGTGGAGTACTTTTCAGGGGGATAGCGGATTTGGACCTTTTGAGCTGCTTCAGGCGCGACAGCTGGTGGAAAGCGAAGTCGCCGCCTTTGCCGCCACCCAGGCCACCAAGGCTGACATCTTAAAAATGCGCGATGCTATTGAGATGGAGCGGCAATTTATCGAGCAGGGCGTGGTGGATGAAACTGCCGATGAGCTGTTTCACAACCTGCTGGCACAGGCGTCTCAAAACAGCGTATTAGCCAATATGGTGGCGGAGCTGTGGCAGGTGCGCCATCGCAGCCCTATGTGGCACGGCATCCAGCAGCATGTGGGGAAAAACGATCATCATCAATGGCTGCAAGATCACCAAACAATCCTACAAGCAGTGCTGCGGCGCGATGCCAAAGCGGCAAAACAGGCGATGTGGCAGCATCTGGAAAATGTCAAAACGCTGCTGCTGGCGGTGTCGGACGCTGAAGATCCGGCTTTCGATGGTTATCTGTTTGAATCCACGCCCTCTCTGCTAAATGATTAATGGCTGCCCGAAAGCAGCCGTGTCAGCATCAATTCTGCATCTTAACCCACGTAATTGGCGACACTCTGCTTCGCGCCATGCCGCTGCAAGCTGGCGTAAGCCTGCTGAATGGCCTCCACGGCCTGTGCGTTTTTCGCCAGCGCGTCGCCAAACACGGAGTGGAGGGCCAGCAGGGCGCTGACTCGCGCTTCGCCGTCTTCACTCTCGCTGACAATTTTTGCCAGTTTGTCTGCCATCGGATCTTTGATTTCAATCGCCGCACCGGCGTCATCCACGCCGCCAACGTAACGCATCCAACCCGCAACCCCTATGGCTAACAGGCTGAAGTCGCCGCCGTTTTGCAGATGCCAACGCACGGAGTCGAGCATGCGCTGCGGCAGCTTCATGGTGCCGTCCATCGCAATCTGCCATGTCCGGTGTTTCAGCGACGGGTTGCTGTAACGGGCAATCAGGCTGTCGGCATAAGCTTCCAGATCAATGCCTTTGACGCTTAGCGTCGGTGCCTGTTCTTTCAGCATCAAATTGTGCGCAGCGCGCTTATAGTTAGGATCTTCCATACATTCATTGATGTACTGATAACCCGCCAAATAGCCAAGATAGGCAAGGAAGGAGTGGCTGCCGTTCAGCATGCGCAGTTTCATCTGCTCGAAGGGCAGCACGTCGCTGACCAGCTGCGCGCCGACCTCTTCCCACGCCGGGCGGCCCGCCACAAAGTTATCTTCTACCACCCACTGGATGAATGGCTCACAGGCGATACCGCAAGGGTCAGCCACGCCGCCCAGCGCCTCGGTGATTTCGTCGAGGGCGTTTTCCGTGGCGGCAGGAACAATGCGGTCCACCATGGTGCTTGGGAAGGTGACATGGCTTTCAATCCACGCGGCTAGCTCGGCGGAGCGCGCCTGAGCCAGCCCCAGCACGGCATTTTTCACCACGTGACCATTTTCCGGGATGTTGTCGCAAGACAGCACGCTAAAGCCCGGCAAACCGTGCTGGTGGCGCAGCCGCAGGGCTTCGACCAGAATGCCCGGCGCTGTTGACGGTGTCTGTTCGCCAGTCAGGTCTTGCTGAATCTGCGGGTTGTCGAGGTCCAGCTTGCCGCTGCCCGGCTCAATGCAGTAGCCCTTTTCCGTGATCGTCAGTGAGACAATGGCAACCTGAGGTTCAGCCAGTTTCTCCACCACGGCGTTAATGCCTTCGATCCGGCCATGCAGGGTTTCACACACCGCGCCGATCACGATGGCCTGATTACCTTCGGCCCCTTTTTCCAGCACGGTGAATAAGTTGTCCTGCTGGCGCAGCGCTTTAATCAGATTGTCGCGACCAAACAGGCTGACTTCACAAATCCCCCAATCACCACCTTGCTTATTCAGCACACGGTCAGTCATCAAAGCCTGATGGGCGCGATGGAAAGCCCCAAAGCCAATATGCACGATGCGGCTTTTCAGCTGGTCGCGATCGTATTGGGGAAGCTGGACTTGCGAAGGGAGGTGTTCCGTGGCGATTGTTTTCATGCATCACTCCAATGATAAGAATTAGATTAATTGGTCAGGCCAAAATAGGTCTTTTTCTTTAATGGCCTGCCAGGAGCGGTGATGCAGATGACAATAGGGCCATAAATCAGGACTTCGAGTGTAAAGTCATACGACAGAAATGAAAATTGGTTAGTCCAGATTCAGATGGAATCTGTGAAGTAGATCGAAAGTGGAATGAGTGCGGAATGTAACTCGAGTTTTTCAGGCATAAAAAAGAGCGCCGGAGCGCTCTTGATGTGCAGTCATTATTCGCCGCTGATTAATCAGCACGGCCCATATAACGACGCTCTGCAATATGAATGCGGATTTTGTCGCCCTGGCTCAGATACTCGGGGACCTGAATGCTTAAACCTGTGCTCATGACCGCCGGTTTGTTGCGTGCGCTGGCTGACGCGCCTTTAATGCCTGGCGCGGTTTCGATGATTTCCAGATCCACGGTTTGTGGCAATTCCAGCGCCAGCAGTTGGCTGTCCAGCGTCAAGACCTGCATGCCCTGCAAACCTTCTTCCGGGATAAACAGCAGTTCGTCTTCGATCTGCGCCTTGTTGAAGGTGTAAGGCGTGAAATCTTCATCATCCATAAAGATGTATTCGTCGCCATCGACGTAAGAGAAGTTCACTTTACGGCGGGTCAGGGTGACGGTATCGAGAATGTCGTCGCCTTTAAAACGCTCTTCAACCTTGCCGCCGGTGCGCACGTCGGAGAAGCGCATTTTGTACAGGGTGCTGGCACCGCGCGCGCTTGGGCTTTGAACATCGATGTCTTTTACCAGCAGCAATTTACCGTCGTAGTTAACAACGAAGCCGCGTTTAATTTCGTTAGCACGTGCCATATAAATAACCTGTCATAAGGGGAGTTAAAAATATTTGGCGACACGTTACTCGCGCCGCCGATTTCAGGCAAGCAGATTACTCGTTATCCCGCACTTTGCCGCCGATTTAGCGCCATTTGTCGCATCATAAAGTCTAGTCAGAAAGTGGTCGCGGAAGAAAGATTTCGCTGGAGAGTGTTAAGGGCGACTGTTATTGTCGCGCCTCACTTAACCCGCCAAACGGAGGCGCTAATGGATTGCCGTACCAATTGTGGCGCTTGCTGTATTGCGCCCTCGATTTCCAGCCCGATACCGGGGATGCCAAACGGCAAACCGGCCAACACGCGCTGCATCCATCTGGCGGATAATTTTCTCTGCGGCATTTTCACTTCGCCGCTGCGCCCCAAGGTCTGTGCCAGTCTGCAAGCCAGCCGCGAAATGTGTCATACCCATCGCGACGACGCCTTGATCTACCTCACTCGTCTGGAAGCGGATACCGCGCCTTGATTGACGGTAATAAATGCACCGTCATTCATTGATCGTGATTGTCGCTTCTACCGGTGTTTCATCGACATTTTTCACCCGCCAGATACAAAACACCGAGCCGACCACCATCGCGAAAGCGGCATAAAACACGGCGTGATAGCTCCAGAACTGGGCAATGACGCCCGCCAGCGACCCGGCCAAAATCCAGCCTGCGCGGGTTGAATTGGTGAACAGCGTGGTGGCCGCGCCCGCCTGACCCGGCATTAAATCCTGAAAGTAGAGCATGCCAATTCCCGCCAAAATGCCGATGAAAATGGCGTTCAGCAGCTGTGAAACAATCAGCGCCATTGGGCTGGTGCTGAACAGCACGCTGGCGTAGAACACCACCCCCGCAATCACCGCGCAGCGCATCAGGAACTGTTTACCCAACTGGCGCGCCAGATAGCCGGCGATCAGCATAGTGGGAATTTCCAAACAAGCGGCGGTTCCCATCAAAATTCCCGCCAGTTTTTCCGGCAGGTGCAGCTCGTTCACCACGTAAAGCGGCATGTTGATCAGGTAAATACTGTTAGCGGCCCACATTAATGTGCAGGCGATAAAAAGCAGCAGGGTGTCGCGACGGTTGCGGCGAGGTGCTTCAATGGTGGCGGTGGTTTTGACCCGCGCTTTCGGCATGGACGGCAGGAACATCCAGACCATCAGGCCGCAGACCAGAAAGGCCAGCATCGCCGCGCTGTACATAAAGGTAAAGCCGAAGCCCATGGCTAACGCGAAGGCCAGCGGCGGGCCGACTACCCACGCCAGTGAAACCTGTGCGCGCAAAATCGAGCTAAACATCATCGCTTCGCGGCCGGTTTTTTCGGCGTGTTCGCGCGCTAGCGCAAATAACTGTGGGTTAGCGGTTGAGCCAAAGCTGGACAACAGCACCCCCACCAACAGCAGCACAAAGTAGCTGCGGTTAAAGGCAAAAAGCACGCAACCCAGTGCGCCCAAAATGCAGCAATAGAGGATCAGCGTTTTGCGGTCCCCGCGTTTGTCTGACCAACTGGCCAAAAGCTGGCTGACGAAAATGCCAATCACCGCGCTGCCGGTAAAGAAGATCCCCACCATAAAGGGGCTGACATGCACTTCGCTGGTCAGAAAGAGACTGAGCGTCGGAGTTTGCAGTGCGCCCGCGATCCCGGTTAAGAAGGCAACGATCAAAAAGGCCGTTGACGTGATGACGGGGAGGCGGCGAGCTGTGGCGGTAGATGTCGACATTTTTAGGGGAAAACCCGTCTAGGAGAGTAATAAATTCGCGCGAATGTTACGCCTGTTTAAAAAAAACAAAAACCGGTTTTAATCAGTAAAAAGGTAAACAGCAGTGTATTTGCCATACTGAATAATAAAACCGCACTTTGTGGTAAAAAACGCCGCGCCGTGGAATCGGTTTTCGCCTCTCTCTTGGCCGTTAAGGTCAGCTTACAGCCACTTCAGGAGCACTTCAGCACAGCTTCAGCTTTTAGCTTTTCGTGGGTAGAAAATGGGCCTCTGACGGGCAAAATGTGCGTGGCATCAAAAAAATGTTACGCCAATTCAGGGAATGCTTGCTTTAAAAATCGCCCAGAATGAGACTGCTTGAAACGTTTCAGCGTTGTCCGATTACCTGTTTCATCTGGCAGCGCTCCTTTTTTCTCAATGAAGCTGAAACGATTCAAATTCAGCAGGAGAGGAGAATTATGTTCCAGTTGTCACAGCAAGATATTCATCTCGGGGCGTCAGCCAGCGATAAGCAAGAGGCGATCCGCCAGGTTGCCGCTGCGCTGACCCAGGCCGGGCGCGTCAGCGAAGGCTACGTCGATGGCATGTTGCAGCGCGAGTTGCAGACCTCTACCTATCTGGGTAACGGCATTGCTATACCGCACGGCACCACCGATACCCGCGACTTGGTGCTCAACACCGGCGTTCAGGTTTACCAGTTCCCGCAGGGTATTGCGTGGGGAGAGGGGCAGACCGCCTTTGTGGTGATTGGCATCGCGGCCCGCTCTGACGAGCACCTCAGCCTGTTGCGCCAGCTGACTCACGTATTAAGTGATGACAGCGTGGCCGAACGCATGGCGAAAACCGACTCTGCTGAAGAGCTGCGCAGCCTGCTGATGGGCGAGAAAAACGCCGCTGAATTCCACTTCGACACCCAGCTTATCGCCCTCGACGTCGCCGCCGACAACCTGATGACCCTTCAGGCACTGAATGCCGGTCGTTTGCAGCAGATTGGCGCGGCGGACACCGCGTTCGTCAGCGACGTTATCAGCCGCAAGCCGCTCAATCTCGGCCAAGGCATCTGGCTGAGTGACAGCACCGAAGGCAATCTGCAAAGCGCCGCGACCTTCAGCCGGGCCGCCAAAGCCTTTGAGCATGAAGGCGAAACCGTGGCCGCGCTGTTGACCATCGCCGTGGCCGACGACCAGCCGTTAACCGTCCTTAACTACCTCAGTGACCTGTTGATCAGCCAAAAAGCTGAACGCTTGCTGACGGCGGACGCCGTGGGCGTGCTGGCCTTGCTGACCAGCGAGGTGGAAGAGCAAACCAACCTGCTGACGGCAGAGTTCGTGGTGCGAAATGAACACGGTTTACACGCCCGGCCGGGCACCGCGCTGGTTAACGTAATCAAGCAGTTCACCAGTGAAATCACCGTGACCAATCTCGATGGCAGCGGTAAACCTGCCAACGGCCGCAGCCTGATGAAAGTCGTGGCGCTGGGCGTGAAAAAAGGACATCACCTGCGCTTCACCGCTAAGGGCGAAGATGCAGAACTGGCACTGAAAACCATCGGCGAGGCTATTGCCGCGGGTCTTGGGGAGGGAGCATGAGTCGCAGAGTTGCCACAATTACCTTAAATCCGGCTTACGATTTAGTCGGCTACTGCCCTGAAATTGAACGGGGTGAAGTGAATCTGGTGCAAACCGCCGGGCTGCACGCTGCCGGTAAAGGCATTAACGTTGCCAAGGTTCTGAAAGACTTAGGCATTGATGTCACCGTGGGCGGTTTCCTCGGCAAAGACAATCAGGACGGCTTTCAGCACCTGTTCAGCGACCTTGGCATTGCCAACCGTTTTCAGGTGGTCTCCGGCCGTACCCGCATCAACGTCAAACTGACCGAGAAAGATGGCGAAGTCAGCGACTTTAACTTCTCCGGTTTTAACGTCACGCCGCAGGACTGGGAGCGTTTCGTCACCGATTCCCTCTCATGGCTCGGCCAGTTCGACATGGTGGCCGTCTGTGGCAGCCTGCCGACCGGCGTAGATCCAGAAGCCTTTACTGACTGGATGACGCGCCTGCGCAGCCAGTGCCCGTGCATCATCTTCGATAGCAGCCGCGAAGCGCTGGTTGCCGGTTTGAAAGCCGCACCTTGGCTGGTGAAGCCTAATCGCCGCGAATTAGAAATTTGGGCCGGACGCAAGTTGCCTGAATTGAGCGACGTGGTTGAAGCCGCGCACGCCTTGCGCGACCAGGGGATCGCCCACGTGGTGATTTCGCTGGGTGCCGAAGGGGCGCTGTGGGTTAACGCGTCTGGCGCATGGATTGCCAAACCGCCGGCTTGTGAAGTGGTCAGCACCGTGGGTGCCGGCGACTCCATGGTGGGCGGCCTGATTTACGGCCTGCTGATGCGTGAATCAAGTGAACATACCTTACGACTCGCCACCGCCGTGGCTGCTTTGGCAGTAAGCCAGAGTAACGTCGGCGTCACCGATCGCCCGCAGTTGGCAGCGATGATGGCCCGTGTTGATCTGAAACCTTTTAATTGACCGCAGGAGGCAGAATGAAAACGCTGCTGATGTTAGACAGTTCGCTGGGACAAGCTCGCAGCCAACTGGCGAAAAAAATGCTCGCTGCTGCTGCGGCGAAAACAGGCCACACTCTGGTTGAAAGCGTCGCTGACGCCGAGCTGGTGGTGGTGGCGGGTGACAACGCACCGGCTGATGCCCAGCTGGTCGGCAAAAATGTGTTTGTTGGCGATGTCGCGCTGGCTATTCGCGAGCCGGAAATCTTCCTGCAACGCGCCTCGGTGGAAGCCAAAGCTTATGTCGCACCAGCAGTGGCTCCGGCTAAAGTGGCGGCAGGCAATGGCCCGAAACGCATTGTGGCGATCACCGCATGCCCGACCGGCGTGGCTCACACCTTTATGGCGGCTGAAGCCATTGAAACCGAAGCTAAAAAACGCGGTTGGTGGGTGAAAGTCGAAACGCGCGGTTCCGTTGGTGCGGGTAACGCCATCACGCCAGAAGAAGTGGCTGAAGCCGATTTGGTTATCGTGGCGGCTGATATTGAAGTGGATCTGGAGAAGTTTGCCGGTAAGCCGATGTATCGCACTTCCACCGGTTTGGCCTTGAAAAAGACCAAGCAGGAGTTGGACAAAGCCTTGGTTGAAGCCGAAGTCTTCGAGCCGAAACAGCAGGGTTCTCAGGCGGCTGCCGGTAAGAAGAAAGAGACGGGCGCAGGTCCGTATCGCCACCTGTTGACCGGCGTGTCCTACATGCTGCCAATGGTGGTGGCGGGGGGCCTGTGTATTGCGCTCTCCTTCGCCTTCGGGATTAAAGCTTTTGAAGTGAAAGGCACGCTGGCTGCGGCCTTGATGCAAATCGGCGGCGCGTCTGCCTTTGCGCTAATGGTGCCGGTACTGGCTGGCTTTATTGCTTTCTCCATCGCTGACCGTCCGGGCCTGACGCCGGGCCTGATTGGCGGCATGCTGGCGGTGAGCACCGGCGCTGGCTTCCTCGGCGGGATTATTGCCGGTTTCCTTGCGGGCTATGTCGCCAGATTTATTGGTAGCAAGCTGCGTCTGCCGCAAAGTATGGAAGCACTGAAACCTATCCTAATCATTCCCTTGTTGGCGAGCTTGGTTACTGGCTTGGTGATGATTTACGTGGTGGGTACGCCAGTTTCTAAAATTCTGGTTGGCCTGACTAACTGGCTGCAATCCATGGGGACGGCGAACGCGGTTCTGCTCGGCGCAATCCTTGGTGCGATGATGTGTACCGACATGGGCGGCCCGGTGAACAAAGCGTCTTATGCCTTCGGCGTGACGCTGCTCAGCTCCTCGGTGTATGCCCCAATGGCGGCGATTATGGCGGCAGGTATGGTGCCACCGCTGGCGATGGGCCTGGCGACCATTCTGGCGCGTAAGAAGTTTGAACAGGGTGAGCGCGAAGGCGGCAAAGCGGCGATGGTGCTGGGGCTGTGCTTCATCACTGAAGGCGCGATCCCGTTTGCGGCGCGTGACCCAATGCGTGTCCTGCCTTGCTGTATCGCGGGCGGTGCCTTGACCGGCGCGCTTTCCATGGCATTCGGCGCTAAACTGATGGCACCGCACGGTGGCCTGTTCGTGCTGCTTATTCCAGGCGCAATCACGCCAATCCTCGGCTATCTGGTGGCGATTATCGCCGGTACGCTGCTGGCGGGTGTCTCTTACGCCTTGCTGCGCCGCTCCGATGCTGCGCTGGCGGCAAAAGTGGTTGCTCAGTAATAGCGAGTTAGCAGGAGAAGAAAAGGGCGCCCAGGCGCCCTTTTTTATTGGAGTTTATTGCAGATTTAGCTGATTAGCTCTGAGCTTTCTGCTCGGACTTCAACCAGGCAATTTCGTCTTTCCAGATATCAGGATTGACGGTTTCGAGAATCATCGGAATGTCGTCGAAGCGCGGGTCGCGCATCATCCAGCTAAAGACGGTTTTGCCGATGTTGCCTTCACCAAGGCTGTGGTGGCGGTCAACGCGGCTGTTAAAGGCACTCTTGGCATCATTTAGGTGCATACCGCGCAGATACTTGAAGCCCACCACGTCTTCGAAGTGTTTGAAGGTTTGGATGCACTCTTCTTCAGTACGTAAATCGTAGCCTGCGGCGAAGGCGTGGCAGGTATCGATACAGACGCCGACCCGACTTTTGTCTTCTACGCCGTCGATGATTTTCGCCAAATGCTCAAAGCGAAAACCCAAGTTGCTGCCCTGACCGGCGGTGTTTTCGATGACGGCCGTCACGCCTTGGGTTTGGCTGAGCACAATGTTCAGCGACTCAGAGATCTTTTCCAGACACTTATCTTCGTCGATTTGCATCAGGTGGCTACCCGGATGGAAATTCAGCAGCGACAGGCCGAGCTGCTCGCAGCGCTGCATCTCATCAAGGAAGGCTTCGCGGGATTTTTCTAACGCTTCGTCCACCGGGTGGCCGAGGTTAATCAGGTAGCTGTCGTGGGGCAGAATTTGATTGCTGCTGTAGCCATATTTTTCGCAAGCGACCTTAAACTTCTCAATCACATCCTCTGGCAGAGGTGCGGCTTTCCACTGGCGCTGATTCTTGGTAAACAGCGCGAACGCCGTGGCTTCCAGCTCGTGCGCGCGGATGACCGCCTGATCGACGCCACCCGCGGCACTGACATGTGCACCAATAAACTTCATGTTCACTCCTCTGCGATTCATGCTTGTTATGCTCGGATCATAGCGCCTTGGCGGTTGGCATGCAGCAGAGAAGTGTTAAAAACTCTTCAGGAGTTTGTTATCAGCCGAAGAAATGCTGCACCAAACCGTTGATTCCCGCGCCGCCGACAATCAGCCAGATGAACAGCACGGCGGCCAGCAGAATCGGCTTCAAACCCGCCTGACGCAGCGCGCTGACGTGAGTGGTCAGGCCCAGCGCCGCCATCGCCATGGCCAGCAGCACGGTGTCGAGGGTGATCAGCGGCGCAATCCAGCTGTGCGGCAAGATATCCAGCGAGTTAAAGGCGGCGACCGCGATAAACAGCAGGGCGAACCATGGAATGGTGATGTTGCTCATGCGGCCGCTGTTTGGCGAAGCCTGCACCTTGCCCCGGCTTTTCCAGCCTGAAAGCAGCAGCAGGAAGGGGGCCAGCATCATCACGCGGATCATCTTGGCGATCACCGCGGCGTTTTCAGCATCCGGACTAACGCCCTGACCCGCTGCCACCACTTGCGCCACTTCATGCACGCTCGAACCGGTGTAAATACCGAACTGCGCCGCGCTGAAATCAATCCAGTGATGTTGCAGGTTTAGCTGCCACAGCCACGGATAGATGAAGATGGCGGCGGTACCGAAAATCACCACCGTGGCGACGGCCACCGTGACTTTCTCACTCTTGGCGTTCAGCACCGGCTCGGTCGCCATCACCGCGGCGGCCCCGCAGATACTGCTGCCGGCGCCTATCAGCATGTAGGTTTCGCTATCCAGCCCGAAGACCTTTTTGCCCAGCCAGCAGGCGAGGGCGAAGGTGGAGCAGAGCATGAGGGCGTCAATCAGAATGCCGGTCGCGCCGACGTCGGCGATTTGCGCGAAGGTCAGGCGCAGCCCGTAAAGGATGATCCCAAGGCGCAGCAGGCGCTGCTTGGCGAGATTCACACCGTCGTGGCAAACAGGTCGAATCGACGGATAGAGCGTGTTGCCGATAACCATACCTATCAAAATCGCCAGCGTCAGGGCGCTCAGCCCCAGATGGTTCAGCTGCGGGAAGTTGCTCAACCACAAGGAGACGAGAGTGACAGCGCCGGTGAGAACTAAACCGGGCAAAACGCGTCCAAACCACATTGGCTGTGGGAAGAAGCGATGCGCCTGTTTTTCGTTGAGTGGGTGGGTTGCATGATTCATGGTGTTGGCCTTCTCAGTGATTCCTGAGATAAGACTAACCGCGGCTTATATAAAAAATAAATTGATTATAACTTTATAACCTATCGTAAAAAGCGGTATAGAATATGACAACTGTTGCTCAGCATGATTGACAGGTGCATTGCGGCTATACTTAAACGAAACCAAAGGAATGAGGCCGGATTTGGATGGTTCATTCTGCGATTCGCACTTTTGAAACTAAAAAAACCTCTGATGAGCAACACAAAACGCGGGCGAAGTGGCTCGCGTGACGGATAACCATTTATGCACATTACATTGCGACAACTTGAAGTTTTTGCCGAGGTGTTGAAAAGCGGATCGACGACGCAGGCATCAGTTGTTCTGTCGCTATCGCAATCTGCGGTTAGTGCAGCACTGGCTGATATCGAAGGTCAGCTCGGCGTCCAGTTGTTTGACCGTGTGGGGAAACGGCTGGTCATTAACGAGCATGGTCGTCTGCTCTATCCTAAAGCTCTGGCTTTATTGGAGCAGGCGGCAGAAATCGAGCGATTGTTCAGTAAAGACAATGGTTCATTGCGCATCGGCGCCAGTAGTACCATCGGTAACTATATGCTGCCGGGAATGATTGCCAATTACCGGCTGGATTTTCCCGCGACGCCGCTGGAATTGAATGTCGGCAATACCGATGATGTGATTAACGCGGTGGCGGAATTTCGCGTTGACCTCGGCCTGATTGAAGGGCCATGCACCATGCCCGAGCTGCTCACCCAGCCTTGGCTGGATGATCAATTGGTGGTGTTTTGCGCCCCGGCCAACCCGCTGGCGGGGAAAAACGTCACCATGGAGAGGCTGGCTCAGGAGCCTTGGATCCTGCGCGAGCGCGGCTCAGGTACGCGAGAAGTGCTGGATCACCTGCTTCTCCCGCAAATGCCAGATTTCAATCTGGTGATGGAGCTTGGCAACTCTGAGGCAATCAAACACGCGGTTCGCCATGGTATCGGTATCAGTTGTTTATCTCGCCGGGTGGTCGCCGAACAATTAACCAGCGGCACGCTGGTGGAAATTCACCTGCCGATCCCGCCGCTGGTGCGCAAGCTGTACCTGATTCATCATCGTCAGAAACATATCTCCAACGCCTTATCGCGTTTCCTAGATTACTGTAAAGACCCTTTATAAAGAGTGAGATACTGCGAGTTGCAGGGCGAATAACCCTGCAACTTGACGTATTACCCCCAAGGTTTTGCTAATGATCCCTAGGCTATTATGAAGGTGTCTTATAACAGGTCGTTCCTGCTATTCAGACAGTCACGTTTTGCTACAATCCGCGCGTAAAATTTCAAATAACAGCTTAAACAGGGCAAAAATGGCTCAACCATCGACTAAAAATTCGCAGCCGGCACCGTCTGGCCTGCGTCGCGAGCTTAAAGCCCGCCACTTAACTATGATCGCCATTGGCGGTTCAATCGGTACTGGTTTATTTGTTGCCTCTGGGGCGACGGTTTCTCAGGCAGGGCCGGGCGGCGCGCTGCTCTCCTACGCGTTAATCGGCATCATGGTGTACTTCCTGATGACCAGCCTTGGCGAGCTGGCGGCCTTTATGCCGGTTTCCGGCTCCTTCTCAACCTATGGTTCGAAATATGTCGAAGAGGGCTTTGGTTTCGCCCTCGGCTGGAACTACTGGTATAACTGGGCAGTGACCATCGCCGTTGACCTCGTGGCTTCTCAGCTGGTGATGAACTACTGGTTCCCCGACACGCCAGGCTGGATTTGGAGCGCCTTATTCCTTGGCCTGATCTTCCTGCTGAACTACATCTCCGTGCGCGGTTTTGGTGAAGCGGAATATTGGTTCTCGCTGATCAAAGTGGTCACGGTGATCATTTTCATCATCGTCGGCGTGCTGATGATCACC
The DNA here is from genome assembly GCF_052376015.1 of Ewingella sp. AOP8-B2-18. Lineage (NCBI taxonomy): Bacteria > Pseudomonadati > Pseudomonadota > Gammaproteobacteria > Enterobacterales > Yersiniaceae > Ewingella > Ewingella sp. AOP8-B2-18. The sequence goes on from NZ_JBQSVB010000002.1 coordinate 335,518, forward strand.
GGCATTATGCGCGGTGGCGAAAGCGCGGGCTGGCATAACTGGGCGATTGGCGATGCGCCGTTTGCGGGGGGTTTTGCCTCGATGATTGGCGTGGCGATGATAGTCGGCTTCTCCTTCCAGGGAACCGAGCTGATTGGCGTTGCCGCCGGAGAGTCTGAAAATCCAGGCAAAAACATCCCACGCGCCGTTCGTCAGGTGTTCTGGCGTATCCTGCTGTTCTATATTCTGGCGATTTTGGTGATCAGCCTGATCATCCCTTACACCGACCCGAATCTGCTGCGCAACGAAGTGGGTGATATCAGCGTCAGCCCGTTCACGCTGGTATTCCGCAATGCGGGCCTGCTGTCAGCGGCTGCGATAATGAACGCCGTGATCCTGACTGCCGTGCTGTCAGCCGGTAACTCAGGCATGTACGCCTCAACGCGCATGCTGTTTACTTTGGCTTCCGAAGGTAAAGCGCCGCGTATTTTTGCCAAGCTGTCTAAAGGCGGCGTGCCGCGCAACGCGCTCTATGCCACTACCGTGGTGGCGGCTCTGTGCTTCCTCAGCTCCATGTTCGGCAACCAAACGGTTTACCTGTGGCTGCTGAACACCTCGGGCATGACCGGCTTCATCGCCTGGTTGGGGATTGCGATCAGCCACTATCGTTTCCGTCGCGGCTATGTGTCGCAGGGGCGTGACCTGAAGGACCTGCCTTATCTGTCCGGTTTCTTCCCGTTCGGCCCGATTTTCGCCTTTGTGCTGTGCCTGATTATCACCTTAGGGCAGAACTATCAGGCGTTCCTGAAAGACACTATCGATTGGTATGGCGTGGCAGCGACTTATATTGGCCTGCCGCTGTTCCTGATCATCTGGTTCGGTTACAAGTGGACTCGCGGAACCAAAGTCGTGAAGTACAGCGAAATGGAATTTCCTGAGCATCAAGATAAATAACCGATAAAACAGCAAGATATGGAAAAGGCAGGGCTAAAGCTCTGCCTTTTTTTATTGAGAAGTTTTTAGTAGTACAGGTTAACGCTTTGTTACCTGCCATTGATTTGTTCCGGCCAAAACATCCTGTAGTCTTAATAGCTTCTGCATATCGCATTGATAATTATTATCGTTTCCATTATTGTTATGCCCTCTTCAGGGAAACGTAAAGGAATTGCAAGAAGATGATAATGCAGGATAAATACCGTTTTACAGGAGTGAAGGGCGCGGCAATCAGCCTGATTCTGGGGCTTTGCAGCACGCAGGCATTAGCGGTTACCGTAACGGATATCGCCGGGCGAACCGTGACCGTACCGGATAATGTACAGCGCATTGTTTTGGGCGAAGGCCGACTGTTTTACGCGGTTTCTTTGTTGGAAGGGCAGAAGCCCTTTGACCGCATTGTCGGCTGGCAGGGGGATTTCCGTAAACTGGACCCTCAAACCTATGCGGTGTATCGCGAGAAGTTTCCGCAAATTGATAAAATACCGCTGATTGGCACCACGACGGCTGACAGCATCAGCCCGGAGAAGGTGCTGACGCTGCGACCTGATATCGCCATCTTTGGCCTTGCAGGGCACGGCCCCGGCCGCAGCAGCGAGTTAGTCGGCCAGCTTGAGAAAGCGGGCGTGCCGGTGGTGTTTATCGATTTCCGCACCTCGCCGCTGAAAAATACTCTGCCAAGTATCGAATTACTGGGTAAAGTGCTCAACCGTGAAAAGCAGGCGCAGGATTACATCCAGTTTTATCGCAACAATATCAAGCGCGTAACGGATGTCACCAGCAAGGTGAGCGAAGAAAATAAACCGAAAGTGTTTATTGAACTGCGTGCATCAACCACGGATGAATGCTGCCGCTCAGCGGGAAATGGCAATATGGGCGACTTCATCGATTTGGCCGGTGGCGTTAACATTTCCAAGCCGCTGCTGCCGGGTCCGTTGGGACTGGTCAATCTGGAAAAAGTGATCGCTTCCCAGCCGGACATTTACATCGCCAGCGGTGGCGGTGCGCCGAAGAAAGCCGGAGATAGCTCACTGCCGACCAGTCTGATTCTGGGCGCGCAGGTGACGCCACAGCAGGCTCAGGCGAGCTTCACGCCGCTGCTTCAGCGCAAGGGGATTTCTACCCTGAAGGCGGTGGAAGAGGGGCACAGTTTCGGTATTTGGCACAATTATTACAACTCACCGTATAACGTGTTGGCGGTGCAGGCGTTTGCTAAGTGGTTCTATCCGCAGAAGTTTGCTGATTTAGATCCTGAGCAGACCATGAAACAGATGTACCAACAGTTTTTGGCGGTAGAGCCTTCCGGCACCTACTGGACTGAAGCCAAAAAACAGGAAAGCGGGCAGTAAGCTGCTGCACGTTTGAGATTTATAAATCACTGAGATGTCTAGAAACATGAGCGCAACTACCGATCCCTTGCTGAATACCAGCCCGCAGGCTGATGGCAGCGTGATGGGACGCTATCAAAATATTGTCCGTCGCCGTCTATTAATCATGTTGGTGCTGGTGCTGGCGATTGTCGCCTCGCTGCTTATCGACTTCGTTATGGGGCCATCGGGGTTGTCGCTCGGTACACTGTGGCAGACGCTGTTTGATTCGGCGTCTGCTGATGCCGGTACTCGCGTTATTGTTTGGGATATCCGCCTGCCTTATGCCTTGATGGCTATCGCGGTGGGCATGTCGCTCGGCCTCGCCGGGGCAGAGATGCAGACTATCCTCAATAACCCGCTGGCGTCGCCATTCACCCTCGGCGTCTCCTCGGCGGCGGCCTTCGGTGCCGCGCTGGCGATTGTGCTGGGAATTGGTATTCCGGGCGTGCCGGATCAGTGGTTTATCTCGGCTAACGCCTTCATCTTCGCCTTACTCGCCGCATTAATGCTCGACGGCATCACGCGCTGGACGCGAGTTGCCAGCTCCGGCGTGGTGCTGTTCGGTATCGCGCTGGTCTTTACTTTCAATGCTTTAGTCTCGCTGATGCAGTTCATTGCCACTGAAGATACGCTGCAAGGTCTGGTGTTCTGGACCATGGGCAGTCTGGCGCGTGCCTCTTGGGTCAAACTGGGCGTGATGCTGCTGGCCTTCTTTGTGCTGCTGCCTTGGTCGATGATGAGCGCGTGGAAGCTGACCGCGCTGCGCCTCGGCGAAGATCGCGCCATCAGCTTTGGTATCGACGTGCGCCGTCTGCGCCTCGGCACGCTGCTGCGAATCAGTATTCTTTCCGCGCTGGCGGTGGCGTTTGTCGGCCCAATCGGCTTTATCGGTCTGGTTGCGCCACACATCGCCCGCCTGATGTTCGGTGAGGATCACCGCTTCTACCTGCCAGCCAGTGCGCTGATTGGTGCTCTGGTGCTGTCGATGGCTTCCGTTGCCTCGAAAAATCTGGTGCCGGGCGTCATTATTCCGGTGGGTATTGTGACTTCTCTGGTTGGCGTGCCGTTCTTCCTGAGTATTATTCTGCGTCATCGGGGGAACGTCTGATGTCTGATACCACTTTAGAATTTACTGCAAAAACTGACTTGAACTCGGCCACCCAAGGGCTGCAAATCCGCGGTTTTAAAGCGGGCTACCCGAAACGTTTGGTGATCAGTGACCTCAACGTGCCGATGCTGCCACGGGGTAAAATTACCGTGCTGCTGGGGCCGAACGGCAGTGGGAAATCCACGCTTCTACGCTCGCTGGCCGGGCTGAATCGCGCCGAAGGGCAGCTGATCCTCGACGGCCACGACCTGATGCCCATGCCTTTCGCCCGCCGCGCCGAGCAGGTGGTCTATCTGCCTCAGTCGCTGCCTGCGGGTGTGCATCTGCACGTGCTGGAGTCGATCATTGTGGCTCAACGCGCCTCTGGCAGTAATGGCAAACAGGCGGAAACCACCGAGCAGGTGATGACGCTGTTGCAGCAGCTGGGGATTGAACATCTGGCCCTGAGCTATCTCGACCAGCTTTCTGGTGGTCAGAAGCAGCTGGTGGGCTTGGCGCAGTCGCTGATTCGCCAACCGTCGCTGCTGCTGCTTGACGAGCCACTGTCAGCACTGGACTTGAACTATCAATTCCACGTGATGGACTTAGTGCGCAAAGAGACGCAAAAACGCAATATCGTCACCGTGGTGGTGGTGCATGACATCAATATCGCGCTGCGCCACGGCGATCGCGTATTGATGCTGAAAGACGGCAATCTGATTGCCGATGGAGAGCCGGAAGAGGTGATCACGCCGGACAGTCTGGCACGCGTCTATGGCGTGCGCGGACGTATCGAGCGCTGCTCGCAGGGAACGCCGCAAATCTTGATTGATGGGTTAGTTAGCGCCCCCTCCATCTAAAATGCTCGTCTTGTTTCGGGCATATGCGCAGTATTTTTTATAAATAATCAGGCCGCCAAAGTAGTGGCCTGATGCTTCAACCTTCAATTAGTGAGCCTAAACCAAATAACAATCCTTTATCCCGGGCGGCACACCCACGCCTGTCATCCGGTGATATTGGCTATTTAACAAGTTTGCTTGTTATTTTATCTCATGGAGAGAATGCAACATGGTCAAGGTTACATGGACACCGGCAATGAAGGCCGGATTATGCGCACAGCTGTTCACCGCAGCGTTTCCGGTGTTTGCCGACGACGCTAAAGAGGCAAAGGATAACGAGGATCAGATAGTCGTTACCGCCTCTTCGGTGCAGCAAAACCTCAAAGATGCTCCCGCCAGTATTAGCGTCATCACCCACGATGATTTAAATAAAAAGCCGGTACAAAACCTGAAAGATGTCCTGAAAGACGTGCCGGGCGTGCAGCTCACCAGCGAAGGCGACAACCGTCAAGGCGTCAGTATTCGCGGGCTGAGCAGTAGCTATACGCTGATTTTGGTCGACGGCAAACGCGTTAACTCGCGCAACGCCGTATTCCGCCATAACGATTTTGATCTCAGCTGGATCCCCACAGAGTCTATCGAACGCATCGAAGTGGTGCGCGGGCCGATGTCCTCGCTCTACGGCTCCGACGCGCTGGGTGGCGTGGTCAACATCATCACCCGCAAAGTCGGCAAAGCCTGGCACGGCACCTTAAGTGCGGATACCACCGTGCAGGAGCACCGCGATCGCGGCGATAGCTATAACAGTAATTTCTTCACCAGCGGCCCGTTAATTGACGACATGCTCGGGGTGAAAGTCTACGGCGCATTGGGAAAACGTGAGAAAGATCAGACGGATTCCTCCAGTGGTTCAGCCGGTTTGCCGCGCATTGAAGGTTACACCATGCGCAACGCCAATGCTGAATTCACGCTGACCCCGGAAGATAATCAGGATCTGACCTTCGGTTACGGTTTCAACCGTCAGGATCGCGATTCTGACACGCTGGATAAAAACCGTCTCGAGCGCGAAAACTACTCGCTAGGCCACAATGGTCGCTGGGGCTGGGCGAATACCGAATTGCGCTTCTACGGCGAAAATCTTGAGAATAAAAACAGCGACACTATTACCTCGAAAAACAACTCGCTGGACGGCAAAATTGTCGTGCCTCTGGGTGAAATCAATCAGTTATTCACCCTCGGCGGCGAGTATCGCAACGACAAGCTGGAAGATAATATCAATCTGACCGGCAGCGGCAGTACTCAGGCCAACCAGTATGCGATCTTTGTCGAAGATGAATGGCGGATGTTTGAAAATCTGGCCTTCACCGGCGGCGTGCGCATGGACGACCACGAAAACTACGGCGTGAACTGGTCGCCGCGTGCTTATTTGGTCTATAACGCTACCGACACCGTGACGGTAAAAGGCGGCTGGGCCACGGCGTTCAAAGCTCCGTCACTGCTGCAACTCAGCTCCGACTGGACCAGCGCTTCCTGTCGCGGCGCCTGTCAAATCGTCGGTAACCCGGACCTCAAGCCAGAAACCAGCGAAAGCGTCGAGCTTGGCCTGTACTATGCGGGCGAAGAGGGCCTGCTGGAAGATGTCACCGCCAGCGCCACGGTGTTCCAGAACGACGTTGACGACATGATTGGCATCAACCGCACCCGCGACCGCGCGGAGGCACCGAGCTACAGTAACTTTGTGGGTTTTGATAAATCGGGCAATCCGATTTTCAAATATTACAACGTCAACAAAGCGCGTATTCGCGGGCTGGAAACGGAGTTGAAGCTGCCGTTAAGCGAAGCCTTCGGCCTGAAGCTTAACTACACCTACAACGACGGGCGCGACTTGAGCAATGGCGGCAATAAGCCACTCAACACGCTGCCGTTCCACACCGCCAACGCCACCCTTGACTGGAACCCGCAGGACGACTGGAATCTTTATCTGACTGCCAACATGAAAGGCCAGACCCGCACCGTGACCGACAACGGCGCGACGCCGGGCGGTTACACCATGTGGGACACCGGCGGTTCATACAAAGTAAACAAAGCCGTGAAGATCCGCGCCGGCGTGCTGAACCTGCTGGATAAAGATTTGAATCGTGATGCTTACAGCTATAACGAGGATGGTCGTCGATACTTTGTGGCGGTTGATTATAAGTTTTGATGGGCGGCTGCCCAGACCTGCCGTGAAGTTTTAACTTCAACGTCAAAACCGTGGGCTTCGGCCCACACCGACCAGGGGGCGGCTTATCGCCACCGCCCCCTGGACCCCCGGGCTCTTTCACTGCGCGCTTCGCTGGTTGGGCGGACATGTTTCAGAAACCTCGGTGTTCACCGCAAAATGCCGCCGCTTAGGCGGTGCCCTCAGTTCGGGTTCGGACCAACTCGTATACCCCCCGCTCGTTGTTTCTCACCTCTCCCTCGGCGTCATTTTTGACTGCGGTCTAGGGGCTTTTCAGTCGTGCCGTTTCAGACAGCCACTGTTTAGGTTGGTGTTATCTCTTCTCTATTTCAAAGTAGAAAGCTGGCAATGGGTTGCTTATAATGCCGCCCCTTTTTGCTTAGCAGTTGCTCTTTGAGGTACTCATGAAACTGTCTGATCTTGGTCATCGAATCTGTATTTTGGGTCCTTCTAATAGTGGTAAATCAACGCTTGCTGATGCCATCGGCAAGAAGTTGGATTTGAAGATTGTTCATCTCGACCGGCTGTATCATCTACCTAACACTCAGTGGCAGCCTCGGCCAACGGAGGAATTCATCGCGCTTCACGATGAAGAGATAAAAGGCGAAAGATGGGTTATTGACGGCAATTATTCGAAGTTGCAGCCACAGCGCCTCGCCAGAGCGACGGGGATTATTGTGCTGGATGTGTCTACGGCATTAAGCGTCGCGCGCTACGTCAATCGGACATTGTTCGAAAAACATCGCTACGGCGCTCTGGAAGGGGGCAAAGACAGTCTGAACTGGGACATGTTCCACCACATCATTTTCGTCACACCGAAAAATCGACAACGTTATACCAAGCAGTTTGCACAATGGACAGTGCCAAAAATCCGGCTGGCCTCGGCAAGAGAAATCAAAAAACAGATGCGCGAGTGGGAGTTAGTTTAGACTTTTCATCAATTTGAAGGTCAGAACGACGTTCTGCTCCGCCCCCTGAAAAAGGGGAAGGGAGCAAGTCAAAATCCACTGAAACGGTATGGTGTAAATGCCAGTAGGCCGCGTTCAGAAGTGACGCCGAATGAATGGTTCGAGACCCAAGGCTCGAAGCCTGAAATTCGGGAACCGCCTAAGCGGCGGCACTTCGCGGCGAACACAGTGGCTGCTGAAACACGTCCATTCCAACCCTGCGCAGCCACGATCTTCCAGCAATAAAAAGCGCGGGAGTCCAGAGGGCGCGCGCTTACGCGCCTTCTGGGCCAGTTTGCGTGGCAACGCAAGGTGTTGACCTTAAGACCGGTGTGGCAGCAGCGCACGATTTTGACGTTGAATTTAAAAGCGCCCTCGACTCGCCTAGTCAGTAAAACGTAATGCCACCCCAAGTGCATCTTCAGCTCTGACCACAACGCCTTCCGGCGTATCCGAAAACGCAATTTCGCCGACTTTCAAACTTTGTCTCACCAAGTCCAGCGACGCGGTGGCAAACTCCAGCGCGACCATGCGCGCCGTGCCGTTTTCCCCTTCGGGGATCTTGCCGAACAGGGCGGTGGCGCGCTCTGGGGGGATGAAACGCACCGTGGCGCGCCCGGCTTTGATCTCCACTTCACCTTGCGAGCCGTGGCTCAGCGCCGACTCGCCGAACAACTCGCCATAAACGCTGGCGGTCTCCTGCGGCGCGGAGGTCGCGATAACGAAACCGGTGATATTACTCACTCCGTTCGGGTGGCGCTGCCATTCGGTGCGCCACACCAGCTCCGGCGTGATGTGCTGGCAGAAGAAGCTACGGCCATTGGCCACGCGCTCGGCGGAGAGCGGCACGGTGCGAAAACGCGCATTCGGCTCGGAGCCGTCGTTAAGCTGCACCGGACGGAAAAAATCGGCGGGCGCTGAGCCCGCAATGTCTTGCTGCTGCAAATGCTGGAATACCGCCGAGGCGTCCTGCGTTTTCCAAACCAGCCCGGTCAGGCCGAGCGGCGCGAGCCACAGGTCTTTGCGGGCGTGCTCGTTGGCGGCTTCATAACCTAAAAGTTCAAGATAGTTCTCGCCGAAAATCGCCAGATGATTGCTCGAACCCAGCGAATGATGCCCGCGCGGCGTGAGCTGGAAGCCCAAGCGGCGGAATTGCTGCTGGGCGTGATCCAGCAATCCGGCCACGTTAATCACCGCGTGGTCGAGATGCGGCGTTATCTCAGTTTTCGTTTCTACTGCCTGTTCCGGCGTTGAAATCTCAGTCATCAAAAGGTTCCCCCAGCGTTAACATCAGGCGATTGGCCCAGGCGAAGAAGGCGGTGGATTGCGCTAAGTCGACGATTTCCAGCGTGCTCAGCCCCTCTTCGCGCAGCCGGGCGATATGGGCGCTGCTGGCGGTTGGCGGCGTGGCGGAGAGCGCAGCGGCGAAGTCGATCTGCGCCTGCCAGCGCGGGGACTGCCCCTCGCTGAGAATGCCGCCCGGCGCGGTATCGATCAGACGCTGCACGTCTTCGGTCTGCTTGGACAACTGACTGGCTTTGCGCGAATGCACCGAGGCGCAGTAGATACAGCCGTTGATTTTGCTGGCAACGGTGGCGGCGATTTCGCGCTCTTTGCGCGGCAGGCCGCCGCTGGTGTAGAAAATGCCTTTGTCGGTCAGGGTGCGTTGCTCAAGGACCGGCAGGTTGCGGCCTAACAGGCGGAAATAGTCGGAGTCGGTATGGCCGAAGCGCGCCAGAATCGCCTGCTGTTCGGCATCAAACTCTTCCAGCTTCTTCGACGGGATCCACGGCTCCCAGCCCAGTTCGGCCTGCGTAAACACCTTCGGCGCAGAGCGCCCGCTGTGGGTTTTGCCATCGTGACGCCAGTGGCCCGCCGCGACTTTCCGGTCACTGGCGTTTTCCACAGAATGGCCGCCAATCAGGCGATAGCTGCGCAGTTGGCGCGTCTGGAAACTGACAAAAGCAATCAGCTGCGACAGGGTGACGATGGCGTCTAATGACCAGCCCGCCTGCTGCAAAGCCTGTAAGTGGGCGGCAGTGGCGCTGGCCGGTTTAAAGCTCAGGCGTTCGCCGTGGTCGAGTGCAGACTCCAAACGCGCCGTGTTGCCTTCATCGGGCAGGGCGTTTAGGCGCTCGGCATAGTGGGAAGCCAGCTGGCTGTCGCTATGCCAGCGGGCGACGTTTTCAGCCAGCAACAGACGTTCGGCCAAGGTGAAATCCACGCCGTCGTCGGCGCTAAAAATGGTTTCGTAGCTCCCTTGGGCGTGACGAGTGGCGGCATCGCGAGTTTCACGCGCCTGCGCCAGTTCTGAACCAGCGTCAATCACAGCCAGTTGGTCGAGCAAATCTTGAGCGGTAGTCATGGCGTTTCCTTAAACAAGTTCGTGCAGAGGTGAAGTCACGGATTTTGGCGTGCGGCGCGTCCAGCCCAGCTCTGGCGCGACGTGGCGGGCCAGCAGTTCGATGGAGCGCAGAATGTATGGGTGTGGCGGGTCAATCGAGTGAACCTGGAATGACAGGTCGGTCACCCGCGCCAGCGCGCTGTCCAGTTTCAGGGAAGCAATCACCTGATCCGGCGAGCCAATGTGCGCGTCAAAGGCGCTAATATGGTCATCCAAGGTGTCGCCGTGAACCGTCTGACCATTGGCGCGATGGTTCTCCGCCTGACGGCGCAGGCCTTTCTCAGCCAGTCGGCGCGCTTCGGCCCCGTCTTCGGTCACAAAGGCGGTGCGCGAGCCCATGATGCGCGGCTCGACGCCCGCAGGCAGGGCGGCAAGGTAGGCATCAATAATGGGGTTTTGAATCTCGGCCAGCGTCAGGTTAGGCGCATCCGCCGGGCGCGGCTGGGTGCGTGACAGCATCAGGCCATCACCGGCCAAGCCTGCGCGCGTGCCGCCTTCAACGGAAAACGTGGCTTGCCAGACGCGGTTCACCAGCTGAGGCGCAGCCGGGTATAAACGGTTATCGGTTCCAGCCAGCGGCTCGCCGCGCCACGCCTGTAACAATGTGTTGAGGTTGTGGCTAAATACCGCGCCGCGCTGGCTGCTTTCCAAGCCAAATGGCGGGAATGAGGTCGGCGTGCCGCCCGATCCTAAGCCAATTTCCAGACGCCCGCCGGAGAGCAAATCCAGCACCGAGGTGTCTTCGGCCACGCGCAGCGCATTTTCCATCGCCAGCGTGATTACCCCGGTGCCCAGACGGATGAAACGGGTGTGCGCCGCAACCTGTGCCAGAAACACCAGCGGCGCGGGAAGGCCGCCCTCGGCTTCGTGGAAGTGGTGCTGCGCCACCCATGCCGCGTCAAACCCCTGCTGTTCAGCAAAAACGATCTGCTCAGTGGCTAAGCGATAGCGCTCTTGCGGACTGGCGTCATCCAATAAACGGGTAAAAAAGCCAAGACGTTTTGTACTCATTTCAATTCCTTAACGCTGTTCAGTTATGCAGCGCGATGACGGCCATTGCCCGGGATCGCATTAATCAGTTCTTTGGTGTAATCACTGCCCGGATGAGCAAACACCGATTCGACGTCGCCGGAGTCCACTTGCTGGCCGCGATTGAGCACCGACACGCTGTGCGAAATCTGCCTGACGGTGGCGAGGTCGTGAGAGATAAACAGGTAGGTCAGGCCGAGGGAGTCCTGCAACTCCTGCAATAGGCTGAGGATCTGCGCCTGCACCGTGACGTCCAGCGCCGAGGTGGCTTCATCCAGCACCAGAATCTTCGGTTCGAGGATCAGCGCACGGGCGAGAGCCACGCGCTGACGCTGGCCGCCGGAGAGTTCGCGCGGCTTACGGCTGAGCAGTTCCAGCGGCAGCGCCACCCGCTGGGCAATACTGTGCACCCGGCGGCGGCGCTCGTCGGCGGCAATAGGTTCATAGTTCAGCAGCGGCTCTTCAATAACGCTAAACAGCGTTTGCGAAGGGTCGAGAGAGGCAAACGGGTTCTGATAAACCAGCTGAATCTGCTTACGCAGCTGGCGCAGCGGTTCGCCTTTCAGCTGGGTAATATCCTGCCCGTCGATTAACACCGCCCCTGAATCCGGGCGCTGGAAGCCGAGCAGGATACGCGCCAGCGTGGTCTTGCCAGAGCCTGACTCCCCAACCAGCGAGTGGGTGGTGCCGCGTGCGATAGTGAAGGAGACATTATCCACGGCGCGGAAAGCCGGTTTGCCTTTGCCGCCCAGTGAGAAGTCCTTCACCAGATTTTCAACCCGCAAAATCGCTTCGCCGCCAGTAGCGCGCAGTGATGCGCGATGCCTGCCGGAGAGGGCAGGGACATCTGCGAACAGCTGGCGGGTGTATTCGCTTTTCGGCGCGCTAAGCACCTCGGCGGTAATGCCCTGTTCCTGCACCTTGCCGTGACGAAATACCAGCAGGCGGTCGGCGCGCTCGGCGGCCACCGCGAGGTCGTGGGTGACGAACAGCACGGCGGTGCCGAACTCCTGACGCAGCTCGTCAATCAGGTCCAGAATGCGTTTTTGCACCGTGACGTCTAACGCGCTGGTCGGCTCGTCGGCAATGATTAAGGCCGGTTGCAGCGCAATGGCGATGGCAATCAGCACGCGCTGCTTCATGCCGCCGGACAGCTCGTGCGGATACTGCTTGGCGCGCAGCTCAGGGTGGGAAAGGCCAACGCGAGCCAGCAGTTCCACCACGCGCTCGTCGCGCTGCTTGCGCGGCAGGCGGCGGTGAATGTTTAAAATTTCCGCCACCTGCGCGCCGATGGTCTTCACCGGATTGAGCGAGCTGGTCGGGTCCTGAGGAATGAGGCTAATGCGCGCGCCGCGCAGGGCGTCCAGACGGCGCTGCGACCACTGGCTGATGTCGGTGCCATTGAGGCGGATCGCCCCTTCCTGCAAATGACCGTTTTCCGCCAACAGGCCGATAATCGCCTGCGCGGTGGTGGTTTTGCCCGAGCCGGACTCGCCGACCAGCGCCACCACTTCACCCGGATAAATCGAGAAGGAGACGTTGTGCACTACGCGCTGGCTCTGCGTGCCGCTGCTGTAAGCAATGGAGACGTCTTCCAGCGCCAGCACCGGCGTGCGCTGCTCGGCGGCGGTGCGGTTAAAGCTGACATTCAGGCTCATCGACGGCTCCTGCGGAAAGATTGGCTAATACGGTTGGCGGAAAGCACCACCAACACCACCACGACGCCGGGGAAGGTGGTTAACCACCATGCCGTGGAAATGTAGTTACGCCCTTCGGCAATCAGCAGGCCCCACTCCGGGGTTGGCGGCGGGGTGCCGTAACCCAAGAAGCTCAGGGTGGAAATTGCCAAAATCGCACTGCCAAATTGCAGGGCGGAAAAGGCCAGCACGGCGGTCAACGAGTTGGGCAAAATATGCCGCCACAGCACCGCGAAGAAGGTACCGCCGCTGCCATAGGCCGCTTCGACATAATCGCTGTGGCGCACCAGCACCACTTCTGAACGCGCAAGGCGGGCGAAGTTGGCAATCGAGGTGACGCCGACGGCGATTGCCGCGTGAACCGTGCCGAAGCCGAGCAGAATAATCACCGAAAGCGACAGCAGCAGGCCGGGGATCGACAGCAGTACGTCAACAATGCGCATCACCAGAGTATCGGCAAAGCCGCCAACTGCGCCGGCGAATAGCCCGAACGCGGTGCCGAGTACCAGCCCCAGCGCCACGGCAACCAGCGCACCGGACAGCGAGTGCGACGCGCCGTAAACAATGCGCGCGTAGACATCGCGGCCCAGCTGGTCGGTGCCCAGCCAGTGTCCGGCCTGAGGTGCCAGACGCTGCGCCCCGGCAATGCCTTCCGTGCCGCTATAAGAGGTGAACAGCCCCGGCGCGATGGCCCATAAAATCACCACGATCATCACCGCCCAGGCCAGAATCAGCCCCGGCTTAACGCGGGTGAACAGGGCGCTGCGGGTTTTCGGGCGAGGCGCGAGGCGTGTCTTCTCCTGACCTAACTGCTCAATGGGTAAGCTACTCATGCGTGCGCTCCGGCAGTGGATTTAAGACGCGGATCCAGTAACGGATAAACCAAGTCGACCAGCAAGTTGATGCCAACAAAGGCGGCGGCGGAGATAACCACAATCGCCTGTAATACCGCCACATCCTGATTGTTGACCGCCTGCTGGGTCAGTTGCCCCAGCCCGTTAAGGCCGAAGACGGTTTCGGTGATCAGTGCCCCGGCAATCAGCTCGCCAAACAGCAATCCGGCAATGGTCAGGGCAGGGAGCAGGGCATTACGCGCAACGTGACGCCACAACACGCCGCTGCGCGACGCACCTTTGGCACGGGCGACGGCCACGAAGGGCTGGGTCTGCACCTGATCGATACTGCGGATCAAAATCTGCGCCAGCGGGGCTGAAATCGGCACCGCCAGCGTAACGATCGGTAGAATCAGCCCGACCCATTCGCCCGGGTTAATCACCGGGATCCAGCGTAAGTGGAAAGAGAAGAACTGGATCAGCGCAATGCCGAGCCAGAAGGTTGGGATCGAAATAAACAGCGACGGCAATGACTGGAGTGCCGACTTCAGCCAGCCGAAGTGCAGCAGGCTGGAGAGGAAGGCGATGGCCACCGCCACCACCGCCGCCAAGATAAAACCGAGTACCGCCAGTCGCAGCGTCGGCGGGAAGTTGCTGCTCAGCAGCTCCGTCACCGGCACGCCCGCCTGAATCGAATAGCCCAGATCACCGCGCAGGAAGTTGCCCAGCGTATGCAGATATTGCTGCCAGATGGGCACATCTGCTCCGTAAACCGCGCGCATATCCGCGATTTGCGCCGGGCTGAGTCCCATATCGGGATTCTGGAATTTGATAAGGATGGCGTCACCCGGCAGCACTTGCAGCAGGATGAAGGAGACGGTAAACGCCGCCCACAGCACCAGCACTGCCTGCCCGATGCGACCACTAAAGTATCGGCTCATTGTCTACTCCTGCCTGTTAATGCTTTTCCAACCATGCGCCGTAGAAGCTTGGGCGGCCCACGGCTTCAAAGTTCACGCCTTTGAGGTAGGGAGCACCGGCAAACACCTGCGGTTCTTCGAAAATTGGAATGACGTAGGCCTGATCCAACAGGTAGTTCTGCACGTCGCCGGTCAGCGCCAGACGCTTTTTCGGGTCGACTTCGGCAGAAACCGCCGTCAGCAGGTCGTTGAGTTTGTCGTCACGGAAGCTTTTCACCTTGCTGCTTGAACCGCCTTTTTGCAGCAGCACGTCGCGGTTGGTCGGGTAGAAGGCGCTTTTAATCACGTCCGGATCGGCGCGACCCACTTCCACCACGTAGGCGGCAGTTTTCTCTGGGTCGAGGTTGTCCGCCACGCGGCTACCGGCGTCACCCGCCAGAATATTCAGCTTCACGCCGACCTGACCCCACTGCTGGGAAACCAGCTGCAGCACCTCTTTGTTCTGCGGCTGCGGCAGGGATTCATACACGGTCAGCGCGAGAGTTTTGCCCTCTTTCTGGCGAACGCCGTTAGGGCCGGCTTTCCAGCCTGCTTCGTCTAACAGCTTTTTGGCCTGCGCCGGGTCATAAGTCAGTTTGTTGCTCAAATCCACATAGCCCGCGGCGGTTTTAGCCACCACCGAAGTGGCTTGCGGATAGTTAGGGGAGAACAGGGTGTCGACTACTTGTTTAGAGTTGGTGGCGTGCAGCAGCGCCTGACGCACGCGCAGGTCAGAAACCAAGGCGTTATCAGGGCGGAAGGCGATGCCGTCGTTGACGCCTTTAGTCGGCGCGGCGTAAATCGGGAAGTTTTGGTCTTTGGCTTGTTTCTCGTCGTAAGCCTGAACCTGACGAATAAAATCAGCCTGACCCGCCAGCAGTGCGCCAATGCGCACGCTGTCTTCATTAGTGACAATCACTTTGATGCCATCAAGGTTAGCGCGGCCCTGCTGTTTGAGGTTTTTCGGCCCCCAGTTGTAGTCTTTACGCGCAGTTAAATCGACTTCGCGCCCCAGCGTCTCTTTGCTGACCACAAAGGGGCCAGAGCCGATGATGTGGGTGGCATCGCCCAGCGAGTCGAAATCGCGGTTTAACGTGCTCAGCGACACTAAGCCGGAGCCAATGGTGGCGGTACCTTGCAGGAAGCCCGGCGAGGATTTCTTGAAGAAGAATTTCACCGTCAGTGGGTCAACCACTTCGCTATGGTCATAGTTGTTGATCACTTCGGACACCGGCAGGTGATGCTCTTTATTGCCTAAGCCGTAAGTGTCGAAGTTCTTCGCCACGGCGTTGGCATCCAGCGGCGTGCCGTCAGAGAAGGTAACCCCCGGACGAATTTTAAAGGTGTACTCGGTTTTATCCGCATTGAAAGACCATGACTCGGCGATCCACGGCTCAATCGCCAGCGTTTCCGGATTCTGGTAAGTCAGCTTATCGGTAATTTGGTTAAGAATACCGCCGTTCGGATAGAAGCCGCCCGCCGGTGGATATAAGTTGGTGTGAGCCTGCTGTTCAAGATAAATCAGGGTTCCGCCCTGAACTGGCGTTCCGTCAGCGGCCATAGCCGCGCTGGTGGTAGTTAATAAAAGCCCTAAAGCCAGAGCGCGGGAAACCGCGTTCAAACGGCGAATATTTTGCATGGATATACCCTTTTTATTATTGGCAAGTGAGCACCACCAAAGTCCGCCGTGACGGCTTTAGAACTAAAGTAGTGGTTCTATAACAAACCTTTTTAAAATGGATATAAACGAAGGAATTTAGCTATCAATAGCGAGAAAGTGGCAATAGAAATGTATTGAACATTTAGCCATATTGGGGGGCTTTGGGGCTGGCTGCCCAAACCCGCTCTTAAGGTCAAGGTCGTGGGCTCGCCGCCCACACTGGCCCAAAGGGTTTTAAACGAAACCCTTTGGAATCCTGCGTTTTTTTGCTGCTGAAAGATCGAGGCTGCGCAGGGTTGGAATGGACGTGTTTCAGCGGCCACTGTGTTCGTCGCGAAGTGCCGCCGCTTAGGCGGTTCCCTCAGTTCGGGCTTCGAGCCTTTGGTCTCGAACCACTCCCTCGGCGTCACTTCTGAACGCGACCTACTGGCATTTACACCGAACCATTCCATCCAATCCGTAAAAAACAATCCCAAAACCAAACCCACTGAAACGGCACGGCCAAGATGCCTCAAAACCGCAGTCAAAAATGGCGCTGAGCGAACGGTTCGAGACCAAAGGCTCGAAGCCTGAAGCGAAGGCACCGCCTAAGCGGCGACATTTTGCGGTGGATAACTGAAGTACCTGAAACACGTCCGCCCAACGAGCGGAGCGCGCAGTAAAGAGCCGGGGAGTCTTGAGGGGCGCGGCGATAGGCGCCCCTCAAGGCCGGTGTGGCGGCAGCGCACGGTTTTGACCTTAAACGGTGTGGGCCGACGCCCACGGTTTTGAAGTTGAAGTTGACTTAAGCAGGGCCCAACCCGGGGATATCTCTACCCCCGATGATACTTCCGACATGCAGCGACGAAGGATTCGAACAGCTGACGAGACACGGCGTCGGTCAAGCTGTGCCACTCGGGGTGCCACTGTACGCCGAGGGCGAAGGGGTGGCTGCGCACGCTGACGGCTTCCACCAGATTGTCCGGTGCGCGGGCCTCGACGCTGAGCTCTGCGCCCAGACGCTTCGCGCCTTGGCCGTGCAGTGAGTTCACCTGAAAAGACTGATAATCGGGCAGAAGCTCTGCCAGCAGGCCGCCCGGCTCGATGTTAACAGGGTGAACCAGCGCGAATTGCTCGTCGTGGGAGAGGGAGGTGTCCTCGCGGTGATCCATATAGCCCGGCTCTTCCTGCACTTTGCGATACAGGCTGCCGCCGGTGGCGACCACCAACTCCTGCATACCACGGCAGGCGGCAAGCAGGGGGATGCCTTGGGCTAAGGTCGCGCGGATCAGCGCAATACTTAGCTTGTCGCGCCCCGGATCGGCCAGCTCCTCGATACCGTCTTCGTTATACCAGTGCGGCTCGACATTGCTCGGGCTGCCGGTGAGGAAAATGCCGTCGAGACGTGCTAACACTTCCTCGATAGCGCCTTCCCGTGAGGCCAATTCGTGTGGCAGACAGACGGGGATGGCGTTGGCGTTGAAAATCGCGTCGAGATACTTCTCGTGTACGGTCAGTGCCGGGTTCTCATCAATGCTATTGGCACACATGACGACCCCAATGATCGGTCTGTAGCTCTCTTCTTTTCTGGCTGGTGCCTGGGAAAATATGGTGCTCATTTTACCGCCTCGTTGAGTGGTCGAAAGGGAAAGAAATCCGCGCCTTATCGCGTTTTGTTGCCTATTTTTTGGCTGTTATTCCATTAAAATTAGCAGCGGGGAGTTGCTTTTTCAAACCTATATGTAAAGGAATTGTTGCTGTTGCAAAACAATTCTGATGGGTCTAGGGTTAATATTGAGACAAATATGTCTTCGAGGAATGAGGTGTGCCCCTTATATGATCTGAGAGTGCCGTTGCATTAAGAAGTTCGCAGTGATGTAGTAAAGGCGGGGCATCATGGTGGTGTCGTGGTCGCCTCAATATCCGCCTCAAACTTGAGGCAAACGGTGGAAATTTTATGCAAACCTTAATTCTTGAATCGAATAGTTCCGAAGTTGAAGACTTCGCAGCACACGGCGAAGAGAAGCGAAGCAGCGCGTTCCAGGATGAAGTTAACCAATACCTGGAACGTCACCCACTTACTCTGCATG
The DNA here is from genome assembly GCF_052376015.1 of Ewingella sp. AOP8-B2-18. NCBI lineage: Bacteria > Pseudomonadati > Pseudomonadota > Gammaproteobacteria > Enterobacterales > Yersiniaceae > Ewingella > Ewingella sp. AOP8-B2-18. The sequence continues at coordinate 353,605 of NZ_JBQSVB010000002.1, forward strand.
TCGATGTTCTTCTTACCGATTTAAATGGTACCTTCCGCGGAAAACGCATTCCCGTCTCTACTCTGCTTAAAGTCGAAAAAGGCTGTTACTTCCCTGCCTCCGTGTTTGCTATGGATATTCTTGGCAACGTGGTGGAAGAGGCGGGCCTTGGCCAAGAGCTAGGCGAGCCGGATCGCATTTGTCTCCCTATCCCCGGAACATTAACCCCCTCCGCTTCGGACCCAGAGCATATTGCTCAGCTGTTGCTGACCATGCTTGACGAAGATGGCACTCCCTTTGACGTTGAACCCCGCAATGTGCTGAATCACCTATGGCAAACATTGCGCCAGCGAGGATTATTCCCGGTGGTAGCGGTAGAGTTGGAGTTCTATCTGCTCGATAAGCAGCGAGATGCGGAAGGGTTTATTCAGCCGCCTTGTAACCCGGGGACCACTGAGCGAAGTATTCATACTCAGGTCTATTCGGTAGATAATCTCGACCATTTCGCCGACGTTCTCAACGATATCGATCGCCTTGCTCTAATGCAAGGTCTGCCGGCCGATGGCGCGGTGGCGGAGTCATCTCCCGGCCAGTTCGAAATCAACTTGCACCACAGCGACAACATCCTGCGGGCCTGTGACCACGCGCTGGCGCTCAAGCGTTTAGTGCGATTGGTGGCTGAAAATCATGGGATGGAAGCCACTTTTATGGCGAAACCTTACGATGATTACGCCGGTAGCGGCATGCACATTCATATCAGCGTGCTGGATGATAATGGCAAGAACCTGTTTGCTGGCACCGAGTCGGAAGACTCTGCGTTAATGAAGCGCGCACTGGCCGGTTTGATTGAGCTGATGCCTGCGTCAATGGCGATTTTAGCGCCGAACGTCAATGCTTTCCGCCGATTCCAGCCCGGCATGTATGTGCCAACGCAGGCGTCGTGGGGGCATAACAACCGTACCGTGGCGCTGCGCGTGCCGTGTAGCGGTGCCGTTGACCACCGCGTGGAGTATCGCGTTGCCGGTGCCGATGCCAACCCGTATCTGGTAGTGGCAACTGTACTTGCCGGGATGTTACATGGATTTGACAATGAACTGCCTCTGCCGGAACCCGTCACGGGTAATGGTCTGGAGCAGGAAGGTATTCCGTTACCTATTCGTCAGAGTGATGCCTTGGCAGCCTTTGACGAGCAGGGCGCGCTGAAGAAATATCTTGGGGAGCGTTTCTCACAGGTGTATCACGCGTGTAAATCCGATGAATTGTTACAGTTCGAGCGTCGAGTGACTGAAACAGAAATTGATTGGATGCTGCGCAATGCCTAAGGTGCTGATGAGGCTGGAACAAATATCGATTATTTATTGACCAGACTCAACGCATAGAAAGAAATTGCATTTGAGGGCTTCAAAATCTTGTCATCGGCCCTCGATTTAGTGCAAAATACGCCACATGCAGAATAACCGACGCTTAAAGGCGCCGGTTATTTTTTTTGCATTGTGAGTTACACAAACTAAATTCAACAGAGGCCGGACCCAGATCCGGATAGATAACCAGGTTCGTGTGCGACCCCAAATCAATAAACGGTCGCCACTATGAGGAAATGCATGATGGGGCAATACTTTAAACCAGTACCGGTACCCGCCGGTCTCTTTGTCAGCTGCGGCCAACAACGCTCAGCCTTCACTTGCGTGCACAACGATGTGAAGCTCAATCCTCCGTTCTCTGGTTATTCAACACGAAGTTTTCCCTGTACTTTGCGCACGGAGACGTTTACACGTCCTATGCATGCAAATCAGGGAGGGCTGAGCCATGTCTGCTAATGTCTCTTCTGCCGCTCCGGCAACCAATCGCGTACAGCTGCGTAAAACCCTGACTTTGGTTCAGGTTGTGATGATGGGTTTGGCCTATCTGCAACCGATGACCATTTTCGATACCTTTGGCATTGTGTCCGGTCTGACTGACGGCCACGTGGCAACGGCGTATATCTTCGCGCTGATCGCGGTACTCTTTACTGCGGTAAGTTACGGCAAGCTGGTTCGCCGCTTCCCGTCTGCGGGTTCTGCATATACTTACGCACAGAAAGCCATCAGCCCGCACGTCGGCTTTATGGTTGGCTGGTCATCCCTGCTGGACTACCTGTTCATGCCGATGATCAACATCCTGTTGGCGAAAATTTACCTGGAAGCTATCTTCCCGGGCGTACCGTCGTGGATTTTCGTGACCGCGCTGGTGGCGATGATGACGGCCTTTAACCTGCGTGGCATCAAGGTTGTTGCTAACCTCAACAGCATCATCGTTGTGGTTCAGGTCGCCATTATGGTGGTGTTCATGGGTCTGCTTATCCGTGGCGTTTACATGGGTGAGGGCGCAGGGACGCTGGCAAGTACGAAACCTTTCTTCAGTGAGAACGCACACGTGGTGCCGATGATCACCGGGGCAACGATTCTGTGCTTCTCGTTCTTGGGCTTTGACGGCATCAGTTCCCTGTCTGAAGAGACGCCGAACGCCGGTAAAGTTATTCCGAAAGCGATTTTCCTGACTGCGCTGATTGGCGGCATCATCTTCGTCGTGGTGTCTTACTTCCTGCAATTGTACTTCCCGGATATCTCGCGTTTTCACGATCCGGACGCATCACAGCCTGAAATTATGCTGTATGTGGCAGGCAAGTTCTTCCAGTCAGTGATTCTGTGCTTTAGCTGCGTGACGGTATTGGCGTCAGGCATGGCGGCACACGCAGGTGTTTCACGTCTGCTGTACGTGATGGGCCGTGATGGCGTATTCCCGGAAAAACTGTTCGGCTACGTGCATCCAAAATGGCGTACCCCGACCTTCAACGTGATGTTGGTCGGCGTAGTGGCAATGTCCGCTGTAACCTTTGACCTGGTGACTGCAACGGCGTTGATTAACTTCGGGGCGCTGGTGGCCTTTACCTTTGTGAACTTGTCGGTTATTTCGCAGTTCTACATTCGTGAGCAGAAGAACAAGACCTTCAAAGATCACCTGCATTATCTGATTCTGCCAGTGATTGGTGCCCTGACCGTCGGCGCGCTGTGGTTGAACCTTGAAGCCAGCTCAATGACGCTGGGTCTGGTTTGGGGCGCAATTGGTTTAGGTTATTTAGCCTTTATCACCAATTTCTTCCGCCAGCAGCCACCGCAGATGAGTGGCGAAATCGCTCCAGAAGCATAAATTTGAAAGGGACCCGCAAGGGTCCTTTTTTTTGCCCTTTGGAAAGGGCAGGAAACTTTCTTTTAAGGTCAAAACTTTGCGTTGTCACGCAAACTGTTTTTTAAGGTCAAGGTCGTGTGCTGCCGCCACACCGCCAAAACCTTGCGTTGCCACGCAAACTGGCCCAGAAGGCGCGTAAGCGCGCGCCCTCTGGACTCCCGCGCTTTTTATTGCTGGAAGATCGAGGCTGCGCAGGGTTGGAATGGACATGTTTCAGCAGCCACTGTGTTCGCCGCGAAGTGCCGCCGCTTAGGCGGTTCCCGAATTTCAGGCTTCGAGCCTTTGGTCTCGAACCATTCATTCGGCGTCACTTCTGAACGCGACCTACTGGCATTTACACCGAACCTTTCCATCAAACTCTTCAAAAATCTGAAAACCTCTGAAACGGCACGACCGAGATGCTCAAAACCGCAGTCAAAAATGGCGCTGAGCGAGAGGTTCGAGACCCAAGGCTCGAATCCCGTGGCGAAGGTACCGCCTAAGCGGCGACATTTTGCGGTGTGAACCTAAGCCCCTGAAACATGTCCACTTCTACGAGCGAAGCGCGCAGTGAAAGAGCCGGGGAGTCTTGAGGGGCGCGGCGATAGGCGCCCTTCAAGGCCGGTGTGGCGGCAGCGCACGGTTTTGACCTTAAAGGCTATTGTGGGCGGCGAGCCCACGGTTTTGAAGTTGAAGTTGAAGTTGAAGTTGAAATTGAAGTTGAAGTTGAAGTTGAAAGCGTAACCCTACCGTTACGCCACCAACCCCTTCCCATAATCAAACAGCGCCTTCAGCAGGGCGGTTTTCTCGGCATCATCCTCGTACAAGTTGTACAGCGACTCTAACTGCAACACGTAATCTTGCACGCGTTCGGCGTTGAGTTTTTCCTGACGATGCTCACGCCAGCGGCGCTGCTCGGCGTCGGTGAGGGTGGTGGGGAAATTGCGGGCGCGATAGCGAAATAGCAGCGTTTCGATGCGTGAATCGTTAAAAGTTAAATCTAGGGCTGGCAGATTTTCCGGTTTGGTTTCCAGAATAATGCGCATCGCGGCGCGGTCGGCGTCGCTGAAGAAACCGTCGTACAGTCGGGCATCGACGTCGTCGGAGCCATTAAACGGCTCGGCTTCGGCGAACAAGGCCACCACTTTTTCGCGGACTTGGGTATTCTGGCGCAACAGTTGCAGATTTTGCAGGCAACGCTCGCGATCAATGCCCAAACGCTCAGCATTTTCGGGCAATAGCGTTTTAGCGGGAGCTACTACTGGGCACTTATTGATATGCAATAGTTTGATGGGCAAGGGCGACTGGCCCGGCTCGAGGGCTTCGCGGCGGGTGTATAGCCGTTCGCGCATTGCATCGGCGTCCAGCTCGAGAAGTGGGGTCATATCGCCACCCAAATCACAGACAATCACCGCGTTTTTATTCTCCGGATGCCACGCTAGCGGCGCAATCCACGCCGTGTTGCCACGGGCCGCGCCGAACATGCCGGAAACGTGAACCAACGGCGTCATGGCCGGAATATCGATTAACGCATTGATTTTATGCTTATTACGATGCTCAAGCAGGAAGGCGAACAGTCGCGGCTGGGCCTGTTTCACTAACTTAGCCATGGCAATGGTGGCGTAAACGTCAGCCATCGCGTCGTGGGCATTTTCATGCTCAATGCCGTTAGCTTTAGTCAAATGTTCAAGGCGGAAACTCGGGAAACCGTCGTCGTTTTCCGGCCAGTTGATGCCATCCGGGCGCAGGGCGTAGCAGGCGCGCATGACGTCGAGCAGATCCCAGCGAGAATTGCCATATTGCCAGCTGTAGGCATAAGGGTCGTAGAAGTTACGGTAGAAGATGTTGCGGCTGACTTCATCATCAAAACGGATATTGTTATAGCCCACAATGCAGGTGCCCGGCACGCTAAAGGCTTGGTGGATCTGCGCGCTGAACTCTGCCTCGCTCAACCCTTTCTCCAGCGCCAATTGCGGCGTAATGCCGGTTATCATCACGGCTTCAGGCTCAGGCAAATAGTCATCAGACGGGCGGCAGTAAATCACGAGCGGCTCTTCAATGATGTTGAAATCCTCATCGGTGCGCACACCGGCGAACTGCGCAGGGCGGTCCAGCGCCGGATTCTTACCGAAGGTTTCATAGTCATGAAAATAGAAGGTTTTTTGCGGCTTGTCTGACATTGCGGAATTGACCCTTAATCGCGGCGAAAAGTGATGTTGCGGCATAGCAAACAGCCGTTAAGGATACCATTCGACGGCCAGATGTCATGGGGAAATCTGTCAAGCTTCGGCATGTGCTGGATATTCGACTAAAGTTTGATTCAACCCCAGTAAAACCGCAGTGATCCCCCACCACAACTCGGCTAAACTACCCGCCATCGATTCTTCCGCTTTTAGAATGGGCACCGCATGCGTCTGGACAAGAAAATCTCGCCGCTGGATAACGTGATTTATAGCAATTACCGCATCACGCACGCACTGCGGATCGCGCTGGCGTTCATTCTGACCTTCCTGATTGTGCGCCTGACGGAGATCCCCGAAGGCACCTGGCCGTTGATCACCTTAGTGGTGGTGATGGGGCCGATCTCCTTCTGGGGCAATGTGTTACAGCGCGTGGCGGAGCGCATTGCGGGCACGGTTTTTGGCTCGGCGTCCGGGCTGATTGCGCTTTGGCTCGAACTTTATTCTCTGCCTTTAATGCTGATGTGGTGCGGCGTGGTGATGTTCGTCAGTGGCTATCTGACCCTCGGCAAGCGGCCCTACATGGCGTTGCTGATCGGCGTAACGCTGGCGGTGGTCTGCGGCGCGGGGCCGGGGGACATGCACACCGCGCTGTGGCGTTCGGGGGACGTGGTGTTCGGCTCCTTGTTGGCGCTGTTCTTCGCCAGTATCTACCCGCAGCGCGCCTTTATTCACTGGCGCATGCAGATGGCGGATTACCTGACCTCGCTGAATAAGCTTTATAGCGCCTGGCTGTCGCCGAACATGCTGGAAAGGCCGCATCTGGAAGGCAAGCTGAAAAAATCCATGAACCAGATGGTGAAGATGCGCGCGCTGTTTGCGCCAGCCAGCAAAGAGTCGCATATCCCGCGCGAAGTCTTTGACGCCATCCAGACCTTAAGCCGTAACCTGTTGTGTACGCTAGAATTACTGGCAGATGCCTACTGGAGTTCCCGCGAAAGCCACTATCTGATGCTCAATGCCCGCAGCCTGCGCAGCGCGCAGTTGCTGATGCTCGACTCGCTGGAAAAGCTCAGTGATATGCTGCTCAATGGCACGAAAGGTGATGAAGGCGCGCTTAATCATCAGTTGAATGAGTCAGTGGAAGAGCTGAAACAGCTGATGCAAGAGATGAACGCCAGCCAGCACTTGGAAGCGCCAATCTACGGCTATGTGTGGCTGAGCATGCAAGTTGCCGAGCAATTGCAGGCCTTGGGGGATCTGATAACCATGACCATGCGCAAGGAAGAGGTGCAAATTCCCGCCAATCCGCTGGAGAAAGCGTGATGGCATTTTTGTCTGCCCATGAAAACGGGTAAGATAAACCTATTGGACTTTCGTTCTGAACGCGCAGGCTTTTCCTGCTACGCTGTAACCTACGTTCCGGGCAGTCAGTCACTGAATCTGTGTAACTTAATCGAAGGTGTTAAAATGGACAATATCAACAAGCCGAGTTTCCATGACGTACTGGAGTTCGTACGAATTTTCCGCCGCAAGAACAAACTGCAACGCGAAATTGCTGATAACGAAAAGAAAATCCGTGATAACCAGAAACGTGTGTTGCTGCTCGACAACCTGAGCGATTACATCAAACAGGGTATGAGCATCGACGAAATTCAGGCGATTATTGCCAGCATGCGCGGCGACTATGAAGATCGCGTTGATGACTACATCATCCGTAATGCTGACCTGTCAAAAGAACGCCGCGAGATGTCTAAAAAGCTGAAAGCGATGGGCGAAATCAAAGCCAACGAAAGCAAATAAGCCGCTGTAAAAGCACCAAATAAATAAGGCCCTGTCAGCAACGACAGGGCCTTTTACTTTATATAGCGCTCAGTCAGACCGAGGCAGGCTGGGCTACCGAGCTTTCTTCTGGCTTCTCATTCTCCAGCTTTTGCCTTTTACGCAGGCTTGGGAACCATGCCATCCACAGGCCGACCACGATAATAGTGCCCACGCCGCCGAGCGCGGCGGCCGGAACGGCCCCCAGCCAGGCGGCCAACAGCCCGGATTCAAATTCGCCCAGCTGATTTGAGGTGTTGATAAATATCGAGTTTACCGCGCTGACGCGCCCGCGCATGTCGTCCGGCGTGTCGAGCTGCACCAGCGCGCCGCGGATCACCATACTCACCATGTCAAATCCGCCGAGGAAGAACAGGGCAATAATTGACAGCCACAGGGTGCTCGACAGGGCAAATATCAGGGTTGCTACACCAAAACCGGCCACTGACATAAACATAATCATGCCGACGTTGCGGGTCATCGCCCGGCGGCTAAGCCAGAAGCCGACCAGCAGCCCACCCACCGCCGGAGCGCCGCGCAGCAGGCCAAGCCCCCAAGGGCCGGTGTGCAGAATATCTTTGGCGAAGATTGGCAACAGCGCGGTGGCGCCGCCGAGCAGTACGGCGAACAGGTCGAGGGAAATCACGCCCAGCACGTCTTTGCGATTGCGAATAAAGCGAATACCGGCAAACAGCGTGGCGAAGGTGGCTGGAACGCGCTTCGGCTGTGCCTGCTCATACTGTAAGCGGCTGACCATCACAATCGACAGCAGATACAGCGCGGCGCATACCGCGTAGGCGGCACCCGAACCGGCAATATACAAAAAACCGCCAATCGCCGGGCCAACCATGGCCGCCGCTTGCCCAGCCACCGCATTCGCGGCCATGGCGCGTGCCAGCATGGATGGCGGCACCAGCGCGGGCAGCATGGACTGCATTGAAGGCGCTTCCATGGCTCGCGCGGTAGAAATGATAAAAATCAGCGCAAGGATACTGATTTCATTGATGTTCTGGGTAAAAGCCAGCCCGGTCAGCGTGGCTATCGCCAGCCATTCGACAATCTGTCCCAGCAGCACAATGCGCCGACGGTCAAACTGATCCGCGACGTGGCCCGCCACCAGTGCCAGCGTCACCGACGGCAAGAACTGCGCGAGGCCTATGAGGCCGAGATCCAAGGCGCGGCCGGTGATCGAATAGATCTGCCAACTGACCACGATTGATAAGATTTGGAACCCAAAGCTGGAGCCCGCACGGGCTATCCAGAAGGCAACAAATGAGCGGTGTTGCAGTAATGACGCCGAGTTAACGGGGTGTGGGGGCATAGTCAGTTCCTAAAAAGCCACTATGTTGCTGACAGCGGCAAAGGGAAAATCCTGCCGATGACCAGACAATAATTATTGGTATTAATAGCGGGGTAACTATTCGAATGAATATTTTTATCACGAATAGTTAAATATCACGAACGGTTAAAAACGCTTAATACTCATTTTTACTGAGTGACGGATAAAAGGTTCTGAAGGCTCACGCGCGCAGGTAGCGCTGCGGCGTGTCTCCCAGCGACTTCTTGAACATCGAGATAAAGGCGCTGGGACTGTGATAACCCAGCTGATTGGCGATAGCCATCACCGTCTGGCCCTGAGCCAGCTGGCCTACGGCTTCCGCCAGTCTTAGCTGCTGGCGCCACTGGGCGAAAGTCAGCCCGGTCTGCTCGCGGAACAGCCGGGCGAGGGTGCGCGAACTGGCTCCCACCTTGTTACCCCACAGCTCCAGCGTGTCATTATTTTCCGGCGTCGCCAGCATCAGCTCGCAGATATTGCGCAGGCGGCGGTCGGTCGGCAGCGGCAAATTACACACCGTGCTGTTCTGTGCCTGACGCAACTCGTCGAGCAATAACGGGGTGATAAGAGCAGTGCGGGCGGCGTTCGGCGGCGTGGCGGACTGCCCGACCAGCAGCGCCTGCACCAGTTCATTGAGCAGAGGGCTAACTTGCAAAGTGCGGCATTTTAACCACAATGAGCTTGCGGTATGCGGGTCGAGATACAGGCTGAAAGTGGTGATGTCGCCAAGGGCGTGCAGCTCGTGCTGGCAGTCCGACGGCAGCCAGATAGCGCGCATTGGGCCGAGGGTCCACGAGGCTTGCGGGGTAAGGACGCGTATCACGCCTTGGGTGCAAAACAGCAGCTGCGCGGCGGAGTGAGAATGCCAGTTCTCGCGAGACTGATTGCTGTAAAAATGACTACGGGCCACTAACTGCGGGGCCGCCGGTGGTATCTCCACCCCGTAACCTTTGCGCCAGATTTTGTCCATTTCCAACAATCGCTCATCAATTGCGTCAAATTCGCCGAATTCTGTCTGTTTCGCGCTATTTCCCGAACAAACATCGCAAGCATTCTATCCCGTCCTCTGTTCAATTAAAACTTAATGATTATCATTTGTATCCTCATTATTGAGTCATTGTTTTATTTTCGGGGACACACATGCAGGGTAAATTCGGGTTTAGACTTAAACCGCTCAGCGCGGCGCTGTTGATGACATTGATTGCAGGACAAGCGCAGGCCGCAGAACAAAATCAGACCAGCGCTGCCGCGACCACGGTGCTGCCTTCAGTGACGGTTTCCTCGACGGCGGACAGTGACGACAGCACCAATTTTGTCGCTAAGAAAGCCAGCGGCGCGACCAAAAGCGACCGGCCACTGATTGAAACGTCGCAGAGCGTGTCAGTGGTGACGCAGGCGCAGATCGCCGCGCAGGGTGCGCAGAACGTGTCGCAGGCGTTGCGCTATCTGGGTGGCGTGCAGTCGGAAGCGGGCGGGGCGGATACCCGCTTCGACACCATAATCATTCGCGGTTTCAACGCCGATGAATACCTCGACGGGCTGCGTTTGCCGACCGTGACTTACTGGTCGCGTCCGAACTACGACGCCTATCTGCTGGATAAGATTGAAGTGATCAAAGGGCCGAACTCGGTGCTTTATGGTCAAGCCAGTCCAGGCGGGGTGGTGAATCTGGTCAGCAAAAGGCCGACGGCGGACCCGCTGCATGAAATCTATGTCACCACCGGCAACAACAATCTGACCGAAGGGGGGCTGGACCTGTCCGGCGCGCTGGACAACGATCAGCACTGGCTCGGGCGTTTGACCGGCACCGCGTCGAAGACCGACACGCAGGTGGAGCACACCAAGTATAAACATTACGACATCGCTCCGGCCCTGACGTGGCAGCCCGATGACAACACCAGCCTAACCTTCCTCAGCCAGTTCCGCAAAGACCCGGACGCCGGTTTCTTCAACCAATTGCCGGTCGAAGGCACGCTGGTGAATAACCCGAATGGCAAAATCTCCGACAACTTCTACGGCGGCCAGCCGGGCTTTGACAGCTACAGCCGTTCGCAGGAGAGCGTGGGTTATGAGTTCATGCACCATTTCGATGATGTCTGGACCCTGCACCAGAACCTGCGCTACATGCAGACTCGCAGCGACTACACCATGGTTTATCCGTTTGGCGTGGTTGCCAACGCGCCGGAGGTGCATCGCTACAGCATGCACATTAATGAGAAGTTAAAAGACTTCGACGTCGATACCCATTTGCAGGCCAAGTTCGACACCGGCCCGGTGGATCACGACATGCTGTTCGGCGTGGATTACGTGCATGACGACTTGACGCAAAACAGCGGCTACGGCGATGCCTCTGACCTTAACTACCTCAACCCGGATTACAGCACGCCGGTGCAGACTCCGGCACTGACCGACCATTCGCGGCTGTATATGTCGCAAACCGGCTTCTATACCCAAGACCAGATGAAGTGGAATCAGTGGCTGCTGAACCTCGGCGGGCGTTATGACAAGGCTGAAAGCCACAGCAACGATCTGGATAACGACACGCGTAAAGAGCAAACCGACTACGCCACCACCGGCCGCGCCGGGCTGATGTATCTGTTCGACAGCGGCATCGCGCCTTATGTCAGCTACGCCACCTCATTCCAGCCGCAGGCCGGAACCACCTTCAGCGGCGATGTTTTCCGCCCAACTAAGGGCAAACAGTCGGAAATAGGGATCAAATATCAGCCGAAAAGCTTCGACGCCTTATTCACCGCGGCGCTGTATGACCTGACCCAGCAAAACGTACTGACGGCGGACTTGGATCACCCGAACTTCTCGGTGCAGACTGGCGAAATTCGTTCGCGCGGCCTTGAGCTGGAAGCCAAAGCCAATATCACCTCGCGATGGCTGGTGAGCAGCTCCTATGCCTATACCGACCCGGAAGTCACGGCGTCGAATACTGGCAATCAGGGCAAGGATCCGGTGGGCATTCCGCGCCAGACGGCGGCGGTATGGACCGAATACGCGCTGCCGGGCATGCTTGATGGTGTCACCCTTGGCGGCGGCGCGCGCTATGTCGGCACCAGTTATGCCACCAGCCAAAACAGCCTGAAAGTCCCGGCGGTCACTGTGTTCGACGCCGTTGCGCGCTACCGCTGGCAGTCGTGGCAACTGGCGCTTAATGTGCAAAACCTGACCGACAAGCAGTACCTGAACTACTGTCAGGACAATGGCTGTCACTTCGGCCTGCGCCGCCAATATCTGGCGACCCTGAGCTATCAGTGGTAAGCATGAATCGTCGTCAGTTTCTGCAACTCGCACTGGCCCTGAGCGCAAGCTCGGGGCTTTCCCCTCTCTGTAGCTTGGCCGCCGGAGGACCCGCGCCGCGCTGGGTGATCCTCGACTGGGGCCTGACCGAAATGGCGCTGGCGCTCGGCGTGGTGCCGGTCGGCGTGGCCGCGCCACAGTGGTATCGCCGCCTGTATGGCGAACCCGCGCTGCCTGCCGACGTCGCTGACGTGGGCCTGCTATTCCAACCCAATTTTGAAACCCTGCGCGAACTGCGTCCGACGCTGCTGCTGGTGACGCCCGGCCATCTGATGGCGAAAGCCCAACTGGAGCAGATTGCGCCGCTGTTGGTGCTCAACACTTACAGCAGTTCTCCGCTCGAGCAGGCGCAGGCTAATTTGCGCCAAATGGCGGGCGCGCTGGGGCAACCTGAGCGAGCCGAGCAGATCATCGCCGCCGTGAATGCGCGGATGGACAAAGCGCGGCTGGCGGTTCAGCCTTTCGCCGACACGCCGCTCTATCTGGCCCATCCGCTGGAGATTTTGCATCTGTACCTGTTTGGCAAAGGCAGCCTGTTTGATGACGTGCTGACGCGCCTCGGCCTGAAAAATGCCAGCCAGTTGGCGACCAGCGCGCAGGGTCTCGCCATGACCTCGGTGGACCTGCTCGCCGCCGGAGGCCGTGGCCGCGTGGTGCTGCTGCCTTCCTATCCGCAGCCTGATATCAGCGACATTACCGGCTCGGCGCTGTGGCGCAGCCTGCCGCTTTTGCAGCCGGAAAACTGCATCACCTTGCCTGACGGCTTGCCGCAAAATGGCGCACTGATCACCGCCGTGCGCTTTGCTGAATCTCTGGCGCTAGGCCTGCAACAGCGAGGTCGCGCATGAGCCAAATCCCGCTGACAAGCCCGGCGCATCCCGCCACCTCTTTACTAAAAAATTCGCCGCTGTGGCTGTGCATTTTGCTCTATCTCGCTGCATTGCTGCTCAGCGTGCAGCAGCTTTCACAGCTACTGCCGGTGGCCCAGTGGAGCCAGCTTTGGCACGCGGATAGCCTGCTGGCGGGGGCCAAGCCAATTATTGCCCATGAGATGTGGCTGCCGCGCCAGTGGATGGCGGTTCTTTGCGGCATGGCCTTGGCCTTTACCGGCGTGGTGATGCAGCAGGCGCTGCGCAACCCGCTGGCAGAACCCATGACCCTCGGCGTGGCATCCGGCGCCACGCTGGCCCTGACCATGGTCAGTCTGGCGGCTCCGGCGTGGCTGGCGTGGGGCCGCGAATGGTTCGCCATGGGCGGCTCGCTGGTAGCCATGCTACTGGTGTTTGTACTGGCGTCGCGGCAGGCGTTTTCGCCACTGGCGCTGATCCTCGCCGGGATGCTGGTGAATCTCTATTGCGGCTCAGTTTCTCTGCTTTTATCGATTATTTACGACCAGTCGCTGGCGGCGATTTTCATCTGGGGCGGCGGTTCGCTGGTGCAGGAGAACAGCCAGACGCTGTTCTGGCTGCTGCCGCGTCTGGCGATTTGCGTGGTGCCGGTGCTACTGATGTTGCGGCCGCTCGGCCTGATGGCGCTGAATGAGCAGGTCACGCGCTCCCTCGGCATGTCGCCGGTGGCGGTGCGCAGCGTGGTTATCCTCTGCGCACTGGCGATCAGCAGCTTGGTTATCAGCGCCGTCGGGGTGATTGGCTTTATCGGGCTGGCGGCTCCGCATCTGGCGGCGCTGGCAGGAGCGCACAAGCTGCGCCAACGGCTGCTTTGGTCGCCGCTGATTGGCGGAGGCTTGCTGTGGCTGACCGATCAGGGCGTCAGTCGACTGACGGGGATTAACGGCATGCTGCTGCCGACCGGCATGATGACCGCGCTGGCCGGAGGCCCGCTACTGCTGTGGTATCTGCCGCGCATCCGCAGTATTTCGCTGCAAGCTATTAAGGAGACGGTGGCGCAAAGTCAGGCACGTATTCTCAAGCCGCGCTTTGGTCTGGTGCTGTTGCTGCTGGTGGCGAGCATTGTGCTGTCGCTGGCGGTGGGGCGCACGCTGCACGGCTGGCACTGGGACGCGTGGCACGACGTGCTGGCGCTGCTGCCATTCCGTCTGCCACGGATGATTGCCGCGATGTCAGCCGGGGTGCTGCTGGCGGCGGCCGGGGTGATTATTCAGCGAGTGACCGCCAACCCGATGGCTAGCCCTGAGCTGCTGGGGATTGGCGCGGGGGCGTCGCTGGGTATTACGCTGATGCTGCTGATTATCCCAACAGCCGGGATTGCGGGCATGATGCTGAGCAGCGCGGTCGGCGCGTTTATCACACTTTTACTGACTCTGTGGACGGCGCGACAGGGGCGATTTACCCCACAGCGCGTGCTGCTCAGTGGTTTGGCGATCACCGCGATTTTCCAGTCAGTAGCGGGAGTGGTGATGACCAACAACGGCATGGCGGCCAACATGCTGCGCCAACTGATGACCGGCTCGACCTACTACGTCACCACGCCGATGGCCGTCGCCGCGCTGGCTCTGGCGCTGCTTCTATTGCTGTTTACACCGCTGGTGCGGCGCTACCTGCTGCTGTTGCCGCTGGAGTCGGTGCCGCACTCGCTGGGTTTACGCACCCAGCGCGCCCGCCTGACGGTCATGGCGCTGGCGGCGCTGATGACCGGCGTTGCGACGCTGATTGTCGGGCCGCTGTCGTTTATTGGCCTGCTCGGCCCGCACATCGCCCGTCAGCTTGGGGCGCGACGCCCGCTGGCCCAGCTGCTGCTAGCGGTGATGATTGCGGCGCTGTTGATGATTTTTGCTGACTGGCTGAGCCGCAATCTCCTCTATCCACGCCAGTTACCCGCCGGGTTAATGGCAACGCTACTCGGCGGCCCGTGGCTGGCCGTCCTGCTTTATCGGCGGCAGCATGTTAGCTGAATCCGCCTTTTCCGGAGATTCTCCCATGCCGAAACGCGGCCTGAAAATGCTGATTATTGCAGCGGTGGTCCTGCTGTTGCATCTCGGGCTGCTGCTGTTTCTGCGTATGAACCCGCCGCAAGTTGCTGAGATTAACGCGCCGCTGATGGCGGTCGAAATGGTGCAACTGGCCCCAGAGCCTCAGCATGAGCCAGAGCCTATCCCCACGCCGCCAGAGCCGGTTAAACCGGTAGAAAAAACGCCGCCGCCGGTGGTGGAGAAGGCGGCCATAAGCCTGCCGAAGGCGGAAAAGCCCAAGCCGCGCCCGGTGCATGACGAGAAGCCGAAACACCCGCCAAAACCCCAACCGCAGCACGAGGCGCAACCCGCCACTGCGCCCAAGGCTCCGGCCCTCAGCAAAGCCCCGGCGGCCAGCAAAGTAGTGACGCCGCCGCAGTTCAGTGCGGCTTACTTAAATAACCCCGCGCCGGACTACCCCCGTTTGTCGAAAAAGCTGCACGAGCAGGGTACGGTGAGATTACGGGTGGAAGTCAGCGCCAACGGGCTGGCGGCGTCGGTGGCGGTCAGCCAGTCGAGTGGCTATCCGCGCCTCGACGAGGCTGCCGTGGCGGCAGTGAAGCGTTGGAAGTTTATTGCGGCGAAGCAGGGCGACCAGCCGGTGGCCGCCCAAGTGATTGTACCGTTAGTTTTCGCGCTGGAGGGCTAACGGCGGCTTTCTTAGACTAAAACGAACATGCCGTAAGGGTGGATTTGCAGGTAGAACTGGTCCCCGGCGCTCGGCTGGAGCTGGGTGGCGTTGACCTGCAACAGCAGCGATTGGCCGTTCCACTCCACCGTCACTTCATACTGCGGCCCCATGTAGGCGACGTGCGTGATGAAGCAGCGCTGGCTGTCGTCGCCCTGCAAACCCAGCGTGATGGCCTCCGGGCGAACTCCCACCGTGCACTGTTGCAGCCCGTCGGCAAAGCCTGCCGGTTTCGGGATGTGGTAGCCGAAGATCTCCACCGTTTCGCGGTGCAGGTCAGCCGGGAAGACGTTGGCGTCGCCCATAAAACTGGCCATAAAGCGCGACGCGGGCTGGCGATACAGCTCCTGCGGCGCGCCAATCTGCATAATTTTGCCTTTATTCATCACCAGCACGGTATCGGATACCGCAAACGCCTCGCTCTGGTCGTGGGTGACGTACAGCGAGGTGATGTTGAACTGCTGCTGTAACTCGCGGATTTTCTCGCGCATGCTGCGACGCAGGTTGGCGTCGAGGTTACTCAGCGGCTCATCGAACAGCAGCACTTTCGGTTTGAGGATCAGCGCGCGGGCCAGCGCCACGCGCTGCTGCTGGCCGCCGGAAATCTGGTCCACGTAGCGATCTTCGAAACCTTCTAAATCCACCAGAGAGAGCGCCTCACGCACTCGCTCGCGAATTTCCGCCTTAGGTCTTCCCAGCATTTTCAGGCCATAGCCAATGTTCTCGCCCAGCGACATGTGCGGGAACAGGGCATAAGACTGGAACACCATGCAGATATCACGCTGCTGGATGGATCGGTCGGTCACGTCTTCGCCATCAATGAAAATCCGGCCCTCGGTTGGCTTCTCCAGCCCGGCGACCATGCGCAGCACGGTGGTCTTGCCGCAGCCGGACGGGCCGAGCAGGGTAACCATTTTGCCTTTGGGGATCGCCAGATCCAGGCCTTCCAGCACGGTATTATTTCCAAAACGCTTGGCGACGCCCTTCAGTTCAACAAAGCTTTTGGTGGTTTCAACCGGCGCGCGGCGCTCGGCTTGTAGAATCGTTGTCATAACAGCTCACTCCAGAATTATTGGCCGGTTTTGGCTTTGGAGCGGGAAATGCGCGCTTCGCCAACCAGATAGTCAAAGATGAAAATGATCGCCAGCATCACCACGATAAGAATCGAGCCGTAGGCGATAGCCACGCCGTACTCGCCGTCTTCCACGCGGTTAAGGATGTAGGCCGTGGCGACGCGGGTGTCCGGCGTCACGAGGAAAACAATGGCGCTGACGGTAGTAATGGCGCGCACGAAGCTGTAAATCAGCGCCGACAGAATCGCCGGGCGCAGCAGCGGCAGCAGGATGTACATCACGGTGCGCATCGAGCCAGCGCGCAGGCTGAGTGAGGCTTCGTCGAGGGATTTGTCCAACTGACCCAGCCCGGCGATACCGGCGCGGATACCCACCGGCACGTTACGCATCACCATCGAAATGATCACGATGGCGGCGGTTCCGGTGAGGTAAACCGGCGCGCTGTTAAAGGCCAGAATGTAGGAGATACCCGCCACGGTGCCCGGCACCGCGAAGCACAGCATGGTGCTGAACTCGATGGTCTTTTTGCCGCGGAACTGCTGGCGCACCACGATGTAGGCGATGAGCAGGCCGAACAGCGCGGTGATGGGCGCGGCGATACCGGCGTAGAAAAGGGTGTCGAGCAGCGAAGGCCAGGCCCCGTCGCTAAAGCCTTGACCAAACAGCTTGGTGAAGTTAGCGAAGGTCAGGGTGTAATCCACGCCCCAGTTGACGGTGAAGCTGCCGTAGAAAATGCTGCCGTAGAGTAGGGCATTGAAGGCGACCCAGATGGCCAGGAGCAGCGTCACGCCCCACACCAGCGTCACCGGCAGCGGCTGCACGTCGCCACGGGAGGTTTTGCCAGAAATGGTGACGTAGGAGCGTTTGCCAATCCACATGTACTGCACGCAGAACACCAGCAGCGAGAACACCAGCAGAATCACCCCGAGGGTGCTGGCGGCCTGATAGTCGAGCTGCGCGCCGGTAATGTAGAAGTAGATTTGCGTGGCCAGCACGTCGAAGTTGCCGCCCAGCACCAGTGGGTTACTGAAGTCCGCCAGCGACTGCACGATAACAATCAGGAAGGCGTTAGCCAGCGCCGGTTTCAGCAGCGGCAGGAAGACGCGGTGGAAGGTCTGCCAGCGGCTGGCGCGCAGGGTGTATGAGGCTTCTTCCAGCGAGGGGTGAATGGTTTTAATCGCGCCGTCGAGGATCATAAAGGCCATCGGCGTAAATGCTAACACCTGCGCCAGCCAAATCCCGGTAAAGCCGTACAGCCAGTTAGTGTTGGTCAGCCCAAACCAGTTAGCCATAAATTCAGTGACATAGCCCGAGCGGCCCATCATCAGCGTGACGCCCAGTCCGACGATAAACGGCGGGGTGACAATCGGCAGAATCGAGAACACTCGGCCAATGATCGCCGAACGCTTGGCAATGCGCGTGGTGTAAATCGCCAGCACTAAGCCGAAGAAGGTACAGCCAATCCCTACCGCCACGGAAAGCAGGAAGGAGTTCCAAATCACCTGCAAGATGTGCGACTGGCCGAGCACGGCCATAAAGGCCAGCGGCGCAAATTCTCCGGCGTCGTTGGTGAACATTGGGATGAAAATCGCAATGCTTGGGAAGATGATAAACACGCCAATCATGGCGATGATGCAAATCAGCGAGCCGAGCACAAAACGGTCGCCGCCCAGCCACTCAAGGCGTGACAGGGCCAGCGTGCAGACCGCGCCGAGGGCGATGAAAATCCCGATGCTGCCGTAGCCAAGGCCGCGCCCGACTAAGGTGGCGCTGACAAACATAAACAGCGCGCAGAACACTGACCATGCGGCGTCGAACTGGTGGCGACGGCGAGCTTCCAGCCGCTGCGCGTGGCGCGGGCGGAACAGCAGAACCATCGGCAACAGCAGCCACAGCAGGCTGACGTTCAGCCCCGACCAGCCGTAAGCCGCCAGAATTTCGTCCGCGGTGGATTCCAGCAAGCCATAGTCGAGGCTCCAGGCTGGCAGCAGTGCAAAGGCCAGCAGGATAAGCCCCAGCCACGCGAAAATCGGGTCGCGGCGCTGGATATCAGGCAGGCTGAGTGTATGAGACATGTTGTCCCCTCACATTTTAGGTGTTGAAAGAAAAAACTGAGTTAGAACCACTCTGCTCGTTCTAAAAGAAGAGCAGTTTTGCTCCCTCCCCTGGTAAGGGAAGGGCTGGGTTGGGGTATAAATGGCATCTCTGGCGTTGCCTGCCTCATCCCAGCCTTCCCCCTGAAGAGAAGGCGCTTTAGGCACTCAATAAATCGCGTGGGCCTTATTGTGTCGCTTTGCCCATCTTCACTTCGTTAACCCATTTAGTGATCAACGCCTTACGCATATCGGACGCGCCGTACTTGTCCATGTCGTAGTTGATCAATTTAAGGTCACTCATTTTCAGCGAGTTTGGCGAGGTTTCAGCCGTGGTGTTGGTGAGAATTTGGTAGGACTGACCTTTCTTCCACGCCAGCTCCTGCGCGTCTTTGGACAGCGCCCAGTCGACGAACAGCTTGGCGTTGTCCAGGTTGCGCGCGCCTTTCAGGATGCTGACACCGCCAATCTCATAGCCGGAACCTTCACACGGGGAGATCAGCTTCAGCGGCGCGCCGCTCTCTTTCTCCTGCGCGTAGTCGTGCAAGAAGCCGATACCAATCGCGGTTTCACCACGGGCGGCATTGCGGGCCGGGGCGATGCCCGACTTGGTGTATTGGGAGATGTTGCCGTTGAGCTGTTTCAGGTAGTCGAAAGCCTGATCCTCGCCCCACAGCTGGGAGAAGGTCGCCAGCGCGGTGTAGGCCGTGCCGGAGCTTTGTGGGTCGGCGATTTGGATTTCGTTTTTATAAATCGGGTTGGTCAGGTCCTTCCAGCACTTTGGCTCTGGCAGGTTTTTCTCTTTCAGGCGATTGGTGTTCACCCCTATGCCCAGAATGCCGATGTACACCGCAGAAGAGTAGTTGCCTTTGCGCTTCGCCGGGTCGCGGAAGTTCGGCATGATCTGCTCGAGGTTCGGCGACTTGTAGGCTTGCAGCAGGTCCATTTCACCGGCCTGAGATTGCGGATCCAGCGTGCCGCCGTACCAGACGTCAGCCTGCGGGTTCTTTTTCTCCGCTTCGACTTTTGCCAGCGTGCTGCCGGAGCCGTTGCGGATAAACGAGGTCTTCACGTCGTACTTCTCGCCGAAGGCTTTGGTTTCTTCTTCACACATGGCGTTGGTGGCGCTGCAATACACCACCAGGCGGCCCTTGGCTTGAGCCGCGCCGGTGAAGGCGGTGAGGGCCACGGCGGCGGCCAAAAGCGAGTATTTGTAGAGGGTAGGAGAGAGATGTTTTTTCATGGTGTTTTACCTTTTCTTCTTATGTTGTGGGACAGAACCTTGTTATATGTCCGGCGGCGCGGCGCTCAGTTCGCGCTTACTGATACCCGCCATCATCATCGGCATCAGCAGTAACCCAACGCAGGCCGAAGCCAGCGTCAGCACGGCGAAGAAGCCGGACCAACCGTAATGCTGCATCACCACCGCCAGCGGCCAACCCGCCAGTGCGGCACCGAGGTAGGCAAACAGCCCGAGAAAGCCGGTCACCGTGCCCGCAGCGTCTTTGTGTGAATACTCCGTTGCTGCCAGCCCGATCAGCATCTGCGGGCCGAAAACAAAAAATCCGATACTGAAAAAGCTCAGGGCCAACAGGCCGAAGTGGTGGACCGGCGCCAGCCACAGGGCGGTGACCGTGACGAACAGCCCGAGCGAAAACAGCAAAATCATTGGGGCGCGCTGGCCGCGAAACAGCAGGTCGGAACCCCATCCGGCGAACAACGCGCCGAGCAGTCCGCCCAGCTCGAACAGCGACAGCGTGGCGTTGGCGCTCAGCAGATTGACGCCGTGATTCTCCGCCAGCCAGATATTGCCCCAGTCATTTAGCGCGATGCGGATCAGGTAGACCAGCACGTAAGAGACGCCGAGCAGCCAGATGGTGCGGTTCTGCAAAATGGTCTGGCGCAGAATTTGCGTCATGCTCATCGGCGGACTTTGCTGCTCCTGCCGCAGCTCCAGCGGGTCGCGTCGCCACGCGCCCACCGTCGGCAAACCTTGCTGTTGCGGCGTGCCGCACAGCTGGCGGCACAGCCATAATCCAATCACTATTGCCACCACGCCAGGCACTAGCAGCGCCGCCTGCCAGCCCCACATCGAGGCCAAAAGCCCGGACAGCAGGGGCACCGCCGCGCCGCCGATATTGATCGAGGTGTTCCAGCATCCCCACCAGAAACCGCGCTCATTGCGCGAATACCAGTGGGTCAGCAATCGGGCGCACGGTGGCCAGCCCCAGCCTTGAAAGAACCCGTTTAGCGTCCAGACCACCAGCAGCGCGGTCAGCGAATGGCAGAAGGCGAACAGGATATTCAGCACCCCGGTCATCAGCAGGCCGACACCCATAAACCAGCGCGCGCCGGTCTTATCGCTATAAATCCCCGAAACAAATTTCGAGCTGCCATAAGCCAGATAAAACAGCGTGCCGAGCAGGCCGATGTCGCCTTTGGTCAGGCCAAGTTCCAGTTGCATCACCGGCATCGCGAAATTGACGCTTTTGCGCGTCAGGTAGAACGCGGCGTAGCCAATCACCATCGACAGCAGCAGGTGAACTCGCCAGTAGCGATAATTTTTGTCGACAAGTGAGGCTGACATCTGGGACATCGTTTAACTCCAACCTTATGAGCCGAGTGTAGGCAGGTGATTTTTGCAGCGGATGAGACAAGGTTTTAGATGACTAGGAATTATTCCTAGTCAGGGGGGAGTTCTTTGCAAATCTGTGGGCAACTTAACAATTATGTGGGTGCCGTTGCGCTGTTCGAGCAGCCATTCGCCGCCCAAGGCGCGCACTCGCTCCTCAATACCGCGCAGGCCAAACCCTTCTTTGACGGGATGAGCAAAGCCCTTGCCGTTGTCGCTGACTTCCAGCACCAGCATTGGGTGCTGCTCGGTCAGGCAGATGCGCACCTGCGTGGCCTCGGCGTGTTTGCTGATGTTGTTGAGCAGCTCCTGCACCAGCCGATAGAGCGTGAAGGTTAGGGTTTCGTCGCGAGGCAGCTCCGGCAGCCGATAGTCGAGGTGAAAGTCGATACCCTGTTCGGAGAAGGCGAACTCGTTGGCCAGATGATGCAGGGCTTTATCCAGCGACATCTCGTCCAGCACCGGCGGGCGCAGCTGGCGCAGCAGCTGGCGGGTGGTGTGGTGAATGCGCTGCGACAACTCGCCAATCTGCTTCGCCGCGCTGTGGGTGGCCGGGCCGTGCGGGCTCCTGTCCACCAGCATGGCCTGAATCTGAATGGCAGTGATGTTCTGGCCGATCTCATCATGCAGTTCGCGGGCAATCTCTTTGCGCACCGCCTCTTCGGTATGCACCAGCCGCTCGGTGAGCTGGCGGCGGGTGTCCAGCTCCTGTTCTAGCTGCAAACGGTAGCGATTAAGATGCGACGCCAGCTGCTGCTGGCGGCTGATGGCTATTCCCAAGCCAATGCCGAGCAGCGCCTGGGTGGAGAGGAACAGCTCCAGCTCGAGCAAATCGTGAAACGCGCCGCTCATCTGCCGGGTGACGGTGATCATCAGGCTGCCAAGCACCGCCGCCAGCACGCCCCCCTGCCAGCCGAAGGCGTAGGCCATCACCACGTTGGGCAGAAACACCAAAATGATCAGCAGCCGCTCGACCTCCGGGGCCAGACTCATTTGCAGGCAAACGGCGAGGGCGAAGAACAACGAGCACCAAATCAGCAGCGAGGTGCGCAGCGGCGGGTCGGGGATCTCCTGCGCCAGCAGGTTTTGCAGATGCTGCTGTTTAAGATATTCGTAAATCAGATAGATAAAAGGCGTCAGCAAAATCCCGCCGGTGAAGGAGGCCAGCAGGGTTTGGCTCAGCGTCGCGCTCAGCCATAAACCCGGCACCGCCATCTGCAACAGGCTATTGCCCGCCACTGCCCCGAGTAGCAGCAACAGCCGCTGCCAATAGAGGGTAAAGCGCCGCCACAGATGCTGCACCAGCGCGGCGGGGATTAAGCTGAGCAGGGGCGACAGCAGCATGATCCAGTGGGTTTGCAGCTGTTCGCTGTGCAGCCAGACGCCAATTGCCGCCTCTGAGAGCAGCATGGCGGGCCAGTAGCGCCGCGACAGTAGCGTCATCAGCGCCAGTCGCAAGCCCTGCGGCAGCAACAACATCGCCTGCTGGCCGTTTTGGGTCAGATAGAAGCTGATCGACCAGAGCGCCAGCCAGCAGAGGCTGTAGAAAATCGCCAGAAAAAGGGTGAGACCGAGCTTTCTCATTAGGCAAGCAGGCTGTGCTGAATGGCGAAATGCACCAGTTCGATGGTGGTGTCGCACTGGAGTTTGCCGAGGATGTTGGCGCGGTGAACGTGCACGGTTTTGTGGCTTAGCTCCAGCTGTTCGGCTATCGCCTTGACGCTCAGCCCGTTAACCAGCAGGTCGAAAATCTCGCGCTCGCGGGGCGTGAGGGATTGCAGCGCCTTGGGCGTTTGCTGACTTTGGCGCAGCGCCAGCAGGGCGTCGGAGCAGAGATAGCGGCCACCGGCGTGGACGGTGCGCACCGCTTGCACCAGCTCCTCTGGCCCGCAGCGCTTGGTCAGATAGCCACTGGCCCCGGCGTCCAGCGCGCTTTGCACGAAGGCGGTGGTGTCGTAAATGCTCAAAATAATGGCGCGGAAATTGGGCCGCTGCTGGCGCAGGCGGCTCAGCAGGCTTAGCCCACTTTCATCTGGCATTGCGATATCCATCACCGCCACGTCAATGTTCATCTTCAGCAGCGACGACCAGGCGTTAGCCGCCGACGCGTACTGACCGACAATTTTGATGTCAGATTCCAGCCCCAGCAACTGAGCAAAGCCGGAGCGGACTACCACGTGGTCATCAATTAGGGCAACGTTAATCATCTGGAGTAACTGAATGTAAATGGAATTTACATAATGGTCATGAATGCTTGCCGCTGGCAACTGGCAGATGTGGAAATGCAGGGTGGGTAACGGAATTTGATTTAAGAATTCGCTCACCCATCCTGAGTAATCGTTAAATCGACAGCACTCTGACTGGGTTTCCCGCTAAGAATGACTCGATATTTTCGACCGCTTCACTGAAATAGATTTGATAATTCTCCGTGGAAACATAGCCAATATGCGGCGTCGCCAGCACGTTGGGCAGCGAGCGGAAAGGGTGGTCGGCGGGGAGCGGCTCGACGTCAAACACGTCCAGTCCCGCGCCGCCGATTTTGCCCTGTTGCAGTGCGGCAATCAGCGCCGGTTGGTCAACAATGGCGGCGCGCGAGGTGTTGATCAGCAGGGCGGAAGGTTTCATCAGCGCCAGATCGGCGGCATCCACCAGTCCCCGGCTGCGATCGCTGAGCACCAGATGAATCGATACCACGTCGCTGGTGGCCAATAGGGCTTCTTTGCTGGCCGCCAGCTCCACGCTGTGTTTAGCCGCGTGCTCGGCGGTGAGGTTTTGGCTCCAGGCCACCACTTTCATGCCAAAGGCGTGGCCTATCTTGGCCATCTGCTGGCCAATTTTACCCAGTCCAATTAGGCCCAGACGCTTACCGCTGAGGCCCAGTCCGACGGTGCTCTGCCACGTGCCGTTGTCGCGCAGGGCGTTATTTTCGGTGACCAGATGGCGGGCCAAACCGAGGATCAGCCCCCAGGTCAGCTCCGTCGGTGCGCTGCCGCCGCTGCCAGTGCCGCATACCGTGACGCCGTGCAGTTTCGCCGCCTCAAGATCAACGGAGGCATTACGCATCCCTGAGGTGATCAGCAATTTGAGCTTAGGCAGGCGGGCAAACAGCGCGGCGGTAAAAGGCGTGCGTTCGCGCATGATAACCACAATTTCGGCGTCGGCGAGGGTTTTCACCAGCATTTCTTCATCAGCAATGTGCTGGTTAATCACTTGGGTATCGACTTTATCGTCCAGCGAAGACCAATCGGCGTAGGTGAGGGCAACGTTTTGGTAATCATCAAGAATGGCACAGCGAATTTTGGCGGACATCGGACGATCCTTAGCGGAAAAGAT
Source organism: Ewingella sp. AOP8-B2-18 (assembly GCF_052376015.1). NCBI lineage: Bacteria > Pseudomonadati > Pseudomonadota > Gammaproteobacteria > Enterobacterales > Yersiniaceae > Ewingella > Ewingella sp. AOP8-B2-18. The sequence continues at coordinate 378,182 of NZ_JBQSVB010000002.1, forward strand.
TCATTAGCGAGTAAAGGATATATAACACCCCACCCAAATAATTCCAGCCAACATCTAAGGATGGGCACAAAAATGCCGGTTATTACAGGCAATGCTTCCCTCAGAGAGGAAGTTGCGGTAAAGAATGAAGCGAAAACAGAGTTAACACTTATATCAATAAATAATAGTAATAATTAATGGGGAGAGGAGTCAGGAATGACGGTCTGGCAATGTTATTTACAGGGTTGGAAGCGCTACGTTGATTTTAGTGGTCGCTCAACCAGAAAAGAGTTTTGGGTATTCTTGCTCGGCAGCATGCTGATTTCCGTGCTGTTGGGCTTCTCGGTTGCCATCATCACCACGCTGGTGGGGGTGACGAACGCCATCTTCTACGGCAGCCTGGCGCAGTGGATATTTTTGCTGGCGGTGATTGTGCCGATTATGGCCGTGGGCATCCGTCGCATGCATGACATCAACCGTTCCGGCTGGTGGTTCGGTATGCTTTATCTGATCCAACTGGCACTGCGGCTGATTAATACTATCTTGCAGCACTTCGCCTCGCCGCAGGTGTATGTCTACGCCAAGCTGACGCTGGGCACGCTGGCGTGGATCCCACTGATTTATGTCCTGTATTTGTGCTGCAAGAAAACGGCAGTGCCGCTGGCGGAACCCACGTTGGTCACGCCATAAATCGCGTTTTTGCAAAAGCGAAGGGGCCAGATTTGGCCCCTTTTTATGTGCTGATTGCCTCCATTAGCTTGGCGTTGGAATACCAAACTGTTTGAGGGTGGGGTCAACGTTGTGGTCGAAGGTTTTCTGATCTTTGTGCTTTTTCACCGCGTCAATAATGGCTTTGATCCCGAAACCTAAGCCCATCGCCGCGTCGACGATCCAGCCGACCGGCCCGGCGGCTGCACCCAGCGCCTCGGCAGCGGCAGCACCGGCTGCTTCACCTGCGACCGTGCCAGCCACGCGACCGGCCACGCTGCCTGCGATACGGCCCAGCCCCACGGAAGCGTCTTTACCCAAGGCTTCGGCGGCGGTGTTAAAGCCGAGTTTGCCCAGCTCCGAGCTGCCTTTGATGCCGTCATAAATGGTTTTCGCCGCGCCCGCTTTATCGCCCGATTTCAACTGCTCAGACACCGACGCCAGACCCGCGACGCTCATGATCCCGCTACCGCTGAGTGAGGCTCTTTTCGCCATGCTCAGCCCCATCTCGCTGGTTTGCTTCTCCACCCCTTCGCGCAGCTGCGAGTACATCTCTTTGCCGGTCATCTTGGTCAAGTCGCTATCTTTCGGCAGGGTGCCGGCGTCCTTCAGCGTGTTGAGGAAGCTCATGCCTTTGCTGGTGGTGCTTAGGGCTTTCATGGTGGCTTCGGCGTAGCCATCTTCCGAGGCCGCCGTCACGCTGTCTGGGATAGCATCTTCATAGGCGGCTTTCTTCTGATCGACACTCGCCAGTACGTCTTTGGCATCGGCCTTGCTGTTATTTTTCAGACCACTTTCTACCGCCTGACCTTGGGTAAAGTTCTGCTCGTAGGAAGTCTGAATTTGCTGTTTGAGGTCAGGGCGGCTGTTGATCACCTGCGCGGTGGTGGGCAGGTTCGCCCCTTTGCCCTGAAGGTCGCCCTGCAATTGCAGCTCTGAATTGAGGCTGTTAATGGCGTCGCTGTAATCCACCGGCTGCTGGTCTTCCGGCTTCTTACCGGCATTGGCCTTGGCGGCGGCGTCGCGCGCGGCCTGCATATCTTGGTCCATGGTTTTGCCTGAAATCAGATCCTGATAGCTTTGATTCACCGCCTTGCTTAGACCGGGGTCATTGCCAATCATCATCTTTTCCTGCCCAGGCACGGCCTGCGCCATAAACTTCTGCACGTCCGGGTCGCTCTGCAATTGCGCGATATCATCTTGCAGCGCCTGCGAGGTTTTGTCGGTTTTACGCAGCGAGCTGCCGCCATCTACTTGGCCCTGCGTTTGTTGCAGTTTGACCAACACCGCCGCTTTCTGCGCACCGCTGTAGTTTTGCGGGTTCTGGAACACGTCGGCCCCGAGATTGCTGATATCCACGTTTGCCACGGCGTTGCGGGTCGCCGCGTCATTCATCATGCTGGCGAACTCGCCGCTGTTGGTCGGCGCCTGCTTGGCGATCCAGTTGTCGATATTGCTGCCGCTGATTTTCTGATCCGGGTTGTGCAGCGCCAAATCTTTACCTTCTAACCCGCCCTGATCCAGCATGTATAAGAAGCCGGGCTGGGAGAAGGTTTTGGCCGCTTGCTGCAGAGCAGGGGACAAGCCCGGATTATTTTGCTGAATGGCCTTCAGCGAGTCGGCGGTGATGTAGGAATCAACCTTGCCGTTGGAGTCTAGCGAGGCGCATTTCACCAGAGGTTCGCTGGCGCGCAGCGTTGCCGCCGAGGTTACCATCTGCAAGGACTGCGGATCGGCATTAGGGTGAGCCTTCTGGTAATCCGTGACGTCTTTGACCGCCGCGTCGCGGGCTTTGTCCATATTATTGGCGAAGGCGGCATAGTCACCGTTGGTGGTTTTGCCATCAGGCTTGCCGCCGTGCTTGCCGACGTCAGTGGCGGTTTTCAGCGCCGGGTTGGCGTCTATAAAGGCTTTGGCATGAGCGGCGTCAGGGCCACCGGCCGCCGCCATCTTGGCCGCCGCTGCCGGGCGATTCATCTCTTTTTCAGCTTGCAACTGCTGGTCTGGCGGCAGGTTCGCCACCAGCGGGGCATACTTTTTTAACTCCTCGGGAGAAGAGTATTTCGAGTTATCGATAAAGTCAGCGTCGGCCGAAGAGGCAGTAGAACTGGCTGCAGCGCTAGCCGAACTGGCGGAGGTGGCTGAAGTTGCCGAAGTAGCCGAAGTCGGGCTTGCGCTCTGCGGCGCATTCACACCCGAGCTGGCGGGCGCTGGGGTGCCAGTCGGTGCAGATGGAGTGCCTGAAGCCGCGCCGTTTTGCACGTCACTCATTTTTCGCAATAAACCGGCAATCATCGACGCCAGCTCATTGATAATATCGCCCGGATCATTGGCGGCCGCCGCGCTGTTGGCCTGATTATTGGTCTGACCGTACTGAATTGACAGATTTGAACCCGAACTTGCCCGGTTCAAGGTGCTGGCAGGCGGCTGGGTTCCAAAAGAGGTTTCATCAGCCGACGAAGAAATTGAGCCATTGAAGGCCGGACCAGATTGGGAAGGCAATACGCGCATTTTAACTCACCTCAAATAGCTTCCTAAGCTAAGTGAGTGGTGAAAATGGCGGAGGAGTTCCGCCACCTAGCACTGCCTCAAAAATTACCGCTATAATCGCAGAAATTATTTAACGAGTTTAGAAACGAAAATGACAAAACTGACCTTACAAGAGCAACTGCTAAAAGCCGGATTAGTGACCAGCAAAAAGGTGGCTAAAGTTCAGAGAACGGCTAAAAAGTCACGGGTTCAGGCGCGTGAGGCAAGAGAAGCGGTGGAAGAAAATAAAAAAACGCAGCTTGAGCGTGATAAACAGTTAAATGAACAACACAAACAGGCTGTGTTATCTAAAGAACATAAAGCTCAGGTTAAACAACTGATTGAAATGAATAGAATTGATATTGCAAAAGGCGATATTGGTTTTAACTTCACCGATAATAATCTTATCAAAAAAATAATGGTGGATAAGGTCACTCAGGCCCAGTTGATTAGCGGGCGTCTCGCCATTGCTCGTTGGGTTACCGATAACCCGAGTGAGAGTCAGTACGCCATTATTCCTGCAAGCGTCGCTGATAAAATTGCCCAGCGAGACGCCGGCAGCATTGCTTTAAACAGCGCGCTCAGTCAGGAAGAGCAGGATGAAGAAGATCCGTATGCTGACTTTAAAGTGCCCGACGATTTGATGTGGTGATCAAGGGTTGCGTATGGAGGTTGTGGCTTAGAAAGGACTAGCATGACGGGCTTCGATTTTCACCCCGCTGATGGGATGCACAAAATGCAGCTCGCTGGCGTGCAGCATCAGGCGAGGTGTCTGTTCAGTCCCCGGCAGCAGCAGGCCGCCATACAAATCACAGCCTAAAATGGGGTGGCCCAGTAGCTGACAGTGAATGCGCAACTGGTGCGTGCGCCCGGTTTCTGGCGTCAGCTCCACCCGCGTCAAGGGTAGCAATGCGCCGTTTTCTAACTCACGGTAGAAGCGTTCAATCACCCGATAGCCGGAGCGCGCGGGCTTGCCGTGAATGGCGCAAATTGACATCAGCGGGAACAGCGCCGGGTCTTTGGCAATGGGCGCATCAATCACCCCTTCATCTTCATCCAGATGCCCGCAGAGCAGGGCGCTGTAGATTTTCGTCACGCTGCGCTGGCTGAACTGCTGGCAAAGTGCGGCATTGATTGGCTTATTGCGGGCAATCACCATCAGGCCAGAAGTACCGAAATCGAGGCGATGAACCAGAGTGCAGCCGGGGAATGTCTGCACCAGGCGATGATGGACCGAATCGAGATTGAGCGGATTTTTACCCGACAGGCTCAGCAGCCCGGCAGGCTTATTGATCAGCAGCAGATGCTCGTCCTGATAGAGCGTCTCGATCTCGTCGTGGCACGGCGGGGCGATAAAGGTATCGATAATCGTAGACATCAGGCTTTCCGCAGGAAGAGGGGGGGCGGATGATAACCAATTTTGAGCCAACTGACGAATCAGTCGGCGAAAACACCAAAGCAAAACGCCCGCTTAAGTTTCCTTAAGCGGGCGTTTTGCTATTTTATAAGGATTAACAAGTGTGATTTTCCCAGCTATGGACTTGTCTCGGTTGTATTTTTATTGTCGGTGTGCTCAGGTTGATAACCATCATATTTAGAGAGATAAACAATTAAAATAGCCAGTACGCACATACTTGCTGCGAGGATCCATACTACGAAGTAATCGCCCAGTCGTATTCTTAGATAACTCGCTAAAAAGGCCATTGCTCCGGCGCCAATCTGATGAAAAGCATTTGTCCATGAAAAAAGTGCTGGGCCTCTGTCAGAGAAAACTTTGTTGCATAAAGTAATCACGGGCGGAACGGTGGCAACATCTAAAATCCCAAAAAGAATTGCAAAAGTGATCAGGTTAACGTCTAGGTTGGAATTTAAGATAAATGGAAGCCAAAATAAAACCGCCGCCCTAAATAAGAAGACTGCCGCCAGGATATGTTTTGGGTTTATTTTATCGGTCAGCCAACCAGTCAAAAGCGTACCAATGATATTGGAGAACCCTATAATAAGAAGTATGGTGGATGCAACTGTAGCATGCATACCATGATCATGTGCTGCGGGAATGAAGTTGCTCCACATCAAACCATTTGTTGTTGCTCCACATATCATAAAGAACAGCGATATCACCCAGAATGTTGGAGACTTTAAACCATAGACAAGGTTGAAATACACTTCAGATATGGAATTTTTTTGTTTTAATTTTTTTTCCTTTTCATTTGTAGTTATAGGGCTAAAGATATTCATTATTATTGCTAAAAAAGAAATGATGGCACAACCGGCTAATGGATAAAACCATGCTTTTGATTCTGCAAGGTGGGACCATAGAGGGAGTAGTGCAAACTGCCCAACTACTGCTGAGGCCGTCATGATACCGACGGGTAATCCTTGATTTTCTCTAAAGTATCTTTGAGCAATATACGCACCATAAGCCATAGTTAGCATACCCGTGCCGCTTCCAACTAAAACACCCCATGCAAAGTTAAACACAATCGGATTAGGGATGAGCGCGATTGAAGCTCCCGCTGCCAACAAAAAAAGTGCCAAATATGTTATATTCTTAATTCCATATCGGTCCATCAGGAAAATAGAGAACGGGGCGACTAACCCATACAGAATCATATTTAATGACACTCCAAAGCTTGTGTAAGTTAGAGGCCATCCAAAACTGCTCTGAAACTGAGAGATTAGTAATCCTGAAAGAGTGGAAAACGAACCCGCTGTAAAGATAGTTAAAGATGCAATAACTACAATCAATTTTAGCTTTGAAGTGTCAGATAATTTCATATTTTCCTCTTTTAAATTTTATTAAAAAATCAAGATAGTTTGTATGAACCATCTTCATCATGGTCTTCATTGCCTGTGACTGGGGGATTAAACACGCACAGATATCTTGATAAAGAATTTTCAATTTCCTTAATGAACGGATTATCTTTCCAATACTTTTCAACTGCTGAGTGTGCAGTGATAAAGGCATCGTTATTTCCTCTTAATATCTCATTATGTTCTCCTGGGGACCAGGTATCATATTTTTCCTTAATAAAAATTAAGAATGGTAGAAGTCCGTAACCACTAATACTGTATTTTATAATCTAGGTGTCTTGGGAATAAGATGTTTTTTGTAAGGTTTTTATAAACATCTCTTTAGCTGATGTCATCATATCGATAGAGTCGGTGATTCCATCAGAGGTTATATATTCAATTAAATTTTTCTTAATTAAATAATTGTTCTAACCATAATTTAGTGCGCCAACTCCACTAAAAAAATCCGTATATTCATCACCACTCTCAGAAAATACTATTGATCCTTTCACATGATGAAAAATTTCAGGGAAGCTATGTGGATATGTCCTTACTTTGGATTCATACGTCGCTATGTAGTTAATTGGTGACTCCTGTACTTCGCTCATGATAACTCCTAGCTTAAGATTAAATATTTAATTTGGCTTTTTATTCACTCGATATGTAATAAAATTAATGTGATTTTCAGCCTCTGTCAAAATTACTACCCTCAATTCCTTATCTAAATATAGGGTTTTATTTTCTTGATTTTGGGAGTAGGCTCTTAACTTGCTGAATTTTAGGAGAAGAATTATTATCGGTGATGGATTATCCGCGGTATGATTATCTTGCCGGGATTCATCAATGGAATTTGTGTGCTTATATACAATTAGTTGATATTTTTTAAGGCTTTATATGGTAAACATCAGCTTGATATAATTGCTATCAGATTGGATCCCTTACTTACCTATTTAACCTATAAAAGAATGCGGGCGGTTATTTCTACTAATATTGTATTTGAAATTGAGAAGCACTGAGAAGCACTGAGAAGCTCAGAAGCTCAGAAGCACTGAGAAGCTGAATTCGCCTAATAGGTATAAACCTCATAACCAGATATCTTGACGATTTTTGAAGGGTATTTAAATTCTAGCTTTCAGTATTGATAAGGAACGCGCTACAGGTGGTCATTTCTAGTCGATCTGAAGTGACACAAAATCTGGCTGCGAATTTTTCCGGTGTAGGGAGATTGAAAACGTATGGGAAAGATTTTCACACTAGTTTTTTGAATTAAAAAGTGATTCATAAATAGGCATAAAAATCCCAAAGCAAAACGCCCGCTTAAGTTTCCTTAAGCGGGCGTCTCTAATATGGCTCCTCTGACTGGACTCGAACCAGTGACATACGGATTAACAGTCCGCCGTTCTACCGACTGAACTACAGAGGAATCGTTGGAACGGGGCGAATAATAGCGACTGCCCGCAGGCATGTCAAAGGGTTAACGAAAAATAGATGTTGTTTGGTGAGTCTTTGGTCAGGTTGTTGATTTTTATAGCGTGGTAATTTGGAATACGCCTCGCATGGCGTGAAAACAAACCCTTTCTCATCCCCTCCTTTGGCTTATTTTAGTGCTTTGTTAATCTCTGAATATATATTACAGTCTATAAAAGGTGGCGCCATGTGGACGGTACTAACCACGGATTTGTTTGATCAATGGTTTGATCAGCAAAATGATGGAACTCAGGAGAAAGTTCTTGCGGGTTTATTAGCTCTTCGTCGAGGAGGGCCGCAGCTCGGAAGGCCGTTGGTCGATACTGTTTGTGGCTCGGGTTACCCGCACTTGAAGGAGTTGCGGATACAGCACAAAGGGGAGCCACTTCGTGCTTTCTTTGCTTTTGATCCTTTCCGCCAGGCCATTGTACTGTGCGCGGGGAGCAAAAAGGGCAAGGAAAAGCAGTTCTACAAACGGATGCTTCACATTGCCGATCAGGCGTATCTGAGGCATCTACGGGAAGAATAAGGAGCATTAAAATGGCGAAAAATTTACAAGACTTACTGGCTGCACGCAGCAGTGAAAGCCAAAAGCGCATCTCCGAGGCGGCTGATGAAATGCTGCTTGAGGTGAAGCTCTACGCCCTGCGCGAGCAGTTGGCGATGTCGCAGGCGGCGGTAGCCAAGGCGATGGGAATTAGCCAGCCTTCGGTGGTGGCGATTGAGCAGCGCGGCAATGATATCAAGCTGTCGACCATGAAACGTTATGTTGAAGCGATGGGCGGGAAACTGCGTATTGATGTCGAGCTGCCTGACGGCAAACATACAAGCTTTGTGGTGTGAGCAGAAAGAAAAAACCGGCTGCTAAATCGGACGGGTGGACCGAATAACAGCCGGTGATCATCAAAATTGATGAGCTAAGGAGAAACTGAGGTCGTCAGTTACCTTTTAATGCAGCTTCTGTGCCAGTTTTTGTGAGTCGACGATTTTTAAGTAATGCATTGAGCAAGATAGCGCCGAAGGTTGCCGTGCCGATACCGCCCAGCGTGAAGCCGCCGAGCGTCAGGGAGAAGTTGCCCGCGCCCAGCACCAGCGTCACTGCGACCATTATCAGGTTACCGTTTTCATTGAGATCAACCTTGTTCTGCAACCAGATGCGCGCCCCTGAAACCGCAATTAAACCAAAGACCACGATGGATGCCCCGCCGAGTACCGGGCCGGGAATGGTGTGGATCACTGCACCAAATTTGGGAGAGAAGCCCAAAACGATGGCAACGGCGGCGGCGGCAACAAAAATAAGCGTGGAATAGATTTTGGTGACCGCCATGACGCCAATGTTTTCTGCATAAGTGGTCACGCCGCTGCTGCCGACCGCGCCGGAGAGCATGGTTGCCAATCCGTCGCCAACAAAGGCGCGGCCCATATAAGGGTCGAGATTTTTTCCGGTCATGCCCGCCACGGCCTTGATGTGCCCGAGGTTCTCGGCCACCAGGATCACCGCGACCGGCGCGATCAGCAGCATGGCGTGAGTGCTAAACGTTGGGGTAGTCATGGTCGGCAGGCCAAACCACGCGGCTTGCGAGATGATGCTGAAATCGACCGGTTTGCCTAACCCCAGGCCGTTAGTGACGACTACGTAAATAGCGTAGGCGGCGACCAGCCCCAGCAAGAGCAACAGCTTTTGCACCAGCCCGCGCGTAAATACCGCCACGGCGCCGATGCACAGCACGGTGACCACCGCCATCCAGCTGTCGAATGAAGAGGCGGACACGCTGTGAATGGCGATGGGTGCCAGATTCAGGCCGATCGCCATGACCACGGCGCCAGTTACCACCGGTGGCATCAGCTTTTCAATCCAGCGCGTCCCGACTGCCATCACCACAAAGCCTATCAGCATATACACAGCGCCACAGGCGATAATGCCGCCGAGGGCTAAGGCGATATTCGGGTTGGCGCCTTGCCCGCTGTAGCCCGTCACGGCAATCACCAGCCCGACAAAAGAGGCGCTGGAGCCAAGGTAGCTAGGCACTCGCCCACCAACCACCAGGAAGAATAGCAGGGTGCCAATCCCTGACATTAGGACGGCCATGTTGGCGTCAAAGCCCATCAGCAGCGGCATGAGCACCGTCGCGCCAAACATGGCTACCGTGTGCTGTATGCCCATCACCATCGTCTGCCCTAAGGGCAGACGCTCATCCGGCGCGACAACGGCGCCATCCAGATTGCCCTGCCGTAAACGCCATTTTGGAAACCAGGAATTCGCCATATTGTGCTCCGCAGTGAGAAAACATCACGAGTAAAGGTGAAAACAGCCTGCTATGACAGGCGCGTTAGGGCCCATTAAGAACCTGAATTTGCCGCGCGCATTAAGGAGTGATAGCGGCGGTCGAAATAGGCCAGTCCGTGGCTTTCATCGTTGCGCAACAGCGCCACGGCTTCGCAGATCAGAATGTCGTGAGTGCCGACGCTGGTGATTTGAGTGATGTTGCAGTCGAAAGAGACCAGAGCGCCGCTCAAAATGGGCGAGCCGGTTGCCAGCGTTGACCACTCGGCGGCCTCGAATCGCTGTTCCATCGGCGTTTTGCCGCCAAACAGGTTGGATAGCGACTCATGGTTATGGGCCAGCGTGTTGACGCACAGCACGTGGTTCTGTTTGAACATCGGGTAGACCGAGGCCGAGCGATTCAGGCACACCAGCAGGGTCGGTGGGGTGTCGGTCACGCTGCACACCGCCGAGGCGGTAAATCCGGCGCGTCCCGCCGGGCCATCTGTCGTGATGATGTTCACCGCCGTGCCGAGCCGCGCCATAGCATCGCGAAAATCCTGCTTTTCCACCGGCAGGGTCGGGTGATGTGGGGTTGCCGTTTGCATCAGGTTTCTCCCTTTTCAGACCAGCCTACAGGCGCGGTCAAAGTCAAGGCGCGGCAGACGGGCGTAGACTTTGCTGCTGTCGCCATAGCCGATGTTTATCAGGAAGTTGGACTTCCAGCCCAGCTCTGACATAAATGCGGCATCCACTTTAGTAGGGTCAAAGCCGGACATCGGTCCGGTGTCTAAACCCAGCGAACGGCAGGCCATGATCAGGTAAGCCGCCTGCAAGCTGCTGTTACGAAATGCCGTCTCATGGGCCAGTTCCGGGCTGGAGGTAAACCACGAACGGGCGTCGCCGTGAGGAAATAGCTCGGGAAGCGCCTCGTAAAACTCGGGGTCCCAGCCGACAATGGCGGTCACCGGCGCGGACATAGTTTTAGCCAGATTGCCGCTGGAAAGCGCCGGAGCCAGCTTCTCCTTAGCCTCTTGACTGCGCACAAACACAATGCGCGCCGGGCTACAGTTGGCCGAGGTTGGCCCCATGCGCGCCAGCTCGTAAACCTGCTGGAGCAGTTCATCGCTAACCGGCTTTTCCAGCCAGCCGTTATGGGTGCGGGCTTCGGTGAATAGGGTTGCCAGCGCGCTGGCGGTTAATGCTTCGGCCATGGGATCTCCGTCGGGTTAAGGCTTGAAATGGGGTTCTGGTTTTGCAGGCCGTGGGTCTGCAACCATGCCAATAAAAGTGCGTTAAAGGTGTCACTGTCGGTCACGCTCATGGCATGACCGCCGTAATTCATCTGCTGATGCTCGCCGTGGGGCAGGGCCTGCGCCAGCGAAACCGACTGGTGCCAAGGCACTAGCAGGTCGTCTTTACTGCTTAGAGCCAGCACCGGCGCGATAACCTGACTGAGCGAGTCAGTCAGGTCAGAGGTCATCAACGCTTCTAAGCGCCGCAGCAGGTTTTCCATCCCCTGAAAATGAGCGACCTGATGCTGTCTCTCTTGCTCCAGCAAATCGCGATGAGCAGAAAGCCAGTCGGCCGGGTAGAGAAACAGCGGCTGGGCCTGCACATAGGCATCAACCCCGCTGTTTAATAAAAGGTTTTGGCGCACTTCAAAGCAGCGACGGGTTTGTGAATCGAGCCTGGCCCAGCCGTTAACCACCACCAGACTTTGCAGCAGGGAAGGGTAGCGCAGAGCCAAATGCAGCCCAATAATTCCCCCCAGCGCGTGGCCGACGATATGACAACGGTCGATGTGCAGTTCATTCAGCAGCCCCGCCAGCTCGTCGGCCATATCTTCCATTCTGTAACCTGCAGGCACCTCGCCCTGACTAACGCCGGTGCCCTGCTGGTCATACAGCACCACGCGAAACTGCTCTGCTAACATCGCCAGCTGTGGCTGCCAAAAGCCGTGTACGCCGCCCAGCCCCGATGACAGCACAACGGTATCCACCGACGGAGAGTCTTTACCTAATACCTTGTAATACATGGCTAACCTCCTTGGTGAACTGTGGGTGGTTACTTGCCGATATGGGCAATCGAGGCAATTTCAATCAGGGCGTCTGGCTTAACCAAGCCGCACTGGATGCAGAAACGCGCGGGTTTTTCGCCGGGAAAGTATTCGGCATATACCTGATTCACGGCAGCGTAGTTGGCCCAGTCGGTGATGAAAATGGAGTTCATGGTGACGTCATCCATGGTGCCGCCCGCCGTTTCAATCACCTTTTTGATGATTTCCAGCACGTGGCGAGTTTGCGCAGCGGCATCGCCGATATGCACCACATTGTTGTCTTTATCAAAGGGCAGGGTTCCCGAGACGTAAACCACGCCATCGGCCAAAGTGCCCGGAACAAATGGAGCCAGCGGAACGCCGCTGCCTGCTGGAATAATCGCGCTTTTAGGCATTATTTTTCCTCAATTTATTATCAGGCTGATTTACTCAGCGGCTGCTCGCTATAACCCACGGCATCGCAGAAGCTATTGACGTTGGACACCCAGCCGAAGAAGGTTTCAATGTTGTAAATCGCGGCTTTTTGCGCGAAGTCCGGCCCGGCCTGATGAGTCGCGTCTTCCAGCACTACGCCGAAATATTCGAGGAAGAAGCCGTCGCGCAGGGTGGATTCCACGCAAACGTTAGTGGCAATGCCGGTAAATACCAGATGATGAATGCCGTAGCTGCGCAACAGGCTGTCGAGCTGGGTGTTGAAGAAGCCGCTGTAGCGCGGTTTCGGCAGCACGATGTCACCCGGCTGTGGCTGAAGTTGGTCCACTAAGTCGTAGTCCCAGTCGCCTTTTGCCAGCAGTTTTCCCATCAATTCAGGACGTTTTCGCATGGTCTTGAGTGCATTGGACTTGTGATAATTTGGCGAGCCGCTGCCGCCCGCTTCGACATACTGATTGTCCCAGCCGTTTTGGAAGAAAATGACTTTGATGCCCGCCGAGCGCGCCGCGGCAATCGCCCGCTGGATGTTTTTAATCACCGGGCCGGTGGCCGACACGTCAAAGCCCGCCAAATCCAGATAGCCGCCCTGTGAGGCGTAGGCGTTTTGCATATCCACCACGATCAGCGCGGCCTGCTGCGGGGTAAACGCAATAGTTTCCGGGCGAGCTTTTAATAGCGTTTCTTGGCCGCTGCTTTGGGTATCGCGGCGAACAACGTTTTCAGCTTTCGATTGATCAAACACGGTCATCAGGCCACCTCTTTCTGTTCAATGTTGTGAGTCAGCACGTCCTGACGGGTTTTCATCAGCGGTTGGATGTACTGGCCGAAGTTTTCAATGCCGTTTACGAAGTCGTCGAAGGTCAGCAGGATGCCCTCAGTGCCGGGGACGGTCGCGATTTCATCCAGCATTTTGGCGACGTTGGCATAGGAGCCGACCAGCGTGCCCATGTTGATATTCACCGCCGAGGTTGGGTCGGCCATCTGGCGCACATTGGTGTCGCTGCCTGACTTGGTGTCTTTGCTGCTCTGGTCGGTGAGCCACGCCAGCGCGTCGGCGTCGGCCCCGGATTTGTACAGTTCCCACTTGGCGCGGGCGGCGGCGTCGGTTTCATCGGCGATGATCATGAATAAGACATAAGAGGCGACGTCGCGCTGCTCGGCGTCTGCCGCGGTTTTCATCCGCGCGGCGGTCGGGGCGAAGGCGGTGGGCGTGTTGACGCCTTTGCCGAAGCAGAAGTTGAAATCGGCATGTTTGGCGGAGAAGGCCATGCCCGCGTCACTCTGCCCGGCGCAGATCACTTTCATCTCGGCCTGCGGGCGTGGGCTGACGCGGCAGTCATCCATCTTGAAGAACTCGCCGTCTAAGTCACAGTGGCCGGTGCCCCACAGGTCGCGCAGCACGGTGACGTATTCGGTCAGGTAGTCGTAGCGGCGGCTGAAGTAGTCGTCGCCCGGCCACATGCCCATTTGCTCATATTCCGGTTTCTGCCAGCCGGTGACCACGTTGACGCCAAAACGGCCGTTGGAGATGGAGTCAATGGTCGCGGCCATGCGGGCCACGATGGCCGGTGGCATCACTAATGTGGCGGCGGTGGCATAGAGTTTAATGCGGGAAGTCACCGCGGCGAGGCCCGCCATCAGGGTGAACGACTCCATATTGTGTTCCCAGAACTCGGTTTTGCCGCCGAAGCCGCGCAGCTTGATCATCGATAGCGCGAAGTCGAAGTTGTAGTGTTCGGCTTTTTGCACAATGGTTTTATTCAGCTCAAAAGTAGGCTGGTACTGCGGCGCAGTAGAGGAAATTAACCAGCCGTTGTTGCCGATGGGAATAAAGACACCGATTTTCATAGCTCACCTCAATTTCGTTAATCTTAACAATGGCTTGCCTGAGTCATTTGGACGGCAGACAGCGCTGTGTGAAAACGTATTGACGAGGAAGCTATTGCAAAGCCAATGCCAGTTTTTAAATCGGCTTATTTTTCAGTCGGTTGAAAAATACGCAGCATGTTTTCTGGAGTAATTGGTCTAATTCGGACCATTTGGTAAAAATTAACTGCACGCAAAACAGGCAGAGGTGGGCAAAAATGGTGCGGTTTTGTTAAAAAGTTACCTCTTTGTGGTTAATTGCAGAAATGCTCACGGGGTAAGGGATTGACGATAGTCGCAGTGAAAGTCATTTGTTATGCTCGGAATATTGCAGAAAGCGGGGCGGGAGAGGTTGTGAGTCAGCAGATTGAACATCAGAAGAAAGCGCCGACCCGGCGTTCAAAAGCCGTCGCGGCAAAGCGCAGCACCATTATGGCTGCCGCGCTGGAGTTTTTCTCGTTGTACGGCATCCACGGTACCAGTCTGGATCAGGTCGCCGAGCGCGCCGATGTGTCCAAAACCAACCTGCTGTATTACTTCCCATCAAAAGAGGATTTGTATATCGCCGTGCTGCGCGGGCTGTTGGACGTGTGGGTCGCGCCGCTGATTGCCCTGCGCGCCGAGCAGCATCCGCTATCTGCCATCAGCGAGTATATCCGCCTCAAGCTTTGCGTCTCCCGCGACCACCCGCAAGCCTCGCGGCTGTTCTGTCTGGAGATGGTGCAGGGCGCGCCGTTGTTGAAACAGGAGTTGGGCGGCAGTCTCAAGACGCTGGTGGAGGATAAGTCCGACGTCATTCGCGGCTGGATAAAGCAGGAGTTGATAGCCCCCATCGAGCCTCTGCATTTGATATTCATGCTCTGGGCGACCACCCAGCATTACGCGGATTTCAGCGTGCAAGTCGAAGCCATCAGCGGCAAAACCCTCAACGATGAGGCGTTCTTTGAACAAACAGTTCAGGGGATTCAAAGAATCATCATAGGGGGGATTCGGGTTTGAAAACCCTTTGAAACTTTTACTAGACCAGATCATTTTGTGGTTTTTTCTTGCTCCTCCCCCCTCCTGAAAGGGGAAGGAGCAAAACCAAAACATCTGAAAGACAAAGTGTTGAATTAAATAATTCAGACCTTCCGATTTCTTGTCCGGATCCAATATCCCACCGCCAACACCACAAACCACAGTGGCGTCACCATCAGGGCCTGGCGGGTATCATCCTGCAAGGTTAACAGCACCAGCACGCAGGCGAAGAATGCCATACAGACCCAGCACATCAACTTGCCTAACGGCATTTTGTAGATGGATTTCTCATGCAACTGCGGGCGCTGGCGGCGATATACCAGATACGAGCAGAGGATGATGGTCCAAACGAACATAAACAAAATGGCCGAAACCGTTGTCACCAGCGTGAATACTGTCACCACGTCGGGGATCAGATAAATCAGTACCACGCCACCCAGTAGGCAGATACAGGAGAAGGTCAGGCCGTTTGACGGCACCGCGCGGGAGGACAATTTACCAAAGGCTTTCGGCGCATTGCCTTCCTGTGCCAGACCAAACAACATGCGGCTGGTGGAGAACACGCCGCTGTTGGCGGAAGAGGCCGCCGAGGTCAGCACCACGAAGTTAATAATGCTGGCGGCAGCGGGCAAGCCGGCAATCACGAACAGCTCGACGAACGGGCTCTTATCCGGCACTACGGAGTTCCACGGCGTGACTGACATAATCATAATCAACGAGAAAACGTAGAACATGATGATGCGCAGCGGGATGGCGTTGATGGCGCGCGGCAGAGACTTCTCCGGATCTTTGGTTTCGGCTGCGGTCGTTCCGACTAATTCAATGCCGACAAAGGCGAAAATCGCTATCTGGAAGCCAGCAAAGAAGCCGCTAATGCCGTGGGGGAAGAAGCCGCCGTCATTCCACAGGTTACTGAACGAGGCAACCGAGCCGGTTGGCGTCTCAAAGTGAGTCAATACCATCACCAGGCCGGTGATAATTAAGCCGACGATGGCGACGATTTTAATCATCGCGAACCAGAACTCCATCTCACCAAACATTTTAACGGTGGCGAGGTTCAGGCTCAGCAAGAGTAAAACGCAGAGTAAAGAGGCTATCCACTGCGACAAGCCGGGGAACCAGAATTGTGCATAAGCAGTAATGGCCACCACGTCGGCGATGCCGGTGACTACCCAGCAGAACCAGTAGGTCCAGCCCGTAAAGTAGCCCGCCCACGGACCCAGCAGGTCAGCGGCGAAGTCGCTGAAGGATTTATATTCAAGGTTAGAAAGCAGCAGTTCACCCATCGCACGCATTACGAAAAACAGCATAAAGCCGATGATCATATAAACGAAGATGATGGATGGACCCGCCAGGCTGATGGTTTTCCCCGATCCCATGAACAGGCCGGTACCAATAGCGCCACCGATAGCAATAAGCTGGATATGCCGGTTACTGAGGTTGCGCCGCAGGTTATCTGCGCCTTCCTCTTCCGGCTTGCTGAGGATTTTAGACTCGTCTTGCATGTTGTATTGATTCCTGTTTTTTCGCCCTAATAGCGCTGAACGCTGCACCATATCGCGCTTTTTCTCATCTATTGAGCTCTGAATGGCTCTTTTTCGTACTTCTCAGTCATGAACACCGATAAGTGCTGTAATACTAATGTTAAAACGTAGCTTATTATAACCAACATGAAAATTAAGGATGAAACTAACGTATAGTATTTTTTACATAAATGATGAATGTCTGTTAATTAAACAACCCACGATCCATCAGGCGCGAATAATACGCGTTTTACACGTGATGGGAATCACAAATGTTTATGAGAATGACTGCAAGATAATTGAAAAACGCGAGGTAGGCCTAGAGGCAGAGTAATTATTCATCACAATGATGCTGGTGCGACAGGTGCGACGACTGATTTTTCTATAAAAATTTGTTCGAATGCCGGATAGATACAGGCCAATTGCATAAAATTTTTGATATTTTTGATCTTGTAACAGGGGCATAAGAAATGAGCTTGGTAGATAACACTATGAAGAAAAGTACTACTTAAAGGGAAGGTTAGGGGCTGGTTTATTCTTATTTTATAAGAAACTTTAATGGGTAAATATTAAGCAATAAAAAGCTAGTGTGAACGTTTATTATATTAAGGATTTGTTATTTCCATGATGTATGAGATTTATTTCATTTGTTGGGTTTTTCAGATAAATGTTTATTTAATTTATATTTAAATAGTTGAGTTGAGTGGCTGTATTTATTATTCATCATTATACCGAAGAATACCAATATTAACGAAGCTGAATCAAAAAAATCATATATCAGGTTAGTGGTGAAAGTCTTGTGATCGGTGTTTCGCAGAGATCAACCCCACAGGAGTTGCAATGTGAAGTGATTTGAATGTATGTGAACTTTGTGTGACGAAAAAATCACCAGTGAAGCCAGGTCTAGGTTGAGATGAGTCTATGGGTTGAGTGCCTGTAAGCAAATGTAAGTTATCATTTTTATAATATTTATTAGATGATTACGCTTCAAGTTAACCCTTTCATAAAAAGATTTAGTAAGAAAAACTATCAATAGACAGCTTTGTAACCTAAGTAGCTTCTAAAATTTCCACTTTCACCCAATGGTTATAAATCTTGAACTTTTTTGTATGATAGTGGTGGAAATCATAAAAATTTAGGATTATTCTGTACGCGCTCTCACTTATTTGTGTTTTCTACAGGTATCAGGATGATGAAAATTAAGCCATTGTTTTTGTGCGTGATTCCACTTGCACTAGTTGCTTCATTTGCATACGGGAATTATGGAAGTGCTAAAACCCCAATTTATGTAAAGGACGCAGTTGCCTCTGTAAGTTCTAAAATGTCATATAGCTTTGGAATGAGTAAATGCCTGCCTGCTGCTGAAAAAGACGGTTCATGGCAAATTCAATGCTCGCCAATTAAGGGTGGGGAGCCTCTTCAGTTTGTCGTCTACCCAGCAGAAAAATCGCCTTATGATGTCGCAACGTCATTTTATCTAATCGCCAATAACGATATGGCTAGAAAAAATGCCGACAGAGGTCTTTTAAGCTATTTAATGATCGACGTTGATAAAAAAGAACATAAGATTTAACGTTTTTGATATATAAATAGAATTAAAGTGAAAAATAAGCCTCGCCATTGCGAGGTTTTTTTGTTTTGTAACACCCAAAAAAAAAACCTGCAATTAAGCAGGCTTTTTGTTTTCAGCGTTTGAACGATTAAGATTTAAATTAATTCGATGACGTCGAAGTTCACTTCGGCGCTGACGTCAGCGTCGTAATCCACGCCTTTCAGGCCGAAGCCGAACAGGCGCAGGAACTCTTCTTTGTAGCTCTGGTAATCAGTCAGCTGATAGATATTGTCATCGTTCAGTTGCTTCCAGATTTCGCCACAGGTTTTCTGCACTTCGTCACGCAGTTCCCAGTCATCCAGGCGCAGACGGTTTTTGTCGTCGGTGGACGGAGTCTGGTCATTGTACATTTTGGTCGCAAACAGGCGTTGGATCTGCTCGATACAGCCTTCGTGGATACCTTGCTCTTTCATGATTTTGAATACGATAGAGATGTACAGAGGCATAACCGGAATCGCAGCAGAAGCCTGAGTCACGACAGATTTCAGTACTGCAACGTTAGCCGAGCCGCCTTTGGCTTTCAGTCTGGTATCGATAGCCTGGGCTGCGCGATCCAAGTCTTCTTTCGCCTTGCCCAACGTTCCGTGCCAGTAGATTGGCCAGGTCAGCTCAGTACCGATGTAGGAGTAAGCCACGGACTTGGCGTTGTCCGCCAACACGCCAGCGTCTGCCAGAGCGTTGATCCACAGCTCCCAGTCCTGGCCGCCCATCACTTTGATGGTATCAGCGATTTCTTGCTCGTTTGCAGGTTCAACCACGGCAGAAACCAGCTTGTCTTTGTTGGTGTCCAGCGCGGTAGATTGATACGGTTCGCCGATAGGTTTCAGGGCTGAACGCACCAGCTCGCCGCTATCTGGCATTTTGCGCACTGGAGAAGCCAGTGAGTAAACCACCAGATCGATTTGGCCGAGATCTTCTTTAATCAGCTTGATCACGGTGTCGCGGCATTCGTTAGAGAATGCATCGCCGTTGACGCTTTTAGAGTACAGACCTTCTTCTTTGGCTGCTTTATCGAAGGCCGCGGCGTTGTACCAGCCAGCAGAACCGGTTTTCGCTTCGCTACCCGGTTTTTCGAAGAACACGCCGATGGTGGCTGCGTCTGAACCGAAAGCAGCATTAATTCTTGAGGCAAGCCCATAACCCGTAGAGGCACCGATGACCAGGACGCGTTTTGGTCCGTCTTTCAGTTTGCCTTGCGCTTTCACGTAGGCAATTTGCTCACGCACGTTGGCTTCACAGCCTACCGGATGAGTGGTCGTACAGATAAAGCCGCGAATTTTAGGTTTGATTATCATGAATGGTTTATCTTGGTTGCTTATAAAAGGAAGACAATATTACTTAATATTGGCTCTTATTTCTCGTAGAAATTTCTGAAGGCCTTTGGCGTGTCCACGCTGGCCCAGCGTATTTCACTCTCAGGGTGCAGGCTGATGGTGCCATCGCCCCACGCAATGTAGTAAGAAACATCCCCCGATAGCGGTTCAAAGATGTTGGTGACAACACCCTTAATTTCGCCGGATTGATGCTTAACGATGCTGCCTTTCTGGAAAATCATACCGCCTCCCTTAGCACGACCGCGATGTTTCATGCCAGCATAATTCCAACTTAGCATAGCGCAAAGTGAGCGGGGGAGAATGTGGCGAATTTAGAAGGCTTCTGGCATAAATAGCGCAGGAAAAAGTTATATCATCATGGTGTGATAGTGCTAACTTCCGCTGCGCAAGATTCGGTGCTAATTTCGATTGTGCAGAATTAACCAAGGGTGCCCAAATGAAAAATTTAATGATCGATGTGCTGATCAAACTGTCCAAAGTCGAAGTAGAGGCTAAAGAGCTGGTGGCTCAGGTTGAAGCGCAATCCTTGCTTATTGCTGCTCTGGTTCTTTCGGTGAGTAAAGAATCAAAGGACGATATTTCAACCAATATCCACAATGCGGTTTTAGCGGCGGCGAAATCGTCGGATGAGATTCTACAATCAGACGTGGAACTCATTCTTTCCCACTTTGATCGCTTATTAAAAGTCACACGCTTTGTGGCTGAAAATGCAGAAGAGTAAATCGCTTTGGGCTACAGAATTCTGTAGCCCATTTCGTTTGCCCAACCCCTCCCATCTCTCCCTTTTTCCGGTTGTCCGTTTCTCACGGGTCACTGTCAGTTAGCGAGGCGCGCCGTCTGGCGGCTTGCGGCATACTCTTTTCAGGCTGCGGCATGAGGCCAGCAGTGTTGAATGGAGAATTACCATGTTAGTCGACCCTTCTCAGAAATATCGTTCCTTTCCGCCAGTCAATCTGGCCGATCGTCAATGGCCGGGAAAAGTGCTGAATAAGGTGCCGCAGTGGTGTTCAAGCGATCTACGCGATGGCAACCAGTCACTCGCCGAACCGATGGATAACGAGCGTAAACGCCAGTTCTTTGATGTGTTGGTGCGCTGTGGTTTCAAGCAGATAGAAGTGGCTTTCCCCTCGGCGTCGCAAACCGATTTTGATTTCGTGCGTGGGCTGATTGAAGACAACGCGATCCCGGAAGATGTCTATATTCAGGTGCTTACGCCATCACGCCCGGACCTGATCGAGCGTACTTTTGAAGCGTTAAAGGACGTGCCGCGCGCTATCGTCCACCTTTATAACGCCACGGCGCCGATTTTCCGCGACGTGGTTTTCAATCAGGATAAAGCGGCAACGCGCGAACTGGCGGTGCGCGGCGCTAAGCAGATTCGCCAACTGTGCGAACAGTATCCGCAAACCCAGTGGACCTTCGAATATTCGCCGGAAACCTTCTGTTTTACCGAGCTGGAATTCTCTTTAGAGATTTGCGAAGCCGTGGCTGAAGTGTGGCAACCCAACGCCCAGCGCCCGATGATCATCAACTTGCCCGCCACCGTCGAGGTCAGCACGCCGAACATCTATGCCGATCAGATTGAGTGGTTCTGTCGTCACTTTAGCCGTCGCGATCGGGTGTCGATCAGTGTGCATCCGCATAATGACCGTGGAACTGGCGTAGCCTGTGCCGAACTGGCAATGCTGGCAGGGGCCGACCGGGTAGAAGGTTGCCTGTTTGGCAACGGCGAGCGCACGGGCAATGTGGATTTGGTCACCCTGGCGCTGAATTTCTACACGCAGGGTATTTCGCCTGGCTTAGATTTCAGCAACTTGCAGAGCCTGGTGGAGATTGTCGAGCAGTGCAACCAGCTGCCGGTACATCCGCGCCACCCGTATGCGGGTGAGCTGGTGTTTACCGCTTTCTCCGGTTCTCATCAGGATGCAATCAAAAAAGGCTTCGCAGCTCAGGCCAGCCGTGGCGATGCTTACTGGCAAGTCCCTTACTTGCCGCTGGACCCTGCCGACGTGGGCTGCAGCTATGAGGCGGTGATCCGCGTCAACAGCCAGTCAGGGAAAAGCGGCGCGGCATGGCTGCTCGAGCAAAATCATGGTCTGAAATTGCCACGCGGCTTGCAGATAGCCTTCAGTAAAGCCGTCCAGCGCGAAACCGATACCACCGGCAAAGAGATGAGCACCAGCGATATATGGCGTCTGTTCCGCCAGCGCTATGGCTTGGTGGATCAGCCGGTGCTGCAACTGCTGGGTTATGACATCCGCAGCGATGAGCGAAACCAGTACCACTTCAGCGCCCGAGTGAAATATCAGGGGCAGGATCTGACATTGTCAGGCAGCGGCAACGGCCTGTTGTCCGGCGCGGTGGATGCTCTGAGCGGGCACTTTGACTTGCAGCTCGACATCGGCGATTACCACGAGCACACGCTGGGGCATCAGAGCCACAGCCGCGCGGTGGCGTACGTCAGTTGCCAGCGCAAGCAGGGGGAAACCTTCTACGGCGTAGGGATTGATAGCGATGTGTCCAGCGCCTCGTTGCAGGCCCTGTTTAACGCCGTCGCTCAATTTTTGAATTAAGCGACGGGCAGAGGGAAATCGAGAGAGAAATAGTCGCTGGGCGATACGCCCAGCGCGCGTTTAAACATCGCACTAAAGGCGCTAGGGCTGTCATAGCCTAGTTCTAGCGCCACGTCTAAAACTGACGTTCCTGCCGCCAGCGCGTTAATCCCCGCCAGAAGCCTTGCTCGCCTAACCCAATCACTAAACCGCAGTCCGGTTTCACGCTGAAATCGGCGCGACAGGGTGCGCCCGCTGATTTGCAGTTGTGCAGCCACATCTTCTAACTCCCACGGGTAAGAGAGAGCCTGCTGAATTTCACGGCAAACCGCCAATAGTGCGGCATCTCTTGGCTCCGGCAGGTGTAAAGGCAGCACCGGCAGCAGCCGCAGCTCATCGAGCAGCAACTCCATCACACGCTCCTCGCGCCCGCCAACCAGATAGTCTGCGGGAATTGCCAAAGAGGAGGAGATCAGCTCGCGCAGCAAAGGCGATATTTGAACTACCTGACATTGCGAAGGAAGGTCCGCGCGGGCCAGAGAGTCAACAAACACCGTTCTGGCTTTGACGCCGCCGATAAAGCGCAACCTGTGGCGGACATGGGCCGGAAGCCACACCCCGCGCCCCGGCGGTACCATCCAAATCCCCATTTCGGTACTGACTTCCACCACGCCGTTCAAAGTGTGAATGAGCTGCGAGCAGCTGTGGCTATGAGGGGCTTCGCACTCGCCGTGTTGATATTCTACCGCGCGTGAAGCAAGGGATTGAAAAGGTGAAAGTGGGGAAGTGTGCTGCATCGGTCGATTATCCGGGCTAAAAATAAAGCGCGTTGGGGCTAAACAGGCTGAAATGGCAGGGACGCTCTCCCTGCCCAACGATAGCATCGCGCTTTATCCGTGACTGAAGGACTTATTTATGGCGGTTTTTCTTCGCTTCTTCAACAGCTTGCTTGGCCTCTTCGGCTTTTTGCTGAAGCTCTTCTTCGGTCATTTGCTCGGCAACTTCGTGCAATTTCGCCAATCCGTCGCTGATATGAACTTCATCAGCCTTGGTTTTATTTTCGCTCTTATTCTCGCTCATCGTTTTTATCCTATTTGTAAGACATCTCTCGGGAGAAACGGTCTGGTAGAGAAAGTTGAAGTTAGATTTTAGCAGAAAGCGGGGGAAGGTGAGGGAGGGAAGTGTGCTAGAAGCCGCGAAGGCTAAGGCCCGCAGCGCAGCGGGCCTGACAGTGACGGCTTACTGGCGGTAAGCGAACTTAATCTGTTGCAGGGAGTTTCTGAAGATCTCAGCCTGCTTTTCATCTTCCATTTGAGCGGCAAATCTTTCCATGTTAAGCATCACTTTGCCCGCGTCCGCCTGGCCAATGGCTTTGAGGATCAACGTTAAAGTGGCTTTTAAACAGGCAACTTCCGTGGCCAGAGTTTCGACGTTGGCTTCAGTGGTAAAATCACATTGACTCATTTGGGCTCCAAAGCTGTTTCCAGCTCAATCAGATAATGATATTTCAGACAGTTTTCAGCAGCCTGAAAGAAAGTGCGGCCATTCTACCACATTCATTCCCTGCTCGTTACGGGCGTGTTTTGGAGCAGGACAGCAGAAACAGGCAGGCAAGAGTGAGTGAGGATGGTAAAGAGACTCAACCTGATTTTGAGATTGAGTATTTTTCATGTCTAAACGGATTTTTATTCATTTAGCATTCATAAGAATTTACTGAGGAAAATAATAATAAATCTTCATATGATAGATATAGAAGCAGTAAGCCCCGTTGTTTAATTGAGCGTTAATTTTTACCGTACTTAAATTCACTGTCTATGGCTGGTTAATGTTTTACACCTTATTGTTTTTATGGTGAGGGTGGATTTTTTCTTGTTGATTTTTATCGATTTTTTGTTGAAATGTTGCTGGTGAAGATGGCATCTTGTTTTTACATGCTATCTCGCATTTTTTTACAGACATTCCGTGGTCAAGCGCAGGTGTATGGAGTAAAATGTCGCTGTTAATTAAATTAGCATACATTTCTGAGGTTTTATTTATATTCGCTGTCAATGTCTGACAGCCAGGTCAGCAGCTCCATATTAGACCTGTTAATGCTGCAC
Organism: Ewingella sp. AOP8-B2-18; assembly: GCF_052376015.1. Classification (NCBI taxonomy): domain Bacteria; kingdom Pseudomonadati; phylum Pseudomonadota; class Gammaproteobacteria; order Enterobacterales; family Yersiniaceae; genus Ewingella; species Ewingella sp. AOP8-B2-18. The sequence continues at coordinate 402,415 of NZ_JBQSVB010000002.1, forward strand.
TCTCTTGGTTTACAAGCTGTCCAAAGTTCTTTATTGACGTGCATAACGTAATATCGCCTGCCGACAAGCCATGAAACATGACTGTGTGTCGCCTTTATTTTTGGAGAATTCTCTTTGATTAGCGTTCTTCTTGTTGATGACCACGAATTGGTGCGCGCAGGGATTCGACGCATTCTGGAAGACATCAAAGGCATCAAAGTTGTGGGTGAAGCCCAGTGTGGCGAGGACGCCGTGAAGTGGTGTCGCAGCAATGATGTTGATATTGTTTTGATGGATATGAATATGCCGGGGATCGGCGGGTTGGAAGCGACCAAAAAAATCGTCCGCTTTTCTCCAGATATTAAGATAATCATGTTGACTATCTACACTGAGAATCCACTACCAGCCAAAGTGATGCAGGCGGGGGCTTCTGGCTATCTGAGCAAGGGCGCTGCGCCACAAGAAGTGGTGAATGCGATTCGCTTAGTTGATTCCGGCCAACGTTACATCGCCTCTGATATCGCCCAGCAGATGGCCCTTAGCCAGATTGAACCTCAGTCAGAAACGCCGTTCGACAGCCTTTCTGAGCGTGAGTTGCAGATTATGTTGATGATCACCAAGGGTCAGAAGGTCAATGAAATTTCGGAGCAACTTAGCTTGAGTCCGAAGACCGTTAACAGTTATCGTTATCGGATGTTTAGTAAATTGAATATCAGCGGTGATGTTGAATTGACCCACCTTGCTATCCGGCACGGTTTGTTTAACGCGGAGACTTTGTCTGGCAGTGAGTGATGAGCGATTCGACCCAAAAGCCTTTCTAAAAACGGTCACCAGCCAACCGGGCGTCTACAGGATGTACGACGCCAGCGGCACCGTTATTTATGTCGGCAAAGCAAAAGACCTGAAAAAACGTCTTTCCAGCTACTTCCGCGTCCAGGTTTCCAGTCGCAAAACCGAAACTCTGGTCAAAAATATCGCCCAAATTGACGTCACCGTCACCCATACCGAAACCGAAGCGCTGCTGCTCGAGCATAACTACATCAAGCTCTATCAGCCTCGCTACAACGTGCTGCTGCGCGATGATAAATCTTATCCGCTAATTTTCTTAAGTGCTGATAATCATCCGCGCCTCTCCATTCATCGCGGAGCCAAGCACGCCAAGGGCGAGTATTTCGGCCCTTTTCCCAACTCCTACGCCGTGCGCGAGTCTCTGGCTCTGCTACAAAAACTTTTCCCAATTCGCCAATGTGAAAACAGTGTTTATCGCAACCGTTCGCGCCCCTGTTTGCAATATCAAATTGGCCGCTGCCTTGGCCCTTGCGTCAAAGGCTTGGTCAGCGAAGAAGAGTACAAAGCACAGGTCGAATACGTGCGTTTATTCTTGGCTGGCAAAGATCAGCAAGTGTTAACCCAGCTGATTGCCAGAATGGAAGAGGCCAGCAAGGCATTACATTTTGAAGAAGCTGGGCGCATTCGCGACCAGATTCAGGCAGTGCGTCGCGTGACTGAACGGCAATTTGTGTCGGGTAACAGCGAAGATTTGGACGTCATCGGCGTCTCCTTCGAGTCCGGCATGGCCTGTCTGCACGTGCTGTTTATTCGCCAAGGCAAAGTATTGGGCAGCCGCAGTTACTACCCGAAAGTGCCGGGCGGCACCGATTTAGCCGAAGTGGTGCAAACCTTCGTCGGCCAGTTCTATCTGCAGGGCAGCCAGTCGCGCACTCTGCCGGGGGAAATCCTGCTCGACTTCAATCTGCCGGAAAAAGATTTGTTGGCGGAGTCGCTCAGCGAGCTTGCTGGCCGCAAGGTGCAGATTCAGAGCAAACCGCGCGGCGACCGCGCGCGCTATTTGAAATTGGCCCGTACCAACGCTTCGACCGCGCTCACCACCAAATTAGCCCAACAGTCGACTATCCATCAGCGCATGGCTGAATTGGCCAAAACGCTGCATTTGTCGGAAATTAACCGTATGGAATGCTTCGATATCAGCCATACTATGGGCGAGCAGACCGTGGCGTCTTGCGTTGTTTTCGATGCTAATGGCCCATTACGCTCCGAATATCGCCGCTATAACATTACCGGCATCACGCCGGGCGATGATTACGCGGCGATGGCGCAGGTACTGAGCCGACGTTATGGCAAATCGCTCGAAGAGAAAAAAATTCCTGACGTGATCTTTATCGATGGCGGTAAAGGCCAGTTGGGCATGGCAAAAGACGTTTTTGCTTCTCTCGACGTGGACTGGGATAAATCCAAGCCGCTGCTGATTGGTATTGCTAAAGGCGCTGACCGTAAAGCGGGCCTAGAGACGCTGTTCTTTGTGCCAGAAGGCGAGGGGATTTCACTGCCTTCTGACTCGCCGGCGCTGCACCTTATTCAACATATTCGTGATGATTCTCATAATCACGCGATCACCGGCCACCGGCAGAAACGGGCTAAAGTCCGCAATACCAGTGCATTAGAAGAGATAGAAGGCGTCGGCCCGAAACGTCGGCAAGTTTTACTGAAATACATGGGGGGCATTCAGCCATTGTTGAATGCCAGTATTGAGGAAATTGCACAGGTGCCGGGTATTTCTCACGCATTGGCAGAAAAGATCCATAATGCGTTGAAACCCTAAGAGCGATGTAGCAACATACTCATAATAACCACACAAGACAGACAGTTACCTACGCCATGCAATTTAATATACCGACGTGCCTCACCCTGTTTCGCGTTGTACTTATCCCGTTTTTCGTGCTGGCGTTCTATTTGCCCTATGTCTGGGCACCTATGGCCTGCGCGCTGATCTTCGTTTTTGCGGCCATCACCGACTGGTTTGATGGTTATCTGGCTCGCCGCTGGAAGCAAACCACGCGTTTTGGCGCCTTCCTCGACCCTGTGGCTGATAAAGTCATGGTGGCGATGGCGCTGGTGCTGGTGGCCGAATACTTCCACGCCTGGTGGATAACCCTGCCTGCGGCAACCATGATTGCTCGTGAGATCATTATTTCAGCCCTGCGCGAGTGGATGGCTGAAATTGGTAAACGCAGCAGCGTGGCGGTTTCTTGGATTGGCAAAGTGAAAACTACTGCGCAGATGTTATCGCTGGTGGCGCTGCTTTGGCGTCCTGATGCCATCGTTATTTGGGTTGGCGTCGGTGCTTTATACATTGCCGCGGTGCTGACTTTCTGGTCAATGTTCCAATATTTGAACGCTGCGCGTCACGATTTGCTGGAACCCTGATCAAACTGAGTTAAAAACCGTCAAACGATCGTTATGTGTGGATAATTTTATTGACTCATTGCGTCAGGTAAGTAGAATGCATCGCATCAGACGGCAGCCAAGCGCAAGCCTGAAGATAGTTAAAAAAATCAGCAAGTTCTGATTATTGCGGGAATAGCTCAGTTGGTAGAGCACGACCTTGCCAAGGTCGGGGTCGCGAGTTCGAGTCTCGTTTCCCGCTCCAAATTTATTAAACAGGTTCAGATATCTGTTTAAGTGCAAGATTAGTAGTAAGAATTAAAGGCGCGTTAACAAAGCGGTTATGTAGCGGATTGCAAATCCGTCTAGTCCGGTTCGACTCCGGAACGCGCCTCCAATTTTCCCGGAGCCCGGGTGGTGGAATCGGTAGACACAAGGGATTTAAAATCCCTCGGCCTTAGGCTGTACGAGTTCAAGTCTCGTCCCGGGTACCATGGGAAAATTAGCTGAATAATCAAAAGCAATATGTAGTAATGTCGTTATAGCCACCTTCGGGTGGTTTTTTTATGCCTAAAATTCACCTAATCATCTGCAAATAACGCATTGAATCGACAAGAGATCCAATGCGCTTCTTCATGGGCAATCAGCACACGCCAAAATCGCCGTCTTCGTGGTACAGGTTGACGGAGTCAGCCTGCACGCTGATCTCTTTCTTGGCGCTGTCGTCTGCCCGCACGCAAAGCAGCGTATTTCCCTCTACCGCGGTCACGATCATTTTTGGCCCGCCGGTCTTTGATTGCACAACGTCTTGTGGCTTAAACATGGTGTCTCCTTGGTTTTAACTCTTCACAATATCAGGATTTATCATAGGACAATCCATGCCTACCAGCACTGAATCTTTAAGTGAGATGAAGTGGGGAAGGGGAGCAGCCATAGAAAAGCCGGTCAGCTTGCACTGACCGGCTTGGAGTACACATCAACCCGTCGTGGGATTAATTAATCTCAGGGTGCTGGGCGATAAGATTTTTACGCTTAGTCTCGAGTTCGGCAATCTGAGCATCAATATCTTCGATTTTCTGCTCAATATTGTCGTGGTGTTCTTGTAGGATCTCTTTAGCCTCTGCTTTGTCAGACGCCGCAGGCGTTGCCCCTTTTAGTGGGCGGTTAGCCGTTTCCTTCATGAACACGCCCGTAACCAGACCAATCACCGACACCGTCATCAGGTAGTAGGCAGGCATATAGAGGTTCTGAGTGGACTCAACCAGCCATGCTGCGAAGGTTGGAGTGATACCCGCTACCATAATGGAAATATTAAAGGCGATGGCCAGTGCGCTATAGCGAATATTGGTTGGGAACATCGCTGGCAGCGTGGACGCCATGACGCCGATGAAACAGTTCAGCAGCACCGCCAACATCAGCAAACCACAGAAAATCAGGCCAATCACGCCACTGTTAATCAAAATGAAGCTTGGGATCGCCAGAATGAACAGGCCAATACTGCCGGTGATGATAAAGGGTTTACGACCAATTTTATCACTCAGCATACCGATGAACGGCTGCACAAACAGCATCCCGACCATGATAGCGATGATGATCAACACGCCGTGATCTTCAGAGTAGTGCAGGCTGTGTGACAGATAGCTCGGCATGTAGGTCAACAGCATGTAGTAGGTGACGTTGGTGGTAATAACGATACCTACGCAGACAATCAGGCTTTTCCACTGCTTGGTGAAGATTTCACGGAAAGAGACCTTCGGCGGCTCGGCAATGTTGTTGCGCGAGTCGGTATCCATCTTATCAACGTGCTGCTGGAAGGTTGGGGTTTCTTCCAAAGCGTGGCGCAAGTAGATACCAATCAGGCCCAGCGGCGCGGCGATGAAGAACGGAATACGCCAGCCCCAGTCGAGGAAGTTCTGCTCGCCGACGATGCTCGAAATCAGGATAACGACACCGGCACCTAAGACGAAACCGGCGATGGAACCGAAGTCCAGCCAGCTGCCCAGGAAGCCACGCTTTCTGTCTGGAGAGTATTCGGAAACAAAGATAGCTGCGCCGGTGTATTCACCACCCACCGAGAAGCCCTGTGCCAGTTTCGCTAATAGCAGCAGAATCGGCGCCCAGATACCAATAGTGGCGTAGCCCGGTATTAAGCCGATACAGAAGGTACTGACCGACATAATGATAATGGTGATCGACAGGACTTTCTGGCGACCAAACTTATCACCTAAAGCCCCAAAGAAAAGACCGCCCAGAGGTCTAACAAGGAAAGGAACCGAGAACGTGGCCAATGCCGCGATCATCTGAATGCCGGGATCTGCACCAGGGAAGAACACCTGTCCTAATGCGAAAGCAACAAAGCCATAAACACCGAAATCGAACCATTCCATCGCGTTACCCAACGCAGCGGCGGTGATGGCTTTTTTCAATTTTGTATCGTCAATGATAGTAATATCATTGATTTGCATCGGTTTAACGCGTTTTTTTCTTAATCTCATTTATTACGTCCTTTGTTCAAATAACTCCACGGTGCAAAGCGTGAGATATTGAGCTGCTAACTACTTTTTAGATTTTTCAAATCATTATAGGACGCTTTTGTAAGCTTGTGCAAAGAGCGACTATTTTGTGAACAGTCGCAGCACAAAATGAATTTGAGTTAAGTATTGCAGGGGAAGGGCAGCAGAAGAGGGTCAAAACAGCCCCGAGGGGCGTTTTTAGGGTTAGATTTCACCCGATGTATCAGTATTGCTCAGCGCTCTGATGGACAAAGGCAGATGGTAGTTAGGCTGGCTGGTAAAGAAAGCCTGTAACGCTACGCGTTTCTTACGGTCTATCGAGATCTCTTCCATGGTCTTGCGGAAAATACTGTAGCGGCCACAAGAGGTGCAGGTCACGGTAACGATTTTCGCCGACAGGTTAACCGACGTCTTATTGGTGCTTTGGCACAAAGGGCACTCATCACGAGTGTTTGCTTCTGTGGAACTCATAAAACCTCCGGTTTTACTCCGAGCGGGCCACAGTATAGCGCGAAAAGGCGTCAATTACTTCACGGAAATTTTTTTATTAGTGGATTTTCGGCGCGACAACGTGTAGGGCAATTCTGAGTTTCAGCCGTATGCCTTGATACAGCGCCATTTGGCTGTTTCCAGCGTTGTTAAAAAAGGCCAATAAACGCGTGAAAATATTTCCTATCGCTGGGCTATTCATCAGTTACATGCCGATCAGTTACACTCAAAGATTACCCATAATAATGGATTGGCCTTGAAAACTATGACCCCGATTATTTATCAACGCATTGAAGGTGCCGAGTATCGCCACATTTATGTGGTGGGCGATCTGCATGGCTGTCTCTCAATGTTGGAGGATCAGCTTGCCCGCGTGCGCTTTGACGCTGCCAGCGATCTGCTGCTTTCCGTGGGGGATCTGGTGGATCGCGGTCCTGACATTATGGGGTGCTTAAAACTGATTGAAGAGCCTTGGTTTGCCTGCGTGCGCGGCAATCATGAGCAAATGGCCATTGATGCTCTGAATGAAACCAATATAGAGCGCTGGTTGAGAAACGGCGGTGAGTGGTTTTACGCGCTGGAAGGTGCGCAAGAGCAGGAGGCGCGGCGTCTCATCAAGCTGACCGATGAGCTGCCTCATGTGCTGGAAGTGAATACGGAGTCAGGCAATATCGTTGTGGCCCACGCGGATTATCTTTCCGATCGCTATGAATTTGGCAAGCCGATGGATGGTTACGAGGTTATCTGGAATCGCGATCGCATAAACCACGCCCTTGCCGGGCGTTTTACTGAAATCACGGGCGCCAAGGCGTTCTATTTCGGCCACACGCCGGTGGAGCACCCTATGGTATATGCCAACCAGCATTATATCGATACGGGCGCGGTCTTCGGCGGATACCTCACGCTGCAACAAATCCAATAGCAATCAGGCGCCGCGCGGGGCGGTGGTTTGCCGTGAACACGGGGCAACGGTATAGTGGCTGCCAGCCTGAGCAGGGGAAAAAATAAAATAACATCATGGAAAATAAGCGCGAAGACCGTATCCACCGCCTATTGCTGGCGTTAAAAAAAGCCGACAAAATTCATCTGAAAGAGGCCGCACGGTTGCTGGATGTGTCAGAAATGACTATCCGCCGCGACCTGAACTCCGCGCCTTCGCCAGTCATCCTGTTGGGCGGCTATATCGTGATTGATCCGAAGAATAGCCCGGCGACGCACTACTTCGTTAGTGAACAAAAGATGCGTCAGGTTGAGGAGAAGCGTCGTTTGGGCGCGCTGGCGGCGGCCTTGGTGGAGAACGACGATACGGTGTTTTTTGATTGTGGCACCACCACGCCCTATATCATTGAAAGTATTCCCGAAGAGCGCGTTTTTACCGCCGTTTGTTACTCTCTCAATACCTTTTTGGCATTGCAGGAGAAGCCCCATTGCGAAGTGATTTTATGCGGCGGAGTGTTTAAAGCCAGCAACAGCATTTATACGCCTATTGGCCGCAGCAACGAGCTGGACTATATTCGCCCGAACAAGGCCTTTATCTCGGCGGCAGGGGTCAGCATTCAACATGGTGTGAGCTGTTTTAACTTCGATGAGTTGCTGATGAAACATCAGGCGATGGAGAAGTCCGAACAGAACATTCTGGTAGCGGATAGCAGTAAGTTTGATCGGGTGCGACCTGCGGCGATCGCACCTTTAGCTCGATTCAATATGTTAATTACCGATGCTCTGCCTTCCCAGGCTTTCATCGATTTTTGCCATGACGCAGACGTTGAGCTGGTGGTTTAAGGGATATCAGCGAATGGTCGGGATCTTCTCGACGTGCTGGTAAAATACCACCTCCCAAATTCCGTTTGCCGTGCCGTCGTTTAAGTAGTGCTCAAAACAGGCTTTACCATCGGCGCGGTAGCCGCTTTCGGCAATGTGGTGGTAATAGAAGTCCTGCCACGCTTTGGCGAAATTGCCGTCCACAATAGTGGTGTGATAAGCCGCGTAAGTGCCGCCCGGCAAGGTTTGCAGGCAAAGCCCTTCGGCATCATCAAGAATAAAATTATCCGCCACGCAGACGGAAGGGTCTGCGCGAAGCTGCTCTGCCGGCGTCTTCTCCGGGTCGTCATGGAACAGGGTTAACCACTCAAGATGCTTCTGATGATGGCGTTCCGTCCAGTCCATTAAGTGGCGAAACCCTTCCTTAATAGACTTTTCGTACGGGCCAATAACCCGATAACTAACCAATTTTTTAGCCGGTCTTTCGACTATCATAAATGCCATGATTGACTCCTTGTGTTACATGCCAGTGAGTTGAGTCCTTTTAGAAGGGGGTTGGGGTATAACAGTTTCAACCGGAACAGAAGATAACTGCTCTACGTGCTATAACAGTGACCATGATAAAATCAGGTCATCAGTTTGCATTATAGTCGTACCTGTCGTGAGGTTATGAGATGGACGTGATCAAAAATGTATTAAATAGTGAAATCGAGCGCATCAACCGTCTGGAAGGTCGCGACGGTAAGCCGAGAATCAACAGCGAGTTCTTCGTCAACCACCCGTGGCTGTGCCTTGCTATGCTCGCTGGTTATATTCTGGTAGGGGTGGTGATGTACGTTTCACCCTATATGGGCCTCGGTTGGTTTATCGGTTTCACTGCATTTTTACTCTTTATGTCAGCAATGCTGCTGATGGAAATCAAACCCACTTATCGTTACGAAGATATCGGCGTGCTTGACCTGCGGGTTTGCTATAACGGTGAATGGTATTTCAGCCGCGAAATTTCAGAGGATGCGGTTCAGCAACTGCTGGCGTCTAACGAGGTGAGTGCGCGAATTAAAAACCGGATCGAAGCTATCGTGCGTAATAAAGGGGCAATAGATTTCTACGACGTTTACGACCTGGCGCGTCAGGACAAGTTACAGTTGGCTGGCACGACCACGGCGCAGGCCGCACATTAAATTTTTACTGCTTCTGACCTCATTGTTGCGGTTCTGATAAGCTGAGTTTTACCTGTCTTAGATAATTACCCTCTGGGTTTTCAGGCAGGTTAGCTCAGCTTTTTGCTGTCTGGCGCGCTGCTTTTTACGCCCGAATAGCGTGTCCAAATGTGCCCTGATCGCCTCACCGGGGTGAGTTATGGCGAGATCACGGGTAGAATAAGCAGAGATCGACATTTAAGGGGGCGTATGATGACGTTTATCAACAATGAATTTGAATATCGTAACTGGATCATCGAAGAAATCTTTCAGGTCAGTGCGGTGAGCGAAGCCTCTGAATTCGCTGATCAAGAAGTTGATGATTTTATCTTCGACGCACGCCCGGTGGCTTATCCCTGTATCGCCGTCATGATCCAAACGCCGGGCCAGCCGGGCGTTTGCGAGCCTCGCTTCGTCTATAAGGATCAGGTGTTTGAGTGGGCGCACCAGATGGGGTTTGGCTTCGACAGCTAAGTAATGCTTTCAACCCTGAGCGCGAAGCTCAGGGTGATGTCTCCAGCTTTTCAACGCCAGTTAGACGTTTTTACGATCAATCTTCTCCTCTCCCCAGAACAAGTGATCTTCCTTGGTTTTTGCGAAAGCGATAGGCAGAACTTCATCATTACCTTCTTCCCAAATCTTTTGTGCCAGCACTTCATCGTTGTCCGCTAGCTCGAAAATGGCTTCAGCAATCTCATGTGACGTTTCACGCGTGTTGGCCCAGGCTTTGATATTTGATGTGGTCATTTGTCACTCCCGTGGTTTGCTTAAACTAAAAATAGCTCTCCCTTTAACTATGGTAGGCGATGGCGGGGTAAGCAAACCTGTTCGCTCACAAAACGTCCATCATGGTGTTTTTGCCGTCGGTAGGCACTATATGTGGTGACAAAATGTGCCCGCGAGCTGAGAAAGAGGAGCGTCATTTATGGCCGTGGTTTATACTCAACGAGCTTTTGATAATTTAAGGTGAAGAGAATGAGCGACGATATTTTTGATTTTGACATTGATGCAGCATTAGAAAAAGCGGAAGAGAAAGCAGCCGAAAAGGCCTCTGCCGTGCCTGAAGTGGTTCAGGATGAAAGTGACTGCGAAGGCTGCAAGATTTAATTTCAGCCCCAAGCCGCAAAACATCTGCTTTACATATCAATAAAAGAACCGCCTCGGCGGTTTTTTTTATGGCTGAAATTTACAGCAGAAAGTGAAATATCCCTTGCGTGTTATAGCCTTGCGAAAAGGCTTTTTATGTCGTTTTTGATGCAAATGTAAGGAGAGTGTGAGGGCTGAGTAAATGGGATAAATTCCTATAGAACAGTAAGATAGCTGGCAGTAATTTGAACCTACCTGATAAGCAGGTCGTGAGGTTTCGAATGAAAAAAATAGTGTTAGTTCTCGCTGTCATGCTGAGTTTACCGGCTCTCGCTCATGCCAACGTTGAGATAGGCATAAATGTTCCAGGCGTCTCTTTGCACATTGGCGATCGTGATAACCGGGGTTATTACTGGGACGGCGGTGGCTGGCGTGATCCAGGCTGGTGGGACCACCACTATCGCGACAATGGCTATGGTCACTGGGTGTACTACGAGCCAGCGCCGCCGCCGCCGCGTTATTGGCATCACGATCACTATTGGCGTGAGGGGCCTCCTCCTGGTTATTGGCACCGTGGGCCTCCTCCGGGTTACTGGCGTGAAGGGCCGCCTCCGGGACGCTGGTAATATTATCTCTTTGTCATTCAAGAATTTGAGAACAGGGTTGGCGGTGGGAATGCTGCGGCATTTGTAACGTCAATTCTGTTCTTCTTCTTTTGGCGCTTTAGATCTACTTTGCAACATAATCGATATGTTTCTCTTTCAATAATTCATGCTGTTTATTAATTGATTTGTGTGCATAATTCTTTGTTATATAAAGAATTTATTTTTCATTTCGGGCGTAAATGTTGCTTGCTAGTTGGTCGCTATATTGTTAATTTTCTGTTGCACAGATCAGCAACGGATGGCTCGATTATTTCTCACCTCATGATTTGCTCTAATGAAAGAGGCATGTAGGTGATATTCCCAACATTGAGAACATCCTCATGTTTATGATTAAAAGCGATTTTGAATACCGCAACTGGATGATGAAAACCTATTTCCGTCTTGATGGCATACATGGCGAAAGCCTGTTGACCGATGAAGAACTGGAAGATTTCTTGTTTGAGAGCAAACCGGTAGCCTACCCGTGTCTGGCGATGATCACTCCTTCTAGCACTCAGCTATTAGAGAATGAAATTTCCTATATCTACCGGGAGCAGATCAGCCTATGGGCCAGAGAGATGGGCGTGTTGAAGTGTTGAGAACAGATTAACCTATTGATTACCACGCTAAAGCGCTCATCCGAGCGCTTTTTTAGTTTTGGCGTTAGTCTTTATTGCCGCGAACTTCCACCAATACCGGACAGGGGGAATGGGCTATCACTTCGGCACTCACCGAACCCGTGAGTAATCGACCAAACAGCGACTGATGGCGATGGCCCATCAAGATAACTGAGGCATTTTTAATCCGCGCTTCTTCCACCAGAGCCACCTCCGGCGTGCCGACAATGATATTACTCACCGCGTTGACCGACCGCGCCCGAAGTTTGGCTAAGGTGTGTTGGACCAACGCCTGCGCGCTGCCTTCTTCATAGTTCGCCGGGGCGTAGTCGGCGGCCAGTTGGTCAGCCACTGGATGATTATTTAGCGCGTAGGCCTCATCAACACAGCAGGTGACATACACCGTTGACGCCGTACCCGCCGCCAATGTGCAGGCTAATTCCACCAGATACTCCGTCTGCCTCGAGCCATCTATGGCCAGCAAAATGGTGTCAAACATTTGATTTCTCCTTCTGCTACTGCCTTCCAAATAGCCTAATTACTTGCCGATTTCACAGAGCAGCGCGGCTTTGCAATTCAGCAGGGCTTGGCGCATTTCGTCTTCTTTGCTGCTCAACCGCGCGGTGGGCAAGATAACGGATACCGCGTAGCGGCCAAGGATGGTGTCGAGTGAAACCGCCATGGTGGAAATCCCCTCGACCGTTTCGCCGGTTTCGGTCGAAACGCCGGTTTCCCGCACTCGGGCCACCTTGGCTAACAAGCTTTTAATGTCGCGTACGGTATTTTCAGTGGCGGGTTCAAAGGTGTCGCCGAGCAGGCTATGAATTTCCTCATCGGTCTTCAAAGCCAGCAGGGCGCGGCCCGCCGAGGTGCCGTAGATAGGCAAGTTCAGCCCTACGCGCGGCGACACGCGCAGTTCTCGCTCTGCCACCACGTTGTAAATATTGGCAATTTTGGTGCCGCTGGTGCGGCTCAGGGCGACGGTTTCATTAATATCGTCGCTAAGCTGCTTGAGGTAAGGGGAGGCGATAGCTATGACATCCGTATGCACGGTGGACACCAGCCGCAACAGGGTCGGGCCTAATCGTACACCGGCCATGCCCTCTGAGCGCACCAGACCTTCTTCGGCCAGCGCCGCTACGATGCGTTGCACCGTCGAGCGGGGGAGCTGCACTTCGTTGGCGATGGTGCCGAGGCTCATTCCCTGCGGGTTCTTGCCTAAGGCATTAAGGATTTTTGCTGCGCGCGAAATGACCTGAATACCGCCACTGCGCTCTTCATCGACCGAATGGTCATCACTCATAACTTGTCCTTTTCATCCATGGCGAATTTTTGCCGTGCCGAGTTTTGCCAATGTAATGGCTGGGCGCGGAGAAAACAACGTTAATCACATTGCAATACAGTGTCCCATATTATAGTATTTTCTCGCTGTATCACATTGCGATGCAGTGCATCATTAAAAAACGCAGCACCTATAACGCGCTGTGATAAATATAACTTTTCACCTGCCAACGCTTCCCATCAGTCAGGGTATTTTACAGAAAAATTAATCCCTTACCGATGGATCACATCGCGGAGTAAACGCGTAAACATGAGTCAGACGATGTTAATGAACGGGCCTGCGCCCGGCGTGTCGCCGCCACCTGCGCCTCCCGTTGCCCAACCTTTTACCCTGCGTCTGATCATTGGAATGGTAGGCGTGCTGATTGCGTCACTATGTTCAGGATTGAACGATCGCGTGACGGATATCGCGCTGGCAGACGTGCGCGGCGCATTGAGCATCAGCAGCGATCAGGGCTCGTGGCTGATTGGCAGCTATCAGGCGGCCGAGGTCGCGGCCATGCTGGTAGCCCCCTGGCTGGCGATGACCTTTTCCATTCGCCGCTTTGCAATGGCGACCACCGCGGGCTTTGTGCTGATCGCGATTATCATCCCTTTTGCCCCGAATTTGCCGATTTTCATTGCACTGCGCGTGGTCCAAGGCGCCTTTGGCGGGGCTTTGCCGCCTTTGCTGATGACCGTCGCACTGCGTTTTCTGCCGCCACACTTTAAATTATATGGCCTGAGCGCCTATGCCCTGACCGCCACCTTCGGGCCGAATGTCGCCACGTCGTTAGCGGCGCTGTGGACGGACTCCGTGGGTTGGCAATTTGTTTTCTGGCAGATCGTTCCACCCTGCGTGCTGGGTATTTTTATGATTGGCTATGGACTGCCGCAGGACCCGATCCGTCTGGAAAGATTCAAGCAGATTGATGCCATCGGCATGCTAACTGGATGCAGCGGGCTGGCCTTGCTGGTACTGACTCTGCAACAGGGAGAGCGGCTGGACTGGTTCAATTCCCCGTTGATTACCCTGATGTTTCTCTCAGCAGTGGCCCTGTTGACGCTGTTCGCGGCTAACGAGTGGTATCACCCGCTGCCACTATTCAAACTGCAGATGCTGCGTCGCCACAATCTTTCCCACGGTCTGCTGACGCTGTTTGGCCTGATGCTGCTGTTTTTGTCCGGCTCGGCTATTCCGTCTGGCTATATGGCGCAGGTTGAGGGTTTCCGCGCAGTGCAGTTTGGGCCTTTGGCTCTCAGCGTGGGCCTGCCCCAGCTGTTACTTGCCCCTCTTGTCGCCGCCGTTTTGAACATGCGCTGGGTTGATAGCCGCTGGATTTTGGCCGCCGGCCTGACGCTGCTCGCGGTTTCTTGCTACTGGGGAAGCCAACTGACGTCGGACTGGTCGCGCGACAACTTCTATCTTATTCAGGCGATGCAGGCCTTTGGTCAGCCGATGGCGGTCATGCCGATCCTGATGGGGGCGACCAGCGTGGTGCAGCCGATGGAAGGGCCATTTGCCTCGGCGATGTTCAACGTCACCCGCGCCATGGGCAGTATTTTTGCCGGCGCCATGATGGAAACCTTCCTCAGCCATCGCCAACAGCTGCACTCCAATATTTTGCTCAACCACGTCGGCAGCAATAGCTATTTACTCTCCCAGCCTTATGACGGGGCGGGCAGCCACCTCGCGCCGCTGAATCAAGACGGTTCGGCGGTGTCACCTGAACTCATGCAGCAGTTTGCCGTGCAGGTCAGGCACCAAACCCAAGTGCTGGCCTTGTCTGATACCTATCTGGCCTTTATTGCGGTTGCCGTAGGGCTAGCCCTGCTGACGTTTGTGGTTGCTAAGCGAACTTATCCGCCACAGTCAGTGATGAAGCAGACGTAAGGCCGAAGAAATTATTAAATGACTGATTTATTGCAAAAAATTATGCGCGAGAGAAATTAAAATGATCAAGAAATCTGCAATTCGCCCCGTTTGGCTGCTGGCCTTCGCCATCATCGTGCTGGTGGTGATCGCCGCATTCTGGGTATTGAGCCGTCAGGGCGAGCCAGAAACCGATGACGCCTTTGTCTCGGCAGACTCCACGCTGGTCGCGCCGCGCATCTCTGGCACCATTTCGCAGGTGCTGGTGGCGGATAACCAGCAGGTCAAAGCCGGACAGGTGCTGGCGGTGATTGACGACGGCGACTATCGCAATGCTGTGCTCAGTGCTCAGGCTAATCTAGAAACGGCCAGCGCCCAGTTGCTGAGTTTTACCGCGCAACTGGCCCAGCAGCAGCAAACCATCCTGCAAACCAAGGCGCAGGTGAATGCGGATAACGCCAATCTGGTGTATGCCCGCCAAAGCGCTGAGCGCTACCAGCGATTGCTGCAAAATGGCTCAGGCACGGCCGATCAGCGTGACCAGTCGGATGCCAATTATCGCGCTAAAGTCGCCCAGCAGCAGAGCGACGTAGCGGCGTCTCAGGCGGCGGAAAAGCAGATTGACGTATTAAAGGCCGGACAGGCGCAGGCTCAGGCCGCGATTGATTCCGCCAAAAGCCAGCTGGCGCAGGCCAAGTTGAATCTAAGCTATACCCAAATTAAAGCGCCGATAGACGGCACCGTCGGCCAGCGTTCAGTGCGGGTGGGTGGCTATGTCAGTGCCGGGACGCGCGTGCTGGCGGTGGTCCCGCTGCACCAGGCCTTTGTTATTGCCAACTACCTTGAAACGCAGTTAGCCGACGTCACGCCAAATCAGAGGGTCAGCATCAAGGTGGATGCACTGCCGGGCGTGGTATTTTCCGGTAAGGTTGATAGCATCTCTCCGGCCACCGGCGTGACTTTCTCGCCGATAGCGCCAGATAACGCTACGGGAAATTACACCAAAGTGGTTCAGCGGGTGGCGGTGAAAATCCTGTTAGATCAGGGCCAAAAGGATTTAGAGCGGCTTAAAGTCGGCATGTCAGCTGTCCCTACCATTAATACGGCGGCAAAGGGCTAACAGGTTTTATCTTAAGGATCCTCAGAAAAAGGCGGCAGCGAATTCATTTCACTGCCGCCTTTTTTTTTGTGGCGTCACTCAGTCAACTGAGTGATTACGAATGCTGTTTCTGCGGCGGGGTGGGGCCATGGCCACCTTTCTCATGCATGGTCTGCGGCTTGCCGGAGAACAAGAAACGCAGGATCGGAATGCGTTTGTGGATCTCATACAGCATAAAGGCGATACCGAAGACAAACACCAGCCCCAGCAGGAAGCCTACCCAGTCGTTATTGATTTTCGGCGTGATAAATGCGCCATAAATCAGCGTCAGCGGGTGGTGAACCAGATAGATGAACAGGGAAGAGTTCACCAAATAGGTTATCCACGGCGACTGGAAGTTCAGGACATAGTGGCTGAAGGAGAACACCACGTTGACCATCAAAATGCCCAGCAGTGAGGTGATAATGGCATCAAGCTCCATCGAGTAAAGCTGCGGCGTGTTGACGTGTTGGTTAAACATGTAGGCCACAAACAGGAACAAACTGACCACGCCGGCCCATGCCGACGGCTTGATGAACAGCTCTTTTAGCCAGGTAAACTTGTAGGCAAAGGCGCCGATCACGAAAAATGGCAGGTAAAACAGCGTCTGCATTACGATGAAATTAAATGCGCCATTGGAGAGTAAATCCGGGGCGAAAATATAAATCGCGCGATTAAAGGCTGCGTAAATAAACCCAATAATTAAAAATATAATTGAGAGTTTTCCTAGGCTATTTGTTTTATTCTTAATAGCGGAAATACGATTATTCTTAATTTGTTTAATCGATTTAAATAAGTAAAAGCAGATGCTGGTCAGTATTACCAAGGTCAATAAGAACCACAAATGTGAGACCATTTCCCACACGGTGATATTGATTTTCTGATACAGGCCCAACTGATCCCAGTTCGAGAACTTGTCGGTAAACTTCATCAGGAAGTAGAGCTGCGGCAGGGTGATCAGCGGGAAAGCCGCGGCCAGCGGGATTGCCACGCGCTCAAGGCGGACCTTCAGCCACTTCTGCGAGTCATAGCGCTCGTAGAGCATGTAGGAGAAATAGCCCGAAATGACAAAGAACACCTGCATTCTGAAGGCGTGAATAAAGTCATTAAATATGGTCAGTCCATCCGACGGCACAGCACTGTTTACTGCCCAGATGTGGCTGGAGTAAATCAATGATATATGGAATGGAATGCCGAGCAGCATCAAATAGGCTCGGATAGAGTCCAAAAAGAACTCGCGCTGTTGAGTTTGTGGTTTCATTACGTATCCGTTGTATGAAGCTTATCCTGATTTTAGTGCTTAAATCGCGAACAGGTAATTAGAGACTGGTAAGAAAAAGTTTTCGATCCTTACATTAGCTTAATATTCGTCAAAGGAAGAACCTACTATGTTATCGGACAAGTTTCCATAGCCGGAGTTTCAACGAATTGATATCCTTGTGCCGTTGTGTGCTTAAACGGTTCATCAATGGGATGAACCATCAATCTCTCATGTTGTCGGAAACCTGACAGTTCAATTAAAATAGACTGAATGAGTTAAGCGCACGTAAAGGAGGGGATGTGCCGGGTAAAAATTTTTCCAAAGGGCCACGTATGACTAAAGTCCGTTTGCTGAGTGCCGCAGTGTTGATGTCCATGATTTCTTCATCTGCATGGGCTTTTTCTATTGATGATGTAGCTAAACAAGCAAAAGCGTTAGCTGACAAGGGCTATGAAGCTCCCAAAAGCAACCTGCCGTCTCAATTCCGTGATTTGAAATTTGCGGATTATCAACAAATTCAATTCAATCATGATAAAGCGTACTGGAAAAACCAGAACACGCCTTTCAAGCTTGAGTTCTATCATCAGGGGATGTACTTCGACACTCCGGTGAAAATCAATGAAGTGACGGCCAATACCGTTAAAGAGATTAAATACAATCCCGACTATTTCAATTTTGGCAATGTGAAGCATGATGCTGACACGGTCAAAAACCTCGGCTTTGCCGGTTTCAAAGTACTTTATCCAATTAATAAAGCGGATAAAGATGATGAAATCATGAGCGTGCTGGGTGCCAGCTATTTCCGCGTTATTGGTAAAGGTCAGGTGTATGGCCTGTCTGCCCGCGGCTTGGCTATCGACACCGCGCTGGCCTCTGGTGAAGAATTCCCTCGCTTCCGTGAGTTCTGGATTGAGCGCCCAAATCCAGATGAAAAGCACTTAGTCATTTACGCCTTGCTCGACTCTCCTCGTGCAACCGGTGCTTATCGCCTCGACGTTTACCCTGGTAAAGAAGCGACCGTTGACGTGCAATCCAAAGTTTACCTGCGCGACAAAGTCGGCAAACTGGGTATTGCTCCGCTGACCAGCATGTACTTGTTTGGTGCTAACCAGCCTTCGCCGGTGATGAATTACCGTCCGGCACTGCACGATTCCAACGGTCTTTCTATTCAGGCTGGCAATGGTGAATGGATTTGGCGTCCGCTGAATAATCCAAAACACCTGTCCGTGAGTCAGTTCACCATGGAAAATCCCAAAGGCTTTGGTCTGCTGCAACGCGGCCGTGACTTCTCCAACTTCGAGGATTTAGACGATCGTTACGATCTGCGTCCAAGTGGCTGGGTTGAAACTAAAGGCGATTGGGGCAAAGGCAAAGTCGAGCTGGTGGAAATTCCAACTGCTGATGAAACCAATGACAACATCGTGGCTTTCTGGACTCCGGATCAGTTGCCAGAAGTGGGTAAACCTTTAGATCTGAACTATCGCCTGCACTTCAGCCGTGAAGAAGAGAAATTGCACTCTCCTGATCTGGCGTGGGTACAGCGCACCATGCGCTCAACGGGGGACGTTAAGCAGTCCAACCTGACGCGTGATGCAGACGGTAGCGTGGCGTTCCTGGTGGACTTCGTCGGCCCTAACCTGAAAGCGCTGAAAGATGACACCCCGGTCGCTTCGCAGGTGAGTGTCGGTGACAACGGTGATCTGGTAGAAAATAATGTCCGCTATAATCCAGTAACCAAAGGCTGGCGTTTAACGCTGCGCCTGAAAGTGAAAGATCCTAAGAAGCCAATCGAAATGCGCGCTTCTCTGGTTAATGGCGAGAAAACACTGAGTGAAACTTGGAGCTATCAGCTGCCTGCCAATGAATAAGTCAACGCATTCTACTCAAGATTACGTAAAGGCTTTGCCGCTCTCTGAAGAGCAGAAAGCGGCGCTAATTCAGCAACTCCCTCAGTCCGAGGGAGAAGCCTTTGCGACCGTTCACCGCCAAATCGGCGGTGAATCAACGATGACTACTGACGTTTCCGACGCTGATGCCCCTCTGCTTTCCGTTAAGACGCGTGTGGCAGGAAGCTGGCCAGACGCCATGGAAAACGGCAGCTTGTCTGAAGTAGACAACGAAGGCCGCACCATTTTGAATGCCATGCCGCCGGTGAAGCGTTCCAGCATGTTCCCTGATGTTTGGCGTACCAACCCGGTAGGGCGTTTTTGGGACAGTCTGCGGGGGCGCAGCACCGTTTCCCGTCGCGACGGCTCATCTGAAATGCCAGAGTCGGAAAAAAGATGGCGTCACGCCGGTTCAGTGCGTCGCTACATTCTGCTGGTGTTGATGCTGGTGCAGACCGCCATCGCCACCTGGTACATGAAAACCATCTTGCCATATCAGGGCTGGGCGCTCATCGACCCCGCAGATATGTTGAATCAAGACTGGTTGCAATCCGTCTTGCAGTTACTGCCTTATGTCTTGCAGACCGGGATTCTGGTGCTGTTCGCCATCCTGTTCTGTTGGGTTTCGGCGGGCTTCTGGACCGCGCTGATGGGCTTCTTACAGCTGCTGATCGGGCGCGATAAATACAGTATTACCGCCTCGACGACCGGTAATGAGCCGCTGAACCCGAACAATCGCACCGCGCTTATCATGCCGATTTGTAATGAAGACGTTGAACGCGTATTCGCGGGCTTACGTGCGACTTATGAATCCGTGAAAGCCACCGGCGATCTCGACCAGTTCGACATCTACGTCCTGAGTGACAGCTACGACCCGGATATCTGCGTGGCCGAGCAAAAGGCGTGGATGGAAGTGTGTCGCGACGTTGATGGCCATGGCCGCATCTTCTATCGTCGCCGTCGCCGCCGTGTAAAACGTAAAAGCGGCAACATTGATGACTGGTGCCGCCGCTGGGGCGGGGAATATGCCTACATGGTTATTCTCGATGCCGACAGCGTGATGAGTGGCGAATGTCTGACGGGCCTTGCGCGTCTGATGGATGCCAACCCGAACGCCGGTATTATCCAGTCTGCGCCTAAGGCGTCGGGCATGGATACCCTGTATGCGCGCTGCCAGCAGTTTGCGACGCGTGTCTACGGCCCACTGTTCACCGCCGGTCTGCATTTCTGGCAGTTGGGTGAGTCTCACTACTGGGGCCACAACGCCATTATCCGCGTGAAACCTTTCATTGAGCACTGCGCCCTTGCGCCGCTGCCGGGTGAAGGTTCCTTCGCGGGTTCTATCATGTCCCATGACTTCGTCGAAGCTGCCTTGATGCGTCGCGCGGGTTGGGGCGTGTGGATTGCTTATGACCTGCCGGGCAGTTATGAAGAGTTGCCACCGAACCTGCTGGACGAGCTGAAACGCGACCGCCGCTGGTGTCACGGTAACCTGATGAACTTCCGTCTGTTCTTAGTTAAAGGCATGCACCCGGTGCACCGCGCGGTGTTCCTGACCGGCGTGATGTCCTACCTGTCTGCTCCGCTGTGGTTTATGTTCCTGGCGCTGTCTACCGCGCTGCAAGTGGTGCATACACTGATGGAGCCGCAATACTTCCTGCAGCCAAGGCAGCTGTTCCCGGTCTGGCCGCAATGGCGTCCTGAGCTGGCGATAGCCCTGTTCTCCACCACGTTGGTGCTGCTGTTCTTACCTAAATTGCTGAGTATTGTGCTGATTTGGGCCAAGGGCGCGAAAGAGTATGGCGGCGGCATTCGTCTGTTCTTCTCTATGCTGCTTGAGATGCTGTTCTCCGTCTTGCTGGCTCCAGTGCGCATGCTGTTCCACACTGTCTTCGTGGTGAGCGCGTTCTTGGGTTGGGAAGTGGTGTGGAACTCTCCACAGCGTGATGATGACGACACCCCTTGGGGCGAAGCCTTCAAGCGCCACGGTTCACAGCTGCTGTTGGGTGCCGTGTGGGCTGGCGGGATGGCGTGGCTGGACCTGCGCTTCTTGTGGTGGCTGGCGCCAATCGTCTTCTCACTGATTCTGTCGCCTTTCGTTTCCGTGCTGTCGAGCCGTGCAACGCTGGGTATTAAGAGCAAGAAAGCCAAACTGTTCTTGATCCCTGAAGAGTACAATCCGCCACGCGAGCTGGTGGCGACTGACGAATACCTGATGCTGAACCGTTCTCGTTCACTGAAAAACGGCTTCATGCACGCGGTATTTGACCCAAGCTTCAATGCACTGGCAACGGCCATGGCAACCTCGCGTCACCTGCTGCGCCCAAGCATTGAGAATGGCCGTCAGTATCGTCTGGAGCAGGCATTCAATACCGGGCCGAAAGCCTTGAGCAAAGCAGACCGCCTGGTCCTGCTGAGTGACCCGGTGATCATGGCACGTCTGCACTCTGCGGTCTGGACTCAACCTGATCAACACGCGTGGAGCGCCTACTACAGCGAGCTGCCGCGTAACGTTCAGGCTTTCCCTGAGACACAGACTCTGGAAGCCAAGCCGGTCTAAATGCCTTGAGTTAACGCTGTTGTAAAGCACAACGGTGAGAGAGATAAAAGGCAGGATGCATCAGCATCCTGCCTTTTTTATGAGTGGTTTTTTATCAGCGGGGAAGGGTGTGACAAGACATTCAATGCTACGCGCTGTCGCCCTCGGGGCGCTGGTCATTACCCTGACAGGCTGCGGCAGCATTATCAGCCGAACCGTTCCGGGGCAGGGGCACGGTAATCAATACTACCCGGGCGTGCAGTGGGACGTGCGAGACGGCCCGTGGCGCTATGTCACTATTATCGACGTTCCGCTGTCGATGATTGTCGACACCTTCATGCTGCCGATTGACGCCCGCCACGGGCCTTATGAGTGAGGGATTGCTTCGGGCGTTAGTCTATATCCTTGCCCGGGTAATCATCCTCATCATCCCACTCATCGGCCGCGGCTTTGCCCTCTTCGGTATCTAAGGGCGGCTCATACTGATATTCACCTTCGTCCCATTCGTAGAGCGTACCTTCGTCCAGCCACTCCTCCTCCAGCTCTTGCGCGTCGTAGTCGCCATCAAAAATAGCCTGAGCCGCCTCGCCGCTGCGGAAATTGGTGCTCTCAACGGCATCGCCATCGCGGGTAAAGAACTCAGCTTCCCACATGATATCGCCGTCCTGCATCACATACTTTTGCAGGTTGAACTGTTCAGGGATTGCCTCTTCATCGTTATCGGTGGCGTCTCGCGCAGCCTCAAGAAACACTTCCCGGGCGGCATCAACGGCTTCTTCTAAGGTTGCATACATGCTCATCTTTTTCTCCTGAGTTGCTTTAACGAGGATGGTGGATAATGTTTAATGCGTTAGTTATTAGGCGCTAACGGCTGAGTTATAAAAATTCTGTGTGTGTTTTCTAACTCACTAATTGTTGACGCTATGGCTGAGGTTGCAAGTTTTCACCGGCTAATAACGCAGAAATTAACCGTTTTTTTGCTTTTTTCAGACCACTTCACCCACAAGGAGATTGGCGCTCATGATTTCAAGGCAGGCCGTTTTGCGCATTGCTCGCCCCACCGACAATATTCGGATCATCGCGCAGATGTATCAGCAGGGGTTGGGGTTTGAGCTGTTAGGACAGTTTGAGGATCATCAGGGTTTTGACGGCGTGATTATCGGGCATCCTAAGCACCATTATCACCTCGAATTCACTCATCATCGCGGTGCACGGGTGGGCAGGGCACCCACGCAGGATAACCTGTTAGTGTTTTATATTCCCCATGGCGAAGAGTGGCTGCAGCAATGCGAACAGATGGTGAAAGCAGGGTTTGGCAAGGTGGCGTCTTACAACCCTTATTGGGATGAAACCGGCAGCACCTTTGAAGATGCTGACGGTTATCGCGTGGTCTTGGCGCGGCGCGACTGGACGGTCTGATTTACTCCGCCGTCACTTCGCGTTGGCGGCGTTGCAGGCTCCAGTAGGAGTAAACGGCGTTAAAAAGCACCACCACGGCAGTGACGCAAAACACCGTGCGGAAGCCGTAGCTTGCGGAGACGGCGGCACCTAGTAGCGGGCCGGTCACGTTACCCACGTCGCGGAACGACTGGTTATAGCTGAACACTCGCCCGGCGACCTGATTAGTACAGTTATAGATAAGCAAAGTTTGCACCGCAGGCAGCAGCGCGCCGTCTGCCGCGCCAAGCATAAAGCGCAGGATCCCCAGTTGCAGCGGGTTCTGCACAAAGGCCATCGGAATGAGAAGCAGCACCGACACGCCCAGCATGGCCACCAGAATTTTCTCCGGGCCAATCCTATCCCCCAGCTTACCCAGCCTTGGCGCACTCATCAGCGCCGCCACGCCCGGCACCGAGGCGATCATGCCGCTGATAAAGGCCAGGTTCTGCGTGTTCCCCGCCAGTTCGCGGACGTACAGCGTCAAGATTGGCGCAATCGACCCCGTCGCCACCTGAATAATCATGGTGGTAATGAATAGGCACAGCACTAACTTGGGATTTTTCAGCGAGGCGAAAACCTGTTTGCGATTCAGCATATCCTTCTTGTTAACCGGCATAAACTGTTCGCGAATGAAGTATAACGTCATGATAAAGCACAGGAAAAGCACGAAGGCGGTGATGAAGAACACCGGGCGAAGCCCGTAGCTGTCGGCCAGCAGCCCGCCGACCAGTGGGCCAATCAAAGCGCCGCTAACCGCGCCCGTGGATAAAGTCCCTAGCGCCCAGCCACTTTTATTGCGGGGGATTTGAGTAGCAATCAGCGCGTTGGCGTTGGGCACAAAGCCGCCGAGCAGGCCGAGCAGAGCACGTAACACCAGAAACTGCCAAATATTGGTTGCCAGACCCATCAAGGCCATCACAATCGCCATGCCGAGGGCAGAGCGCAACAGCATGATTTTACGACCTTTACGGTCAGCCAGGCTGCCCCAGAAGGGTGAGGCGATGGCGGAGAACAGGAACGTAATGCTGAACACCAGGCCGGACCACATGTTCAGGGATTCATGGCCGGTTACACCGAGGGTTTCAACGTACAGGGGCAGGAAGGGCATGATCAGACTGAATGCTGCGCCAGTCAGGAAACATCCTATCCAAGCAACGAAGAGATTTCGCTTCCAAT
Organism: Ewingella sp. AOP8-B2-18; assembly: GCF_052376015.1. Taxonomy (NCBI): domain Bacteria; kingdom Pseudomonadati; phylum Pseudomonadota; class Gammaproteobacteria; order Enterobacterales; family Yersiniaceae; genus Ewingella; species Ewingella sp. AOP8-B2-18. The sequence goes on from NZ_JBQSVB010000002.1 coordinate 426,519, forward strand.
TTATAGGGTCTGGTGCCGTTTCTGCTGCGGGTTCCGATGTCATAAATTACCGATATGAAAGGTCCATTGGCTCTGAGCTGTCGGGCGAGTGCCAGAGCGGATTAACTATCATGCGTTAGGGTGATAATTATGCGCCTATTAATCAGTCACATCAATGATGTTACGGAAAAGTTAACGCAGAAAATAAAATACCGGTTTAAGAATTTTGCTGCATTGCAAAAGATCAATGATTAGCGAGATAAGTATTACGCAGAGGGCAGGAGGCAGGGCTGGGAAAGCCCAAGGCAGTGCACCTTGGGCGGCAAAACGCAGGCATTATTCGAGAGCTTGATATAAAGAAGGTTCACCCTCTGGACGGGTTTTAAAGCGACGGTGCAGCCACATGTACTGCTCAGGCGCGAGGCGAATCTCATCCTCAACCACTTTATTCATATAAGCCGCAGCGACCACTTCATCTTCCAGCGGGAAGTTTTCAACTGCCGGATGAAGAAGTAACTCATAGCCCTTACCGTTTTCCAAACGGCGCGGCGTGAACGGAATGATCGCCGGTTTACCCATGCGAGCCAGCAGGTAAGTCCCGGTAGTGGTCGCGGCTTTGTCCACGGCGAAGAAGGGCACGAAGACGCTGCTGCGCGGGCCGTAGTCGTGGTCCGGCGCGTACCAGATGATGTCACCTTGCTTCAGGCTGCGGATCATGCCTTTCAGGTCTTTGCGGTCGATCATCGCTTTATTGGAGCGCATGCGACCTTTAGTCTGGATCCAATCCATCAGTTTGTTATCGTGCGGGCGATAGACCCCAACCCCCGGATTATGGATGCCGAAGATGCGCGCGCCGAGTTCCAGCGTCAGGAAGTGGACGCCGATCAGCAATACGCCTTGCTGGTTGTCTCGCGCTTTCTGGATGTGCTCAAGCCCGCTGACTTTGAACCAGCGTTCAATACGCCGGTCTGGCCAGAACCACGCCATGCCCGTTTCAAACAGCCCCATCCCCACGGATTCAAAATTCTTCAGCACCATATGGTCGCGCTGTTCAGGGCTCATTTCTGGGAAGCAGAGTTCGAGATTGCGTTGAGCAATATTAAAGCGGCGTCTTAAAAAACGCATAGAAAAACGGCCTAGCCCAGTACCCAGGCGGTAAATAACCGGGTACGGCAGAAGCACCAGCAGGTAAAGCAGGCCTAATCCTAGCCATGTTATCCAATAACGTGGATGCAGTAGTGAACGTGTAAAGGTCGGTACCTGAGTCATAAAATCTCTGCGTCAATGTGTCGAAGTAAGAAGATATAAGCTCTGTCTATATGCAGTAGCCAGCCACAGAAAACACACCACAACCCGGCTTTCATAGCCGCTGCGAGTCATTCCCTTAAGCGAAGTGACGTATTGTGGCATTTTTTAGGTTTCAGGTGAAAATTAACGGCATGAATAGTTCATTTGTTAGCTATCTGCCTATCAATAGCGCAAAGGGTGCCGCTTTTGTGAGCAAGCCCCAGAATCATCGTGCGGTTAAGATCGTTTGAATATCGGCAGACATCGCTATTTTGTCAATTTTCCACGTCATAAAATTTGATTTAAAAAGGCTGAATTAACACAAATTGAAGGTGTGCTGGTTTTTACAATAAAAAAGGGCAACTTGCGTTGCCCCTCTTATTAATAATAATGCGCTTAAACTCTGATTATTCTGACCAGAATAACCCTTTAACATTGTGCGGCTCGCTGCGCCAATATTGCTTCGGTGCTGAAACTTTTGCGCCAAGTTTAGCCGCGGCGTGCCACGGCCAGCGCGGGTTATAGAGAATTCCGCGTGCCAGAGCCACCATATCCGCCTGACCTGTGCCAACAATAGCTTCGGCCTGATCTGGCTCCGTTATCAGCCCTACGGCGATCACCGGCATGCTGACTTCCTGCTTGATGCGTTCGGCAAAGGGCACTTGGTAATTCGGGCCAATGGTGATTTTCTGCTGCGGGCTCAGGCCGCCGCTGGAGACGTGAATATAGCTGCAACCCAGCTTTTCTAGCTCTTTCGCCAGCACCACCGACTGCTCTAAGTCCCAGCCACCTTCAACCCAGTCCGTGGCGGAAATACGCACGCCGATAGGCTTGTCGGCAGAAAAGGCCTGACGAATTTCCTGATAGATTTCAAGCAGCAGGCGCATACGGTTTTCCAGCGAGCCGCCGTAGTTATCGGTGCGCTGGTTGGAGAGTGGCGACAGGAACTGGTGCAGCAGATAGCCATGCGCGCCGTGCAGCTCCAGCAGGTCAAAGCCCAGGCGGTCAGCTCTTTTAGCGGATTCCACATAAGCCGCTTTCAGCTGGGCAATGCGTTCTAACGAAATGGCTTCTGGCGTGGCATCGGTATCTGCGAAGGGTATGGCAGAAGGAGCGATGGTCTGCCAGCCGCCTTCTTCCCTCGTCAGCTGCTTGCCACCTTTCCACGGCACGTGGCAGGAGGCCTTGCGTCCGGCGTGGCCCAGCTGTAAGCCGAGAGGAATGTCGCTGTTATCGCGAAGGGAAGCGACCAGATCTTTCATGGCGGCTTCGGTTTCGTCATCCCACAAACCTAAATCTTGGGGCGAGATGCCGCCAATGGCTTCTACCGCGGTGGCTTCGAGGATAAGCAACCCCGCGCCGGAGAAAGAGAGCTGCCCAAGATGAGCATGATGCCAGGTTGTTGCCTTGCCGTTATCAGAAGAGTATTGGCACATCGGGGCAATGATAATGCGGTTAGCTAATGTCAGATTACCTAGCGAGATGGGTTGGAAAAGCTTACTCATAGTTTCCTCATTATCTTGGTTTAATGGCTGAGAATTCACCCTAACTCATTTGAGGTTATCCCATTTCCCGCGCTTTGCCTTAGCACTTGCCGCCTTTCCTCAATCTTTTAACCGAAATTTTGCAACGGAAGATGTCGAAAATGTTGGTTTAATGTATGATGTTGCCGCTCGAAAAGTGGTGCTGTGGCCCATTACCAGCCCCGCTGATTAACTAAGCATTAACCTCGAAAGACAGGAAAGTACACCATGCCAGTGTTACATAACCGAATTTCTAACGAGGAACTGAAGGCGCGCATGTTGGCTGAAACTGAGCCGCGCACCACGGTTTCTTTTTATAAATACTTCCACCTCGAAGACCCAAAAGCCTTCCGCGACATGCTCTACGTCTGCCTGACCAAACTGAATGTATTTGGTCGAATCTATGTGGCACACGAAGGGATCAACGCGCAAATCAGCGTGCCAAACAATCAGTTCGAAGCGTTCAAAACCGCGCTTTTCGCTAGCCATCCCGCATTGGACCAGATTCGTTTGAATATCGCTTTGGAAGACGATGGCAAATCCTTCTGGGTTCTGCGTCTTAAAGTGCGCGATCGCATCGTGGCTGACGGCATTGATGACGATACCTTTGACCCGTCGAACGTCGGGCATTATCTCAAAGCCGAAGAAGTCAACGCGATGATTGACGACCCCGACGCGCTATTTGTCGACATGCGTAACCACTACGAGTATGAAGTGGGCCATTTTGACAAGGCGATTGAAGTACCTTCAGACACTTTCCGCGACCAACTGCCGATGGCGGTGGACATGCTGAAAGAAGATAAAGAGAAGAAAATCGTCATGTACTGCACCGGCGGCATTCGCTGCGAAAAAGCCAGTGCTTATATGATGCATAACGGTTTTAAAAATGTTTATCACGTTGAAGGTGGCATCATTGAGTACGCCCGTCGTGCCAAAGAGCAGGGCCTGCCGGTCAAATTCAAAGGTAAGAACTTTGTGTTTGACGAACGCATGGGCGAGCGCATTTCAGACGACGTCATTGCCCACTGCCACCAGTGCGGCGCCGAGTGCGACAGCCACACCAACTGCCTTAACGACGGCTGCCATCTACTGTTCATCCAGTGCCCGAGCTGCGCGGCCAAGTTTGAGGGATGCTGTAGCGAAATGTGCCAGACCGAGCTGAAATTGCCGCTAGAAGAGCAGCGCGCACTGCGAGCCGGGCGGGAAAATGGCATCAAAGTCTTCAATAAGTCCAAAGGACTGTTGCAGACCACCATGCACATTCCGGCACCTGAAAAACAGTAATTTGCCAGTATGAAGTGAAAAGGGCCTGTATCAGATACAGGCCCTTTTTTTAGCGAGATTGTCAGGCGAAATTACTTCTCCTGAACCCCTTCCACCGAGATGATCAGCTCCACTTCTTGCGAGGCCGGTCCCAAATCGGTCGTGATGCCGTAATCTTTCAGCTTGATGTCCCCTGCCGCTTCAAAGCCTGCACGGTAGCCGCCCCACGGATCTTTACCTTGGCCGAGCAACTTAGCTTGCAGAGTTACAGGCTTGGTGACGCCGTTTAGCGTTAAATCGCCAGTGACAGCAAGACCATCACCCTCTTTTGTCACCGACGTTGAGGTGAAGGTCGCCTGCGGGTGCTTGGTGACATTAAGGAATTCGGCACTGCGCAAATGCTTGTCGCGCTCGGCATGGTTGGTGAAGACGCTGGTGGTATTAATGGTGACATTCACCTTGTCAGCCGATGGGTCTTTCTCATCGAAGGTAAAACCGCCGTCGAAATCATTAAAGCTGCCGTACAGCCAGCTGTAACCCAAGTGCTTGATACGAAACTCGATAAAGGCGTGCTGCCCCTCTTTATCAATCTTATAGTTAGCCGCCGTTGCGCTACCAGCAGCGAGTAACAAAGACGCCAGCGTTAAGCCCAGAGTGGTTTTTTTGAACATGATGATCCTCCATTATCCAACAAGTTAATCGGAACGCGGCCGTTGCCCCAGCATGCGGGTTAGGGTGATGTCCCGGTCAATAAAATGATGTTTAAGCGCCGCAAGGCCGTGAAGTACAGAAACAATGACGATGCCCCAAGCCACCCAGAGATGAATCACGCCCGCGATGTCTGCCTGCTGGTTCAAACCAAACAGGGTGGCGGGGATCTCAAACCAGCCAAAGACGCTAATGGGCTGACCTTCGGCAGTGGAAATGAGATAGCCACTGATCAAAATGGTGAACAAGCCAATAAACAGCACCACGTGGGCCAGCCAGGCACCAAGGCGTGTTGCCTTGCTGTAGCTTTTTAACGGGGAAGGGGGCGGAGAGAGAAAACGCCAAACCAGACGCAAGACCATAACCGCGAAAACGCAGACGCCGATGCTTTTATGCAGCTCGGGCGCACGGTGATACCAACCATCGTAATACCCCAGCCCGACCATCCATAGCCCCAAGGCAAACATGGCGTAAAAAGCCACAGCAACCAGCCAATGCATCAGCACGGAAAGATGGCCAAATTGAACGGGTGTGTTTTTCCACTGCACGGTAATTCCTTAATTAAACAGCATCCTTTAAATGAAAATAAACATGTGGAAACATTTAATCAATAATAAATCCCAATCTATTTAACTTATTTAAACTTGTTCTTTATATTTGAATAAGATTCATGGTTTTTATTCAATGGTGCAGTGTTAAATATAGGTATTCAGATAAGATTGGCTTTTTGTCAGGTTTTGCAAGGCTTGGTAAAGATATTTATATATCAATATATTTGATATAAAAAGCACACTTGCCGCTGATTTTTCCCTTTTTTTAGTTTTGCATAGCTAATTTGGCGATATGCTACTCTTTGAAAGGTAAATTCCGGAGTGGCATAAGAAGATAAGTCATACTAATTAAATCAGCAGCTAATCGCGTGACGAGACTCAATATAAGCAATAAAGGGAGAGATGAATGGCCAAGTCCGTGGTGACGGTAAAGGGTTTGAAGATCGCCATTATGATGGGCATGCTGGTGATCATCTTCGCAGGGATCAAATCGGCGGCGGATATTATCGTGCCTTTTATTCTGGCACTGTTTTTGGCTTTCGTGTTCAACCCGCTGATTGTTCGCCTGGAGCGAATTCGCTTTCCACGCCCTCTGGCCGTTCTGTTAGTCGCGGCCATTGTCGTCATGCTGATGGTTTTCCTTACCAGTATGCTGATTGTGACGCTCAATGACTTTGGCCGCACGCTGCCACAATACCGCGGCCTGATTTCGCAGAAGTTCGAAGATTTGCAGAGCCTTTTACAGATTAATGGGCTGGGGTTTTCCTTTGAAACGCTGGCCGGGTATTTTGATCCTGGCTATGCCATCAACCTGATTAGTCGCCTTATCACTCATCTTTCCAATGCCATGGCGGGCGTTTTCCTGTTGGTCATGACCGTCGTATTTATGCTGCTTGAAGTGCCGCAGTTGCCCTACAAGTTAAATCAGTTATCCGAAAACAGAGCACAGGGAGCGGGAAGTATTCAACGCGCTTTAGACAGCGTGACGCGCTATCTGGTGATCAAAACGTTAATTAGCATAGCCACCGGGTTAACGATTTGGGCATTGCTGGCTTTGCTCGGCGTACGTTTTGCTTTTCTCTGGGGCTTATTAGCCTTTGCATTAAATTATATCCCTAACATTGGTTCGATAATTGCCGCCATTCCGCCGATCATTCAGGCTTTTTTATTTAATGGTGTCAGTGAGGGGATAACCTTAATTGCCGGTTATTTGGCGATAAATCTTATTATTGGCAATATTGTTGAGCCGAGAATATTAGGAAAAGGATTGGGGTTATCCACTTTAGTTGTATTCATGTCATTAATATTCTGGGGATGGCTGATGGGACCGGTAGGAATGCTGCTTTCGGTGCCGCTAACCATTGTGCTCAAGATTGCATTTGAACCTACGGTAGCGGGGCATAAGATTGCTGTACTGCTCGGGGATGGCAAGCCGGCCAAGTAAAATTGAAGAGATCTAAACAAAGAGAAAGAAAGGTCTTTCTCTTTGTTTTTTATGTGTTTTATTGTTTGTAGAGCGTCAGGATTTCGTCTTTTATCTGCCGACTGATAGGCGCGCGAGCTGATTCGTTGATCGGCCAAAAAAGGTATTTGATAAAGTTATACACAAAACAGAACTCGAGCCTGTTTCTCACTTTAATTTTCTGCGCCAGATGGCGTTTATGCACATATACCGTTCTATTACTGATCTCAAGCTTGCGAGCAATCTTGTGATTGGGCATTTCCGACATCCAGTAATTCATCACCAGTATTTCTTGCTCGCTAAAGATACAGCGAGTGTTATAAGGCGGATAATAGGTGCTACCTTCAGCGATGGTTTTCAACAAGGTCGTCACAAGCTGTTTATTAAGAATATAAACATCGTTAGTGATGTGTACCGGATGGTTAGTGACAGGATATTGCGAATCCAGATAACAAAACATTGCCGTATCTTGCAGAAGATCGAGGAAGGTTTTTATTTCTGTCGAGAATTTAGAGTTTTGGCAAAGCTGGGTGATATTAATCAGCACCAACTCAGGGCTAAATTGCGTCATGTGAGGAATAGCATCGGCTATGCTCACAAAGTCGAGAATTTCTATCTGATTGTTATTGAATAAGAAAGAGTGTATTCCGAGACGGGTAAAGCCGCAGGGTTCAATAATTAATATTTTCATAAAACGTCCTTGTCCATGCGCAATCGTTGCGCGACAACCACCACTCCTGTGATAGCTATTGGAAGGATAGATTCATAATGGCAAATGTGTCAATTCGAAAACGCTTGGGAATAAGATTAACGGCCATTCTTGCTAGCTGAATGGCCTTTTGACGATATTTTCTGGTTATTAAAACCGAAAAATAGTTGAGTGATTTTAGTTAAAACGCGAAAGCGAGAAAGGCGTAAAGTCAAACTCGGTTTTTTGGTTTGCACCAAATTGGGCAACGATTTCACCTAATACGCTGGCGAATTTAAAACCATGGCCACTCAAACCGGTGATGATAAGCGTATTGTCATGCTCAGGCAGGGTATCAATAATGAAATCTTCATCGGCAGTCACGTCATAGGTGCAAGCAGCGCCGTGAAGGCAAACGCCGACGCCTGGCAGGTGGTGGCGCAGGAAATTGAACACTTCTGTGCCGTCTGCGGCGATGCTGCCGAAGGGTTTACGCCCTTCAGGGCCAGCGATCGGCTGACCGCCATTGTGTTTGCCCAGCTTCAGGGCATCTTTTACCGCCGGGAAACCATAGTATTGGTCACCGTTGAGGGTCTGGAAAGTAAACGCCGGGAAGTGATTCTCTTCGCTGTAGCGGCCATCGGCGTGGTGCCACGCAAACACCTTGCGCACCGGGCTAACAGGCAGCTCTGGCAGCAGGGTTTTAATCCAGGTGCCTGCCGTTAAAGCAATGCGCGGCGCGCGATAGCTGCCTTCATGCGTGGTGACCGTAACGCCGCCATCCTCTTTGTAGCTTATCGATTCCACCGTGCATTTAAACAGTTGTGCACAGCCTGCCTCGCGCGCCAGGCGAATATAAGCGGCAACGGCCAGCTCGCTTTGCAGATAGCCCGAATCCTTTTCAAACACACCGCAGTATTCGTCGGAGATAGCAATCAGAGGCCATTTAGCCCTGATCTCCTCTGCGCTCATCGACTGGGTATTCAGTTGATAATCCACGGCGGTGCTTTTTACATTGTTGATGAATTCTGAGTCCAGCGGCCCTATGTTAATTACGCCGCTGCGATGAAAAATCTTCTCGCCACTTAGCGTTGCCAGCTCATCCCAAAGCTGCTGGGCGCGCAGCACCATCGGCACGTAGCGCGCACCTTCGCCATAGGCGTGACGGATAATTCGCGTCTCGCCGTGGTGGCTGCCTTCCTGATGGGGCGGCATGGCGCTGTCTATCATCAATACTTTTAGACCGGCGCGCGTTGCATAGTACCCTGCCGCTGAACCGACAGAACCGCTGCCGACAATAATGAGGTCGTATTGCATTTCAGCTTCCTCTGATGATTTTTAAGAAAATATTGTTGGGCATAATAGAGAGATAGCTCACCGAAAGGCAAGTTAACTCCGGCCATGCAGTGTGGTTAAGTGTGCGGATGTTGCGGTGAGAGCCATAAAAAAAAGCACCCTGACATCAATGTGAGGGTGCTTTTAGAGTGGTAGGTGAAAACTAGTGTTTGCGATGGTCAATGTACTCGTACTCGTTCGATTCAATCTTTTCTATACCAGCTTCGAGAATGTTAATCAGTTGTCGCGCTACGTCTGTCGTTAACCACAATGTTCTGTCTACTTTGGCATCTTCTGCCGGTTGGTCTTTTGAAGACAGGTAATGAAGACGTATCATCATTGCATCGTAAGAGTCGACGGTACTGATATCCCAGCCCACAAGTGGGTGTGTTTGAATAACTTCATCATTTCTGTCCATATAGACCCCTTAATTTGTAGTGACTAGCATGAGTAACTAACGAGGATCAATGCGGCTCATTATCTGGTGAGCAATTCCAGTATAAACACTTAAGGAGGCTTTTGGGGGCTATTAATGTTTTTAACAGTAAAAAAAGTGTGATGAAAGATGAATAAAGCGGACGAAAACAATTAAAACAGGGAATAATCTTAGAAATAAGGCAAATGAAAAAAACCGGACAGCGACGCCCGGTGAAAACTGCTCTAGAGAGCCTGGTTATATATCAACCTAATTATTATTAATCCTTTAATGCCGCAATTAAGATTTAGCGACCAATCAGGATCGCGACACTGATGTTATTCATCCGTGGAAAACCACTCGTCGGCGCTTTCCCAGGTTTCTTGCAGAATTTCTTCAATACGATCGCGGTCTGTCTTCGGCGCACCCATAACGGAGAGGTTATTAGAGCCGGCGTAGCGAACCTGAACTTTGTTGTCGGTGTCAGAAAATTGTTGGTTTATCCGTTTACTAAATTCACCTGACAGCGCTTCTAGAGCACCGGCTGGAAGAGGTTTGGTTTTATCGATTGTGACTTCAACACGCATATGACCCCCTGAATTGATATGACTGTATATTTATACAGTCATATTATGCAGTAAGCAAGGGGTACATGGATTTATGTCACCGCCAGACGAGAAACTGCCATCTGGCGGCACTTTCACTTAATAAGAAGTGACTTTCCACTGCAAGGTCTGCCCGGCGAGGAAAGGAACCACCGTCTCATCACCCAAGGCAATTTCTTCCGGCTGGGTCACGGCGACTTTTGTGATTTCGATGAAATCTTCATTAACTGGCAGGCCATAGAAACGCGGGCCATTCAACGAGCAGAAAGCTTCGAAATGCTGCAGGGCATTCATCTCTTCAAACACGGTGGCATAGGCAGGGATTGCCAGAGGGGCGTTAAAGCAGCCCGCGCAACCACAGCTCGACTCTTTGCGGCCTTTGGTATGAGGTGCTGAGTCGGTGCCGAGGAAGAAGCGATTAGAGCCGCTGGCGATAACGTCGCGCAGGGCCTGCTGATGCACGTTACGCTTCAAAATCGGCAAGCAGAACAGGTGAGGGCGGATGCCGCCAACTAGCATGTGATTGCGGTTAAACATTAGATGCTGTGGGGTGATAGTCGCGCCAATATACTCATTGCCACTGAGCACGTACTGAGCCGCTTCTTTAGTGGTGATGTGTTCAAAAACAATCTTCAGTTCAGGGAAGTGGGTGCGGATAGGATCCATCACTTCATCGATAAAGCGCGCTTCGCGGTCGAAAATGTCTACGTCGCTATGCGTTACTTCACCGTGGATCAGCAGCGGCATGCCAATCGATTGCATACGCTCGAAAATAGGGTAAATCGCTTTAACGTTGGACACGCCGTGTTGTGAGTTGGTGGTCGCATTTGCCGGGTAAAGTTTGGCGGCGGTAAACACGCCTTCCAGAAAACCACGAGCAACTTCTTCCGGGTCGAGAGAGTCCGTCAAATAGCAGGTCATTAGGGGGGTGAAGTTGTGACCAGCAGGGATATCCGCGTTGATGCGATCGCGATAAGCCACTGCAGCTGCAACGCTGGTGACCGGCGGTGTCAGATTAGGCATGACGATGGCGCGGGCAAAAACTTCACTGGTATAAGGCAAAACGGTAGCGAGCATTTCATCATCGCGCAGATGAATATGCCAATCGTCTGGGCGGCGAATTTTCAAAACTTGCGGTGTTGCGGTCATCAGGCAGGGCTCCGGCGTTGAAAAGCAATACGTGAATTTCAGATGCATTAACGGCGGGGAACAAGGATAAGCTGAAAACTGTTCAGTTGCATCTGTTTAATAAAGTTAACATTGAAATTGAGGCAAACAGAGGGCCATAGTAGGGGCAGGGTTTCACTAATCCTCATCTTCATCCATATTTAAAGGCTACTGCCAAAGGAGAAGTTATGGAAGTCAGAGTCGTTGCTACCGTCGTCGCTAAGCCTGAATTTCTGAAAGAAGTCACGGACGCTATGCACCAGTTGATCGAGCATAGCCGCCAAGAGTTAGGCTGCCTTCAGTATGATTTACACCAGGATATCGACCATCCCGAGACTTTTATTTTCTATGAACGCTGGGCCACGCAAGAAGCTCTGTCACAGCACAATGAAACTGAACACTTGGTAGGTTTCGCGCGTTTTATTGAGAAAAAGGTTTCTCGTTTGGACATCAAGCGTCTGAAAAAAATCGGCTAATTCACTTCTTAGCTCGTGAATCTTGACCAATAAAAAACCCGCCGAAGCGGGTTTTTTCATGACCAGAATGCCCTATTACTCAGTTGGCATTGCTGGCTTGGTTGCCGGAGCTGTTGCAGTAGTCGCTGCAGCATGGCCACCCGCTGAACCTTTACCATCAAAGTTGAACTCTGGACGCACCCAGTCACTCTGACGAGCAGGCTCTGGAACATAAGCCGGAGCAGGCGCTTTGGTCATTGGCGCGGTAGCGTGATGTTTGAAGCGCGGAGCAACCACATCGGTAGTGACTGCCTCAGCCGGAGCTGGAGCTTTAACTTCTACTGGCTGGACGGCTTCAACTTTTGGCTCACTCGCTACAGCCACTGGTTCAACAACAACAGGCTGCTGAGCTTCAGGTTTAACTTCAACCACTGGCGTTGGCTCAACTGGCTCGGCAGTTTCTGCTTCAACCAAAACTGGCTCGTCAGCAACAGGCTGCTCTACAACCTCTGGTTCTGCAGTCACTGATTCGGTCACTTCAGGCTTAGCAACTTCTTCAACCGGAGCCACTGCTGGCGCGGGTTCTTCAACTGCCGGAGCTTGAGTTTCTGCTGGTGCTTCTGCTACTGGCGTTTCAACAGCAGGTTGTTTCTGCGCTTCAACCACTTCAGTGACGACAGGTGCAGGGGTATTTTCCTGAGCAATTTCAACCTGATTAGTCAGTGTCTCGGCCTTCTCAACCACGGCTGCATGTTCATCTTGCTGTTCAGCGGCCTGAGCCACTGGGTAGCTGATCCACACTTTGCCAGATGCCATTTCTGGCGAAGCGAACGCACCCACTAATGGCATCGGTGACTGTGATGGGTAACGCTCATCACGGTAACGGCGACGACGCTGACCGCTGACGCGCAGGTGGCGAGGTGAACGACGCGAGCGACGTGGCATACCACCTTCGCGGCCGCCTTCGTTCTGACTGTCATCTGTCTCGACTGCGGCAGTTTGCTCAACTTCTGGCTCAGCGCGTGTTTCTTGCGCGGCTGGCGTTACCGTTGGCATGACGCCGGTGATCAACTGCTGGGCAGCTGCTTCAGCTTCATGATCGATTTCAGACTCGAAGCGTACTTTCTGGGAAAGCTGACGACGCTGACGACGTTGAGTTGGCTGACGATCTTCCTGAGCCGTTTCTTCAACAACGTTAGCGACAACTTCCTGAGCAACAACTTCTTGGACTTTATCTTCTGGGGTATTTTTGCGTTTGTCATCGGAACGACGACGTGAACGATCGCCACGCTCACGGCGCGGAGCTTGCTGCTGCTCGTCGCGAGAAGAGGTGTTTTCTTCTTCGTTACGTGTTTCAGCGGCGACGACAGGTTCTTGATTGCGACGGTTACGACGCTGATCTTCACACGGCTCGCGATTGTTCTCGCGGTTATCACGGCCTTCGCCACGGTTATCACGATTGTTTTCGCGACCTTCGCTGCGATTATCACGATTGCCACGCTCACCGCGCTCACCGTTGCGATCGCGACGACCATTGCCCTGACGACGCTGGTTACGACGATCACCGTTACGGCGATTTTCGTTCTCTGTGGTTTCAGGTTCAACTTTCGCTACTTCAACTGGCTTAGCTTCAGCCTGCGGCTCAGAGGCAAACAGACCTTTCAACCCGCTAAAGAAGCGGCTGACCAGACCCGGCTTAGCGGCAGCAGGCGCTGCTACAGCGGCTGGGCGAGCCGGTGCTGCTGGCTGCTCAACGGCTTCAGGACGGTCGAAAGAGCTTGGCGGCGCTTCGCTTTGCAGAGCAAATGCTGCAAGTGCAGGCTGCTCTGGGCGTTTACGCTCAGCAGGCATATCTTCAGAAGGTTGCAGCATCTCTGCTTCATGAATCTGCGGCAGCAAGTAGCTCAGTACCGAAGACTCTTCACCTTTACGTACGCGAAGTACGGAATAGTGAGGTGTTTGCATCTGATCGTTAGGCACGATCACCGCGCGCACGCCGCCTTGACGTTTTTCAATCGCATTGACTGATTCACGTTTTTCGTTCAACAGATACGAAGCAATCGGCACTGGAACAATGGCGTGAACTTCTTTGGTATTTTCTTTCAACGCTTCTTCTTCGATTAAACGAAGAATCGACAGGGACAGGGATTCGTTATCACGAATGGTCCCGGTACCGGCACAGCGCGGGCAGATGTGGTGCGTAGACTCACCCAGAGAAGGGCTGAGACGCTGACGCGACATCTCCAGCAAACCAAAGCGAGAGATACGGCCAATCTGAATGCGAGCACGGTCTTGACGAACGGCATCACGCAGACGGTTTTCAACTTCACGCTGATGGCGCACTGGCGTCATGTCGATGAAGTCGATAACAATCAGGCCACCCAAGTCGCGCAGGCGCAATTGGCGAGCAATTTCGTCTGCTGCTTCAAGGTTGGTGTTGAATGCGGTTTCTTCGATATCGCCGCCGCGCGTTGCACGTGCGGAGTTGATGTCGATAGCGGTTAGGGCTTCGGTGCTGTCGATAACAATGGAACCACCGGAAGGGAGACGCACTTCACGCTGGAACGCAGATTCAATCTGAGATTCAATCTGGTAATGGCTAAACAGCGGGATTTCACCGATGTAAGGCTTAATTTTGCTGCTGAAATCTGGACGACCCAAGGCTGCGATATGCTCTTTAGCCAAATCGAGAATTTTAGGGTTGTCGATCAGGATTTCGCCAATGTCTGGGCGCAGGTAATCGCGGAATGCGCGCACGATGACGTTGCTTTCCTGATGGATCAGGAAGGGAGCAGGGCGGCCTTCGGCGGCTTTTTTGATGGCGTCCCAGTGCTTCAGACGGAAGGTCAAATCCCACTGGAGTGCTTCAGCGGATTTACCTACACCGGCGGTACGCACGATGAGGCCCATGCCGTCTGGCAGTTGCAGCGAAGATAACGCTTCTTTCAGTTCAGTTCGGTCATCACCTTCAATCCGGCGGGAAATACCCCCAGCGCGTGGATTGTTAGGCATTAACACTAAATAGCTACCGGCCAGACTGATGAAGGTCGTCAGTGCTGCACCTTTATTACCACGCTCTTCTTTATCTACCTGAACAATAACTTCCTGACCTTCGCGCAGAACATCTTTGATGTTTGGGCGGCCATGCGAGGAGTAATTGCTAGGGAAGTATTCGCGAGAAATTTCTTTGAGGGGGAGGAAACCATGTCGCTCAGCGCCATAATCAACGAATGCCGCTTCCAGACTTGGTTCAATGCGGGTGATTTTACCCTTGTAAATATTGGCTTTTTTCTGTTCATGACCCGGACTTTCGATATCCAAATCATAGAGCCGCTGTCCATCCACAAGGGCAACGCGCAACTCTTCTTGCTGAGTTGCGTTTATCAACATTCTTTTCATCTTAACTTACTCATTATTTTTGCATTATTGACAGAGCTGCGGGCAAAATAACCTCATGGCCGGATAAACCGTTGGCCCCGAGTCTTCTCGCAAAGTCGTCAACCTCACGGTTGTCGCTTGCATAGGGGCGCATTATTTCGGTAAGCCTGCTTTTGCCGTATTAACCATACCAGCGTTATGAAAGCAGTACTTTTAGTAGGGGAATAGCTTCTGAATTTAGGTTAACAGATCTCATTCCATTTGCCGGCCAAGCTGCAATCCGCAGCCCGCTAATTGCTTGATTTCACATTACGTCTTACGCCATTGCTGCGCTTTTGTTCGATCAGACAAATCTATAATTCCTGCGTTTTCCCTAACTTAAGGAAAAGAACGCGGAAAGTGACCTCATTATTCCATTGCATGCACAGTGATAGCAAGGTGACTTTAGTAGTTGCAGTAAAGATTCTTATCCTTATGCGATGTAACCCGCATTGATTATCCCTTCATTCTTACTGCTCGTCGGGTTTTCCAGCCCAGTTGCTGATAAACTAAACGCTAAGCTCATAAAAACCAGTGGCGCGAACCGTGCCGGATATTTAGAATCGCGACCCATGAAAACTGAGAATCCATCTGTACAATTAATCCCCATTTCCGAAGACGAAGCCGGACAGCGCATAGATAACTTCCTGCGCAACATCCTTAAAGGCGTACCTAAGAGCATGATTTATCGCATCGTGCGCAAGGGTGAAGTGCGGGTAAACAAAAAGCGTATTAAACCTGAATACAAGCTGTTGGCTGGCGACGAAGTGCGCGTCCCTCCGGTTCGCGTTGCCGAGCGAGATGAAGCGCCGGTCTCTGCCAAACTCGATAAAGTTGCCGCGTTAGCTGACTGCATCCTTTATGAAGACGATCATCTGCTGATCCTCAACAAACCTTCCGGCACCGCGGTGCATGGCGGGAGTGGGTTGAGCTTTGGCGTTATCGAAGGCTTAAGAGCTTTGCGCCCCGACGCGCGTTTCCTTGAGTTAGTGCATCGTTTGGACAGAGACACCTCAGGCGTTCTGCTGGTGGCCAAAAAGCGTTCGGCATTGCGTTCGCTGCATGAGCAACTGCGTTTAAAAAGCATGCAGAAAGATTACCTCGCGCTGGTTCAGGGCGAATGGCAATCCCACTGCAAAGTGGTACAGGCCCCCTTGCTGAAAAACATTTTGCAGAGCGGTGAGCGTATCGTCAGGGTGAGTGCGGAAGGCAAGCCTTCTGAAACCCGCTTTAAAATTGAAGAGCGCTACGAGTTCGCCACGCTGATTAAAGCCAGCCCGGTAACTGGAAGAACGCACCAGATCCGTGTGCACGCCCAGTATGCGGGGCACCCGATTGCTTTTGACGACAGATATGGCGATCGCGATTTTGACGGACAATTAGCCGGAACGGGTTTGAATCGCCTATTCCTGCATGCCGCTGCTTTGCGTTTTGAGCACCCTGGTACCGGCGAGACGTTGCGCATTGAGGCTCCAATGGATGCCAAACTGCGCAACTGCTTGAAGAAGCTGCGTCTCAAACCCGCCAAAGGTTAATGCTTTTATACTGACTGTTGGCGCAGCAGGGGGTTCACGCCCTTAGCGCGCAACAGTTCCAGCAGTGCAATCAACGGCAGACCAATCAGCGTATTGGGATCTCTGCCGTTGAGTTGGCTAAATAAACTGATCCCCAACCCCTCGCACTTAAAACTCCCCGCGCAATCGTAAGGCTGTTCCATCTCTAAATAGTTGCTTATCTCTTCATCGCTTAACGCCCGGAAGGAAACCTCAAAGGGTTCGCATAAGGTAACGGCTTGCTGAGTGCGGCTATCGAGCAGTGACAGGCCAGTGTAGAAGGTCACCACCTTGCTACTTGCCGCGCGCAATTGTCGTTTCGCATTCTCAAAGTTGTGAGGCTTGCCGGTGATTTTTCCCTCGATTGCACAGACCTGGTCTGAACCGATGATCAAATGATTGGGATGCGAGTGCATCAAAGCCCGCGCCTTGGCTTCGGCCAATCGTTTGACTAAAGTTTCAGGCAATTCATTAGTATAGGGCGACTCGTCGATATTCGGCGCGGCACAGCTAAACTCAAGGTTCAGCTTTTCAAGCAGTGCGCGGCGGTAGGTTGATGTCGACGCGAGCAGAATAGGGGGTAAAGTTGGCATTATTATTTTTTCACAAAGCGTAGCGTTATTTATTTGCACATCTTAAACTGTTGGCCGCTGTGGAAGCGAATATTGGTGAAAGGTGCGGTTTTGAGGCCTTTTTCTTTGACTCTATGTCGTTACAAAGTTAATATGCGCGCCCTATGCAAAAAGTAAAATTACCCTTGGCCGTTGATGCGGTTCGTACAGCCCAAAAGCGTTTAGATTACTCCGGTGTCTACACGCCTGATCAGGTAACACGAGTTGCGGCATCAGTGGTTAGTGTTGATTCTGATGTGGAAACATCTTTGTCGTTTAATATCGACAATCAACGGCTGGCCGTTATCGAAGGCAAATCAGCAGTTCTCGTAACTCTGGAATGTCAGCGATGTGGTAAGACGTTTGAGCATCAGGTTCACACAACATATTGTTTTAGCCCTGTTCGCAATGATGAACAGGCTGAGGCATTACCGGAAGCGTACGAGCCGATCGAAGTCGACGACTTTGGCGAAGTTGATCTGCTGGCAATGATTGAAGATGAAATCATTCTTTCTTTGCCTGTCGTTCCGGTACATGAATCTGAACACTGTGAAGTGTCCGACGCGGACATGGTATTCGGTAAACTGCCTGAAGAGGCGGAGAAACCAAATCCATTTGCCGTATTAGCGAGTTTAAAGAAAAGTACTTAAGGAGTAAGGTCCATGGCCGTACAACAGAATAAACCAACCCGTTCTAAACGTGGCATGCGTCGCTCTCACGATGCTCTGACCACTTCCACTCTGTCTGTGGACAAAACTTCTGGTGAAACTCACCTGCGTCACCATATCACTGCCGACGGTTTCTACCGCGGTCGCAAGGTAATCGGCTGAGATTTGCTTGCTACTTATTTGCGTGATAACTCACTCATGATAAGTACTAGCAAGGCGATACCTTGACTCGTCTAACCCTTGCGTTAGATGTAATGGGCGGGGACTTCGGTCCTTCCGTCACAGTGCCTGCTTCATTGCAGGCACTGATCTCTAATTCTGAACTCCATCTTCTTCTGGTCGGCGATCCCGACGCTATCACGCCTTTCCTTGCTAAAGCCGATCCTTCTCTGAGAGAACGAATTCGGATTATTCCTGCTGAATCAGTTATAGCCAGCGACGCTCGCGCATCGCAAGCTATCCGGGCCAGCAAAGGAAGTTCAATGCGGGTGGCCTTAGAGCTGATTAAGAGTGGAGACGCGCAGGCCTGTGTCAGTGCTGGTAATACTGGTGCACTGATGGGACTCGCAAAAATGGTTATAAAGCCCCTGGAAGGTATTGAACGTCCGGCGCTGATGACGGTGTTACCGAATCAGCTGCGTAGTAAAACGGTGGTGTTGGATCTTGGGGCGAATGTTGAATGTGACAGCACGATGCTGGTCCAGTTTGCCGTGATGGGTTCTGTGATGGCTGAAGAAGTCATCGGCATTGAGAACCCGCGCGTAGCCTTGCTGAATATCGGCGAGGAAGAGTCGAAAGGGCTGGATAACATTCGTGACGCGGCAGCCATTTTAAAAAATACGCCATCTATCAACTATATCGGCTATCTTGAAGGCAATGAGCTGTTAACCGGTAAAACTGATGTGATGGTGTGTGATGGCTTTGTCGGGAATGTCACACTCAAGACCATGGAAGGTGTAATAAGGATGTTTTTGTCACTGTTGAAATCCTCTGGGGAGGGTGGCAAAAAGGCTTGGTGGCTGAAATGGTTAGGCCGTATTTTGCAGAAGAAATTAGCAAAGCGCTTCGGCCATCTTAATCCAGACCAGTATAATGGCGCATGTTTAGTAGGATTACGGGGCATCGTTATTAAAAGCCACGGCGGGGCAAATCAGCGAGCGTTCGCTGTTGCTATCGAACAGGCTGTGCAGGCGGTGCAGCGGCAAGTTCCACATCGGATAGCCGCGCGCCTTGAGGCTGTATTACCCAAGAGTGACTGATCGTACATGTATACAAAAATTCTCGGTACGGGGAGCTATTTACCCGTGCAAGTTCGGACTAATGCCGACTTAGAAAAAATGGTGGATACCTCCGACGAGTGGATTGTCACCCGTACAGGTATTCGTGAACGTCGTATCGCTGCACCGGATGAGTCTGTGGCCACAATGGGCCTGCATGCAGCAGAGAAGGCACTTGAAATGGCAGGCGTTAGCGCAAGCGAAGTCGGTCTGATCATTGTTGCGACAACCTCATCTACCCACGCATTCCCAAGCTCGGCATGTCAGATTCAAAACATGTTGGGTATCAAAGATACCGCGGCATTTGACTTAGCAGCAGCTTGCGCAGGCTTCACCTATGCGCTGAGCGTTGCAGATCAGTACGTCAAGAACGGTGCTGTTCGCTATGCATTAGTGATTGGCTCTGACACCTTGTCGCGCAAGCTCGATCCGGAAGATCGCGGCACCGTGATTCTGTTCGGTGACGGCGCGGGTGCTGTACTGCTTGGCGCGTCAGAAGAGCAGGGGATTATCTCCACTCACATGCACGCCGATGGCCACTATGGCAACTTGTTGACGCTGGCTTATCCAGATCAATCCGCGCCAGAAAAACCAGCTTATGTCACGATGGCTGGCAATGAAGTCTTTAAAGTCGCCGTGACCGAATTGGCTCATATCGTTGAAGAAACTCTCGAGGCCAATAATCTTGACCGTTCAGAGATTGATTGGCTGGTTCCGCATCAGGCGAACCTGCGCATCATCAGCGCAACGGCTAAGAAACTGGGTATGGGCATGGACAAAGTCGTCGTGACCCTCGATCGCCATGGTAATACCTCTGCAGCGTCTGTTCCTGCAGCATTCGATGAAGCCGTTCGCGATGGCCGTATCAAGCGCGGGCAACTGGTTCTTCTCGAAGCATTTGGCGGTGGCTTTACCTGGGGCTCGGCGCTGGTACGTTTCTGATTTAACAGGATAATCAAAATGACAAAAATAGCAGTTGTTTTTCCTGGGCAGGGCTCTCAAGCCTTGGGGATGTTGGCTGATTTAGCGGCTGCGCATCCGATTGTTGAGGAAACCTTTGCAGAGGCTTCATCTGCGCTAGGGTACAATTTGTGGGAACTGGTACAACAGGGGCCTGTAGAAGAACTGAATAAAACCTGGCAGACCCAGCCTGCGTTGCTGGCGGCGTCTGTCGCTATCTGGCGCGTATGGCAGCAAAGCAATGGCGCGAAGCCTGCTTATCTCGCCGGTCACAGTCTGGGCGAGTATTCCGCTCTGGTTTGTGCTGGCGTGCTGGACTTCAAACAGGCTATTTCGCTGGTTGAACTGCGCGGGAAACTGATGCAAGAAGCCGTGCCAGAAGGCACTGGCGCGATGTCCGCCATTATTGGCCTGGACAACGACGCTATTGCCAAAGCTTGTGAAGAGTCGACACAGGGGCAGGTAGTCTCGCCAGTTAACTTCAACTCTCCGGGCCAAGTGGTTATCGCCGGGCATAAAGAAGCCGTTGAGCGCGCGGGTGCTGCTTGTAAAGCCGCCGGTGCAAAACGCGCACTGCCTCTGCCTGTTAGCGTGCCGTCTCACTGTGCGCTGATGAAGCCTGCTGCCGATAAAATGGCCGTTGCGCTTGAGAACGTCACTTTTAGCGAGCCGCAATATCCGGTTGTGAACAATGTGGATGTCAAAGTTGAAACGTCGCCTGAAGCTATCCGCAGCGCGCTGGTTCGTCAGCTTTACAACCCGGTTCGCTGGACTGAATCTGTCGAATTCATGGCAGCGCAGGGCGTTGAACATTTAGTTGAAGTTGGACCAGGTAAAGTTCTTACCGGCCTGACTAAACGTATTGTTGATACTTTAACAGCAGCGGCCGTAAATGATACTGCCAGCCTGACTGCTGCGCTCGAACAAGAATAAGAGGAACATCATGAGCTTCGAAGGTAAAATTGCCCTCGTCACAGGCGCAAGCCGTGGCATTGGTCGTGCTATCGCAGAAAAGTTGGTTGCCGGTGGCGCGAAAGTCATTGGTACTGCAACAAGCGAAAGCGGCGCGGCTGCAATTAGCGAATATTTAGGTGAAAACGGCAAGGGCATCGCCCTGAATGTGGTTGATTCTGCATCGATCGAACAAACATTGGCTACGATTCGAGCTGAATTTGGCGAAATTGACATTTTAGTTAATAATGCCGGTATCACACGTGATAACCTTCTCATGCGAATGAAAGATGACGAGTGGCAGGATATTCTTGATACGAATCTGACTTCAGTATTTCGGCTGTCAAAAGCAGTAATGCGGGCTATGATGAAAAAGCGTTTTGGCCGGATCATTACAATTGGTTCTGTTGTTGGGACTATGGGTAACGCAGGGCAGGCGAACTACGCGGCAGCTAAAGCCGGGTTAATCGGTTTTAGCAAGTCTTTGGCGCGTGAAGTGGCTTCACGCGGCATTACTGTCAACGTCGTTGCTCCCGGCTTTATTGAGACGGACATGACAAGGGCGTTGACAGATGATCAACGCGCAGGCATTTTGTCATCAGTTCCAGCCAACCGGTTGGGTGATGCCAAAGAAATTGCTAGCGCAGTTGCTTTTTTAGCCTCTGATGAGGCCAGCTACATCACTGGTGAAACATTACATGTCAATGGCGGCATGTACATGATTTAAAAATTACGAAACTATTTGCGTTATTTGCGGTAAAAACCGCAAAATAGAGCAAATTCGTGGTTTGACCAGCCGGGATTTAGTTGCATCTTTTTCAACATTTTATACACTACGAAAACCATCGCGAAAGCGAGTTTTGATAGGAAATTTAAGAGTATGAGCACTATCGAAGAACGCGTTAAGAAAATCATCGTTGAACAGCTGGGTGTTAAACAGGAAGAAGTAGTTAATGCTGCGTCTTTCGTAGACGACCTTGGCGCTGATTCTCTCGACACCGTTGAGCTGGTTATGGCTCTGGAAGAAGAGTTTGATACCGAGATCCCTGACGAAGAAGCTGAAAAGATCACCACTGTTCAGGCAGCTATTGATTTTATCAACGCTAGCCAGCAGTAAGCTAATCTGCTTTTAGTTTAGATAGTTAGGCGGTCATTCGACCGCCTAAGTTTTTTCTGACCCACCGTATCAATTTTCCCTCCCTGGAGGACACAACGTGTCTAAGCGTCGAGTTGTAGTGACTGGACTTGGCATGCTGTCTCCTGTCGGCAATACTGTAGAGTCCACTTGGAACGCTCTCCTTGCCGGTCAGAGTGGCATTAGCCTAATCGACCATTTTGATACTAGTGCCTTTGCAACGCGTTTTGCTGGCTTAGTAAAAGATTTTAACTGTGAAGAGTACATTTCGCGCAAAGATGCCCGCAAAATGGACGCCTTCATCCAGTACGGCATTGCTGCCGGCATCCAAGCGATGCAAGACTCTGGGCTTGAAGTCACTGCCGAAAACGCCCCGCGAATTGGTGCGGCGATAGGTTCAGGTATTGGCGGTCTCGGTCTAATCGAAGAAAACCATACTTCATTGGTTAACGGCGGACCCCGCAAAATTAGCCCATTTTTCGTTCCTTCCACTATCGTAAACATGATTGCCGGTCATCTGAGCATTATGTTTGGCTTACGTGGACCGAGCATTTCAATTGCCACAGCTTGTACTTCTGGTGTTCACAATATTGGTCATGCCGCGCGAATCATTGCTTATGATGATGCCGACGTCATGCTAGCCGGCGGTGCCGAAAAGGCCAGTACCCCATTGGGCGTTGGCGGTTTTGGCGCTGCACGTGCTTTATCTACGCGTAATGATAATCCGCAGGCGGCGAGCCGTCCGTGGGATAAAGAACGTGATGGTTTCGTACTTGGCGATGGCGCTGGCATTATGGTGCTGGAAGAGTACGAACACGCGAAAAAGCGCGGTGCGAAGATTTATGCTGAAATCGTTGGTTTTGGTATGAGCAGCGACGCATTCCATATGACTTCTCCTCCTGAGGATGGCGCTGGCGCCGCTCTCGCGATGGAAAATGCCTTGCGCGATGCTGGCATTGCCGCCTCTAAGATTGGCTATATCAACGCGCACGGTACTTCTACCGCCGCCGGAGATAAAGCCGAGGCCCAAGCCGTTAAATCGGTGTTTGGTGCTGATGCACAGCGCGTGCTAGTGAGTTCAACTAAGTCTATGACCGGCCACCTGCTGGGCGCGGCTGGGGCGGTAGAGTCCATCTTTACCCTGCTGGCGCTGCGCGATCAGGCTGTGCCTCCAACCATTAACCTGGATAATCCAGATGAAGGTTGTGATTTAGACTTTGTGGCGCACGAAGCTCGTCAGGTAAGCAATATGGAATACACGCTGTGTAACTCGTTTGGCTTTGGCGGCACCAATGGTTCATTGGTCTTCCGTAAAGTCTGACGGGATATTCCCAGCCTGTTGAAGATGTCTGAAAGGCCCGATATTCGGGCCTTTTTGTTATCTGATACTCGCGGTATAAAGTCGGAATGCTCTACTTGATAGGCTAAGCGAACTGCCTCAGGCTTCGCAGGGGACTGGCTCACAAGCGTCACAGCGGGAGTAAGTAATGTGGATTAACGGTGTCTCGACCCATTTATTGCCAGCAGGGGATCGCTCTGCACAATTTGGTGACGGCAGCTTTACAACGGCCCATATCTCAGAGGGGAAGGTAAAGCTGCTGTCAGCGCACCTCGACCGGCTAAAAGCCGCGACCGAGCGTTTGATGATTACGGGCGTGGATTGGGCATTGCTCGAGGCCGAAATGGTCCACGCCGCCAGCCTGCGCGACGAAGCTGTGCTCAAGGTGATGGTCACGCGCGGAGTAGGCGGTCGGGGCTATAGCCCTCAAGGCTGCGATTCGCCGACGCGAATTATCTCCACCTCTGATTATCCGGCGCACTATCACGCATGGCGCGAACAAGGCATTAAACTGGCCCTTAGCCCAGTGGCGCTCAGCCAAAACCCGCTGTTAGCCGGTATTAAGCATCTTAACCGCCTCGAGCAGGTGATGGTACGTCTTCACCTTGACCAAACAGATGCCCAAGAGGCGCTAGTGGTTGATACCGCCGGGATGCTGGTAGAATGCTGTGCCGCCAATCTTTTCTGGCGCAAAGGGGAGAAGGTTTTTACCCCCGATCTGTCACTGTCAGGGGTGTCTGGCGTGATGCGTAACCATATTATTGCGTTGCTTGAGCAAAGTGGCCGGTTTAGCGTTTCCGTGGTTTCAGAGCCGCCACAGACCCTGAGCGATGCAGACGAAGTGATTATTTGTAATGCCCTGATGCCCTTTATGCCGGTGCGTCAGGTAGAAGATTGGCATTTTACGTCGTCAACCTTGAACGACTTTTTACATCAGGTTTGTTAAACCAGCGCATCAGAAGTGAACATTTATGAAGAATAAAAAACTCAAAATCCTTGCTCTTATTATCGTCATTCTGCTTGCTGCGCTGGCTTTTGGTTACCATAAAGTGAAAACTTTTGGCGATCGCCCGATCAATGTCAGTAGTGAGACTATCTTTACTCTGCCTGCCGGTACGGGCCGCGTGGTGCTGGAAACCCTTCTGGTGAAGCACCAGATAATGCAAAAAAATCCCTACTTCTCTTGGCTGCTGCGCATTGAGCCGGAGCTGAGTAATTTCAAAGCCGGGACCTATCGCTTTGAAAAAGGCATGACGGTTCGCCAAATGCTCGAATTACTGAGAAGTGGCAAAGAGGCGCAGTTTAGCGTGCGTCTGGTGGAAGGCTTTAAACTCAGTGACTGGATGAAAGTGCTGGATAACGCGGGCTATCTCAAACATGAATTGAGTGGCAAAACCGGCGAAGAAATTGCCGCCGCGCTGGGCATGACCGACACCAAAAACGCCGAAGGCTGGCTCTATCCTGATACTTATCTCTATACCGCGGGCATGACTGACCTGTCTCTGCTCAAGCGCGCTCACCAGCATATGGAGAAGACGGTAGACACTATTTGGAAAGGCCGGGCTGATTCACTGCCTTATAAAACGCCAACCGATATGCTGACCATGGCGTCTATTATTGAAAAAGAGACGGCGGTCAAAGAGGAGCGCGCGGAAGTGGCTTCGGTGTTTATCAACCGTTTGCGCATTGGCATGCGCTTGCAGACTGACCCCACGGTGATTTACGGCATGGGTGAGAGCTACAAAGGTAACATCAGCCGTAAAGATCTGGAGACGCCGACGCCTTACAACACCTATGTAATTTCTGGTTTGCCGCCATCGCCAATCGCGATGCCGAGCGAAGCCTCGATCGAAGCCGCGGCTCATCCGGCAACGACCAATTACCTCTATTTTGTGGCTGACGGCAAAGGCGGCCACACCTTTACGACTAACCTCGAAAATCACAATAAAGCGGTGCGTGTGTATCGCGAGGCATTGAAAAATAAGAATGAAAAGTAAGTTTATTGTTATTGAAGGTCTGGAAGGGGCCGGTAAAACCACGGCGCGCGACGTCGTGGTAAACCAACTTCGCCAACTCGGCGTCGAGGAGATTGTCTTCACCCGCGAGCCGGGCGGGACGCCTTTGGCTGAAAAACTGCGCGACCTGTTTAAACGCGGCGTTGACGACGACAAGCCGACGGTGAAAGCCGAAGTGCTGATGCTCTACGCCGCCCGCGTGCAGTTGGTGGAAACCGTTATTATGCCCGCCTTAGCGCGTGGAGCCTGTGTGGTGGGCGATCGTCATGACCTCTCTTCGCAAGCTTATCAGGGCGGCGGTCGTGGCATCGACCCTGAGCTGATGCGCTCGCTGCGTGATATCTCGCTGGGGGACTTCCGTCCTGATCTGACGCTGTATCTCGACTTGCCGCCTGAAATTGGTTTGCAACGCGCCAGCGCGCGCGGCGAGCTGGATCGCATTGAGAAAGAGGCTCTGCCGTTCTTTGAGCGGACGCGCGCGCGCTACCTTAGTCTGGTAGCGCAAGACTCGCGGATCAAAACCATTGACGCTTCGCAGCCTCTGGAGCAGGTCACGGCCTCTATTCAGCAGACTTTGCAACAGTGGTTTGCCGAGCAGCAGGGCGAAGCGCAATGACATGGTATCCGTGGCTGAGCGCCCCTTATCGTCAACTGGTGAGCCAATACCAATCTGGCCGGGGCCACCATGCCTTGCTGATGCACGCGGCGCGCGGTATGGGCGAGGACGCTCTGGTTTACGGACTGAGCCGCTGGTTGCTGTGCCAGCATCAAGACGGCGAGAAAAGCTGCGGTACCTGCCACAGCTGCCAACTGATGATTGCCGGAAACCATCCTGACTGGCACGTGTTAACGCCAGAAAAAGGCAAGAATTCGCTCGGTATTGATCCCGTCCGTCAACTGATTGAAACGCTCTACAACTATTCTCAGCAGGGTGGGGCGAAAGTGGTCTGGCTGCCCGACGCCGAGTTGCTGACCGAGGCGGCGGCCAACGCGCTGTTGAAAACGCTGGAAGAGCCGCCGGTGAAAACCTATTTCCTGATGGGTTGCACCGAACCGGCCAGCCTGCTGGCGACTTTGCGCAGCCGCTGCCAGTATTGGCATTTGGCGACGCCAGACGAAAATCTGGCGGCGCAGTGGCTCAATCGCCAACTGAGCGCCGATCCGGTAGCTATTAAAACTGCTCTCAGGCTTGGCAACGGTACGCCGCTATCGGCTCAGGCGCTGTTGCAGCCCGAGCGCTGGAAGCAGCGAGTGGCGCTGTGCCAGCAGTTGGCCGAAAGCTGCCAGCAGCGGGATATGCTCTCATTGCTGCCGCAGCTTAATCATGATGACGTCGGCGAGCGCGTGCAGTGGCTATGCTCACTGCTGCTCGACGCCATTAAATGGCAGCAAAACGCCGGACAGTTCATCATCAATCACGACCAACAGAATTTGATTAGCCAGATTGCCCATCTGCAAGCCAATGATTCATTGCAGAAAAGCGTGCAGGGCTGGATGCACTGCGGCCAGCAGTTGCTGACCATTACTGGCGTCAACCGGGAGCTTATCCTCACCGAGCAATTGCTCGAGTGGGAACAGCTGCTGGGCTAATTAAGTCCGAAAGATTATTCAGCAGCGCGTCATTTCATCGGCGCGCTGACCTGCCAAAACCATCGTAAAGAGTTAAATATTATGTTTTTAGTCGACTCCCATTGTCATCTCGACAGTCTGGATTACAACGAGCTGCACAGCGGCGTGGATGCAGTAGTAGAAAAAGCCCGTGAGCGTGACGTGAAGTTTATGCTGGCGGTGGCGACCACTTTACCGGGCTACCGTGCCATGACCCAGCTGATTGGCGATCGCCCGGAAGTGGCGTTTTCCTGCGGCGTACACCCATTGAACATTGATGGTGGTTATGATTTCGACGAGCTGCGCCAGCTGGCGGCGGACCCGAAAGTGGTTGCCATGGGTGAGACGGGCCTCGACTACTTCTACCAGAAAGAAGAGCAGCAGATTGCCTTGCAGCAAGAGTCTTTCCGCCATCACATCCGCGTGGGCCGCGAGCTGAACAAGCCGGTGATTGTGCATACGCGCGACGCGCGACAGGACACGCTGGATATCCTGCGCGATGAGAAAGCCGGTGAGTGCGGCGGCGTGCTGCACTGCTTCACGGAAGACCTGCCGACGGCGGAGTTCTTACTGGATCTGGGCTTTTATATCTCCTTCTCAGGGATTGTCACCTTCCGTAATGCCGAACAGCTGCGCGAAGTGGCTCGCTATGTGCCGCTGGATCGCCTGCTGATTGAAACCGACTCGCCTTATCTGGCGCCGGTTCCGCACCGTGGTAAAGAGAACCAGCCAGCCTATGTTCGCGACGTGGCTGAGTATATGGCCGTATTGAAAGGGGTGAGTCTGGACGCTCTGGCTGAAGCCACAACCGCCAACTTTTCACGCCTTTTTCATCTCAACACTTCCTCCCTGAGCTAGCCTTAAAAAGCAGTCACATTCACTGGAATTATTTTACGGCTCGTAATTAATGGCCTGAACGGGTAATGTGCACATCCGTTTTAGGCTGCTTAACGCGACTAATTTGAGATTTTCTTTAACGAATGTCTCATTTTTAAACGCACTTGCCGTCTTTTTTCAATAAAACGTGACTGCCATCAAACATTAAAAAAGGGAATTATTTTACCCTTCGTAAAAATTCAAAGGGGTGCTTAGACACCCTGAACGTCAAGGGTTTTCATAACCTTGCAACGCGGCAGTTTGCGGACTCATATAAGCGGACGCCGTGAGAAGTATCTAAAGCATCATTACTCAGGAGCACACTCAATTATGTTTAAGAACGCGTTTGCAAACCTTCAAAAGGTGGGTAAATCGCTGATGTTGCCAGTATCCGTACTGCCAATCGCAGGTATTCTGCTTGGCGTCGGGTCGGCAAACTTCAGCTGGCTGCCAATGATCGTTTCCCACGTTATGGCCGAAGCTGGTGGTTCAGTCTTCGCCAACATGCCGCTGATTTTCGCCATCGGTGTAGCACTGGGCTTTACTAACAACGACGGTGTTTCTGCACTGGCGGCGGTAGTAGCCTATGGCATCATGGTGAAAACCATGGCAGTGGTTGCGCCACTGGTACTGCACTTACCGGCGGAAGAAATTGCCGCTAAACACTTAGCAGACACCGGCGTTCTCGGCGGTATCATTGCAGGTGCGATTGCAGCCTACATGTTCAACCGCTTCTACCGCATCAAGCTGCCTGAGTACCTGGGCTTCTTCGCGGGCAAACGCTTTGTCCCAATCATTTCCGGCCTGGCTGCTATCTTCCTGGGCGTGGTGCTGTCCTTCATCTGGCCACCAGTGGGTACGGCTATCCAGACCTTCTCCCAATGGGCGGCTTACCAGAACCCAGTGGTTGCTTTCGGCATCTACGGCGTGGTTGAGCGTGCTCTGGTTCCATTCGGTCTGCATCATATCTGGAACGTTCCATTCCAGATGCAAATCGGTGAATACGTGAACTCAGCCGGTCAGGTGTTCCACGGTGACATCCCTCGCTACATGGCGGGTGACCCAACTGCGGGCAAACTGTCTGGTGGCTTCCTGTTCAAAATGTATGGTCTGCCAGCGGCTGCGATCGCTATCTGGCACTCAGCGAAACCTGAAAACCGCGCTAAAGTTGGCGGCATCATGATCTCCGCTGCGTTGACTTCATTCTTGACCGGTATCACCGAGCCAATCGAATTCTCCTTCATGTTCGTGGCACCAATCCTGTACGCAATCCACGCGATTCTGGCAGGTCTGGCCTTCCCAATCTGTATCCTGTTGGGTATGCGTGACGGTACCAGCTTCTCACACGGTCTGATTGACTTCATCGTGCTGAGCGGCAACAGCAGCCGTATCTGGCTGTTCCCAGTGGTGGGTATCATCTATGCCATCGTTTACTACAGCATCTTCCGTTTCCTGATTGTGAAACTGAACCTGAAAACACCAGGTCGCGAAGAGAGCAGCAGCGAACAATCTGCTCAGGGTGGCTCAGAAATGTCCGCTTCTCTGGTTCAGGCGTTCGGTGGTAAAGAGAACATCACTAACCTTGATGCTTGCATCACCCGTCTGCGCGTTAGCGTGGCTGATGTCTCCAAAGTGGATCAGGCTGGCCTGAAGAAACTGGGTGCAGCAGGCGTGGTCGTCGCGGGTTCGGGCGTTCAGGCAATCTTCGGTACTAAGTCTGATAACCTGAAAACGGATATGGACGAATACATGCGCAACAACTAATCCACGGATTAGCGGTGAGCAGGAGTAGAAAAGGAGGCCTCGGCCTCCTTTTTTCATGTCTGTTATCGGGCAAAACGGCATTTCGGGCGAGGGATGGCGCTTTCTAAGCCAATTGAGGTTTAAAAAGCGTAATCAGGTTGAAAGGAATAGAAATTGTCACTCATACTGGTGGCATTGCTTTTGACTAAGATAAGGAGTGGCAAGATGGCCGAAGAGACAATTTTCAGCAAAATTATCCGCCGTGAGATCCCTGCGGACGTGGTTTATCAAGATGAGTTAGTCACCGCGTTTCGCGACATAGCTCCTCAGGCACCCAACCATATCCTGATCATTCCTAACGTGTTAATCCCGACCATGAATGACGTGACGACCGAGCATGAAGCCGCGCTGGGCCGCATGATGACCGTCGCGGCTAAAATTGCCGAGCAGGAGGGCATCGCTGAAAACGGTTATCGCCTGATTGTGAACTGCAATCGCGATGGTGGTCAGGAGGTTTATCACATTCATATGCACCTGGTTGGCGGCCGTAAGCTTGGCCCGATGTTGGTGCGTCCATAACGCTTTGTTTTCATAAAGCCCTTTGTCAAAAGGAAGTACCATGCGTTTTTTGATGGCGTTGTTACCCGTTGTATTACTGATGGGTTGTAGCAGTGACCCGCATATTGCACTAAACAATCAGCAGACCGTCATCATGGAATCGCCGGTGCTGACGGCGGGGATCATCCCAAGCTCGCCGTCTATTTCCGAAGTCGGTGGGCGTAAACAAGCCAGCAGCGTGCTGAGCAACAGTCAGCCTCACGCCGTGACCTTGCACTATCGTTTCTATTGGTATGACAAGCAGGGGCTGGATTTACTCCCTATTGCCGAAGCCAGAACCATTACCGTTCCGGCCAATAGCGATCTCACCATCTCCTCCCTGAATGGCAATCTTGATGCCTACAGGGTGCGTGTTCACCTCTACCTTTAATTTCCTCTACGGAGTAGGTTGATGAAAAAGTATTTCCTCATGGTGGCCTTTGCCGCCCTGATCCTCGGTGGTTGTACCTTGCCAAACAAACAGCAGCAGCAGCCTGAGCAGCCAACCGCGCCAGTCACCCCGGTTGAGCCAGAGAAACCGCAAACTGAAGTGCCGCCGCCGCCAGAAACCGTGCCGCAGCCGCCGAAAGAGCAGACCATTAATTGGAATGCCAGCGTTCAACCGATGGTAGCGAAAATGCTGCAGGCCGATGGCGTTCAGGCGGGTAGCGTGCTGCTGCTCGACAGCGTGAAAAACAGCACTAACGGATCTCTGCAGGTAGCCAACGCCACGGCGGCGCTACACAATGCGCTGGCCACCAATAACAAATTCCAGGTGGTTCCTGATACCCAGTTAGCCAGCGCCAAGCAGGCGTTAGGCCTGTCGGTTGACGACAGTCTGGGTTCGCGCAGCAAGGCCATTGGCCTGGCGCGCTACGTTAACGCCCAGTACGTGCTGTACAGCACGGTGACCGGCGATGTGAAGTCACCGACGCTAAAAATGCAGATGATGACCGTGCCGAGTGGCGAAATTGTGTGGTCGGGCAACGGTGCCGTCCAGCATTAAGGCCTCACTCGAGCAGCGCTTAGCACAACAACTTCCGGCGGTCTTTTCCGCCGGTTGTCATTTAAGTCCGGTGACGGGGCTGACGGGCGAAAGCTGGAAAATCGAGACGGTGGGCCAAACGCTGTTGGCGCGCATGCAGTCGGCTGACAAGGCCGCGCTGGGAGTGAATCGCCGTCGCGAGCACGACCTGCTGCGTCATGTTTCCCCCTTGAATATAGCGCCAAAAACCCGCCTCATCTCCCCGCCGTGGCTGGTGGTGACATGGCTGAATGGCGAACCCTGCGCGCCGGGATTTTTTTCTAGTCCGCATAATGTGGAGCGTATAAGCCAAAGGGTCGTCGCGCTACAGCGGCTGCCGCCCAGTGGGCATCGGCTGCAACTGCACCAGCAATTTTCCCGCTATTGGCAACAGATCGACCGTTCGCGCCTGACTCCCGATTGGCTACGCCTGCACCAGCGCTTTATGCGCCAGCCCGAGCCACAGCCATTGAAGCTGGCGGTGATGCATATGGACATTCACCCCGGCAATCTGGTGGACGGTGAGCAGGGGCTACGGCTGATTGACTGGGAGTACGCCGCCGACGGCGACGTCGCTTTAGAGCTGGCGGCGCTGTTTCGCGGCAATGGCTGGAGCGGCGAGCAGCAGCAATATTTTCTACAAGCTTATGCTGCCGCTGGCGGCTATGGCGGCAATAAAGAGACCCGGCGTCTACAGCAGCAAATTCGCCGTTGGACCCCGTGGGTAGAGTACTTAATGTTGATGTGGTTTGAAGTTCGCTGGCAGCAGACCGGCGATCGGCTATTTACAGACTGGGCGCAGCCGCTGCGTGAGAGCCTATTCACCAGTGCCATTCCCGGTAGCAAGCATAATAAATAAAGGAGAAACGACGTGGGCCCAGTAATGTTAGACGTTGCCGGCTATGAGCTGGATGCTGAAGAGCGCGAGATTTTGCAACACCCGCTGGTTGGCGGCCTGATTCTGTTTACCCGTAACTACCATGACGTGGACCAGCTGCACGAGCTGATTCGCCAAATACGCGAGGCATCCAGAGAGCGTCTGGTGCTGGCGGTCGACCAAGAGGGTGGCCGAGTGCAGCGTTTCCGCGAAGGCTTTACGCGCATTCCCGCCGCGCAGTCTTTTGCTGAAATCAACGAGCTGCAAGAAGGCAAACGTCTGGCGCAGGAAGCGGGCTGGCTGATGGCGTCGGAGATGATTGCCATGGACATTGATATCAGCTTCGCGCCGGTGCTGGATATCGGTCACATCAGCGCGGCAATCGGCGAGCGCTCATTCCACGCCGAACCGCAAAAAGCGCTGGAGATGGCTGAACAGTTCATTCTCGGCATGCACAGCGCGGGGATGAAAGTCACCGGCAAACACTTCCCCGGCCATGGCGCGGTGAGTGCTGACTCGCACAAAGAGACGCCGCGCGACGACCGCCCGCTGTCAGTCATCCGCGAACACGACATGGCGATTTTCCGCCAGCTCAACGAGAAAAAGCTGCTCGATGCGGTGATGCCCGCTCACGTTATCTATACTCAAGCTGACCCGCGTCCGGCGAGTGGTTCGCCTTACTGGTTGCAGCAGATTTTGCGCCAAGAGCTGGGCTTCAACGGCGTTATCTTCTCCGACGACCTGTCGATGGAAGGGGCGGCGATCATGGGCAGCTACGCCGAGCGCGGGCAGGCATCGCTCGACGCAGGGTGCGACATGATTTTGGTTTGTAACAACCGTCAGGGAGCCGTGAGCGTGTTAGATAACCTGTCTCCGGTCAAAGCAGAGAAGGTCGCTGGCCTGTACCATCGGGGCAAGTACAGTGGGAAAGATGCGCGCCGCGATTTGTTAAATTCCAGCCGCTGGCAGCAGTCCAACCGCGAACTTACCGCGCTGGACGCCCGCTGGCAGGAGCATAAACAGTCGGCTCGCTAATCTAATCAACGCACAGTCAGGACGAGGAAAACGATGATCATTTATTTGCATGGCTTTGACTCAACCAGCCCCGGCAACCATGAAAAGGTGCTGCAACTCCAGTTTATCGACCCGGACGTTCGCTTCATCAGCTACAGCACGCTGCATCCGCGTCACGACATGCAGCATTTGTTAAAAGAAGTGGATAAAGCCATTCAGCAATCCGGCGACCAGCGGGCGCTGATTTGCGGCGTGGGTCTGGGCGGTTTCTGGGCCGAGCGTATCGGCTTCCTGTGTAACATTCGTCAGGTGATGTTCAACCCTAACCTTGCGCCGCAGGATAATATGACCGGCAAAATCGACCGCCCGGAAGAGTATCTGGACATCGCCACCAAGTGCGTCAGCGATTTCCGCGAGAAAAACCGCGATCGCTGTCTGGTGATTTTATCCCGCGAAGATGGCGTGCTCGACAGCAATGACAGCGCCAGCGCGCTGCACCATTACTATGAGATTGTCTGGGACGATAAGCAGAGCCACAAATTTAAAGATATCTCGCCACACCTGCAACGCATCAAAGCCTTCAAAAACCTCGCCTGAGTTTTCGACGAGTAACAAAAAAACGGCCAGCGAATAACATTTGCGGCCGTTTTTTTACTTTTTGCCTGACCAAACTCCCCTAAACTTGCCACTGAGGCAGGACTTTTTTCTCGCCTTTCTGCGCGCTAACTCCCTGATTAAAAACGGTCAAAAGCCGTGCCATTTTCGTAACTAAAATTAGCCAAATGAATTTAAATTGATGTAGGTCAATTTTGGTATGACCAAATCACCACGCGTGTTATTCTCGGGAAAGATACCGAATTAACTTAAGCCAACCCTATGTAATCTAAGGATATTAATTTTACTCTTAGATAACAATTGGTTCACATTTGAGGGGGTCATTTGACTGCTACTATGAAGAAAATTGTCATTATTGGCGGCGGAGCGGGTGGATTGGAGCTGGCGACAAGCCTAGGCCATAAACTGGGCCGTAAGAAGAAAGCCGAAATCATCTTAGTGGATCGCAACCACAGCCATTTATGGAAACCTTTGCTGCATGAAGTAGCAACCGGCAGTCTGGATGACGGCGTGGATGCCCTGAGCTATCTGGCCCATGCGCGGAATCACGGTTTTAACTTCCAGATTGGTTCTCTGATCAATATCGATCGCGAGGCTCAGACCCTACAGCTGGCTGAGATCCGCGACGAGAAGAATGGCGAAGTGCTGGTGCCTGCGCGTGATATCGCCTATGACACTTTGGTCATGGCGCTGGGCAGTACCTCAAACGACTTCGGCACGCCGGGCGTCAAAGAGAACTGCATCTTCTTGGACAACCCGCATCAGGCACACCGTTTCCACAACGAAATGCTCAATTTGTTCCTCAAATTCTCTGCAAACCCTGACAAGCAGAAGAAGGTGAATATCGCCATTGTCGGCGGCGGGGCGACCGGCGTTGAGCTGTCCGCCGAGCTGCATAACGCGGTGAAACAGCTGCACAGCTATGGCTTTGAAGGTCTGGATAATCAGGCGCTTAACGTCACACTGGTGGAAGCGGGCGAGCGTATTCTTCCTGCACTGCCACCGCGCATTTCTGCGGCGGCGCATCAGGAACTCACCAAGATTGGCGTGCGCGTGCTGACCAAAACCATGGTCACCAGTGCCGATGCCAATGGCTTGAACACTAAAGACGGCGAGTTTATCGACGCTGACCTGATGGTGTGGGCGGCGGGGATCAAAGCACCGGACTTTATGAAAGATATCGCCGGGCTGGAAACCAACCGTATCAACCAGCTGGTGGTTGAGCCAACGCTGCAAACCACTCGCGACCCGAACATCTTCGCCATCGGCGACTGCGCGTCATGCCCGCAAAAGAGCGGCGGCTTCGTGCCTCCTCGCGCGCAGTCTGCTCACCAGATGGCGTCGCGCTGCTTCGACAACATCATGGCGCAGCGCAACGGCCATAGCCTGAAAGACTATGTCTATAAAGACCACGGCTCGTTGGTCTCCCTGTCGCGCTTTAGCACCGTCGGCAGCCTGATGGGCAACCTAATGAAAGGCTCGATGATGGTCGAAGGGCGTCTGGCGCGTATCGTGTATGTTTCTCTGTATCGTATGCACCAGATAGCGTTGCACGGCTACACCAAAACCGGCCTAATGATGCTGGTGGGCGGCATAAACAAAGTGATTCGCCCGCGCCTGAAATTGCATTAATGCTGTAGGGCACGGCCTTAAGCACTGATGAATCAAAAAGCCTGTATTAACAGGCTTTTTTCTTTTTGCCAGCCAGTCGGTTCAATTCAGCATAAGATGTTATATAAATCCCTTCGCTAGCTAAGAATTCTCCTAAACAAGCATTTCTGCCTTATAAACCCGCCCTTTTCATCCCTGAGTCTTATTGTCGGAATAGGAAACATTGTGCAGACTTTGCATTGTTTACAGACGGCGATTCACGCACGCCGATCCCTCAACCTAGCGGCTTAGCCCTTTGAGGTTCTGTCTCTTGACGCTGGCGTACAGCGTCAGCCACTCCGGCAGCGGGAGACAAAATGCGTGGTAACATTTCAGGAGGATGTCCTGTGAACAAGTCAATGTTAGCTGGCGTAGGTATTGGTGTAGCGGCTGCGCTCGGTATTGCAGCTGTCGCAAGTATGAATGTTTTTTCATCTGGCCCAGAGTATGCACAAGTGCTCAGCGCGACGCCGATTAAAGAAACGCTGAAAACTCCACGCCAGGAGTGCCGTAACGTGACTGTTACCCACAGACGCCCTGTGCAGGATGAGCATCAGATTGCCGGTTCCGTACTGGGTGCGGTCGCCGGTGGCGTACTGGGTCACCAGTTTGGTGGCGGTCGCGGTCGTGATGTTGCGACCATCGCGGGCGCACTGGGCGGCGGATACGCCGGTAACCGAGTCCAAAGCAGCATGCAGGAAGGTGACACTTACACCACTCAGCAGCAGCGTTGTAACACCGTTTACGACAAGTCAGAAAAAATGCTGGGTTATGACGTGACCTATAAAATCGGCAACCAGCAAGGCAAAGTGCGTATGGACCATGATCCAGGCACGCAAATCCCGTTGGACAAAAGCGGCCAGTTGCAGCTTACCCGCAGCTAATAGCACGCCGTTCGACGCAGAAAAAAGCCTGGGGCAAATGCTTCAGGCTTTTTTGTTTTCAGGCCGTGCCGTTTTTGTGTTTCACAATATCGGCCATCACTGCCAGCGCTATCTCCGCCGGGGTCTTACTGCCGATATTTAACCCGACGGGGGCGTGCAGCCGCTCGAAATCTTCAGGAGCGAATTGTGCAATATTGCGTAGCCTTTCCCGACGGCGGGCGCTGTTAAGCTGTGAACCCATAGCGCCAATATAAAAGGCTGGCGTGTTCACGGCTTCCATCAGGGTTAAATCATCCATTCGCGGGTCGTGGGTTAGCGCCACGATGGCGGTATTGGCGTGGCAACCCTGTTCCTCAAGGTATTTCGCCGGGAAGCTGTGTTCTAACTTCACATCGGCTTTCAACAATGAGGCGAAGTTCTCCAGCACCTCTTCACGGCATTCGCACACCACCACTTCGAACCCCAAGGCGCAGGCGAAATCGGCGCAGTACAGGGCCACGCTGGATAATCCGGCGATCAGCAGTCGCGGCGCGGCGGCAATATGTAGCTGAATATTATTGCCCTGTCGGCTGACCTTGGTGTGGCTGTGGTAGCCAGTCAGCGCCAGATGGTCGCAAGCCTGAGGCAGCGTCAGGGTTTTATTCAGGGCGTAGTGCCCGCGCAGGGCCTGCGCCATGCGCGACAGGTACTCTCGGCTTGAATCCGAGGCGGGAAGATACTCTACCAGCACGTCGAGCGAGCCGCCGCAGGGCAGGGCGACATTGGGCGTCATGCCCCCTTCGCCATAGCGAATCACCTGACTGGCCGCCAGATACTCACCCTGGGCAATGCGTTGTAGAAAATCATCCTCCACGCAGCCGCCGGAGAGCGAGCCGCAGTAGGAGCCATCGCGAGTCGCTGCCATCAGCGCGCCGGGCGCACGCGGGGAAGATCCATAAGTGGTAAGCACGGTACACAGCCACACAGGCTGCTGCTGGAGCCATTCTCCTGCCCGTTCAATAACCTGAATATCAAGGTGTTGCATGAGAATTCCTGTCTAAAGCGCGTTACCAAGCTGGGCGGGAAGATCGATATCGATGAAGGTCGTAGGGCCGTCGGCGGCGATGGCCAGCGCGGGGTATCTCTTCAGCAGTTCGCGAGCGCCCGCGTCGCCGCGCAGGGCAAGCAGCTCGTCGCGCAGCATGCTGCTAAAGCCGACCGGATGGCCCGGCTGCTCTTGCCAGTAAGGGCGTGCAGTGCAGGTTTTTTGCAACGCCTGAGAGACGCGCAGGAAGAGGGCGGCGGGCACGAAAGGCATGTCGGCGAGATGCACCAGCCAGCCGGACCAGTGCTGGGTAGCCTTTACCCCGGCGGCAATGGAGTCGCCACTTCCGGCGCTGTCGAGCAGGGTGGTGGTCACGCCAGCCTTGGCGCATTCGGCCTGCACCTGTTGGTTGTCAGGGCGAGTGACGACATGCACCGGCAATCCGCTGGTCAGCGCCTGCTGTAAGGTCGTGGCGAAGAGGCTTGATGTGTTGCCCGGCAGGCTGGCGTTGAGCTTATTACCTTGGCCTCCGGCGGCGCGGAAGCGGCTGGCGCTACCGGCAGCCAGTAAAATTATCCCTATCACTGCTAATCCCTTGGTTTGCTGGCTGGAGTCTAAAATACACGGTTAGTGTAAATGAATTCTTAAAAAAGGGTTTTGACCGATGATGTTGTTCACCGAGAAAGGCATAAAAAAGCCTGTGGCAGCATTGGCTGACACAGGCTTTGGGTGAAGCTTTTAGCGGTTAAACCAGATGCTCGCTAAAGGCTTCCAGTAGATCATCAACAAATTTCAAACGCTTTGGCCGGTCCGTCAGGTCAATCATGAACTTCAGCTTGGTCGGCCCGTCGAGGCGATATACCTGCGGCTGTTTCTGCAACAGGCCAATCAGATAGCCCGGATCGACGCGGTTCTTCTCGCTGAACTCCACAAAGCCGCCGCGCTCATTGCCCTCAATACGCTTGATGCCCAGCTCTTTGGCCTTCAGGCGCAGCACGGCGATGTGTAGCAGGTTGCGCGCGCCGTCCGGCAGGGTGCCAAAACGGTCAATCAGCTCAACGCGCAGCTCGTCCACTTCCCCTTCGCTACGGGCGCTGGCGATGCGTTTGTACAGCGACAGGCGAGTGTTGACGTCAGGGATGAAATCCTCCGGCAGCAGGGCCGGCATGCGCATTTCGACATCGGTTTGGCTGGTGGTTAAATCTTCCAGCGACGGCTCGCGGCCCTCTTTCAGCGCCTCGACGGCGTTCTCCAACAACTCCATGTACAGCGTGAAGCCGATGCTGGTCATCTGGCCGCTTTGGCCTTCTCCCAGCAGCTCACCGGCCCCGCGAATTTCCAAATCATGGGTCGCCAGCGCGAAGCCTGCGCCGAGATCTTCCAGTGATGCAATGGCTTCCAGGCGCTTGTGGGCGTCGGTAGACATGGCTTTTGGCGGCGGCGTCAGCAGGTAGGCATAGGCCTGATGGTGCGAACGGCCGACGCGACCGCGCAGCTGGTGCAGCTGCGCCAGGCCGAGGTGGTCGGCGCGCTCAATGATAATGGTGTTGGCGCTCGGAATATCGATACCGGTTTCGATGATCGTGGTGCAGACCAGCACGTTAAAACGCTGATGGTGGAAATCATTCATCACCCGTTCAAGGTCGCGTTCGCGCATCTGGCCGTGCCCAATGGCAATGCGCGCTTCCGGCACCAGCTCCGCCAGCCGGTCGGCGGCTTTTTCAATGTTTTCAACATCGTTGTACAGGTAGTAAACCTGCCCGCCGCGCAGCACTTCGCGCAGAATCGCCTCGCGAACCACCAGACTGTCGTACTCGCGCACGAAGGTTTTCACCGCCAGACGGCGCGCCGGTGGCGTGGCGATAATCGACAGGTCGCGCATGCCGCTCATCGCCATATTCAGCGTACGTGGGATAGGGGTGGCGGTCAGCGTCAGGATGTCCACATCGGCGCGCATCGCCTTAATTCGCTCTTTGTGGCGCACGCCGAATCGGTGCTCTTCGTCGACAATCAGCAGGCCGAGGTCTTTCCAGTGCAAATCGCTCTGCAACAGCTTGTGGGTGCCGATAATGATATCCACCTTGCCGTCCACCGCCTGCTCCAGCACCGCGTTTTGCTCTTTGGCGCTGCGAAAGCGCGACATCATCTCAATGCGAATCGGCCAATTGGCAAAGCGGTCGCGGAAGTTGTCGAAGTGCTGCTGCGCCAGCAGGGTAGTTGGCACCAGCACCGCCACCTGCTTGTTATTCGATACCGCCAGAAACGCGGCGCGCATCGCCACTTCGGTCTTGCCGAAGCCGACGTCGCCACACACCAGACGGTCCATCGCCAGCGGCTGGGTCATGTCGGTGAGCACGGCGTTGATAGCCTGCGCCTGGTCCGGCGTGGTTTCGAACGGGAAGCTCTGGCAGAACAGCTGGTACTGCTCCTTGTCATGCTTGAAGGCAAAACCGCTTTTGGCTTCGCGCTGGGCGTAGATATCCAACAGCTCTGCGGCGACGTCGCGCACTTTCTCGGCGGCTTTTTGTCGTGCTTTCGACCAGGCTTCGCCACCCAGTTTGTGCAGCGGGGCGCTTTCATCCGCGCCACCGGCGTAGCGGCTGATCATGTGCAGGGAGGAAACCGGCACGTACAGCTTGTCTTCGCCCGAATAGGTCAGGATCAGGTATTCGGCGGTGAAACCGCCAGTTTCCAGCGTAGTTAGGCCCTGATAGCGCCCGACGCCGTGCTCCATATGCACCACCGGCTGGCCGGGGCGCAGCTCGGCGAGGTTGCGGATCAGCGTGTCGGTGTTGATGGCGCGGCGGCTGTCCTGACGGCGGCGGGCGACGCGTTCGCCCAGCAGATCGCTTTCGCAAATCAGCGCCAGCTGTTTGTCGCTGTCGAGGAAACCGCGTTCGCAGGCGCCAATCATAATGTAGCGGCCCGCCGTGGCGGCCTGCTCAATGCGGGTGATCAGCGTCGGGTTAAGCTTGATACGGGCCAGCAGGTCTTGCAGTGTTTCGCGGCGTCCCTCGCTTTCAACCGAGAACACCAGACTGCCGCTGAACGACTCATTAAAGCGGCGCAAATTGTCTAGCGGCGCTTTGTTTTGCGGCTGAACCGACAAGTCCGGCAGGGCCTGATAGCTCAGGTTGGTATTGGCGGCTTTCTTCGGCAACTCTTCCGTTTTTAACTGAATGCGCGGCCACGCTTTCAGCTCGCTAAACAGGGAATCCACCCGCAGCCACAGGGCTTCAGGCTCGAGCAGCGGGCGCATTGGGTCAACGCGGCGGCTCTCGTAGCGCTGGTTGGCGTCGAGCCAGAAACGCTCGGCTGCGCCTTCTAAATCGCCGGTATTCAGCAGCAGGGTGTTTTTTGGCAGATAGCTAAACAGCGTGCTTAAAGGCTGGCTGAAGAACAGCGGCTGCCAGTACTCGATCCCCGCCGGGAAGGTGCCTTTGCTGACTTGCTGATAAACGTGCTCAGCGTCGCGGCGCACTTCGAACTTTTCGCGCCACTGGCTGCGGAACAGCTCGATGGCATTTTTGTCGGTCGGGAATTCGTGCGCCGGCAGCAGGTTAATCTGCTCCACTTCGCTTAGCGTGCG
The DNA here is from genome assembly GCF_052376015.1 of Ewingella sp. AOP8-B2-18. Lineage (NCBI taxonomy): Bacteria > Pseudomonadati > Pseudomonadota > Gammaproteobacteria > Enterobacterales > Yersiniaceae > Ewingella > Ewingella sp. AOP8-B2-18. The sequence goes on from NZ_JBQSVB010000002.1 coordinate 467,384, forward strand.
CTGGGTATCGACGTCGAACACGCGCAGACTGTCGATTTCATCATCAAAGAAGTCGATGCGATAAGGCTCGTCGCTGCCCATCGGGTAGAGGTCGAGCAGGGCGCCGCGGGTGGCGAATTCGCCGTGCTCCATCACCTGATCGACGCTGCGATACCCCGCCTGTTCGAGCTGGGCGCGCAGTTTGTCGCGGGAGAGCTGCTGGCCTTTCTTCATCACCAGTGCGTGGCCGTGCAAGAATTCGTGCGGGCAAACCCGCTGCATCAGCGTGTTGACCGGCAGAATAATGATGCCGCGTTCGAGGGTCGGCAGCTGGTACAGGCTGGAAAGGCGCGAGGAGATTATCTCCTGATGCGGCGAGAAGCTGTCGTATGGCAGCGTTTCCCAGTCGGAAATATTGATCACTTTCAGGTCGGTGAACTGCTGAATTTCATCGCGCAGGCGCAGGGCATTTTGCATGTCGGGCGCAATAAGCATCACCGGACCTGCATGGCGCTCGCTGATGTCGGCACATTCCAGCGCGCAGGCTGAGCCAGTCAGTTGGCCCAGAACTCGGGTGTCACCAGCGCGTTCAGGCAAAGAATAACGATGATCTTGAGGCATAGGCAGTGTTGTTATCTCGTTGTCGGCGGCCATAGGGACCTGATTTACAGAGCGTATCTTGCGACGTGCTCCTAATCGGGGTCAACCCGAATTATTTTGGGCAGAAAGCTTAAAGGTTTAACCGATTACTTTAGGTATTATGGTTCCATAAAGCCAAGCGAGCCTTTATTATCCTTGACAACTTTTGTCTTCGCCACGCACTTAATACGGATGTCATGTATCAACCTGTCGCGTTATTCATAGGTCTGCGCTATATGCGCGGACGTGCTTCAGACCGCTTTGGGCGGTTTGTCTCCTGGCTTTCTACTATTGGTATCACCCTCGGGGTGATGGCACTGGTCACTGTCTTGTCGGTCATGAACGGTTTTGAGAAGGATCTGGAAAACAACATTCTGGGTCTGATGCCTCAGGCGTTAGTCACCACAGCACAGGGTTCGCTGGATCCGCAGAAAATCAACCATGACGCCGTCGCCGGACTGAAAGGCGTCAACCGCGCCGTGCCTTTCACCACTGGCGATGTGGTGCTGCAAAGCCCGGGTAGCGTCGCCGTTGGCGTGATGCTCGGAGTCAATCCTGAGGAAAAAGATCCGCTGTCGAACTACATGGTGGCGGTCAATCAACAGGTGCTGCAACCCGGTCAGTACAACATCATTCTTGGCGATCAGCTGGCACAACAGTTGAAAGTGAAACGCGGCGACCAGCTGCGCCTGATGGTCACCAGCGTCAGCCAGTTCACGCCGATGGGCCGCATTCCAAGCCAGCGCCTGTTTACCGTGGCGGGCACCTTTGCTGCGAACAGTGAAGTAGATGGCTACCAGATGCTGGTTAACCAGCAGGATGCCTCGCGCCTGATGCTCTATCCGAAAGGCAACGTGACCGGCTGGCGTCTTTACCTCAACCAGCCGTTGGATGTGGATAACCTGAGCACCCAAACCCTGCCGCAGGGCACCGAGTGGAAAGATTGGCGCGAGCGTCGCGGCGAGCTGTTCCAGGCCGTGCGCATGGAGAAGAACATGATGGGCCTGCTGCTCAGCCTGATTGTGGCAGTCGCCGCGTTTAACATCATTACTTCTCTCGGCCTGCTGGTGATGGAGAAGCAGGGCGAAGTGGCGATTCTGAAAACTCAGGGTCTGACCCGTCGCCAGATTATGGCGCTATTTATGGTGCAGGGCGCGAGTGCCGGGATCATCGGCGCGCTGCTCGGTGCCGTGCTTGGCTTGGTGCTGGCGACCCAGCTCAACACCATTATGCCAGCTCTTGGCCTGATGCTGGACGGCGGCTCACTGCCGGTCGATATCGAACCTATGCAAGTCGTGGTCATCGCGCTGGTCGCCATGGTCATCGCTCTACTGTCTACGCTTTACCCTTCGTGGCGCGCAGCTGCCGCCCAACCCGCAGAGGCTTTACGTTATGAGTAACATTTTATCGTCGCAGGGCGGAATCTTATTGCAGTGCGAAAACCTCTGTAAGACCTATCAGGAAGGCAAAATGCACACCGACGTGCTGCGCGATGTCTCTTTCGCCATTCAACAGGGCGAAATGATGGCCATCGTCGGCAGTTCGGGATCGGGTAAAAGTACCTTGCTGCACCTGCTGGGCGGGCTAGACTCTCCAACCTCGGGTGACGTGGTATTCAAAAACACCTCGCTCAACACCATGTCTTCTGCCGCCAAGGCCGAGCTGCGTAACCGCGAGCTGGGCTTTATCTATCAGTTCCACCACCTGCTGCCGGACTTCACTGCGTTGGAAAACGTGGCCATGCCGCTGCTGATTGGCAAAGGCAAGAAGGCCGAAGTGGAAGAGAAAGCCATGGCGATGCTGGCGGCAGTGGGCTTACAGCACCGCAGCAAACACCGCCCGTCCGAGCTGTCCGGCGGTGAGCGTCAGCGCGTCGCCATTGCCCGCGCGCTGGTTAACAGCCCGTCGCTGGTGCTGGCCGATGAGCCAACCGGTAACCTCGACCAGAAAAACGCTGATAGTATCTTCGACCTGCTCGGCGAGCTGAATGTCCGTCAGGGCACGGCGTTTCTGGTGGTCACCCATGACCTGCAACTGGCGAAACGGATGAATCGCCAGCTGGAGATGCGTGACGGCAAGCTGCAACAGGACTCGACCCTGCTGGGAGCGAAGTAATGTCAGCTATTCCCTTTTCTCTATTAATTGGCCTGCGTTTTAGTCGCGGGCGTCGCCGTAGCGGCATGGTGTCGCTGATTTCGGTTATCTCCACGCTGGGTATCGCCCTTGGCGTGGCAGTGCTGATCGTCGGTCTAAGCGCGATGAACGGCTTTGAACGTGAGCTAAAAGAGCGCGTTCTTGCCGTGGTGCCGCATGGTGAAATTCGCCCGGTTAATCAGCCTTTCAATGGCTGGCAGGGCGTGCTGGAGCGCGTAGAAAAAGTGCCCGGCATTGCCGCCGCCGCCCCTTATATTGAATTTAACGGTCTGATTGAGCACGGCGCTAAGCTGCGCGCCATCAAGCTGAAAGGGGTGGATCCGCAGCAGGAATCACGCGTCAGCGCTGCGCCAAACTTCGTGCAGGGCGATGCCTGGAAAAACTTTAAAGCCGGTGAACAGCAGCTGATTCTGGGTAAAGGCGTGGCGGATGCCATTGGCGTGAAGCAGGATGACTGGGTCACCGTGATGGTGCCGAACAGCGACCCTGAAATGAAGCTGTTGCAGCCTAAGCGCATTCGCCTGCACGTTACCGGTATCCTGCAACTCAGTGGCCAGCTGGACCACAGCTTTGCCATGGTGCCGCTGGCGGATGCCCAGCAGTATCAGGAAATGGGCAGCAGCGTCACCGGGATTGATATCAAAGTTAATGACGTATTTGCCGCGCAAAAGCTGGTGCGAGATGCGGGCGAAGTGACCCACGCTTATGTCTACATCAGCAGCTGGATCGGCACTTATGGCTACATGTATCGCGATATTCAGATGGTTCGCGCCATTATGTATATGGCGATGGTGTTAGTCATCGGAGTGGCATGTTTCAATATCGTGTCTACGCTGGTGATGGCGGTAAAAGATAAAAGTAGCGATATTGCGATTTTGCGCACGCTGGGTGCCAAAGACGGGCTTATTCGCGCGGTGTTCATCTGGTACGGTTTACTTTCCGGGCTGGTGGGCAGCATCGTTGGCGTGGTGGTGGGGGTTATCGCCTCCTTCCAACTGACCAACATCATTAATGCATTGCAGAGCTTCACCGGGCATAAGTTCCTGTCAGGCGATATCTATTTCATCGACTTTTTACCGTCGGAGCTACACTGGATTGACGTAGCGGGCGTACTGTTTACCGCACTGGTACTGAGCCTGCTGGCCAGTTGGTATCCAGCGAGACGAGCCAGCCGGATAGATCCTGCGCGCGTGTTGAGTGGCGGACAGTAATACCAAGACGTCTACTGTTAAAAGTAGGCGTTAGAAGATTTACCTAAGTTTCCAAGAGCAGGAGCACATATGCGCACACGCCATCGTCTGTGTCGATTTCGCAAAAACAAGCGCATACGGCACCAACGTTTTCGCTCAAATATTTTCCATCGAGACAATATGGCCGCCGCATCGCTGAAGCGGCCTTTTGTTGTGGTGCTGACCGGGGCGGGGATCTCCGCTGAGTCTGGCATCCGCACCTTTCGCGCCGCCGACGGCCTGTGGGAAGAGCACAAGGTCGAGGACGTGGCGACGCCGGAAGGCTATCGCAACGATCCTGAACTGGTGCAGGCGTTTTACAACGCTCGCCGCCAGCAGTTGCAAAACGCCGAGATTGAGCCCAACGCGGCGCATCACGCTTTAGCCACGCTCGAAGACGCGCTGGGCGATAACTTTATGCTGGTGACGCAGAACATCGATAACCTGCACGAGCGCGCCGGAAACAAGCGCGTGATGCATATGCACGGTGAATTGCTCAAAGTGCGCTGTACCCACTCCGGTCAAGTGTTCGACTGGCCGGGTGACCTGTCGGTGAATGACAAATGCCACTGTTGCCAGTTCCCCGCGCCGCTGCGCCCGCACGTGGTGTGGTTCGGCGAAATGCCTATTGGCATGGATGAGATTTATCAGGCGCTGGCGAAAGCGGATTTCTTTATCGCTATTGGCACTTCGGGCCATGTCTATCCGGCGGCGGGATTTGTCCACGAAGCCAAGATGGGCGGGGCTTACACCATTGAGCTGAATCTCGAGCCAAGTCAGGTGGAGAGCCAGTTTGATGAACGCAAGTATGGCCTTGCCAGTCAGGTGGTGCCTGAGTTTATTCATGCCTTCCTGACCAAACAAGAAAACGCCTGGCGCTAGCCGGGCTTTTTTTCGTCTGTCATTCCATTTTGCTAAAATTGCGTCTGAGCAGAAGACTTCATTGGCTAAACTCGGTGAAAACTGACCTGACGCAATATCCGAGGTATTCATGCTGCGCATAATAAAACTCGGTCGCTAGAGGATACCTAATTATGGATAAGTTGCTTGATCGTTTCTTACACTACGTTTCGTTTGATACCCAATCGAAGGTCAACGTTCGACACACGCCTAGCACGGAAGGGCAGCTGAAGCTGGCGCGTGAACTTCAGAAAGAATTGATTGCACTCGGCCTTGATCAGGTCACGCTCAGTGACAAAGGCTGCGTGATGGCAACCTTGCCTGGCAATGTCGACTGGCCTGTGCCGACTATCGGCTTTATCTCTCATTTAGACACGGCGCCGGACTTCACGGCGAAGCACGTCAATCCTCAAATTGTTGAAAATTATCGCGGTGGTGATATTGCGCTGGGTAACGGCGACGAAGTGCTTTCGCCGGTGATGTTCCCGGTGCTACACCAGCTGCTGGGCCAGACGCTGATCACCACCGACGGCAAAACCCTGCTCGGCTCGGACGACAAAGCGGGCATCGCCACTATCGTTACCGCCATGGCGCGTCTGAAAAATAGCGCGATCCCGCACGGGCCGCTGCGCATTGCTTTTACCCCAGACGAAGAGATCGGCAAGGGCGCGCAGTCTTTCGACGTCCCGGCTTTTGCCGCCCAATGGGCATACACCGTGGACGGCGGTGGCGTCGGGGAGCTGGAGTTTGAGAATTTCAACGCCGCCTCGGCGACCATCAAAATTGTCGGTAATAATGTCCATCCCGGCAGCGCCAAAGGGGTGATGGTCAACGCCTTGTCGCTGGCGGTACGAATTCATGCCGAACTGCCAGCTGATGAAACACCTGAAAAAACCGAAGGTTACGAAGGTTTCTACCATCTGACGTCGATGAAAGGCTCGGTCGAACGCGCCGAAATGCACTACATTATTCGCGATTTCGATCAGGCGAACTTTGAAGCGCGTAAGCAGAAAATCATCGATATCGCTCATCTGGTGGGCGAAGGGCTGCACCGCGACTGCTATATCGAGGTGACTCTTGATGACCATTATTACAATATGCGCGACAAAGTGGCGCAGCATCCACACATCATTGAAATTGCCAAACAGGCGATGATTGATTGTGAAATCGAACCGCTGATGAAGCCAATTCGCGGCGGCACCGACGGCGCGCAGCTCTCCTTCCGCGGCCTGCCTTGCCCGAACATTTTCACCGGCGGCTACAACTTCCACGGCAAGCATGAGTTTGTCACGCTGGAGGGGATGGAGAAGGCGGTCAGCGTGGTGATGCGTATTGCCGAACTGACGGCCAAGAACGCCAAAAGCTAACTCTGCTTTTCAGCAGGGCGAAACAAAAAGGGTGCGCTCCGCGAGGATACGCACCCTTTTTTATATGGCTAACTTCAACGATTAATCATTGAAGTACCAGTAGCCGCTGTTAACCAAAGCAGAGATCAATGCGAGGAATGACGGGTCATCCAGCGCGTCGCCTAGCATCTCGCGAGTTACCGTCAGGTGACGCGTTAAGGCGTCAGCGGCGGCAACTTGCTCCGTGGTGATAGCTTCGCCATTGACGTAGCACACGTCGCCGATGCGCAACACGCGCAGGCCGCCGAGGCGCTGCAAGGTTTCGCCCGATTCCAGCAGCTCATAAATTTCACCGGCCTGATAAGGCGGCTCCGGCGGCGCTAAGTCAAGCTCGTGGCGCGACTGGGAGATAAACTCGCCAAACCAGCTGTTGAAGTGCTCGGGGTCGCCCGCCAGCTCCAGCATCATATTGCGCAGACCGTCTAGCTCGTTTGGCAGGATTTGCGCCGGGTGCTCGCGCTCAACCAGCTCCGGATCGCCATAACGCTTACTACCAAGCTCGCGGGAGAGCACATAGTCGGCAAAGCCGCTGAGCATTTCGCGGGCGTTCGGCGCGCGGAAACCGACCGAGTAGTTCAGGGCATGTTCCAGCGAGTAGCCTTCGTGCGGGAAGCCCGGCGGAATATAGACGATATCGCCCGGCTCCAGCTCTTCATCAATAATGGCTTCGAACGGCTCAACCTGAAGCAAATCCGGGTGTGGGCAGTGCTGTTTCATGGGGATTTTCTCCCCAACGCGCCAGCGACGGCGGCCGGTACCCTGAATGATAAACACGTCATACTGGTCCAGATGCGGGCCAACGCCGCCGCCCGGCACTGAATAGGAGATCATCAGGTCATCCATACGCCAGTCAGGAATATGGCGGAAAGGACGCATCAGGTGGGAAGAGGGCTCATGCCAATGATCAACCGCCTGAACCAGAATCGACCAGTTATTTTCACCCAGGTGATCATAGCTTTCGAAAGGCCCGTGGCTGACCTGCCAGCGACCGTCTTCATGACTGACCAGACGGCTGTCGACTTCGTTCTCCATCGCCAGTCCGGCCAGTTCGTCTGGAGAGATAGGGTCGATGAAGTTTTTGAAGCCACGTTTAAGAACCACCGGACGTTTTTGCCAATAACGCTGCAAAAAGTCATTCCAGTCCAAGTCGAGTTGATAATCCATAAATGTTTTCCATGGCGTAAATGAGAGTCACTGAGAGGATTATAACGGAAGGCGAGGCGGCTGCATTGGGCAATCGCCTGCAAATTTCATTAATAACCGGCAACTCGGACGAATTGCCGGGAGAAAGCTTAATCGTTGTCCACGTCGTGCTGCTTACCGAAGCAAACCCGCATGCTGGCACCGCCGAGCGGGCTGTCGCCAATAATAATCTGGCCGTCATATTGCTCAATAATTTCACTGGCCAGGGATAAGCCTAAACCTTGGCCGGGGCGCAGCGTATCAGCGCGCTGGCCGCGCTGGAAAATCACTTCGCGTTTGCTTTCTGGAATGCCGGGACCGTCATCTTCAATCAGGATCACCAGCTGTTTTTCGGCATACACGGCGCTGATTTCCACAAACTCCAGACAGTATTTGCAGGCGTTATCGATGACATTACCCATCACTTCGATAAAGTCATTTTTCTCGCCAATAAAGGTGATTTCTGGCGAGATATCCAGCGTCAGCGCCACGCCTTTACGCTGATAAACCTTATTCAGTGCAGAACACAAGCTGTCGAGCAGGCCGGGTACCGAATGTACTTCGCGCACCAAAATATTGTGTTCTGAACGCAAAGTGGCGCGATGCAAATAGTAGCCAATTTGCTGCGAAATGCGGCTAATTTGCTCCAGCATCACGGGTTCTGCCTGTTCGATGGTCATCTGCTTGCCGTTACGCAGAGAGCGCAGCGTGGACTGCAACACTGCCAGCGGCGTCTTCAGGCTGTGGGTCAAATCCGCCAGCGTAGTGCGGTAGCGGTCATAGCGTTCGCGCTCGCCGTGCAGCAGAGTATTAAGATTGCGCACCAAGCCTTTCAACTCGCTCGGCGGGTTTTCATCCAAGGCTTCGCGCTCGTGGGTTTCCAGCTCAGCCACTTGCCGGATCAGCGCCTTAATGGGCCGCAGGCTCCAGTAGGCCGCCAGCCACAGCAGCGGGATAACCAGCAGCAAGTTGGCGATCAGCACATAGCTGAACCACTCCCACACCAAATCGGAACGCTGTAGCTCTTGCGGGATGGTATCTACCACCACGATATTCAGCGCGGGCAGGCGCGAGGTGGCCGAGTAAGTATTTACCGCAATGGAGTGGGTGAGGGCGTTGGCGTCAGTGTCGTCATAATTTTTCAGCTTGTCTTTGGCTTGCTGATTATCGCCAATGACCTCGCTACTGACCTGGGTGTCCGTGTCGATTTCGTAGAAACCGGGCTTGTTCATCCACTCTTTGTCGATATGCGTCTCAAGCTCCGGCACGCGGCGCTGGGCCCACAGCAGGTTGCCTTTGTCGTCATAGATAAAGACTAAGGTTGGCGAGTTGAGATCCAAATCTGGCGGCACATTGATTGTCAGCTTGTTATCGCGCCACTGGGCAAGGCTGAAGAACAGATTACTTTCACCGCGTAGGAGGCGGTAGGCGGTTTTGTCGAAGCTGACCATATAGCCGACCACCGCCACCAGCCCGTAAGCCAGTGACAGCGCCAGCACCACGCCAGCGGTGGCGACCATAAAACGCGAGCGCAGTGAGAAGGGCTTTCCTTTGCGAAATCTCATAAAAGTGTGCTCGACGGCGTTACGGACGAATGTCGAAACGATAACCCTGACCGCGCACGGTGGTTATCACGTCGGTAGGATATTCAGCCTGCAATTTTTTGCGTAAACGGCCCATCAATACGTCAACGGTGTGACTCTCACGCAGCTCGGCATCAGGATACAATTGCAGCATCAGGGAATCCTTGCTGACCACTTTACCGGCATTGCGGATCAGGGTTTCAATGATGGTGTACTCAAAGGCGGTCAGTTTGACCGGCTGTTCGCTGACGGTAAGTTCGCGGCGCGACAGGTCAATCTGGAAAGGTGCGAGGGTGATCACCTGTGACGCCAGGCCGCTGTTGCGGCGCATCAGTGCCTGCATGCGGGCGATAACCTCTTCCAAATGGAAAGGTTTGGTGACGTAATCGTCAGCACCCGCTTCCAGCACGGCCACTTTGTCCTGCCAGCTTTCGCGAGCGGTCAGCACCAGAATCGGCAATTTTGCCTGATGGCTACGCCAGCGTTGGATCAGGCTCAGGCCATCTTCACCGGGCAGGCCGAGGTCAACGATGGCAATATCCGGCGCGTGTTCCTGCAAAAAGTAGTCGGCTTCCTTGGCGTCTTCAGCAGCATCAACCTGATGGCCCATTTCGCGCATTTGCACCGAGAGGTGATGGCGCAGCAGCGCATTGTCTTCGACAACCAGAATTCGCATAACAACTCCTTTTTAATGCAGGGTACAACGAACCCCGGCCAATATTTGCATGGTGATCCCGAGGTTGTTAGCGCGAGTAAGAGGCATTGTTCCGCCCATTTGGCTGAAATCTCGAGGATAAATCGTGACACAACTCTAACGTATCCAGAAACATTTGCTTCAACGCCAGATAAACACGACGGGGGGTAACTTAAATGAAAGCCAAACCAATTATAAACGCCCCTCTGGAGTGATGACAGGAAATGTGAGAAAGATCGCGGTAAGATTTTAAATGTATTATTAAGGTATTATAAAGGTATCTGATAGATGCCTTTATCTGCCTGTAGCCGACCTGAGATTCGTGCTAAAGGTGTCTCATTCAGCAAGGATATAATAATGAAACGTACCCATCTGAAGCTGTCCGTCATGATGTTTATTGAATGGTTTATCTGGGGGGCGTGGTTTGTGCCTCTCTGGCAATACCTCAATAAACTGGGCTTTAGCCCATCTGAAATCGCCTGGTCTTATAGCAGCACCGCCATCGCCGCTATTCTCTCGCCGGTATTGGTAGGGGTTATCGCTGACCGCTATTTTGCCGCGCAAAAGGTTCTCGCCTGGCTCTTATTGGCAGGGGGCGCGTTGATGTGTTTCATCGCGCTGCAAACCCAATTCTCCTCTTTCTTCCCGCTGCTGGTGGTCTATGCCATCACCTACATGCCTACCGTGGCGCTGACTAATAGCATCGCGTTCGCCAACATTGGCGATCCCGAAAAAGAGTTCCCGCGCATCCGCGTACTGGGCACCTTGGGCTGGATTGCCTCGGGCCTGTTCATCGGTTTTGTCCTGCCACCGATGCTCGGCATGGGCAATATCTCTGATACCAACCTGCCACTGTGGCTGACCGCCGCGGCCTCTATCGCGCTGGGGCTTTATAGCTTCTGGCTGCCGGATACGCCTGCCAAGGGCAGTGGCCCGGTGGATATCAAGGCGCTGTTTGGCCTGAATGCGCTGGCGATGCTGAAAGACCGTTCTTTCGCGATTTTCGCGCTTTGCTCCTTCCTGTTCTGCATGCCGCTGGCGTTTTACTACCAGTTCGCCAACGGCTATCTGACGCAGGTCGGGCTGAATGAAGCCACCGGCTGGATGACGCTGGGTCAGGTTTCGGAGATTTTTGCACTGCTTGCCTTGCCGCTGCTGCTTAAACGCTTCGGCATCAAGAAGGTTCTGATGCTCGGCTTCATCACGGCGGCCATTCGCTACATCTTCTTTATCTACGGCGGCACCGAGGATGTGTGGGGCTACAGCATGCTGTTCCTCGGCATCCTACTGCACGGCGTGAGCTACGACTTCTATTTCGTCACCGGCTATATCTATGTCGATAAAAAAGCCCCGGCGCACATGCGCACCGCGGCACAGGGGCTGATCACCTTAATTTGCCAAGGGCTGGGCAGCTTTATCGGCAACTGGCTGGGGGGCCGCGCGATGACCACTTTCGCCCTGACTACGCCGCGCAACGGCATGACCTTCGACTGGTTCGCCGTGTGGGGCGTTGGCGCAGCGATGGTGGTCGCGGTGATGCTGTTATTCCTGCTGTTCTTCCGTGAGCGCAGCAAAACGATTGAACCGGTAACACTGGCACGTTCTTGATTTTAATGATTTCTCTGGCGGGCGCGCTGCTCGCCAGTGGTCCTATTTATGGAGATAACAGATGCAACAGATAACCCGCGAAAACCGCATTCTTGGCGCGCTCTATGGGCAAATGCTGGGCGACGCCTTGGGTATGCCGTCAGAGCTTTGGCCGCGTGAACGGGTGAAAAAGCATTTTGGCTGGATTGACCGTTTTCTTGATGGCCCGGCTGAAAACAACGCTGCCTGCTACTTTACCGCCGCGCAGTTTACCGACGACACTTCCATGGCGCTGGCGCTGGCCGATGCCCTGATTGAAGCCGATGGCGAAGTGGTGCCGGAGCTGATTGCCCGCAACGTCATTCGCTGGGTTGATGGCTTTGACGCCTTTAACAAAAACATTCTGGGACCAAGCTCAAAGCTGGCGCTGGCCGAGCAGAAGAAGGGCGTGGCGATCAGTGAGCTTGAGAACAACGGCGTGACCAACGGCGCGGCGATGCGCGTTTCGCCACTGGGCTGCGTGCTGCCTTCTGCGCCGCTGGAGCACTTCTGCCAACAGGTGTGGCTGGCCTCCAGCCCGACCCATAAGTCAGATATCGCGGTGGCCGGTGCCGTAGTGATTGCCTGGGCGGTGTCTAAGGCGATTGAAGGAGCGGGCTGGGCGGAGATTCGTCTGGCCCTGCCGGACATTGCCAAATACGCCCAGACCCGCCAGAGCACCACCTTCAGCGCCTCTTTGGCCGCTCGCATCGAGTTGGCGCTCGACGTGGTGGCGAAATCCACCGGCAGCGAGCAGGCTTCCGAGCAGGTTTACCAGCTGGTGGGCGCGGGAGTGAGCACCATTGAGTCGGTTCCGGCGGCAATCGCCATGGTTGAACTGGCCGAAGGCTGCCCGAACCGCTGCGCCGTGCTGTGCGCCAACTTGGGTGGAGATACCGACACCATCGGCGCAATGGCGACGGCGATCTGCGGCGCCTTGCAGGGCATTGACGCCTTCGACGCGCAGTACCTTGCCGAATTAAAACGCGTCAATCCGCTGGATATGACCACCTACAGCAGCGCCTTCCTGCGCTTCCGCCAGTGCGCTGAGGGGGCGGCATGAGCAACCAGCACGGCGAACTGCTTCACACACTGATGCAGGGGAACTGGCACCAGCAGTGCCGGGTGACGGTGGTCGGCGCGGCGGTAATGGACATGGTGGCGCACGCCGATGCTCTGCCGGAGCGCGGTGGCGACACCGCTGCCAGCGTGTCGGGGTTTCACCTCGGCGGCTGCGCGCTCAATATCGCCCTCGGCCTGAAACAGCTGGGGATCAACAGCCACAACCTGCTGCCGCTGGGAGAGGGCATGTGGGCCACACGCCTGCGTGATGAAATGGCCCAGCGCGGCATTCAGTCTGACTTGCAGGTCGGCGGCGCGGATAACGGCTGGTGCCTGGCGCTGGTGGAACCCGACGGTGAACGCACTTTTATCTCCATCGACGGCGTCGAGAACCAGTGGCAGACCGCGTGGCTGGAGAACCGCACGCCGACCAGCGGGCTGGTGTATCTCTCCGGCTATCAGCTAGGCGCCAAACAGGGCGGGGTGCTGGTGGCGTGGATGCAGGCGCTGCCCGCCGAGGTGCGCGTGGTGCTGGACCTAGGCCCGCGTCTCGACACCATGTCGCCAGAGTTCATCGACGGGCTGCTGCGTCCGGGGGTGATCATGACCCTCAATCAGCGCGAAGCGGGCCTGCTCGGCTATCGCGACGACGAAGAGCATTTCTGCCGCCAGCTGCACGGCAAAACCGGCGAACTGGTAGTGCTGCGCTGCGGCGCGAAGGGGAGTTACTACTTTGGCGGGGAAAGCGACCACGGCTGGATTGCGCCGCGCAAAGTGACCATGGTGGACAGCATTGGCGCGGGCGACAGCCACTGCGCCGGGCTGCTGGCGGGGCTATCCCTGGGATTAAGCCACTGGCAGAGCATGATGCTGGCGAACTGCGTGGCGGCCTACGTGGTGTCTAAGCCGGGTGGCGACTGTGCGCCGACGCTGGCCCAGCTCGCCAATGAGATGAGCCGCGAGGATTAATCCTCGCTGATAAATTCGTACATGTCGCTGCGACAGAAGCTTTCACTGTACTCGATGGGGCGGTTTTGCCCATCGAACAGGGTTTGGCGAATGATTAAGATCGGCATCGGGGTTTTCAACTGGAGCGATTGCATCAGTTCGTCGTCAGACATGGCGGCACTGACGCGGCTTTGCAGCGCGCCTAACTCGATGTTATTGCGGTGGAAATAGTCGTAGAGCGAAACGCCGATATCCTGCACGTCGGCAATGGCGTCCACCACCACGTAGGAGAGGGCGACGGACATCGGGCGCGTATCAATATAGTGAATACGCTTGAGGCGATAGACCGGCGTACGCTCGGTGATGGCTAATTTGCTGGCGACCAGCGCATCGGCGGGCACCTTTTCGCGGCTGATCCACAGAGTGTCGGGCTTGCGGCCCTGCAGCATTACTTCGCGCGAGAAGCCTTTCACATCGGCCAGCGAATAAGAGAGTTTGGCCTCGCCGGCCTTTTTAATAAAGGTGCCGTAACCGCGCGAACGCCCAATATTGCCTGCTTCTTCCAGCCTCGCCAGTGCCTTGCGCACCGTGATGCGCGAGATCCCCAGCTCTTCGGTGAACTGACGCTCACTGGGTAGAAAATCCCCTTCAGCCAGAACTCCCTCTTTGATCGCCTGCGCGACAACATCGCTAAAACAGAGATAAAGCGGCTGCGTCCCGGCGGCGGCCAGATTTTGTTTGAGAAGCTCGAGTAGGCGTTGGTTGGTGTCCGTGCTCATAAACCGCAGTTTTCCTGTAGCCAGCGTGATTCTAGTAATGGTTTCTATTCTATAACAAAAAAGGCGACCCGCAGGTCGCCTGATATCACTGATTTGCGCTATGTGAAGGCAAAAAGCTATTTCAGCTCGTCAACCATCTTCGCCGCGCGGCCAATGTAGTTGCCCGGCGTCATGGCTTTCAGGCGCACTTTCTCTTCTTCAGGCAGTGGCAGGCCGTCGATGAAACTGTGCATTCCGGCTTCGTCAACGCGCTTACCGCGAGTCAGCTCTTTCAGTTTCTCATAAGGCTTTTCGATGCCGTAGCGGCGCATCACAGTCTGGATCGGCTCAGCCAGCACTTCCCAGTTGTGATCCAGCTCGAAGGCCAGATTGGCTTCGTTCACTTCCAGCTTGCTCACGCCTTTCATGGTGGCCTGATAGGCAATCAGCGCGTAGCCCAAGCCCACGCCGAGGTTACGCAGCACGGTGGAGTCAGTCAGGTCGCGCTGCCAGCGGGAAACCGGCAGTTTGCTCGCCAAGTGTTGCAGCACGGCGTTAGACAGGCCGAGGTTACCTTCGGAGTTTTCGAAATCGATCGGGTTCACTTTGTGCGGCATGGTGGATGAACCGATTTCGCCAGCGATAGTGCGCTGTTTGAAGTGGTTCAGAGCGATGTAGCCCCAGATGTCGCGGTCGAAGTCGATCAGTATAGTATTGAAGCGCGCCACGCAGTCAAACAGCTCGGCGATGTAGTCGTGCGGCTCGATTTGGGTGGTGTACGGATTCCAGGTCACGCCCAATGAAGTCACGAACTCTTCGCTGAATTTATGCCAGTCCACTTCCGGGTAAGCCACGATGTGGGCATTGTAGTTGCCGACCGCGCCGTTAATTTTGCCCAGCACTTCAACCTGTTGCAGCTGTTTGTACTGGCGGTCCATACGGTAGGCGACGTTAGCCAGCTCTTTACCAATGGTGGATGGCGTCGCAGGCTGGCCGTGAGTACGTGACAGCAGCGGGATGTCGCGGAACTGGTGCGCCAGGCCTTTAATGGCATCAATGATTTTCAGCCAGTAAGGAGCAATCACCTCTTCGCGAGCGGTTTTCAGCATCAGCGCGTGGGACAGGTTGTTGATGTCCTCAGAAGTACAGGCGAAGTGGATAAACTCAGACACCGCGTGCAGGGCAGGGATCGCTTCGACTTTTTCTTTCAGGAAATACTCAACGGCTTTAACGTCATGGTTAGTGGTTTTTTCGATGTCTTTGATGCGTTGAGCATCCTTTTCATCAAAATTTGCCACCAACTGGTCAAGGAAAGCGTTTGCGTCAGCATCAAAAGCAGGAACTTCTTTGATTTCTGCGCACGCTGCCAGTTTTTGCAGCCAACGTACTTCAACCTGCACGCGGAATTTCAGCAGGCCAAATTCGCTGAAGATTGCGCGCAGCGCGCTGACTTTATCACCGTAGCGTCCATCAACGGGGGAAACGGCGGTCAGTGAGGATAATTCCATCGGTAGCAACTCCTGGTCTTAACAATGAGCTAAAATATTTTTCGCCTGTTCAAACAAGCGATTACGGGAAAACATCAGTTGCAGGCGTCCACCGCCTACTTGCTGCCACAGCACGGCTGAGCGGATACCCGCCAGCAGCACGGCCCGGACTTTGGCCTGAACCTGAGGGTTTTGCAAAATGGTAGGTGAACCCGTGACCTGAATGCGCGGGCCGACCGGGCTGACGATATCGACATAAATCGCCGCCAGTGAGCTGATGATCGTCTCAGATTCAAGTTCGAAATGGGCTAGTTGACGGTCGAGCTGATCGAGGCGTTCGCCAAGCTTGTTCATCGCCGCTTTATTGGCATTCAGTTTGCGCTCTAACACCATCAGGCTTAGCGCATAGCGGGTTAATTCCGCGCCCGGCCCCTGACGGTTAGCGTTGAGCACGCCAAGCAGCGTTTCTAAACCCATTTTCAAATTGGCTTCATTATTGCCGTAGACCGCGAGCGTTGAGGCCGGATTCATCTCCAGCAGGCTGCGCAACGACACTGACATTTCATGCTGCGCGCAATTCCCTTCATGGGCTAATTGCTGCACCAGACGTGCTGACTGGCACATTCCGGCCAATGCCAACGTAATGTCATAATAATTTTTAGCCACGTCTACTCCTGTAAGCGTTGTTCGGACACCAACCGGCTGGCCGAATCTGAGCCGCAGATCATGCCATAAAATCCTTTTTAAACCCAGTTCGGAATAAGTGCAGATTTACGGGCATATTCTGGTCAAAAATTCGGGACGCATTGGCGTCCCGAATTGATATTTACTGCGTTACAGCGGGTGGCGCTGCTCGATGATACCGCCACCGAGGCAGATCTCATCGATGTAGAACACCGCCGATTGCCCTGGCGTCACTGCCGCCACCGGCGCGTCGAAGCGCACGTCGATGCGGTCTTCGCCCAGCGGCGTGACGGTGCAAGGGATGTCCTGCTGGCGATAGCGGGTTTTCACCACGCAGCGCAGCGGGTCGGTCAGGGTTTTGCGATCCACCCAGTGGAGCTGTTGAGCAATCAGGCCCACTGACATCAGGCGCGGGTGTTCACCGCCCTGCGCGACGTACAAAATGTTGTTCGCCACGTCTTTATCCACCACGTACCACGGATCTTCGCCGCCGTCTTTCTGGCCGCCAATGCCCAGACCTTTACGTTGGCCGAGGGTGTGATACATCAGGCCCTGATGCTGTCCCATATCCTGACCATCAACACTCTTGATTGGGCCAGGCTGAGCAGGCAAATAGCGGCCGAGGAAGTCTTTGAACTTGCGCTCGCCGATGAAGCAGATCCCGGTGGAATCCTTCTTCTTAGCGGTGATCAGGTCCAGCTCTTCAGCAATGCGGCGCACTTCAGGCTTTTCCAGCTCACCCACCGGGAACAGGCTCTGGGCGATTTGGTCCGTGCCTAAGGTGTAGAGGAAGTAGCTCTGGTCTTTGTTGCCGTCGGTGCCGCGCAGCAGGTGGCTGATGCCGTCAAAGTCCTTGCGGCGCACATAGTGGCCGGTAGCGATGAAATCAGCCCCTAAATCTTCGGCGGCAAATTCCAAGAAGGCTTTGAATTTAATCTCTTTATTGCACAGGATATCCGGGTTTGGCGTGCGTCCCGCTTTGTACTCTTCGAGGAATAATTCGAACACGTTGTCCCAATATTCCGCCGCAAAGTTGACGGTGTGCAGCTTGATGCCCAGCTTGTCACAGACTGCCTGCGCGTCGGCAAGGTCAGTGGCTGCGGTGCAATACTCTTCATTGTCGTCCTCTTCCCAATTTTTCATGAAGAGGCCCTCCACCTGATAGCCTTGCTGTTGCAGCAAATAGGCCGATACGGAGGAGTCGACACCGCCGGACATTCCGACGATCACTTTTTTCTGGCTGTTGTCTTCAGACATTGTCATTCCGAATGATTTTACCGAATTGCATAAATAAATTGCCCGACGGGTGGCGCTTTTGACTGACATTTCACTGCCAGAAGGTCACACGAGGATGAAGGCCGCGCGCAACAAAAAGTCACTCCGGACCGGACAGAGGGTGCTACCTAAAAACTAAGCGCGGGATTTTAGCACGTCAGGCGGCCTGCTGCACCGTCGTTTGGTGCCTCAGGCCATCAGCCGTGGATGGCTGTTTGAGCTAGTTCGGCAGATTAAAATTGGCCAGCAGGTCGAGAGGGTAGCGCGCGCTCTGCTGATAACAGCGGATGCTCTCGGCCACCAGTGGCGAACGCAGCTGTTTCGAGCTGAGGATATCTTCCGCGCTGGCCCACACGCAGCGGTCGATATCGCTATCCTGCGGCGCGGTGGCAGGCTGCTGGTCCAAATCAATCACAAAGGCAAAACGCAGGAATGGCGTGCCGTCGGGCGCTTGCCACTGGTGCAATTTCAAGAAGGATTGCGGCTCGGCGTGGATCCCCGTCTCTTCGTAGAGTTCGCGTTTGGCTGCGTTGAACAGCGTTTCGTCGGCCTCGAGGTGTCCAGCGGGCTGGTTCCAGGTCACTTTGCCATTGACCGTCTCTTCGACAATCAAAAACTGCCCCTGCGATTGCACCACGCAGGCCACGGTAACGTGGGGTTTAAACATCAGAAATCTCCTTCCATTGGCCGGGCTGTAAGTCGCTAAGCTGGTACTCGCCCATGCTAAAACGAATCAGACGTAAAGTGGGAAAGCCGACGTGGGCCGTCATGCGGCGCACCTGTCGGTTGCGACCTTCATATAAGGTGATTTTCAGCCAGCGGGTTGGGATCGCTTTGCGTTCGCGAATTGGCGGGTTGCGCGGCCACAGCCACTCAGGCTCGGCCACCAGCTCCACGCCCGCTGGCAGGGTTTTGCCATCTTTTAGCTCCACGCCTGAACGCAGGGCAGTAATCGCCCCATCGTCGGGTTCACCCTCCACCTGCACATAATAGACTTTGCCGGTGCGTTTGCCCGGCTGAGTTAACGCGGCTTGCAGTTTGCCGTCGTTGGTCAGCACCAGTAAACCTTCGCTATCGCGGTCCAGCCTGCCTGCGGCGTAGACACCTGTTAATGAGATGTAGTCTTTTAGCGTGGCGCGTCCGGCTTCGTCAGTAAACTGCGGTAGCACATCGTAAGGTTTATTGAACAATAGCACTTTTCGTGGCGCGTTTTGTTCGGGACGAACCCTGTCAGGCCGCTTGCTGAAACGTTTAACGTGGTGATTTTTAACAGACATTGTTCTCACAGACATTGAGATAAAAGATAATTGGCGCATTATACGTGAAAACCGTTTCGGATTGGCGCGGGGCGATTATTGAAGTAATATCGACCCGCATCTTACAAATTTTTAACAAAAATGCGCTCGAAGGAGAGGTTAATGGAAAGCAAAGTAGTTGTTCCGGCTGAAGGTAAGAAGATCACAGTTGACGCCCAGGGTAAACTGAACGTTCCTAATAATCCTATTATCCCGTTCATTGAAGGCGACGGTATTGGCGTTGACGTGACCCCAGCCATGATCAAGGTTGTGGATGCGGCGGTTAAGAAAGCCTACAACGGCGAACGCAAAATTTCCTGGATGGAAATCTACACCGGTGAGAAATCGGTTGAACTGTACGGTAAAGACGTATGGCTGCCAGAAGAGACTCTGGACCTGATTCGTGATTACCGCGTGGCTATCAAAGGCCCACTGACTACCCCAGTCGGCGGCGGTATTCGCTCCCTGAACGTTGCCCTGCGCCAGCAGCTTGACCTGTACATCTGCCTGCGTCCGGTTCGTTACTACACCGGTACTCCAAGCCCGGTTAAACGTCCAGAAGACACCGACATGGTTATCTTCCGTGAGAACTCCGAAGACATCTACGCGGGTATCGAGTGGAAAGCCGGTTCTGCTGAAGCAGACAAAGTGATCAAGTTCCTGCAAGACGAAATGGGCGTGAAGAAAATTCGCTTCCCACAAGAATGCGGTATCGGCATCAAGCCTTGTTCTGAAGAAGGCACCAAGCGTCTGGTTCGCGCGGCTATCGAATACACCATCACCAACGATCGTGATTCCCTGACTTTGGTTCACAAAGGCAACATCATGAAGTTCACCGAAGGCGCGTTCAAAGACTGGGGTTACCAGTTGGCACGTGAAGAGTTCGGCGGTGAGCTGATCGACGGCGGCCCATGGGTGAAAATCAAGAACCCAAACAACGGCAAAGACATCATTATTAAAGACGTTATTGCTGATGCATTCCTGCAACAGATCCTGCTGCGTCCGGCTGAATACGACGTTATCGCCTGTATGAACCTGAACGGTGACTACATCTCCGACGCTCTGGCGGCGCAGGTTGGCGGTATCGGTATCGCACCGGGTGCTAACATCGGTTCCGATTGCGCACTGTTCGAAGCAACCCACGGTACTGCACCTAAGTACGCAGGTCAGGATAAAGTGAACCCAGGTTCCATCATCCTGTCCGCAGAAATGATGCTGCGCCACATGGAGTGGTTCGAAGCCGCAGACCTGATCGTTAAAGGTATGGAAGGCGCTATCGCTAACAAAACTGTGACTTACGATTTCGAGCGTCTGATGGACGGCGCGAAACTGCGTAAATGCAGCGAGTTCGGCGACGACATCATTTCCAACATGTAATTTGCTGGAATGAATGAGAAAGGAGCCTTAAGGCTCCTTTTTTATCGCCTGCGCTAAGTCTATTTCCTGCTCCTATCTGCTAATTTCAAGGATTTTTCCAGCGTCCTCCTTGTGCCGCGTAACGGGCAGTGGTAAACATGAGCCACTTTTTCCACAAGGGCTATTTTCTTGTCACTCTCATCCTTTTTCAGCGCCTTTTTCCGTCTCGATCTTCGCCGTCTGATCCTGATTTTGGCCGTGACAAGTGCCTTCGTGACGCTGGCTAACAGTTTCTACGCCAGCTATAGCGTGCAGCGCCAACTGCTGATTGATAACACGCTGGAAGCCAATCGGGTATACGCCACCAAGCTTGCCGCGAGCACGGAACTGTTTATCCGCAGCATGCAAAAACAGCTGTTTTACAGCAGCCGTATTGCCGCCGAGCATTTTGACGATCCGGCGATTTTGCAGGCTGAAACTGCCCGTCTCAAATACCAGAGCGACAGCTTTAACTCGGTGGTGATCACCGATGCCCACGGGCTGATCCGCGCTACGTCGCCAGACAGTTTGCAGCTGATGGGGCGCACCATCTCCACCCCAGGCTCGGTCGAGGCGCTGAAGAAGAGGCGGCCTCTGGTCAGCAAGCCCTATATTTCCGCTGCCAATAATTTGGTTATCAATATCTCTACGCCGATTGTCACCGCCGATGGCCGCTATCGTGGTTATATCGGCGGCACCATTTATCTCAAGCAGAAGAGCATTCTTAACGAGCTGCTGGGCGAACACTATTATCGCGATGGCTCTTATATCGCGGTGATCGACAGCGACCGGCGCGTGCTCTACCACCCCAATATGGACAACGTGGGCAAAGTGTTACCGCCACGGCCCATCACCGATGCGGTGAAAAAAGCCGGTAACGGCAGTCTGGTGATGGAGAATTACACCGGCGAAGCCGTGTTAGCGGGCTATGCGCAGGTCCCCTCGACCGGCTGGGAAATCGTGACGCTGCGCCCGACTGACTCCACCCTCAAGCCGTTGCAGGGGTTGATGTTTAAAGTGTTGCGCCATCTGACGCCGTTGGCGCTGGTGACGCTGCTCTGCGTGTGGCTGCTTTCGCGGCTGATTGCCCGGCCTCTGCGCCAGCTGGCTCGTAGCGCCAATGAGATGGATAAGCCAGACGTTTCCAATAATATTCGCATGATCCCGGACTGGTATTTCGAAGTGACGCAGCTGAAACGCGCCCTGCTGGTGGGCATCAGCCTGCTTCAAAAGAAAATCGGCAAGCTGAAGTTTGAGGTGCAAACCGATCCACTGACCGGGCTGTTTAACCGGCGCGGGCTGGCGACGGCGCTGGAATATATTCAGCAGATGAAGCTGAGCTTCTCGGTGATCGCGCTAGATATCGACCACTTCAAAAAGGTTAATGACACCTATGGTCACGATGTGGGCGATGAGGTGATTAAGCAGCTTGCCCAGCAGATCCGCGCCAGTTCGCGTGAGAGCGATATTCTTTGTCGCAACGGCGGCGAGGAGTTTTTGATGGTACTGCCGGGCACCGGGCTGGACGTAGCGGCGCAAATCGCCGAGCGTTTGCGCGGTATGGTGGCTGAAATGGACGTGGTGGATATCGATAAAATCACTATCTCTCTCGGGGTGGCCGCGGGGGTGTCGAGCAAAAATCACGCAGAGAAAGTATTGAAAAAGGCCGACGAAGCCCTGTATCTTGCCAAGCAGGAAGGGCGAAACCGTGTGATTGTGTCGTCCTAATGGCAATACAGAGATAAGTGAGAACGTTTGAGGAATTTGTCCCGCAGCGAGTTTGCCGCTGAAATTTACCAATATCCTGAGCATCTGCGAGATAATTTGGCGCAGTTGCCTTCTTCTCCCGGCGTTTATATTTTTCACGGTGTGAGCGAGCAGATGCCGCTCTACATCGGCAAAAGCGTCAATATTCGTACTCGCGTGATGTCCCATTTTCGCGCGAAAGACGAAGCCCGCATGTTGCGCCAGACCACCCATATCTCCTTTGTCGAAACGGCAGGGGAGCTGGGCGCGCTGCTGACCGAGGCGCGGATGATTAAGGAGCAGCAGCCGCTATTTAATAAAAGGCTGCGGCGTTCCAAACAGCTATGCTCGTTGCATATTCAAGAGGGCAAGGTGGCGGTGGCTTATGCCAAAGAGATCGACTTCTCCAGCACGCCGGGGCTGTATGGGCTGTTTGCCAATCGCACCGTGGCGTTAGAAAAGCTGCGGCAGTTGGCGGATGAGCAGAAGCTCTGTTATGGCATTTTGGGCATTGAGAAGCTGGCTAAAAATCGCGCCTGTTTTCGTTACAGCCTGAAGCGCTGCGCCGGGGCATGCTGTGGCGCGGAATTACTGGACGCGCATCAACAGCGTCTGGAAGCGTCGCTGGCGTCGTTGCGGCTGCACTGCTGGAACTGGCCGGGGCGCATTGCCATTGTTGAGAAAGGGGCGAACTTCACCCAATACCATATTATTCAGGATTGGTTCTATCTCGGCACCGTGGATTCGCTGCAAGATGAGGAGAGTCTGCAAAAAGTTTCCACTTACTTTGACAGCGACGGCTACAAGATCCTCTGCAAGCCGCTGCTGGATGGCCGTTTCGAGACCATTCAGCTGTAGCAGAACGCGACTGTGGAAAATAATCAGGGAGCCGAAGCTCCCTGAATTTTAAGATTTATTGGCCGCCGTCTGCGCCTTCTCTTCCTTCGCCTTGGCGGCTAAGTGATGCCCGACAGCACAGCCCGCCACGGCACCCAATACGGCATGGTGCTTAAGGTGCCCGGCCGCTGCGCCCACCGCTGCCCCTTTCAGACAGCCTTCGGCATGAGCCAGTGTGCTGACCGACAACATCATGGTCAGTGCCAGAGTGTAAATCGTTTTTCTTGTCATAAATTCATCTCACCACGTCAACAATGAAGGCAAAACCTGCGCTGAAAATGTCACATCGCGCCCCGATATTCTATGGGGGCATCTGTAACCAGTTGCTGCATTTGTTACCTGTTTGGCGGAGTCACTCGCGAAGCGCCTCTGCAAGCCGCACGGCCCGAGCGTTGTAGGAATTTGGCCGGGCGGGGACGTAGTTACAGCTTGTCAACGCCGCGAAATGAGATGCTAAACTGTTGAATATTGGTTTAATCATCGGACGGGCTAGCGCGGGAATGTAAACAGTTTTATCAGCACTTTTGCACGCTCTGCTAAACTTATTAGTAGGCTCAGTGCAATGACCTGCTTGTTCCATATTTCGCTGGGTCGCCTTCACCAGAACAGAAGGATATCACTATGTCTGAACATGACCTTTTGCAGTCTCTGGTAGCCCGCATTGAGGCACTCGAACAGCGCGAAAAGCAGCTGACTTATGCCTCCAACGCCTATCAAGCCATCCTGACCACATTGCTGGGAAATCTGGATAAAGAGACCCGCGATAAAGTGATTATGATGGTGGATCAGGCCCATGATATTGCTTACGCCCGCGCCAATCTGGAGCAGAAAGGCAATATTTTGGGGGCTGATGACATCACTCAGCGGATTTTCCTGTTTGCGCAAGGACGTGCTGCACAGTCTAAATAGGGCCGGATGCCACGTTATTGCGCAGTTTATTCCTTCCTTCTCTCGCGGTAATGAGAGGGAATAGATAAACTGCGCCCCTTCAATAGTGATCTTCTCATTTCAGTGCCTGTCCACGTGCGTGGTCGGGCGTTTTGTGTGTGGAGTAGAGGCAAAATGCAAAATTTCATTCTGTTTTATAAGTTAACCAGGGCGGCGCTAATTAACGCCTTACCCAGGGCGGTTGAGTTTGATTCTCTTGAAGTCGTGAATCAGGCTTTGCGAAACGGTGAGTTTGGCGCAAGCAGAACCGGCTGGACGCTGGATAAAGAAGCCAACGAAGAACCGCCGAGCAGCATGTTTGCCGCCGTGCCGAACTATGACTATTTCTTTGTCGATGAGCAGGGCGAAAGAGTCGAAGAGCCGGGCCTTGACGGCCGCGAACTGATTATCGACTTTGAAGCCACGCTGAATTGGATGGTGATGAATGGCTATCTGTACGGCGAGAAAGGCAGTTATGTGGTCTTAGACAAGTGCCTGCGCACCTTAACCCCCGAGATCGTGCAGTCTGCCTGAGTTAATTTCTCACCCGATTGGCCTTTAACATATTAATAGCCGCGCCCAACAGGATGCGGCTTTTTACATTTTGCGTGCTGCCCAGTTGACCGTCGAGATAGCCGACTAGCGCGTCATTGCTCAAATACTCTCCCCGATGATGCAAATGGATCACCGCATCGCCAATAATTCGTGAAACCTCATCCCAGAGGGGTTGGATTTCACTTTCCGATAATTTCATCTCTCCTCCCACTGTGTGATTTTTCTCCAATCTAACATCTGGACGCGATGAGGCAAGCCCCGATGCAGGGAGAAATATGAACTTTTCGCGATGGGCATAAGCAGGAGGGAGAAGTGAAGTCCGGCGATGCAGCAGCCTTAAAGCCACTGCGCCGCCGGATAACGGCAGTGAAAAATTAGTGCTTAATCACGTACAAATCTTTGGTGTAAATGTAACCCAGCGGGCTCTTATTGTCGTAACCGCCAATGAAAGGTTTCACCAGTTTGGCGCTGACATATTGGTACAACGGGATAACCGGAACCTGCTCCGACAGCACGTCTTCAGCCTGCTGGTAGAACTCGCCGGCCTGGGCTTTGTCTTTCGCCGTCAGGGCGTCGTCCAGCGCTTTATCATAGGCGGCGTCGCTGAATTTCGAGGAGTTCTCGCTGTCGCCGGTGCGCAGGGTATTCAGGAACGTGGATGGCTCATTGTAGTCGGCGATCCAGGCATAGCGTATTGCGTCATAGTTACCCTGACGCTTGGTGTCGAGCATGGTTTTCCACTCTTGGTTTTGCAGGGTGGCGTCGACGCCCAGATTCTTCTTCCACATCGAACTGGCGGCGATAGCAATACGCTGGTGAGATTCCGACGTGTTGTACAACAGATTGAATTTTAAAGGTTTGGAAGGGCCATAGCCTGCTTCGCTGAGCAGTTTTTTCGCCTCGGCGACGCGCTGCTCCTGGGTCATCTGCTGATATTTATTTTTCTTAAACTCGAAGCCGCCCGTGTTATCCGGCACCACGGCCCATGCGGGTTTTTGCCCCTGCCCCAACACCTTATTGGCGATAATGTCCTTATCCAATGCCAGATTGAGCGCCTGACGAACGCGTACATCGTTGAAAGGCGGGCGGGTGGTATTGAGGGAGTAGTAATACACGCCCAGTTTAGGGCCGACATGCACCTGTGAGCCGAGCTGTTTTTTCAGCGCGGTGAATTGGATTTCAGGCACGGTACTCGTGATATCGATTTCACCGGCCTTATAGCGGTTGACGTCGGCGGTGCCGGAAACAATCGGCAGGTAGGTGACTTTGTTAACAACAGTATGTTCGTTGTCCCAGTAATTCGGGTTGCGCACGGAAACGACGCGTTCATTAACGGTCCAGCTATCGAGCTTGAAGGCGCCGCTGCTGACTAAATTGCCCGGCTGGGTCCACTTATCGCCAAATTTTTTGATTGCGGCTTCCGGCAGTGGGAACAGCGTTGGGTGCGCGGCCATGCCGAGGAAGTAGGAGATCGGCTGGTCCAGCGTCACTTCAACGGTGTGCGCGTCGAGGGCTTTCACGCCCAAAGTGTCAGGTTTCTTTTTACCGTCGGTAATGTCCGCGGCATTGAGAATATGCATGCTGCTTGGGTAAGTGGCATACGGCGAGGCGATGGTGGGATCTACTAAACGGCGCCAGCTGAATACCAGATCTTCGGCGGTGATTGGCGAACCGTCGGACCATTTCAGGTCAGGGCGCAGATGGAAGGTCCACACTTTATTGTCTTTATTATCCCAGCTAGCCGCCAGAGAGGGGTGAGGATTACCTTGATCATCAATGCTTACCAGCCCGGCGAACAGGTCGGCGATGATGTTGAATTCAACGTCGCTGGAGACTTTGTGGGCATCAAGAGAAGCCGGTTCACTGCCGTTGTTACGCACAATTTCTTGTTTAGCGGCCAATTCCACGCCTGCGGGCACTTGTGCTGCCTGAGCGGGAATTGAGGAAAGGAAGGTACTGGAAATTAAGAGTGCCAGAGGGATCTGCTTGAAAATCGCGTTACGTTTTTGCTGCATCATTGCCATCTCCTGTCCTGTTAATATAGTTAAATATCAATAAGTAACAGGATAGTCATACCTTTGGCTGATACGTTTGGCAATACATATGTCAGATTTATGTTAGAGCTGTTACAAGAACAGGACAATATAGTGTGATCACCCTCTAAAAGTCAGCATTCTCTCGGGCGGGCAGATAGTAGCCGTCGATAAAATCTTCCAATGGGTAGCATCCGGCGTGGCGCAAACCCTCCTGGCGCATAGCGGCCATGCATTGTTGTTTGGTATCAAAGGCATCGATAGCCAGATCATCACAGCCACCACCGAGATAGCAAATGGTCAATACAAGCGCGAACATAACCTCTCCTTTTTGCTCCGCTTCATCAAGCATAGAAGATATGCAGCGATAACCACAGCCGGGCTGACCTGATTGCTGAGAATTTAAACATTCCGCTCATTCTCAACGCAGATGAGCACCGTCGGGATAAAATAAGTGACGCGACATGCTATTCTGGCGGCCAAATTTTTTAGCCAAGTGCGCCTACATTGCGTGCATGCCAAGAGGAATTCCCATGTCCGAGCTTTTAACCCAAGAACAAGAGTACGCGTCTGACTTAGTCGCCTGTCAGCTGGTCATTAAGCAGATTTTGGATGTGATTGACGTCATTGCGCCGACCGAAGTGCGCGACAAGATGTCGCACCAGCTGAAAAGCATCGATTTTTCACGCCATCCGGCGGGCGCGGATCCCGTCACCAAGCGCGCCATCGAAAAAGCTATCGCGCTGATTGACCTGAAATTCACCAAGCACGACAGCTAGTCGTCAGGCTGTTGATGGGCGTCAGGCAAAAAAATGCCCACCTTGGTGGGCATTCTATTAACGCTATTTCGCTGTACGGCGCGACTATTTTTTGTCGACCACTTCATCTATTTGCTTGAATATCGGGCACTTGGCCACGCCAACGATGCCGCTATCGGTATGCAGATACTGTGAATCAACAATACCTCGCGCCGTTAAATACTGACACTTCAGGCCCAATCCTGCCGCATTTTCGCTGCTTCCCACGGTAACGCCATAACCTGAGAAGAGAAAAATTGCATAAATAATCACCAAAACAATAATGGCTTTAATCGCACCCATTTGCTGCCTTCCTTTTTGTACTCCCTGAGGAGTCTCAGGGTGTTGATAAGTATAGATGTAAGAAGGATCTCGTCGCTATGGGCAGTGTAAAAATACAGTGTATTCCTAGAATCAATGCTTCTGACTTAGTAATATGTGCTGCTTATGTGGATAGGGGCGGGGTTGTTAATATTTTGTTTAAGGTTCGTGGCGTAGCATCACTTTATGAATCATTAAGTGTTGGATGCTGACGTTGAGCTCTGATAAACCCGATACCAACCGGAAGAAACCGACCATAAAACCGAAACGATCTTTCTTTAACCTGAAGAAACTTAGCCTGATTTTAGTTCTCTTGGTTATCTGCATCGCGCTCTATCTTCTGGCATTGAACAGCTACTGCGATCAAGGTGGAAACTTTGAACTCGGTGTCTGCGCGGTGACATCCTTCATCCCCTGGTAGTTTTCCCGCCCAGACCGCTAAAAATGGCGAGTTTTTGGGATGGGCTCTTCCCAGCTTTCAGCGGAATGGTAAGATACGTGCTCGTTAAAATTTAGCTGTAGGGTTGTCAATGTTCGATCTCGCAATGGGCCAATCCAGCCTGGCCTCATTGGTGCTGTGTGTTTTGTTTATTTTGCTATTTTTGCTGCTGTGGTTTGTGGTTAACCGCGCCAGCGTCAGAGCTAATCAGCAAATTCAGCTTTTACAGGAAATCGCTGAACAGCAGCGCCAACAAACGGAGCTGTTAAAAATTCTTGCTGCGCAGGTTAAAGGGCCAACCCCTCAAGAGCCTGAGGAAGAGGATTCCGTGCTCAGCCTGCGGGGCTTTATCCCCGAAAGATAAGCGTTTGGATTGATGCTTTTGATCTCACCCAAGCCCGCCGGTGTTACTACCTGCGGGCTTTTCTTTGTTTCCGATTTGGCTTTCATAAAACTGTCTTATTTCTGTCGTAGTCTCAGGGCAACAACGATACCCGATGGAATGACGATGATTAAATGGTCTGAAGAGAACGACAGCGAGCTGAACCACAATATTGCCTTACTGACGGGCGAAGAGCCTGACAAATGGTATCCCTACGGCGGCGTCAAAGGTAAAGACTACTGCAACAACCCTTCCGATGCCTGGCCGATTATTTGTGCCAATAAAATTAGCCTTAATGCCACTGAACGGCCGGGAGATACCCGCTGGTCCGCGCAAATCCAAAGCGAGCAGGGGCATTGGCATGCCGATAGTCACCGACCACTGCGTGCTGCGATGGTTTGTTTCTTGTTAAGTAAAACTTGCGCGCAATAAAAAGCGCAGAGATACTCATTCTGTAACAAAGTTGCAAAGAAGTGATTCGAATAAGCATCGCGCGAAGCGATGCGTATCAAGTGATTAATGTTTCCTCATTTTGACAGTTGTGTCTAAGGCGGAGTCCATTATGAAGCGCATCATTAAAGGTGATAAAAATCTCTCCCATCTGGTGGTTGCCCATGCAGCCATCGATAGTCATGAAAAAGCCTACGGCACGCGACGCCAGGGCTGGCCCTCAACGTACCTCATCAAATACAAAGACTCTCGTGTGGCGGTAGAAGTGGTTACCCGCCGGCAATCTTACGTTGCTACCCTTATGATTGGAGCCAGAAATCTCACCAAACTTTGTGCAGAAGCTGCCTGAGTAAAGTCCTGTCACGGATGTTGCAGTAAAACTTTGTACATACTACTGTTTATTCACACCCAAACCGCGATGAGGCTAGCCTTCATCGCGGTTTTTACTTCCCATAAGTAAGCTGTCTGCGTAATTTGAAGGAACGTTATGGCTATTAAAAATCCCTATTATGATGCGTCTAAGCCGCACCATACGCCGGAAGGGTTTACCAATCCTGAACCTCATAATCGACAGGACGGCGATCTCAAGCGCTGGCAGCGCGAGCGCAAAGAGCAGCAGTTACCCAAGCCGCCGCGCCGTGGCTATGAGCATTTTATTTCCCAGTGGTGGCAGAAGGCCGAGTTTAGCGGCCGCGAAGATCGCCTGTGGTTCCTCGGCCATGCCTGTCTGCTGTTACGGATTGCGGGGAAAACCGTGCTGATGGACCCGGTGCTCTCTGCTCGCGCCTCGCCGTTGAAATTCTACGGCCCAAAACGTAAGACGCCGGTGAGCGCCGACGTCGCGGATTTGCCGCACATCGATTATGTGCTGCTGTCGCACAATCACTACGATCATCTGGATAAGCCGACCATTAAACGGCTGCTACGCCGCTTCCCCGAGCTGGCGTTTATTGTGCCGCTGGGCATGAAGCGTTGGCTGATACGCCAGGGCGCGCGCCACGTCACCGAGCTGGACTGGTGGCAGGAGCACAGCTTTGGCGGGTTGACTTTCCACGCGGTGCCCGCCCGCCACTGGAGTATGAGAACCCTGTGGGACCGAAATCGCTCGCTCTGGTGTGGCTGGGTGGTCACCAGCGCCGACCTGCGTTTCTACTTCTCCGGCGACAGTGGTTATAGCAATCAATTCAAAGTTATTGGCGATAAGCTGGGGCCTTTCGATCTGGCGGCGATCCCAGTTGGCGCCTATGCACCACGATGGTTCATGAGTGCGCAGCATATGGACCCGCAGCAGGCGGTAGAGGTGTTCGCAGAAATAAAATGCCGCAAAGCCGTGCCAATTCACTGGGGGGTGTTTGAATTAGCGGATGAATCTTTGGATGAGCCTTTGCAGGAATTAGCCCAGGCCACGCAAAACAATGCAGAAATCGCCGCGCGTTTTTATCCCTTGAAAATTGGGCAGAGCATTCTGCCTGAGTGAAATAGGTACAGTATTAACGCTTATTGACGGGAGGCTATCCTCCCGTCATGGCTGATGGTCATTTCCCCCGCCCGATAACATCGCCATAGGCCCAGCGCCTTGCTGCCGAGCCGCCTACGGGGCAGAGGCTAAAACCGGTGAAACGCTGAAAATGTCTCTTAGCTCTCGTTTTCTACCCAAATAGAAAATGGAATCGTGATGACGATCACTGTAAAGGGTTTATTAAAATAGAAATCCAGTTTCGAGTTTAAACATACTTAAATTAACTGTGGTTATATAATCAACAGTAATTTAACCATCCGGTCATTATTATTTCATCATAATGTTAAATAGTAGAAACAGGCGCTATTGCCATATTGACCATGGCGCTATGGGCGGCTGAAATTATTCCAACTAATAAGGCAGCGTTATTAGTTGAAATAAAATTGTTTGCTCGCTTGCGGTGCAATAGATTACGGACGAACCAATGAAACGCACCACGGTCTTCAAGTGCGCCCATTTTGGTGAATGCATAACCAATCAGTAACGAGCGTTGCGGCGCAGTCCTCTCAGTACTTCATGGCATATCTTAAAAGATAAAAATTCAAATAAAGTTGTCTTTTACGCTTACCGATCGCCATTAAATGAGCAATAATCAGGGCTAGTCGTTATTGTTTTGAATCAAAGACAGGCTTCCCTGTTAAGCAGAAAAAAGCATGTCTATCAACATATTTCAGCTTAGCCAAACGGCTACCGGCTTTAACCGGCTCAAATATGTGCGACACGTCCATCACTGATTAAAAATGGCTTGCCATCGAAATCAGTTTATGTGATAACGCATATGGGTAAAACGAGGTACGGTTCTGTATATGTGTGGCATTTTCAGTAAAGAAGACTTGAGTAAAAACGTTATCGTTGAACGCTGCTTCTCTGCCGATTTATATCTTAGTGCCTCAAGCAGTAACGACTCTAGTTTGTCTATGTAACGCCAATAGGCGGCTTTAAACAATCCAAAGGAAATACTCAAGATGGCAAAGATTAAAGGTCAGGTTAAGTGGTTCAACGAGTCTAAAGGCTTCGGTTTCATCACTCCTGCTGACGGCAGCAAAGACGTATTCGTACACTTCTCTGCCATTCAGGGCAACGGCTTCAAAACTCTGGCTGAAGGCCAGAACGTTGAGTTCTCAATTCAAGATGGCCAGAAAGGCCCATCTGCTGTTGATGTAACTCCAGTCTAAGCAGCATCAGCTGTGAAAAAAACCCGCCATGTGCGGGTTTTTTTGTATCTGCGATCTGAGGCCGCGTCACTCAGGCAAAATCATAATGCCCGATTGCTGATTGCGACCACTGATCCCCGGATGCGTTGGGTCTTTGGCCCGCTGGTGGGTGTTGCGGCGAAAACTGGTGTAGGTATAGCTTCCGTCCAGCTCGGTACTACAGATGGTGCAGCCGCCGGAATGGTCAATGGCGCCAAAGCCTAAATACTCAAGCTTGGCCTGAGCAATGGCCGCTAAGTCGAGATGGCGCGGGGAAGGGGAGATCAGCGCGGGCGGCAGGTCCAGGTCGCGCAAAAACTCATCCACCAGCTCTTGGCTGACTTCATAACAGCAGGCGCGCGCCGCCGGGCCGATTGATACCACCCAATCCTCCACGCTGCCGTCTTGATTAATGCGTTCGGCCATTTTCTCAATAATGCCCGCCTTTAGCCCACGCCAACCGGCATGCACCACGCCCACGCGGCGACCGTCCCGACGGCTGAAAATTAGCGGCAGGCAGTCGGCGCTAAACACGGTTAATAGAATGCCGGGATGGGAAGTATAGAAGCCGTCAGCTTCGCCACAGGGCTGGGCGGGCTGGATGATATCCACGATGCGGGTACCGTGGACCTGCTTTTTCTGCGGCCGGGTCGGTTCAAACTCGGCTAAAATCTCGGGGATTAGAGCGCGCTTGCCGCCGAAGCCGTGGCGGATCCCAGGTATCTGGCTGAGTAACGCCGAAATGTCAGTCATATAAACCACGTCAAATAAGTAAAACGTCGAAGGCTCAGTGTAGCTGGGTTTTTCCTTTCCATGCCAGCGGTTGCAACTCTCGGGTGCGTTCTTTAGACTTGGCGGCATTCTGCCTGCGGGCACCGCGAATTCCCTTTAGGATCTTCATGAGTTATCAATGTCCTCTTTGCCATCAGTTACTTACGCTTAACGATCGCCAGTGGCGCTGCCCGCAAAATCATCAGTTTGATCATGCCAAAGAAGGCTATGTCAATTTGATGCCCGTACAGCATAAGCGTTCGAAGCAGCCGGGGGACAGCCCGGAGATGATGGAGTCGCGCCGCCGGTTCCTCGACGCTGGACATTACCAGCCTTTGCGCGATCTTGTGGCGCAGCGGCTGAACGAGGCGCTGCCGGCAGAGGCCTCGACGCTGTTGGACATCGGCTGTGGTGAAGGCTATTACACCGCCGAGGTGGCGCGTCGTTTGAGCGAGCAGCGCAGGATCGAGGTGTATGGTTTGGACGTCGCCAAAGTGGCCATTCGCAACGCCGCCAAACGCTATCGTGAGGTGAACTTTTGCGTAGCGTCGAGCCACCGCCTGCCGTTTGCCGACCAGTCGCTTGACGCCGTGCTGCGTATTTATGCGCCGTGCAAGGCAGAAGAGCTATATCGCGCCGTTAAGTCCGGCGGGCTGGTGCTGACCGTCGCGCCGGGGCCGCGTCATTTATACCAGCTGAAAGGGCTTATCTATTCGCAAGTGCAACTGCACGCCGAGTTGGATGAACGGCTGGAAGGCTTTGAGCGGGTGAGTCAGGAGACGCTGGCGTATCCAATGAAGTTGAAGGGTGCCGAAGCTTTTGATCTATTGCAGATGACGCCCTTTGCGTGGCGGGCCACCGAAGAAGTTAAAGCGGCGTTGCTGGCTGAGACGTCGTTCTCCTGTGAAACCGACTTCCTCATTAGAGTGCATCGCCGCGCCTAATAGGCTTCTCAGCTCAGATAGCCTAAGTGCTCCAGCAGGATGTTGCAGCCAATACCAATCAGCACCACGCCACCCAGCACTTCGGCCCAGCGCCCTAACAGCGGGCCGATAAAGCGTCCTAAGAGAATGCCGATGGTCGCCATGAGGGTGGTGGCCAGCCCGATAGCCAGCGCGGTATGGATAATATTCACCTGCAGGAAAGCCAAGCCGACGCCGATGGCCATAGCATCTAGGCTGGTGCCAATGGCGGTGGCGGCCAAAATCCAAAAGCCGTGGCGGCTTTGCGCGGTGGCCTCTTCCTGCTGTTTATTCTTCAAACCTTCCAGAATCATGCGCGCGCCCAGAATGAACAGCAGGGTGAAGGCGACCCAGTGGTCCCACGCCATAATATATTTGCTGGCGACCAAGCCAATGCCCCAACCAATCAGCGGGGTGATAGCTTCAATGATGCCAAAGATTAAACCGGTGCGCAGTGCTTCACGAAAGTGAGGGCGGTGTAGGCTGGCGCCTTTGCCTATCGACGCCGCAAATGCGTCCATCGACATGCCGAAAGCCAGAATCAGTGTTGCGGATAAGTTCACGAGTGTTACCTCGGCCGGGTGTTTCCATATACACGTAACCCACCCCCAACCTTACGACGGAGCTACGCGTCTATGGTCTCGCCAACCTCACGGCTGCTCGCACCACGTTTTATTTCAAAACGAGTATGTTGATACGAGCGTTTTCACATCTATTGTGCAAGACAATGGATGCAAAAACCGGCTACTCCCCAAATGACGGCGCAACCTTAACATAATATTTTAATTGATAACAACAACAAATAATTTAGGGTTTAGCATTCTCAAAGATAATGATTTTCATTAAGTACCCGCACTGATCATATTGATTGGATAATAAACTTACAAATTGTGGAATTAAACATCAATAACAACTCTACGGGTAATTGGCGTTATTTAAATATAATGCTATTAAATATAGCCAATAGCATAAATTACGTAACTTATTGATGTTCAATCATTAAATTATAGATGTTCTGCAAGTCGTCTAACTGGCTCACCCTTATTAACAGCTTGCGTTGTTCCAGTTCGATCACTAAAACGCCATCCTCTGAGAGATTCATGGATTTGATTCGGTCATAGGTGATAAATGCATTGGCGTAGTAAAAGCCTGTCGATTTAAACAACATTTTTGGCCAGCGGATAAACGAGATATAGAAAGCAATCAGCGCCAGACCTATTAATAAGTAGTTGGTGATCGGTGTGCCCTGAGCATTCACATTGTTATAAAGCAGGATGGCCAGCAAGCCAATAAAGATAATGCAATCAATCTTGTTACGGCGGCGCAGGTTGACGCGCAGCAGCGTTTTCCCTTTGTTAGATCCCATCAGGAATTCGTCGTAAATGGCGTAGGCCAGAAGCAGAAGGGCGAAGACGGCGAGGACGATATCAGTGAGGGACATGCAAACTTCTCCAGCGTGAAAGCATAAAAAAGCCGGGGGATAGGCTCCCCCGGCTTAGTGATTACTTAAAGACCTAACAGGCCAATCCAGTAACCGAAGATACCAATGGCGAAGAAGCCAATGATGATCCACAAGGCGTTAACTTTACGGCGTAACAGCCACATACAGCCGAAGGTCAGCAGCAGTGGAACCAGACCCGGCATCAGCTGGTCGAGAATGGTCTGAACGGTAGTCACCGTGGTTTTACCGGTTTGGTCGGTAATGGTCGACACCACCAGCGGTATGTTGACGTGCGTCCACTTGTTAACCAAGGCCCCCATGACAAACAGGCCGAGAATTGACGCCCCCTCGGTCAGTTTTTGCAGGAAGCCGCCGCCCATATCGTTAACGATATCGACACCTTTTTTGTAGCCATATGCCACGCCGTAGTAGCGAGTCAGCAGGCGTACAAGGTTAAACAGGACGAAGAACAGCAGTGGGCCCAGCAGGCTGCCGCTCATCGCGATACCCGCGCCAAGGGCGGCGAATACCGGGCGAACAGTACCCCAGAAGATTGGGTCACCCACGCCAGCCAATGGACCCATCAGACCGACTTTCAGGCCGTTGATGGCCGCGTCGTCGATAGGTGCGCCGTTGGCACGCTGCTCTTCCATCGCCAACGTTACGCCCAGAACAGGTGCCGCAACGTAAGGATGGGTGTTAAAGAACTCTAAGTGGCGTTTGATGGCCGCTTTACGATCATCGTTGTTCTCTGGGTAGAGACGACGAATGGCCGGAACCATGCAATAACAGAAACCCAGTGCCTGCATACGTTCAAAGTTCCATGAACCCTGGAACAGGTTCGAACGCATGAACACACCGCGAATGTCGCCTGGCGTTAGTTTCTTTTCAGGAGTTTGGCTAACTGCAGTTTGATCAACCATTTCTCTCACCCTTAATCTAATTCGTTATCGAGATCGTTAACACCCTGTGCTGGCCCAGCCGCTTGCGCAGACTTGTTGTATTTCGGGCTCAACTGGATGTACAGCACTGCCATAACCACACCAATCACACCCAGGGCAACCAGGTTGAAGTTGGTGAAAGCAGCGGTGACGAAACCGAGGTAGAAGAACGGCATCAGGTAACCGGCGCGCATCATGTTGATGACCATCGCATAACCGACGACCACAATCATACCGCCCGCAATGTTCAGACCGTTGGTCACAACAGCAGGGATAGATGCCAGCATTTCCTGAACCACTTCGGTACCAACAGACACGGCAACGATCACGGCAGGGATGGCGATACGCATCGCTTGGAGTACCAACGCCGAAACGTGGATCCAGGAGATAGCGCGCAGGTTGCCGCGTTCTGCCGCACTGTCAGCCGCGTGCTGGAAGGCAACGGTGATGGTACGAACGATGATGGTAAGAACCTGACCCGCCGCTGCCAGTGGGATAGCAAGGGCAATACCCGCGCCAACCGACTGACCACCGGCAATAACCAGGATGGTTGAAATGATGGAGGCGAGGGCGGCATCGGGCGCTACTGCCGCACCGATATTCATCCAGCCAAGGGCAATCATTTCCAGCGTACCACCGATGATGATCCCGGTTTTAACATCACCAAGAACAAAACCGATTAAGGTACAAGCCACTAAAGGACGGTGGAACTGGAATTCATCAAGGATGGAACCCATCCCCGCAATACATGCAACAATAAATATCAGCACAATCTGTAGTGTGGTGATCTCCATTGCACTTCTCCTATGACAAAAGGACTCTGAGTAAAATAAGCTCATCAGAAACAGATTATTTGTTAAAAATCTGTCGCTTTAATTCGCTGAGTTTATTAATTCATTTTATTAATGAGATCCATCATCTTCAGGCGACTGTCAGAAGAGACTTTACGCACCTCAAGCTCGATACCCTTGGCGTTCAATTGCTTGAAAGCTTCAATATCTTTTTCATCGACGGAAACGGCGTTATTAACCTGAGTTTTACCTTGACGGAATGCCATACCACCAATGTTAACCGACGTAATATTTACCCCACCTTCAACAACGCGCAGAACATCTGTCGGGTTGGTAAATAAGAGCATAACGCGGTCGCCGGCATATTTTGGGTTGTCGTAAACGCGAATGGCTTTAGCCACATCGACGACGTGCGCCGTCACGCCAGGAGGAGCAACCTGCGTCAACAATGTCTTACGGACATGGTCGGCGGCTACTTCGTCACTGACGACGATGATGCGGTTAACGTTGGTTTCTTTGGTCCAGCGTGTCGCAACCTGACCGTGAATTAAACGGTCATCGATGCGAGCCAGGCCAATTTTCATGTGATCATTCGGGCCTGTTGGACGCGCTGGCGCGGCCGCTTTAGGTGCCGAAGCCACAGGTTGAACAGCGGCTGTTTCTGTTTCTGGTTCAGGAGTTTTCAGCGCTTTCACGCCAACACGCCCGGTTTCCACCGCAATGGCGACCAGTTCAGCAAACGAAGGGTTGTCGTCACGCGCCATGAAGGTTTCCGCCAGCATAGGGATATTCACCCCAGTGACCACTTCATAATTCTCTTTGTCGACGACAATTCGGCTGGCGGCATTAAACGGACTGCCACCCCAGGTATCTACTAAGAAGAGCACGCCGCTGCTGGTATCAAGTCCACCCAGTTTTGCCGTGTATTTCTCAATTAATGTTTCAGCATTTTCGCCGGGAACGAAATCAATAAAGGCGACGTTATCCTGTTCGCCTAAAATCATTTCCGCCGTTTTCAGCAGCTGTTCGGCTGCTGACCCATGCGTGCCGATGATAATAGCAATACTCACTCGCTACCTCCTCTGTTAACCCTTAAGGTTATGCACATAAGTGTGGGTGCTCATTAAATTCGACACTTTTGTTACCCGTGACGAATGTTGCTGTTCTTGCGCGCGGTCCATTGAGAGATGACTCAGAACCTTCGTGCTTTTCAGTCTTTAATTTCTGATAAACAACAAGAAGCGTGCATTGCAGAACCTCAACAGGTTGTGCGACCGGATTTATTTTAGTGTGTGAAAAAATAAATTATGTGACGACTGTCTGCTATTGAACGACGTATGATGAATGAGTTATGTCATTGCATACAAAAACAGCATAGTGGAAGTGGAATACTCTGGAGCCAAAAACATTCTTTTCCGAATAAATGATTCCTGATAGAGTTGCTTTCCCAATAATTGCACAGGAGTATCGGGCCTCAGCCCTCCCTATGGACTGTCACCGACGTCACTTATCCTCTTTTTCCTTCTTTTCTCAGTATTCCGGCAATTTCGCCTATTCAGGTCGGATTAATGCCGCATTGAAATCGTTTACTCAGATCACCACTGATCTCAACCACCGGACCAGCTCTGGCGGGAACGTCTTGCGTCTTTTTTCTCATTCTGTAAATCACGGGGCCTAATATGGAATTTTTAATGGACCCATCGATTTGGGTCGGTCTACTGACACTGGTCGTGCTGGAAATTGTTCTCGGCATCGACAACCTGGTTTTCATCGCCATCCTGGCTGACAAGCTGCCGCCAAAGCAGCGCGACAAGGCCCGTATTATCGGCCTGTCACTGGCGCTAATTATGCGCCTCGGCCTGCTGTCACTGATTTCATGGATGGTGAAACTCACCACGCCGCTGTTCAGCATCGCGCAATTTAGTTTCTCCGGGCGCGACCTGATCCTGCTGCTGGGGGGGATATTCCTGCTATTTAAAGCCACGACTGAACTGCATGAGCGGTTGGAAGGGCAGCAAAGCCACGGCGGTAATAACCGCGGTTACGCCAGTTTCTGGTCGGTGGTGGCGCAAATAGTGGTGCTCGACGCGGTATTCTCCCTCGACGCGGTGATCACCGCCGTCGGTATGGTGAATAACCTTGCAGTGATGATGACCGCGGTGGTGATCGCCATGGGCGTGATGCTGCTGGCCTCCAAGTCGCTGACGCGCTTTGTGAACAATCACCCGACGGTAGTGGTGCTCTGTCTGAGCTTCCTGCTGATGATTGGTCTTAGCCTGATAGCGGAAGGTTTTGGTTTCCATATTCCGAAAGGTTACCTGTACGCCGCCATTGGTTTCTCGATTCTTATCGAATTGTTCAACCAAATCGCGCGTCGCAACTTCCTCAAGAGCCAGTCGAATCGTCCAATGCGTGAACGCACGGCCGAGGCGATCCATCGCCTGATGGGGGGCAAAAGCCACCGTCATGAAGAAGAAGACGATCAACGTCAGACGCTGCCGAACCAAGAAACCTTCGCCGAAGAAGAGCGCCACATGATTAGCGGCGTCCTGACGCTGGCTTCGCGCTCTCTGCGCAGCATCATGACGCCGCGCGCGGATATCTCGTGGGTCGACTGCGAACGCTCTCCGGCGGAAATCCGCATGCAGCTGATGGACACGCCGCACAGCCTGTTCCCAATCTGTCGCCACTCGCTGGATGACGTGATTGGCGTGGTGCGCGCTAAAGACCTGCTGGTGGCGTTGGAAAACGGCGAAAACATTGTCGCCTTTGCCGAAAAGACTGCGCCAATCGTGGTGCCGGAAACTATCGACGTCATCAACCTGTTGTCGGTTCTGCGCCGTGCGAGAGGCCGTTTGGTGATTGTCAGCAATGAATTTGGCGTGGTGCAAGGGCTGGTCACGCCTTTGGACGTGCTGGAAGCCATTGCCGGTGAGTTCCCGGACGAGGATGA
Organism: Ewingella sp. AOP8-B2-18; assembly: GCF_052376015.1. Taxonomy (NCBI): domain Bacteria; kingdom Pseudomonadati; phylum Pseudomonadota; class Gammaproteobacteria; order Enterobacterales; family Yersiniaceae; genus Ewingella; species Ewingella sp. AOP8-B2-18. The sequence goes on from NZ_JBQSVB010000002.1 coordinate 506,798, forward strand.
AACCCCAGACGTGGTCGTCGATGGCGACGGCTGGATTGCCAAGGGTGGCACCGATTTGCACCTCTTGCAGCAGATCCTCGACACCTACGAGCTGGTCAGCCCCACTGACGACTACGCCTCGTTGGCCGGTCTGCTGTTAGCCCAGTCGGGACAGATGCCTGAAGTGGGGGAAATCATTGAGATCCCGCCGCTGAAATTCGAAATTATCGAACTCGCCGAGTACCGTATTGAGCGCGTGAAGATAACCAAGATTAAATCTGAGCATGATTGGCACGAGGCCGAATAACCTGTCAGGGTGATTCAGCAATAAAAACGGCGACTTCGGTCGCCGTTTTCTATTCTGCCCAGCCCAAAATCCTCCTTAGAAGGAAAATGGCGCGGCCAGTTGATTGTTCTGCTCATAGCGTTCAAGCCACTGCGGGAAGATATCTATCGGCATCGGACGGGCGAAGTAAAAACCCTGTAGCGCATCCACCTGGCGCTCGCGCAGGTAGTTGGCCTGCTCCAGCGTCTCCACCCCTTCGGCAATCAGTTTCAGCTTCAGGCGATGGGCCAACGTAATGATGGTGTCAGTCACCGTGGCGTTAATGGCGTCAGTGCCAATGGAAGCGGTAAAGGCGCGGTCAATCTTCAACACGTCAGGATTCAGTGCCTTGAGGTAGCTCAGCGAGCTGTGTCCGGTGCCGAAATCGTCAATCGCCAGCATCACTCCCATGGCTTTTAGCTTGGCTATATGCTGCGCGCTCAGCTCCTGCAGTCGGGTGCGCTCGGTCAGCTCCAGCATCAGCGAGACGTCGGGCTTGGCGGAAAGCCAGAGATCGCGGACGTCATCAATGATTTCCATATTGTGGAAGTGCTGCGCAGCGACATTGACGCTGATGTAGAAGTCTTCGCGTGGCGGAAAAAGGTGCAGGTTCTCACTCACCTGTCGCAGCAGGTAGCGCGTCAGCGGAATAATTAACCCATGCTGCTCGGCCAGCGGGATGAACAGCTCGGGCGACACCCACTCCTGGCGGCGGTTCTTCCAGCGCATCAGGGTTTCAACCCCGACGCAGGTGCCATTGGCGCTATTTATGATTGGCTGGCAATAGACCTGAAACTCGCGGTGGGAGATAGCATGGCTAATCGGATAACCCAGGCTGAGGCGGCTGGCGGACAGCAAATAGGTGGCGATGGCGACCAGCAGGCTGATAAGCAGTGATAGGGGCAGGTGAGAAGGGAGGTCGCCCCAGGCAATGGTGGTGGCGGTATCGCCATACAGCGAAATGGAGAAATCATTATGGGTGGAATAGGCCTGCACCACTTCATCACCGCCGAGCTTGCTGCGCGGCACAATGTGGTTTTTGTCGTATTCCAGGCTCTGATTGAGCACGTTAAGCACGATGCGATTGGCGTAAGGCGGCTGCGGCTCTAGCAGGAAATTCCCCAGAATGCCGATGTTATAGACAAACAGCACGCCGTTGCGATTATCGTTTTCTAACGGCTGCCACTGCACCAGCGTCGGGATGCTTTCTGGCGTCATGATCGAGTAGCGCAGCTGCACCCGCTTGTTGCCTAACGCCAGTTCGGGCAGTAGCTGGTTGAAGTCCACCTGTAGCGCACCCGCGAGGCTCGAACAGACGATTTTGCCATTTACCACCAAGGCAATGGCGCGCAGGGTTTGAATTCTCGCCACGGCGCGCTGCAAACCGATTTGCTGCTGAGCGCAGCCGGTACCCGCCACGATAAAGTCGCCAAACGAAACTTTTGTTGCAGGCTGTAGAAGGTTCTCCAGTTTTTGCACTGTGTGATTTGCCAGCCGCTGCTGATTCAAACTGATGGCCCGGCTCTGTTCGCAAATGCGAATACCTAGCGTCATGATCAGGGCGAAAAGGCCAATCGCGGCGGCGAAGGCAACGCGGTAGGAGCGATATTTTGCGAGCGCTATCGGTGAAAAAGGCATACTACTGCTCCTCAAATTCCGACAAAATGCGCGAAAGTGACGTTGTCACGGATGAATGCCCTTATCATGTCCACCATCGAAGATAGCGGCTTATTCGTTTTATGGGTTGGTGAACCAGAATAGCTGACGTAACACGTGTTTCAGTAATAACGCAGAATGCCGTAGCAGCCGCGGAGAATGCAAGAGGGTGAAATGAGTTTTTCCTGATATTACAGGGGGTTTCTGTTAATAGAGAACAAATGGCTGTGGAGTTTACTGAAGGGCAGATTTCATGCGGCCGCCTCTCGGTATTACTGCATAAAACCGAGGGCGGCCGGGGTAACTATCAGCGTTGAGGCAGGTTAATCACACTGTACTTTGATGGCCAAACCACCCCGCGAGGTTTCGCGGTATTTGGCATTCATGTCTTTGCCGGTTTCGTACATGGTTTCGATCACTTTATCCAGAGAAACGCGAGGCTCGCTGGTGCGGCGCAGGGCCATACGCGCCGAGTTAATCGCTTTCACCGATGCAATCGCATTACGCTCGATACAAGGCACCTGCACTTGCCCGGCTACCGGGTCACAGGTCAGGCCGAGGTTGTGTTCCATGCCGATTTCCGCCGCCACGCATACCTGCTCCGGGCTACCGCCGAGCAGTTCCGCCAGACCGGCAGCCGCCATTGAGCAGGCCACGCCCACTTCACCCTGACAGCCCACTTCCGCACCGGAGATAGAGGCATTCATCTTGTACAGAATACCGATAGCGCCGGAAGTGAGGAAGTAGCGCAAATAGATGTCTGGGCTAACGGATTCAATGAACTGGTCATAATAGGCCAAAACCGCCGGCACGATACCGCAGGCGCCGTTGGTCGGCGCCGTCACCACGCGGCCACCGGCGGCGTTTTCTTCATTGACCGCCAGCGCGAACATATTCACCCAGTCAATGACGTTCATCGGGTCATTGGAGAGCTTATCGTTGGACACCAGCATCCGGCGCAGGGCAGGAGCGCGACGCGGCACGCGCAGCGGCCCCGGCAGCACGCCTTCGGTGTTCAACCCGCGATCGATACAGGCCTTCATGGTCTGCCAGATATTTTCGAAATACAGCTCAATATCCTGCTTGCTGTGCTGCGCCAGCTCGTTCTTCATCATCAGCGCAGACAGCGACAGGCCTGTCTCTTTGCACTTCGCCAGCATTTCGCTCGCCGAGTTAAAGGCGTAAGGCACGGTGACCTGATCCAGTACCGGCTGGCCGAAATGCTCATCATCGACGATAAAACCACCGCCGACGGAGTAGTAGGTTTTGCTGTACAGCAGCTTGTCGCCCGCAAAAGCGTGGATCTGCATGCCATTTTCGTGTTTGGAGAGATTTTCATTGCGGAACACCATGCCGGTGTCCTGCGGGAAATCGACTTCGTGGTGGGTGTCGCCCAGCGGCAAACGGCGGCGCTGCTCGACATCGCGAATGAAGTGCGGAATGCCATCGATGTCCACGGTGTCAGGCTTGTTGCCCGCTAACCCGAGGATAATGGCGATATCAGTATGGTGTCCTTTACCCGTCAGCGACAGCGAGCCATAGACATCTACCGCAACGCGAGTGACGTCGGCCATCATGCCTTTTTCGAGCAGGTCATCCACAAACTGTTTGCCCGCTTTCATCGGCCCCAGCGTGTGGGAGCTGGAAGGACCAATACCGACCTTGAACATGTCGAAAACGCTAATCACGTTGAATACTCCTGTTTTGGCCGATGGCACTGTCATGTGCACCATGCCCGGATAGATTTACTGTTTAATTAATCTTTAGTAGTGGATTATCGCAGTTTTATTCCGGACTTAACACACAGTGTAAAAGGCCCTGTGACCTAAAGTGGCTTTTTTCGCATGAAATAAAGTAATTTGATGCCGAAATGTGACCAATGTGTAAATTATGGCCACATCAAAAGAGGGAATTAGGCGCGAATTTGCTCCGCCAGACGGCGAATAATGGCGGCGGTCAGCCCCCAAACGAACTGCTGCTGATACCAGGAAAGGTAAACGCGATGGTGAGTACCGGCGCGGTGGATATCCAGCGGGTGATAGCGCGACAGGTTAAACGCCTCTTCCAGCGGCATCTCGAACAGCTCGGCCACTTCGTCTTCGCAGGGGTGCAGCGGCACATCTACCGGCAGCAGCCCGACCACCGGCGTGACCTGAAAACCCGTGCTGCTGTCGAGCGGGGCCAGCGTGCCGAGCACGTTGACGTCGCCGTAGGGGATGGCCACCTCCTCCTGAGCTTCACGCAGCGCGGTGAAGATAATAGAAGAGTCCGAGGCATCCACCGCGCCGCCGGGGAAGGCGACCTGCCCGGCGTGCTTGCGCAGGCGGTCAGAGCGGCGGGTGAGCAGCAGCGTCGGCTGCTCGCGGCAGATGATCGGAATAAGCACCGCCGCCTGACGTTTCCCCGTCACCTTGGCTGGCGCAGAGGCCGGGAGTTGTAGTTGGAAACGGCGCACGAACTCTTCTACCGCAGGTGAATAACGCGGCATCTCGGTCGCTTTTTCAAGGCTCATCAATGCTTAGGTTCTCCCAGTTGGGGCAGAATTCGGGCCACTTTGTCGAAAGTCTCCTGATATTCCGCCTGTTCTACGCTGTCCGCCACAATACCACCGCCCGCCCAGCAATAAATGTGATCGCCCTCGGTCAATAGCGTGCGAATAGTTATGTTGCTGTCCATCGTGCCACAACAACTAATATAGGCGATGCTGCCGCAATAGGCGTTACGGCGATGAGGCTCCAGCTCCTCAATAATTTGCATGGCGCGGACTTTTGGCGCGCCGGTAATAGAGCCGCCGGGGAAGCAGGCGCGTAACAAATCACTGCCGTGGCACGCCGCCGGGAGGTCGGCGGTGATGGTGCTGACTAAGTGATGTACCGCCGGGAATGGCTCGACCACGAACAGTTCCGGCACTCGGACGCTGCCGGGCGTAGCGACGCGTCCGATGTCGTTACGCAGCAAATCGACAATCATCAGATTCTCCGCGCGATCCTTCTCTGACGCCGCGAGGCGCAGCGCCTGTTGGGCATCGGCCTGCGGATCGGCTAAGCGCGGCAGGGTGCCTTTGATCGGGCGCGTCTGCACGCGCTGGTTCTCCAGCCACAGGAAACGCTCCGGCGAGAGGCTCAGCACAGCGTTGTCCGGCAGACGAATAAAGGCTGAGAAGGGGGCACGGTTAGCGGCGTTCAGCGTCAGGAAGGCTTGCCACTCGTCCCCGGAATAGCGGGTGGAAAAACGTTGCGCCAGATTGATTTGGTAGCAGTCGCCGCTGTGCAGGTACTCCTGAATCTGGCGGAACTTCGCGCCATACTGCTCGCGGCTCATGTTGGCCTGCCAGTTGCCGTGCAGCGTAAATTCGCTGCTTTCCGCCGCCGGGGTCTGAGATTCAAGCCAAGCCAGACGCTGCTGAATGTCGCCGTGGCACACCAGCGTCAGGCGCTGCAACTGGTGGTCGGCAATCAGCGCCCAGTCATAAATGCCTACCGCCATGTCGGGCAGCTGAATGTCCTGCTCGGCAAGGTTCGGCAGGCTTTCCACGCGACGGCCCAAATCATAGCCGAACAGCCCCAGCGCGCCGCCGAGAAACGGCAGATCTTCGCGCGACTCGGCCCGCAGCCCTGAGTGCTGCAACTGCTGCTCTATAAGCAGAAAAGGATCCGCGTCGCTCACCTGAGTGCCTGTCGCGCTGGCAATCTCCGTGCTGTCGCCACGGGTGGTCAGCCGAATCAACGGATCGGCGACCAAAATATCAAAGCGATTATGGGCGTGATCCGCCGAGCCGGAGTGCAGCAGCATGGCCCACGGCTGAGCAGAGAGCGGCGCGAACCGCGCCAGCAGGGCGTCAGGATGGTAAGGGAGCGTATGTAAACGGTAAGTCTGGGCAGGCTGCATGGATGGCTTCACGATGTCTGACGAATGGGCTGGAACAGGGGGGCGATCCTAACATAGATTTACGCCCCTGAAAGCTGCATAGGCCAATGCAGCAAGAAGGAGTATACTGGCGGTCCTTCACGTTGTAATGGCGCTTGAATGGCGACATTGCTGACCGTATTTCCCTCATGACCCAGAAACAGGACACTCCCATGCTGACAGGTATGCCTTCACTTTCACATAGCGAACAGGAACAGGCCGCCGACCGTATCCGCCAATTGATGGCCGACGGCATGAGCAGCGGCGAAGCCATTGCCACGGTGGCGGATGAAATCCGCACCAAGCATCAGGGCGATCGCGTTACCGTTATTTTTGATGACGAAGACGAATAATGCCGAGCCGGGCTGAGAAGCCGGGCGCAAGAGATAAAAAAACCGGGTTCTTCGCAGGCCCGGTTTTTTTGCATTAAACATCAGCAGAAAAAGGTTTAGCCCTTAACCACCACCGCCGCCGCGGCTTTCTTGGCCGTTTCGACGGCTTCTTCAACGCTGTCGCCGATAGACAGCGCCACGCCCAGACGGCGTTTGCCGCTAATTTCTGGCTTACCGAACAGACGAACCTGATTCGAGCCAACTAAAGCATTTTCCAGCCCGCTGAAGGTGACGTTGTTGCTGGTCAGCTCTGGCAAAATCACCGCAGAAGCCGACGGGCCGAACTGGCGAATCTGGCTGATTGGCAGGCCGAGGAAGGCGCGCACGTGCAGGGCGAATTCTGACAAGTCCTGAGAAATCAGAGTCACCATGCCGGTATCGTGAGGACGCGGGGAGACTTCGCTGAACACCACGTCATCGCCGCAGATAAACAGCTCAACCCCGAACAAACCCTTGCCACCTAAGGCTTTCACCACGCTTTCGGCGATATCTTTGGCGCGTTGCAGCGCCAGCTCGCTCATTTGCTGCGGCTGCCAGGATTCGCGGTAGTCGCCATCTTCCTGACGATGGCCGATTGGCGCGCAGAAGTGAATGCCGTCCACCGCGCTGATGGTCAGCAGGGTAATTTCGAAATCAAACTTCACCAGACCTTCCACAATCACGCGACCGCCACCGGCACGACCACCCTGTTGGGCGTAGTCCCACGCCTGCTGTAATGTCGCTTCGCTGCGGATCAGGCTCTGGCCTTTGCCGGAGGAACTCATTACCGGCTTGATGATGCACGGATAGCCAATTTCATCGACGGCGGCGCGGAAAGCGGCTTCGTCGTCGGCAAATTTATAGGTAGAAGTTGGCAGCTTTAGGGTTTCAGCGGCCAGACGGCGAATGCCTTCGCGGTTCATAGTCAGGCGCGTGGCTTCGGCGGTCGGCACCACGTTGTGGCCCAGTTTTTCTAATTCGACCAGCATGCTGGTGGCGATAGCTTCAATCTCAGGCACGATGAAATCAGGGCGTTCGCTCTCAATAACCTGCTTCAGCGCCTCGCCGTCGAGCATGTTGATCACGTGGCTACGATGGGCAACCTGCATGGCGGGAGCATCGGCATAGCGGTCAACGGCAATCACTTCCAGACCAAGACGCTGGCATTCAAGGGCGACTTCTTTACCCAACTCGCCGGAACCCAATAACATGACGCGAGTCGCGCCGGTGCGCAGTGCAGTACCAATGGTTAACATAGCTTCGTACCCAGATCTGTGGTGGTTGAAAAGGTGTGCTGATGGCGCATTCATAGGCCAAATTCGCCGCCCTGTGAGCAGTTCGGGCGCATTATAACGGAAAAAAAAGGCGACGAAAACGATTGCGCGGCAAAGAGTGCGATTTGCGTGAGGCGGCTGAATATGCGTTAATGTCACTGCATTCGCGATCGAGGCGGATGCTTTTAAAATAGTAAAGGATATAAAAATGAGTAAGTTAACTGGTCAGGTCAAGTGGTTCAACGAAAGCAAAGGTTTCGGTTTCATCACTCCGGCCGACGGTTCTAAAGACGTTTTCGTGCATTTCTCCGCAATTAACAGCGATGGTTTCAAAACGCTGGCCGAAGGTCAGAACGTTGAGTTCACCATTCAGGACAGCCCACGTGGCCCGTCCGCTGCTAACGTTGTTGCACTGTAAGTCTTACAGCAAAAACGCCTGAGCGTCTTGACCTCGGGGCAGTGACAGACAATCTGTCGCTGCACAGCATGAAAAACCCGCCTAGTGCGGGTTTTTTTGTGCATGACGTTCGCTGAGTAAGGCGGGCAGGCCGTCTCTCTGTTATCATTTAGCCCAAATCATGGCGCCGTTTTTTCCGTCGCTGCCCCGAATTTTCTGCCTTATATAAAGAGTTATCGCCTTGAGCACGCATTCATTCTCCGTCCTGCCACTGCCCGCCGAGCAGCTATCTAACTTGTCCGAGCTGGGTTATGCCGAAATGACCCCCATTCAGGCCGCGTCTTTACCGGCTATCCTGCAAGGGCAGGACGTCCGCGCCAAAGCCAAAACGGGCAGCGGTAAAACGGCCGCGTTTGGCATCGGGCTGCTGGATAAAATCACCGTCGGGCAATTCGTGACCCAGTCGCTGGTGCTCTGTCCAACCCGTGAACTGGCCGATCAGGTCAGCAAAGAGCTACGCCGTCTGGCACGCTTCACCCAGAACATTAAAATTTTGACCCTGTGCGGCGGCCAGGCCATCGGACCTCAGCTTGAGTCTCTGGTGCATCCCGCGCATATCATCGTCGGCACGCCGGGCCGTATTCAGGAGCACCTGCGTAAAGGCACGCTTAAGCTGGATCAGCTGAAGGTGCTGGTGCTGGACGAAGCGGATCGCATGCTGGATATGGGCTTTAGCGAAGATATCGAAGACGTAGTGAGCTACGCGCCGCAAGATCGCCAAACCCTGCTGTTCTCCGCCACTTATCCGGAAGGCATCGAGCGCATCAGCAACAAATTCCAGCGTCAGCCGGTGAAAGTTGAAATTGAAGGCGAAGATGACATTGCCGACATCAAACAAGTGTTCATTGAAACCGACCGCAACCAGCGTCTGGCGCTGCTCACGGCGGTACTGTATCAGCACCAGCCAGCTTCCTGCGTGGTGTTCTGTAACACCAAGCGCGACTGCCAGGAGATTTACGAAGCACTGGCAGGCAAGGGCATTAGCGCGCTGGCGCTAAATGGCGATTTGGAACAGCGCGACCGCGATCGTGTGTTGGTGCGTTTCTCCAACGGCAGTTGCCGCGTGCTGGTGGCAACCGACGTCGCCGCGCGCGGTTTGGACATCAAACAGCTGAGTCTGGTGATCAACTACGAGCTGTCGTTTGATCCGGAAGTCCACGTCCACCGCGTAGGCCGTACGGGCCGTGCAGGCACCAGCGGCTTGGCGGTGAGTCTGGTCACGCCGCAGGAAATGGTGCGCGTTCACGCGCTGGAAGATTACACCCGTCAGGCCGTGGTTTGGCAGCCTGCCGCGCAGGTCATGTCTGCACCGCCCGTGGCGTTGGACCCTGAAATGGCGACCTTGTGCATCGACGGCGGCCGTAAAGCCAAGATCCGTCCCGGCGATATTTTAGGTGCCTTGACCGGTGATGCCGGGCTGACGGCGGCAGAAGTGGGGAAAATCGATATGTTCCCGGTTCACGCCTATGTAGCGATTCGCCAGAAAAGCGCCAAGAAAGCCCTGCAACGCTTGCAGGAAGGCAAAATCAAAGGCAAAAGCTGCAAAGCCATTATCCTGCGATAAGCCAGCAGCCGAGAAATAAGTTCGCGCCGCCGCCATGTTAACGTTGTGTTATGATCTTGTCATAGATTAACATGTGCCTGTTAAATATGACCCTGCATTAAGCAAGGATATCGCTTAATGCAGCGTTCGGTCAGGGACAGAATCCGCATTCGGGAGTCGAAACGTGAACAAATTAATTCTTAGCGCAGTGGTGGCAGTAGCAGGATTGAGTGGCGCAGCGCAGGCCGCGCAGACCTCGGAGCAGCAAAGTCGCACCATAACCATCGCGCCTTGCAACAATGCCAGCAAGGATGAAGTGGCCGCTTTGGTAAAACGTGATTTTCTGCAAAACCGTATTACCCGTTGGGACGAAGATAAAAAACTGCTCGGCACCTCAACGCCGGTGGTGTGGATCTCCCCCGACAATATTACGGGCGATAGCGCCAACTGGAGCGTTCCGGTGAAAGCGCGCGGTAATCGCGCTGAGAAAACCTATCCGGTAACGCTTAACTGCCAGATTGGCCAGATCACCTACGGCACGCCGCACTAATTCTGCTTAAAGCGCCTCGGCACCTTGCCCAACGGCGCTTACTCTTGCTGTTTCCTGCTCCCCACCTCGCTTGCCCGCTTAATGCTTGGTTTCGCAAAATAAACCTGTCACTCTGCATAAACCTTCAAGAATATTGAGAGAAAGCCTGATGATCACACCTCCAAAGGCTGAAAAACGCCCTAAAACGCTATCCATCCACGGTGAAGACCGTGTCGATAATTACTATTGGCTGCGTGACGATGACCGCGCCAACAGCGACGTGCTGAGCTATTTGCAGGCGGAAAACGCCTATACCGAACAGGCGCTGTTACCCCATCAGGCGCTGCGCGAAACCCTGTATCAAGAGATGGTGGCGCGCATCGCGCAGCAGGACCACTCGGTACCTTATGTCAAACACAGCTATCGCTATCAGACCCGCTACGAGCCGGGCAATGAATACGCGATCTATCTGCGCCAGCCAGCCGCCGAGAGCGAGCAGTGGCAGACGCTGATTGACGGCAATGAGCGCGCCAGCGACAGCGAGTTCTACACGCTGGGCGGTCTGGATATCAGCCCGGACAACAAGCTGATGGCCGTCTCGGAAGATTTCCTCTCTCGTCGCCAATATGACATTCGCATCAAGAATTTGCAGGATGAGAGCTGGAACGATGACCTGCTGAAGAACACCGCAGGCAGCGAGTGGGCCAACGACTCCCAGACCCTGTATTACGTGCGTAAACATAAAAAGACGCTGTTGCCATATCAGGTTTACCGCCACACCGTCGGCACCGATCCGAAAAACGACCAACTGGTGTATGAAGAGAAGGATGACACTTTCTACGTCGGTCTGGATAAAACCACCTCCGACCAGTATGTGATTATTCATCTCGACAGCACCACCACCTCCGAAGTGCTGCTGCTAGACGCCAACGACCCGCAGGCCAAGCCGCAGGTATTCGTCCCGCGCCGTAAAGACCACGAATACGGGCTGGACCACTATCAGGGCCATTTCTACATTCGCTCCAACCGCGACATCGCCGCGCCAAAAGACGGTAAAAACTTCGGTTTATACAAAAGCGCCGATAACAACGAAGCCAGCTGGCAGACGCTGATCGCCCCGCGCGAGGCGGTGATGCTGGAGGGCTTTAGCCTGTTCCGCGACTGGCTGGTGGTGGAAGAGCGCGAGCAGGGGCTGACCAACCTGCGCCAGATCCACTGGGCGACGGGTGAAGAGAAGTCCCTAAGCTTTGATGACCCGACCTATGTGACCTGGCTGGCCTACAACCCAGAGCCGGACACCTCGCTGCTGCGCTATGGCTACTCCTCAATGACCACGCCAAGCTCGCTGTTTGAGCTGAATCTGGACACCGGCGAGCGCAGGCTATTGAAGCAGCAGGAAGTGAAAGATTTCGACGCGGCCAACTACCGCAGCGAGCGCGTTTGGGTAACCGCGCGCGACGGCGTGAAAGTGCCGGTTTCGCTGGTATACCGCCGTGATACCTTCAAACCCAACAGCAACCCGCTGCTGGTTTATGGCTACGGCTCTTACGGCAGCAGTATGGACCCGGCATTTAGCGGCAGCCGCCTGAGTCTGTTGGATCGCGGCTTTGTCTTCGCTCTGGCACACATTCGCGGCGGCGCAGAGCTGGGCCAGCAGTGGTATGACAACGGCAAGCTGCTCAACAAAATGAACACCTTCCACGACTTCATCGACGTCACCAAAGAACTAGTGGCCGAGGGCTATGGCGAAGCCAGTCAGGTTTATGCCATGGGCGGCAGCGCCGGCGGCTTGCTGATGGGCGCGGTGATTAACCAGGCGCCGGAGTTATATCGCGGCATAGTCGCGCAGGTACCCTTTGTTGACGTGGTGACCACCATGCTCGACGAGTCTATCCCCCTGACCACCGGCGAGTATGACGAGTGGGGCAATCCGAATGACAAAACCTACTACGACTATATTCTGCAATATAGCCCGTACGATCAGGTCAAGGCGCAGGATTACCCGAATATGCTGGTGACCACCGGCCTGCATGATTCTCAGGTGCAATACTGGGAACCGGCCAAGTGGGTGGCGAAGCTGCGTGAGTTGAAAACTGACGATAACCAGCTGCTGATGTATACCGATATGGATTCCGGCCACGGCGGCAAGTCGGGGCGCTTCAAGGCTTACGAAGACATTGCGCTGGAATATGCTTTTGTTCTGGCACTGGCGGGAAAGTCGTAATTCTATGAGTTAATAGCGCGGCCTTTTCGCAATGAAAGGGCCGCGTGACGTCAGCAAGTTCTTATTACTTCTCCAGAAAATGCTCAATGCTAAAGCGCATATCGCCGCTTAAATCTTTAATCGACTTCAACATCCAGCGCAGATAATCCGGGTCTTGCAGCGCGATATCTTCAATCTTCTGCCCGCGATACTTACCAAATTTCAGCGTCCGCAGCAGGGTCGGGCGGTTGCTTATCTCGACCATTTTCTCCGCGCTCCAGCCTGAATCGACAATAATTCGCTTGAGCAGCGCGGCGGTGACATAGCAATCATACAACGCGCGGTGCGGGTACAGGCCTTCGGGAACGGTGACGTCGAGCTTCAGGGCGTAGCGCAGATACTGGTTGCTGTAACGAATATTCGGATACAGCGCCTGTGCCAGCTTCAGGGTGCAAATCCACTGCCCGTGCATCTCAGGCAGCACGCCGCGATCGAAAGCCGCGTTGTGCGCCACGTAATACTGGCTGCCGTGATACTTGCCGATGACCGCCGCGATGCGCGGTTTGCCGTCGACCATCTCTTCAGTGATGTGGTGGATGGCCATCGCCTCATGGCTAATCGGCCGATCTGGGCTTATCAGGTCGCTCATCGGCTGCACAATCTCGCCGTCTATCAGGTCGACGGTGGCGATTTCAACAATGCCGCCGTCCAGGCCACAGGTTTCCGTATCAATTACCCGGAATGTCATACCGATTCTCCTGTTTGGTTCTTATTAATGAGCAAGCTTCTCAATGATCAAAGTGTAAAGGATAGGTGGCCCCTGACCAACCCTCCGCACTTTTCTGCGGATGGCCCTGTGCGGAGAACAACATGCCAGCAGATAGCGGTGATGGCGCTGACGCAGAGGGTAAATAAACAAAAAAACCCGCTATCAGCGGGTTTGTATCAATACGAAACGGTGTGACTTAAATGACTCAAGAAACAGTTAAGCGGCTGCCTTTTTGGCTTTCTTATCAGCTTTTTTCTCAGCTGGCGTTTTCAGCGGCTTCTTCTTCGCATTCTTTTTGCTATCCATTCCTTTACTCATGGTGGCTTGCCTCTCTAAAGCTAGTGGATTGGGTTGCTCACCTATTTACTGCTTAATTCGCTCAACTTGCAATAGCGGGCGGCGAGGTTTCGCTCAACGGCATGTTTCTATGCGAGTTATTGTTTTTTGACCTGCTCTTATGAGGAATTTTTTGCAGCGTTATGCCGTTTCTTTATACAACGGCGCTGATTTACTGTGCGACTGATTGAAAAAATGCATTTTTTTATTGTTAACAACATGTTGTTGATTGACCGGGTTAGCCTGATGCGCTGTTATGAGAAAGCGTAAATGAGAAATTGATATTCTGGACCTCAAAAAACAGGAAACGCCATGCCGAAATTGAAAGGTTTATATCCGCCAAGAGAGGCGTATGCCAGCGGGATGCTGGACACCGGCGACGGTCACCAGATTTATTGGGAGCGCAGCGGTAATCCGCAGGGCAAACCGGCGGTGTTTATTCACGGCGGGCCGGGCGGCGGCTGTTCCTCTGTTCATCGCCAGTTGTTTAATCCCAACGATTACGACGTCATGCTGTTTGACCAGCGCGGCTGCGGGCGATCCAAACCTCACGCCAGTCTGGACAACAACACTACCTGGCATTTGGTCGAAGATATTGAGCGTCTGCGCAAAATGGCGGGCGTGGATAAGTGGCTGGTGTTTGGTGGTTCTTGGGGCGCGACGCTGGCGCTGGCCTACGCCCAGACCCATCCCGAGCACGTCAGTGAAATCGTCCTGCGCGGCATCTTCACCCTGAGAAAGCAGGAGCTGCATTGGTACTATCAGGAAGGCGCGTCGCGCTTCTTCCCTGACAAATGGCAGCGCATGTTATCGATTTTATCGCCAGAAGAGCGGTGGGACGTGATGGCGGCTTACCGTAAACGCCTCACCTCCGACGATCGGGCCGTGCAGCTCGAAGCAGCAAAAATCTGGAGCCTGTGGGAAGGGGAGACGGTCACGCTGCTGCCGACGGAAGACGCGGCATCCTTTGGCGAAGATGATTTTGCTCTGGCCTTCGCGCGCATTGAGAATCACTACTTCACCCATATGGGCTTTTTAGACAGTGACGATCAGCTGCTGAAGAACGTCGAGCGTATTCGGCACATTCCGGGAGTTATCATTCACGGGCGCTATGATATGGCCTGTCAGGTGCAGAATGCGTGGGATCTGGCGCAGGCCTGGCCGGAAGCTGACCTGCATATCATTGAAGGGGCGGGGCACTCGTTTGACGAGCCGGGCATTCTCGACCAGCTGATTCGCGCCAACGAGCGTTTCGCCCGCGCTTAAGGCTTCAACCCGCGCCTGCTGGCCGAGCTTAAGGCTACTTTTGCTTAGGTTCGTACGGCAGGCGTGAGTATTTGTGCGACTCTGCACGATAGTGCGCCACGCGCTCGCGGAAGTAATCCCGCAGGTGTGCCGGCTGTTCGCGCTCGGCCATTTCCGCCACCACCGGCATGTTGTAGCGCTCTTTGAACGCCACGGCAGACGCGGCTAAATCAACGTTCACCTTATCCATCTCTTCTTTACTCAGATCAGCCAAATTCTTGTTCATTGATTTTCCCCAAAGCGAGCCTTGGCGCGCATTGTACTCGACCCAGCGCGTTGGGTGAATGTTCACAGCCCATTTTTAATCTGCTAATTAATTTCAGGTAATAAGAATCATTCTTGATTATTTTCGAAAATATGGCGGGAAATAGCTTAAAAAGAAATAAATAAAGAATAAGAATGATTCTCTTTTAATATTTAGATTCGCTGTGAATAATTCTCAATAAGATTTGAAAGAAATTTATAATTCGTTATTTATCAATGTATTATATATTTTCATTATTTATATCATTATTATTGTGAATAAGGTGTTTTTATTTTGTTCTACGATCGGCATAATGCGTGAAAATAATGAATTCATCCTGCTACTCGCCAATTTATGTGGAGCTATTATGCTTAAAAAAGAAATGATCGATCAGTTGAATGAACAACTGAATCTTGAGTTCTACTCTGCCAATTTATATCTGCAAATGAGCGCATGGTGCAGCGATAAAGGTTTTGAAGGCGCCGCCGCTTTCCTGATGCAACATTCGCAGGAAGAGATGGAACACATGCACCGCCTGTTCAAATACGTCAGCGACACCGGCGCTCTGCCACTGCTGGGTGCGATTGCCGCGCCGCCGGTGGAGTTTGAGTCACTGTCCGACGTCTTCCAGCAGACTTACGAGCATGAGCAGCACATCACCACCAAAATCAATGAACTTGCTGATCTGGCTATGACGCTGAAAGATTACTCTTCCTTCAACTTCCTGCAGTGGTACGTGGCAGAGCAGCATGAAGAAGAAACCTTGTTCAAATCTGTTCTGGATAAACTGGGACTGGTTAGCAACACCGGCAATGGTCTGTTCTTCGTCGACAAAGATCTGAAAGGCATGGTCAACCAAGGTCCATCAGCCTAATTACTTCGTCGTCAAACGTCTGGTAATAAACCGCAGTAAGCTTCAGGGCAACCTGATAGCGCTGCGGTTTTTTTGTTTTTGCCTTGGGGCAAAAAGTGCCAAACTTCGGCTCTGCTTAACGATTCCCTAAACCATCCCTTAAATTTGACAGACTTGCAGGGCGACTTTGCGCTAAAGTTGCGGCGTTAAAATCCCTCAACCAGAAAGCTAAGGAAAAATTGTGTCGCAAAAATCCTCTTCTCTCTGCCGTATTTTGGCTACTTCCGCGGTGCTTGCTTTAGGTCTTATGTCACAACAGGCTCTGGCGCACGCTCACTTGAAAACTGAAACCCCGGCTGCCGATACCACCCTTAAATCTGCACCCACCGAGCTGACTCTGGGCTTCAGCGAAGGGATTGAACCTAATTTCAGCAAGGTCGCGCTGAGCGGTCCTGACAACAAAGCTATCGAGACGGGCAAACTGGCTCTGGCGGCCAACGACAAGACTCAGGCCATCGTGCCTCTGAATGCGCCTTTGAAGGCGGGCAAATACACCGTTTCATGGCACGTCGTTTCAGTGGATGGTCACAAAACTGAGGGGCAGTACAGTTTCACGGTGCAATAAGCCATGACTCTGGCCACTTTGTTTGTTCTGTGCCGGTTTTTCCATTTTGCCGCGGTGATGCAGATATTTGGCATCAGCGTGATGACGGGACTGCTGGCACCGAAAGGATTCGCAACAGGGTTGCTTAACCAGAATCATCGCCTGATGACCCTTTCGGTCGGGGTCGCCGCGCTAACGGCGGTTGGCATGCTGGCGATTCAAGCTGGATTGATGGGCAACGGCCTTGAGGATTGTTTAAACCTCAATGTCTGGTTACTGGTGCTGACCACCACCTTTGGTGAGGTCTGGCGCTGGCACCTGTTACTCACTACGATTGCGCTGATGGTGTGGCTGATGGACTGGCTGCCGGGGCGGGTGATGCTGATGTTCTTAACCAGCACCGGCCTGCTGTTCAGCCAGGCACTGATTGGTCACGCGGCCATGAACGAAGGCGCGCTGGGCCTGTTGCAACGCGGTAATCACACCTTGCACCTGCTAAGCGCCGCCTACTGGTTCGGTAGCTTACTGCCACTGTTAGGTTGCCTGCTTTACACCGAACGGGACGAGACGCGGCCTTACGCCATAGCGACGCTCATTCGCTTCTCAACCTGCGGGCACGTGGCGGTCGCGCTGGTGATCCTCACCGGGATACTCAACAGCGCCATTATTTTGCAACGCCTGCCCACCGACCTGTCGTCGCGATATATCCAGCTGCTGTTGGTTAAAATCACGCTGGTGGTGGTGATGACCGGCGTGGCGATATTTAATCGCTATCGGTTAGTTCCGCTGATCCCGACCCAGCCGCAGTTGGCCTATCAGCGACTGGCTTCCGCCACCAAGCTTGAGTTAGTGCTATCGCTAGTGGTGATGCTGCTGGTCAGCTGGTTTGCCACGCTGTCACCGTTCTAAATTAGATAGCGGGGAAGGGCGACTCGCTTCGGCGTGATCACGTTTTAAAGTTAGTTATAAAGGAAAAAGCCATGAGGAAAACACTCCTTGCCACTCTGCTGCTCGCTGTGTCAGCCAGCAGCTTCGCCGCGCCTGAGCTAGTGACGGTTTCACGTCTCCAGTATGGCAAAGATTGGGCATTCACCCGCGAAGAAGTCATGCTGCAATGCCGTGCAGGCAAGGCGCTGTATGTGATTAACGACAGCACGCTGGCCCAGTATCCCCTGAACGATGTCGCGCGCGAGCAGGTGAAGAGCCACAAAGTACAGGCCGTGCCGCTGGATAAGATCCTGCTCGACGACCCGAAAAACCCAGGCCAGAAAATGAGCCTCGCTCCATTCATTGCCAAAGCCGAGACCCTTTGCTAAGTCTTAAAGCCCTGCTCTATGCCAGCAATTTCACCTCTGTTTTGAGATTGTTATCACAAAGAGCAACTAATTTAGCGAAGTTATTATCACTTGGTTACAAGTTGATTGGAAAACGAGCAACTCTCAACTACGCTTTAAGTTGTACGGCTTAACCGCCTGCATTAATGCCAACTTTTAGCGCACGGCTCTCTCCCAAGAGCCATTTCCCTAGACCGAATATAGGAATCGTATTCGGTCTTTTTTTTGGTTATTGATTTTAAAGAGTTATTTTCAGGAAAAACGAAAATCACACGAAATTCTGTATTCGGTCTTTTACAGAATTGCGTATTCTTTCCCTCTGGTATCGAATCACTTGGCTGTCACTTTTTCAGATTTATGCCCAGCAATTTCATCGCAAATTCCTTCCCTTTCTCCATCTCGTACAACCTGCCGTCTAGACTCCTAATTTCATGAAAAGTAGGTGGGCTATCTTTAAACTTAATTCCAGTGGCATTTATCGCCGTAACAAATTTTTGGTCAAACCATCAGGAGTTAAAAAAAAGTCCGGGCTATTCATTTCCCCACAAACCTCACCCATACACTAAAATTACCCCAAAACTCACCCTTCTAGCTGTACACTAAACCCACAACCATAAGGACCCTGCTGATGAAGTATGTGGTTGTTCTGATCATTGTCTTGGTCGCTCTGCTGTATGCGGCGCCTTGGATCACGGAGAGGGTGCCTTCGCGCTATAACCCTTTTACGCCGTTGTCTGTTAACGATCCGCCGAATGTTATTACCAAGTACAAACTCCGTCGGTTGGACAATGATCCTGAGGCTTGTTTGGCAGTGCTTGATAGCGCGGAACAGGAGGGGGCGATTACTTTCACGCGAGTTGCCAGCACGCAGGGGAACTGCCCGTTGCAGTCTCCGGTGCGGGTGCAGAAATTCGGTTCGGTCTCTTTAAGCTCAAGCTTTTTGGCGAGTTGTAGATTGGCGCTGAGTAGCGCGATGTTTGTTTCGCAGGTCGCGAAACCTCAGTCCGAAGCACAGCTGGGAGCCGGGCTGACTCGAATTGACCATCTTGGCAGCTATGCCTGTCGCAATGTTTATCATCGTGCAGAAGGGCGGTTAAGCGAACATGCCACGGCGGAAGCCTTGGATGTTGGGGGATTCCGGCTTGCCGATGGCAGAAATATCACGGTGCTGAAAGCCTGGAAGCAGGATGACGCCAGCGGCAGTTTTATCCGCGATATGTTCAATCGCAGCTGCCCTTACTTTGGTAACTCCATTGGGCCAGACTATAACGCAGCGCACGCCAATCACTTCCACTTAGGCATGCGCTGGTTTGGTTTTTGCCGCTAACCTTCTGAATTAATCAAGGTTCTCAGTCAGGTAACGCTCGACTAAACGGGTCCAGTAAGCCGCGCCGATAGTTAGGCTGTCGTCGTTGAAATCATAGGCTGGGTTGTGCAGCACGGCGCTATTGCCATTGCCCAAGCGCAAGAAGCAGCCCGGCTTGTTCTGCAAGAAGTAAGCAAAGTCCTCGCTGCCTGAAATCGGCGGCAAGTTGTCCACCACGTTTTCTTCCCCGAGCAACTCTTTCGCCACCTCTAAGGCAAAGGCCGTTTCCTGCGCATGATTCACCAGCACCGGATAGCCCGGCACATACTCAATCTCCGCCACCGCGCCATAGCCCGCGCTGTGCAGTTCGGCTAAAGAACGGATGCGCTCTTCAAGAATTTTACGCACTCCGGCGTCGAAAGAGCGCACGCTCATTTCAATGCGGGCAGTTTCAGGGATGACGTTAGACGCGTGGCCTGCGTGCAGCGAGCCAATAGTGACGACGGCGGTTTCGTTCGGATCGATATTGCGCGAAACCACGGTTTGCAGCGCCACCACCAAGCTGCTGGCGACCAGAATAGGGTCAACGGTCATGTGCGGGCGCGCAGCATGGCCGCCTTTGCCGCGAATGGTGATATTCACCGTGTCACACGCCGCCATAAATGGCCCGGCGCGGAACATCATTTTATCTGCCGGATAGCCCGGATGGTTGTGCAGCCCGTAGACCGCATCGCAAGGGAAACGCTCGAACAGGCCCTCTTCAAGCATGCGCTGCGCGCCACTGTTGAAACCAATCTCTTCGGCTGGCTGGAAGATAAGGTGCACGGTACCGGAGAAGTTTTTGCTGCGGGCCAACTGTTTGGCGGCACCTAACAGCATGGTGGTGTGGCCGTCGTGGCCGCAGGCATGCATCACGCCTGAAGTCTGGCTGGCATAGGCCGCGCCGGTCTCTTCATTAATAGGCAGGGCGTCCATATCCGCACGAATACCAATGCTGCGATTGCCCGTGCCACGTTTCATGGTGCCAACGACGCCGTGCCCGCCCACGCCCATGGTGACGTGATAGCCGAGCTGGCTGAGTTCTTTAGCAACGAAATCGGCGGTTTTGGCCTCTTCGTTGGAGAGTTCCGGGTGTTGATGCAGGTGTTGGCGAATCTCACGTAGGCCAGTCTCAAGGTCGGCCACGTCGGCCACGGTACAAAAATTTTTATTATTCATGGCGTCATTCAGTCTGATGGAAAAGAGATCGGCTTGGGGCCGAACGGCGGTGATGCTCGAAATACAGAATGCAGTCTGGTTGGGGGGATGGCAATAAGCAAACTGAGCTATTTCGACTCTTTTTCAATTGTTGGAATGTTCAATCTAATAACGCTATGTAACTGATGTAACGGTTAATATTTTTTACGAGGTTTCTTGGAAACTGGTAAGTCGGGGATAGACGCCGATGGCGGTTTTTTCTACGATTGTGCAGAAGGAAATTGCACATCGCCGAACGCTGGAAAGTTGTAAATAGAGGTTTTTATGGACACATTTTCAGTTGGGAAGCGTTCAATCCATAAGTGTGCAAAAGCAACGCGAAAATAAATCTTAAAATAACGTTGAGTTTTCATGCAGAAGTGCCGTTATTAAGTGTATTCATGCGGGTTGAGGCAATAAAATAGCTGCTTTTTATCTCACAAGCTGACACCCTGTAAGCCGTAGCGTGTAAGTACCATTGAACTTGATTATTCACGGATTTTTACCGTTTAACGCGTCACTAGCGAAATCATCAGGGTTATGTGCGCTAAACTTTCTTATTATCTTGTCATAAGGGAATCGGATGATTTGCTCCGAAACACTCAAACATCTCAGAAACTTCAGCGCCTTAGCGATAGTTCTGAATGCTACTTTTAGCTTGCCGGCCCACGCAGACGATGCTTGGTTGCGGGCGTGCAGTAACGCCAAAACAGCTGAAAAGTGCCAATTGCCTTTCCAGCAAGGCTTATCCCCGGTTTTGATGGGGGCCTCGCGCGATGCCCAAGGGCTGTGGGGTTATGTTGATCTCACCGGCCATATGGTCATTGAACCTCAGTTCCGCGAAGTCAGCGGCTTCTCTAATGATATTGCCGCGGCGAAGAAAGACGATCTCTTTGGCTACATAGATAAGAAAGGCCATTGGGTAATTGAACCTCGCTTTACCCGCGCGACGGATTTTAATGCCGCCGGTACTGCGTTGGTGGTCATCGATAATCGTCTGGCGCTGATTGACCGCAAAGGCGCGGTGATTCAGACCCTGCCATTTGGTGCATCGCTGGACAGTGAAGGTTTTGTCAAAGGACAGGCGCTGGCGAGCGTTCAGACTCAGGTTCCTCCTGCGCTGTGGAATGCTGAGACCAGCAAATCCCTCGCATTACCCGATGACGTGATGGCGCTTCAAGAGCCGCAGTCAGGACTGATTCCAGCTCAGAAGCGTGATACTGCCGACAGCGGCTACTGGGGATATCTTGATCAGAATGGCGAATGGGCCGTTGATCCAATGGTATTGAAAACACGCAATGCGCCGGTGCTCAATGGCGATATTATTGCTGTAAAAGATAAAACTGATTGGGCATTCCTTGATAAACAAGGCGTTGCGGTCAGCAAAGAAAAATACAAAGCCGTACATGCCCTGAAATCAGGCAGTTGGTTAGTCACCACTGATAACGGCGGTCATCAACTGCTCAGCAGTACCCTGGAGAAAGTTCAGGATCTTGCCGCCGATCAGGCTGAAGACTTGCAAGACTGGGGCGACTGGTTAGTCGCTAAAGGCAGCAAAGGGGTAACCCTTATCGGCCCACAGAATCAAATCGTCAATGTTAAAGCCACCAAGCCGCAGTTACTGCTGCAAAATGGCAACCTGTGGGTTAGCCAAAATGAGGGTAAAACGCCTCAAGTTGTGCAGGTTTATAACAGTAATGGCGTCGGTCTTCTGGCGGATTCCGTGCTGAATGCACTGCGTGATTATCAGGTTCAGCCTTTAGGTGCCCATGAGTTAGGCAATGGTAATGGCGAGCAAAATGCACAAGCACAGGGGTTACCTTGGGCACTGCTCAAACCGAATGACGCCAAAAAATCTGTCGCGATCTTAACGTCGCAAGGCGAAGTGTTCTCCGATCCGCAGTGGGCCAGCATTGAAGGCGATATTCGCCATGCGCCGCTGTTGGTGCAAACCGAGAATCATAAAATGGGCGCCATTGATGCCGATGGCAAATGGGCGATTCAGCCAACCTTCGCGCAAATTACCCCTTTCACCGGTGATTACAGCTGGGCGACGACTGAAGATAATAAGCCTGAAAGCAAACGCATTATCGATAGTCACGGCAACGTCATCGATGCGCCAGACAACATTTTGCAGAGCGGTCAGCGTATTAGTTCCGGCGTACTGCTGACGGCGGAAGGTGAAGGCAAAGATCGTCGCTGGGGCCTGTGGGACATTCAAAGCAAAAGTGTATTAGCCGCGCCGCAATTCTTTGAAGTCGATGACTTTAAAGAGGGTTATGCCGTGGCAAGAGCCGATGGCGGCTGGGGCGTGATTAATCGCGCCGGCCAATGGGCGATTGCTCCTGACCAAGAACGCTCAGGCAAGCCACAATATATTGGCGATGCCATGTTTAGCATCTCCGACGATGACCAGCCGAATGATGCAGCGAACACTCAGCAGCATTTCAGCTTGTTTAATGCCGCTAATGGACAGTCGGTCGCCAGCAACTTGCTTGGTAAGCCGCTAAACGTGGGCAAAGAACATTGGCTGGTACAGCCTGCCGAGGGCGGTGTTGCTTTAATCGACAACGATGGGCGCGCTGCGGTGAGCAAGGCAATTATCCCTTCATCCGTTAATATCGATAACGAGTGGGTGCTGCTTGGATTTGGCCCGCGCTTCGGCGCCATTGATAGTCAGGGTCAATGGCAAGTTCAGCCTCTCTATTCCGCCGCGCTGAATTTTGTTCAGCCACAGGATTGGGCCAGTGCCGTCAGCGATAATCATGTCATGCTGATTGATACTTCGGGTGGCGAGCCGCTGGAAGGCTTCGAAACAGCTGAACCTCTCTCCTCGATGGCACGGTTGGTGCTCAACGATAATGCCACCGGCGAAACGGTGCTGTTTGATAACTCAGGTCACGAAGTTCAGCGTTATCCGGGGCTAAGTAGCGTGCAGGTCAACGACGCCAGCGAAGGGACGGTGCCATTTAAAGACACTAACGGTCTTTTCGGCCTGATTGACACGAATGGCAAGAAAGTGATCGGCTCCTATTTCGATAAGATTGGCGGCATGAATGATGGCCTGGCGAAAGCCATGAAACAGGCGACCTATGGTGCGAACTTTGGTTATATCAATCTGGCCGGGCGCTTTGCCGTGGTGCCTGAGTTTGAATGGGCTGAAGACTTTAGTGAAAAGCGTGCATGGGCAGGAATGAAAGGTCAGGCGCAGTTGCTTAATACTAATGGAAACGTGCTGGCGCAGCTCGAAGTGCACTGTAATCAGCGCATCATTACTGATGCCAAAGGGCACCAGTTCTGGCCGCTGAAGCCGGTGACTTGCGCCAATGGGAGTGGTCAATGACCGACAGAGTTGGCCGTATTTCCCTGCGCGCGGCGATTCGCGGCGCGGTTTATACTGGCAGCATGATGGCTATGGTCGGGTTTGCTTATCCGGCTCTGGCCGAGCCAAGTAATGCCTGTTTTGCTGACGCTAACCCGACGGATGCCTCGCATCTGGCAGAGCTCGCTTTACCTGCAACGCAAAATCTCTGCATTCGCAATGTTCGTGAAGGTCGCGCGGCGGTTCAACTGCCGGCAGCCCAACAGCTCTTAGTCGAAAATCCGGCCCAGCCAGAGGGGGCTGCGAACCCGCCTGCCGCCTCTGAACCTCAGCCCGCCGCTTCGCCTTCGCCAGCAACGCCAACTGGCAACCGTTGGGGCTTCCTTGATGCTCAAGGCCAGCTGGTTATTAAGCCGATGTTCGATAGTGTTGGCGATTTCCACTATGGTGCGGCGAAAGTCGAACAAGAGGGGAAATGGGGATTCATCGACACCAGCGGTAACTGGATAATCAAACCGACTTTCGACCAGGCAGAGAACTTTACCCAGTCAGGTTTG
This sequence comes from Ewingella sp. AOP8-B2-18, assembly GCF_052376015.1. Classification (NCBI taxonomy): domain Bacteria; kingdom Pseudomonadati; phylum Pseudomonadota; class Gammaproteobacteria; order Enterobacterales; family Yersiniaceae; genus Ewingella; species Ewingella sp. AOP8-B2-18. Next base: position 530,907 of record NZ_JBQSVB010000002.1, read on the forward strand.
GCCGTCGTGACGGTCAATGGCAAAGCGCAAATTATCGATCGTAAAGGTGGCCAAGTCGGCCAGCCGCTAGATGACTTGGTGGATACGGCGACGTTAAGCGATGGTGAGCCTGCGCGTCTGCGTTTGGATTATAAAACAGTGCTTCTCGCCCCCGACGAGTCGCGCCACGTTGCCAGCGATAAGATGGAAATTTTGCAGCCGTTTGGTAAAAACCAGCTGTTTATCGCGCGCGGCATTGAGGGCTTTGGTATTGCAGATCAAAACCTCGAATGGCGGCTTAAACCTCAGTTTAAAAACATTCAGTTAGATGCCAATAATCAGCGTTTAGCCTTAGCGACTGGCGATGATGGCATCACGCTGATTCGCGCCGATGGCACTACGGATACGCAAAAATATCTCTCCGTAAAAGCCGTGACGCCAGAGTTTTGGCTGGCAAAAACGGCGGATGACGTAAAACTGTTGGATAACAGCAGCGCGGTGGTGGCGTCTTTTGAGCAACAGCAAGCGAATTCGCTGATCTATCAGGGCAATTATGTTCTGTCGGCTCAGGGGAAAGAGTCGGTTGACATCTATGTGCCGGGTAAAAAAGCCATCTTGAGCCTGCCTGCGGGAAGTGTGCCGCTGATTCAAGATACGGGTGATTTCCTGCTGACCGTCAAAGATGGCTCACCGAAAGTGAATGCCATTATCTCCGCCTCTGGCGGCATGATTGGCGGCGCGCAAAATGTGGCCTGGCTTGGGCAAATTGCTGACAGCGACGTAATTATCGGCAACCTGTGGCTTAAAAACGAGCAGGGAAAAGTTATCAATATCGTGGATAGCAACGGCAAGGCGCTAATTGGCCAGAAGAACAACTCTGCTCTGGAAGGTTACCGTCTTGAGCCATTGCGCGGTAACGCCGCGTCCGAGACGGCGCCAATCGCCCTGATTCGCCCTGACTCCTCTTCAAAAACTGGCGCAGGTTTTATGCGTGCCGACGGTTCATTGCAGATTAATAGCAAGTGGCTGGACATTCAGCCCGCCGCAGCCGAAGTCACTGCTGACCCGAAAGGTGATATTTCCCAGCAATTTATTGTGAAAACCGCGCAGGGTACCGGCATCGTCGATGAGCAGGGGAAAGTGCGTGTTCCGCTGACCGAAGACAATATCTCGCCATTCGTACAGGGTTACGCGTTGGATTATTTGAATGGCAAACTGACCGCCATTGATACCAACGGCAAGCATTTCAATCTGCCTGATGCCTTTGAGCTTGAGTCTATCGGTAACGGCTGGTTCCGTTACCGCGAGACGGCATCTGAAGGTGCTCTTTGGGGGATTTACGACGTCCTCAGCCAGCAGGTTATCTCTTCGCCAGCTTATAAAAATGTCGATACCTACGCCGGTCAGCAGGCCGCTGTGCAATTGCCAAACGGTCTGTGGGGGCTGGTGGATGAGAGCGGCAAGCTGGTGGTTGACGCTAAATATGCCAAAGCTGAGCGAATCAATCCGGCACTCTGGTTGCTAACCAATCCTCTTGTTGCCGACCAGCCTGAAACCTCGGTATTGGCCTCGGTGATGGGGACGGACATCAAGCAGCGTATCGCCCCGACCACCGGTTTGGATGTTACGCAGTTCAAAGATGGCCGCATTTTGGCGACGGCGACGGGCGGGCAGTCCTGGTTGCTGAGCAGCCTGAGCAATGTCGAACTGCATGAGCAACAGACGCAAATCACCGCCGTGGGCGACTGGATAAAGCTGTCTCGCCAGCCGCAAGAGGGCTATCTGTCGGCACAGGGCGCTTGGCAAATCGAACCCGCGTTGGCGACGGAAAGCTCTGCTTTTGTGAAAGACCGAGCTTTGCGTAGCAGCGAGCAGGGTACCGAATTGATTGATAACGCGGGTACCCGGGTGGCGCAGATGCCTGCGGGGCAGTGGCACTGGCCGTTAGCCAGCGATATGCCGATGTCTTATGATGCTCAGGATGATGTTGCCACTACGCGCTATGTTGATAACACCGGCAAGTTAGCTTTGGCGGTACAGGGCAAAGCCAGTGTCATCAGCAATGGTCGTGCAGTTCTGACGCGTGACGACGGACAAAAGGTGTGGATTGATGGACAGGGTAAAGTGTTGCCTGACGTCAGCTATGCCGATCTTGGATTACCGGTAAATGATTTGGCCTTCGCCAAGGTGGACAACCACTACGGCTTTATTAACGCGGCGGGGCACTTTGTTATTCCTCCAGTGTTTGACGCGGTTTCTACCTTCGACAGCGGCGTGGCCATTGTTTCTACCGGTGATACATCAATGATGCTAGACACCAGTGGCAAACCTTTGGCGCGGGTGGATATTGAATGTGGCATACACGTGTTGTACGGCGCAGGCAGCACGCGCCAATGGCCAGCGGAGCTTCCCAATACCTGCACTGCTCCAGCAGCCGAAAGTAAAAAATAATGTGTACGTTTAACGCGCACCCTTTAATGAAAAAGGATAAAACATGATCCCTCAAATCCCACAAAAATACATAGCCGCAGAGCGTTGGTCTTTTGGCGATACCGAGGCTCAGGCAGACGCAATGGCGAAGCTAGTTATCGATGGCGTGAAGACCGCAACCTGCGCCAATCTTGATGATGAGCCGGAGCCAGAAGCGGGCGAAATCTTCGTTGTCGTCGATGGCCGTAACAATCCGGTTTGTGCCGTAAAGTTGACAGAAGTGAAGCAGGTGCCATTCGATTTAGTCACTGAGCAGCATGCTTTTGAGGAGGGCGAAGGTGATAGAACGCTGGCTTACTGGCGTAAAGAGCATCAGCGTTTCTTTGAGGAGTACGATCTGTTTTCACCAAATATGCCATTGTTATTAATGAAATTTGCGTTGGTGGAAACCTTCTAATAATCAGCTGTAACAGCGCTGACTTCTAACAATGAAACATGGCGAACTGAATGCCGTTCGCCATGTTTTTTATTCAAGACGCATAATCCATTCATCTTTTTCTTTATCGTATTTTTCTTTATACAGCACCGAGTGTCGGCCATCGAGAATGGCTGGGACGCTGGTGTGATCATCCCAGGCATCCAGCTGCATACATAAATCCGGGTCCGATTTGCAGGGAATGAAAACCTTGTCCCCGCCTTTGGCTTCAGGCGTAGATAACTGCGCGTCATCTATTTCATAACTACCGATTCGTATTACTGATTTCCCCATAAGGTACTCCTTAACTGGTGAAGGTTAGAATGCGCAAGAGGAGGTATGACCAGTTGAGGCCATATATTGAGAATAGCTGAGCGGCTTGAAAGCGCCATAAGAATTTTCTAGCTCGGGGAAATTAAACCAAATCAGGCCGGCTAATTGCTGGCCTGAGGGAAGGGGAGATCAGAAGTAGGCCACGGCTTTTAAGGCACCGATCCACGCGTCAGAGGTCTGCTTAACGCCGCCCGGATTGTGCCAATACTGCACGCCGGGTTGCAGCTCAAGCCATTGGATAGGTTTCCAGCGATAAAAAACCTCACCCGTTAGCGAAACGCCCGGTACTGGACGATATTGTGGCGAGTTCACATCCGTGACGTCGCTCAGTTGATTAAGGTAGCGGCGATTGTCTTTCAGATGGTCCCCTGGGACATAGCGGCCAATGCCCAAACCAATCATATCTTCTGGGCGAGCATCAAATAGCCCGCGATAACGCAAACCCACTGAGGTTTTGTAGTGCATCGGCAAGGCACGTTGATCGGCAAGGCCAACGCTGGCGTAGACGCTCATACCGCGGTCTGCATCACTTTCGTGCTGGGTAACTTGCTGGTTAAGACCGGCGTAGAGATACCAGTTCTGCTGGATCTCATCATAGCCATCGGGATCGGTAGCGCCGGGGCCGCCATTTTTGCCTTTATAGAGATCTCTCTGGCCGGCATTGGTGTAAATAACCCCGAGATTGTAGGCACCGGGGAGTTGGTTGATGGCCCGCGTACGCCATTCGACTTCCAGTGGGACTACCACCCCACGGCTGCCGGTGGTCGAGATACTCCATGCATGGCCCCGGCTATTGGTTTCGGGGTTTTGTTCATACAAACCGGTTTTCAGCGTAATGCCGCTATCAAACTTGTACTTAAGCGAGGTGCCCCAGTAGTGAACATTCCAGTTGTACCACATGCCGCCACTGGCGGACTTGCCACCACATAGCCCGAGAGTTTGAAAATCGCAGGGAATGATTTGATCGAAATCGAGCTGCTTATTCATTAAGCCAACCCGCCAGCTGAGTTTACGGTCCATAAAGCTTCGGCTAAAGGTCAGCCAGCCAAGACGCGTGATCGAACCGCCGCCCCAGCTTTCCTGAGCAATATCGGTAAAGCCGCTGCGCGGGTCCTGAGTACGATCGCGGGTAAGGTTGGAGTCGTGGTTGCGGTTAACAATGTTGCCGTCAATGGTGGCGTCTGGAATGCCGGTTAAGGCTTCTAAATCCTGTTTGAACATCAGCCAGAACTGGTCGATATACGCCAGCTTGCCGCTTTGGTCATAGCCGCCATCAACGTTGTAGGCGCTTTGACTCAGGTAGCCGAGGGTGTATTTGAATCCATGGTCTTTCAATGCAGGTTTCACCCCCAGCCAATCCCCTAGCAGTCCCTCCTGTGGAGAAGGTTCAAAACCTAGCGTTTTCGAAGCCCAGGGCTTGGCGGCTTTATCTTCAATTGCCGGAATTTCATTATCATCCGCATAACAAAGTGGATTCATGAAGGTCATACAAAGTACAAAAGCATTTAATTTATGCGTCCTTAGATACATACGGCTCTCCTTATTAGTCGACTCTGTTACTTAGTAATAACGGGTGAAGTGTGATTGCTTTTATTTTGCTTAGACATCCACTGCCATAAATCACTATTTTGATGGGCGGTTAACCAAGAGGATTGGTGATCGCCGCCCTCTATTTCGCTGTAACGGATATAGCGCGTGCTGCCCCCGAGTTTAATTATGCTATCAACCATACTGCGGCTGTAATTCACATCGGTAACTTGATCGTCGGTGCCGTGAAATACCCAGACCGGCAATTTAATTAATTTCCGCGCATACTCCGGGCTGCCTGCTCCGGCAATTGGGACGATAGCGGCGAAATATTCGGGGCGTAGCAATGCCGCATACCAAACGCCTTGACCGCCACGGGACAGGCCTGCCAAATAAATCCGATTTTTATCGATGGGATACTGGGCAACGGTTTTATCAATTAGCGCCAATAAATTTTCCATCGAGGCAGTGATCGGCGTTTTCATAAAGTCATACTCGGCCAAAGTGGTGCTGGCCCAGCGGATGGCCATCGGGGTTTGTGGGGCTAACACGTAGGTGGCCTGCAGTGACTGGTTGGCGGGGCTGGTGAAATAATCTGGCCCAATATTTTCCCCTTGATAAAGTTGCGCTTGATTATCAGTGCCTGCCTGCCCGGTACCGTGTAAATAGATCACTAAGGGCAATAAAGGGGAGGTCTTTTCGGGAGTATAAAGCTGATAAGGCAGATCTATTTTCTCAGAATGAAAGTTACCCTTTTCCCATCCTTGAGCCTGACAGGGTGGTAAAGCTAATAGTAAAAGAGCCATAGAGGTTGAGGTAATAAATAATTTATTCATATGCTGCATCCCTGATGTATATGTAAAAATATATAATTGAAAGAACGGTGGTGTTAAATGCAAAAAAAAACCTAAACCACGAATTTATTCTTTTAATGAATAATTCATGAGGTTTAGGTTTTGCCTGCGTTTGCAGTAACAATCCATTTTCTACGCGAGGACGGTATCACTACTTTTATTATATTGGCAATTCAAGATGAATGTAATGAGGCGGAAGTGTGACTCATTCGACAAAATATATCTCTGATAGAGTCACACTTTTATCTGTTAATTAAAGGAGGTTATGGCGAGCAGAGATAGGCATGGCGTTAATTTGGTTGCGGCCATTATTTTTGGAAATATAGAGGGCTTGGTCTGCCGCGCTGACGATATCCGATTGATCGTCAATGTCCGGGTTTTCCCGTGGCGTAAACGTAGCAATACCCTGACTAATGGTGACGCGATTGAACTCGCTGAAGCTATGCTTAATGCCAAGCGTTTCAATGGCTTCCATGATTTGACGCGCCACGATCCATGCGCCTTTTAAATCGGTATCCGGCAAGATAGCTGCAAACTCTTCGCCGCCAAAACGGGTGATCACATCCGTATTGCGTTTCAGCGCTTTTCGCAGGGTGCGGGCAACCAGTCGCAGACAGGCGTCACCGGACAAATGGCCATAGTGGTCATTGAAATTCTTAAAGTAGTCGATATCAATCATCACCACCGTCAGCGGGCTATTGTTACGTTTAGCGCGCATGTACTCGTGGCTGAGCACTTTTTTAAATTCGCGGCGATTAGGCAGTTTGGTTAAAGGATCGGTGCGGGCCTGGATTTCCAATCGACGATTGGCTTTCACCAGTTTCAGCTCCAGCAGTTTACGTTCGTGAACGTCTTCTGCCGTGCCGTACCAGCGTTGAATGGAGCCATCGGGCGCATAGCTTGCCGCCGCGCGGATGCGCATCCAGTTCCAGCCGCGATCGACATGACAAAACCGCACTTCGATATCCAGCGGCGCACCCGTTTTCAGGCACTGTTCCCAGGTTTGCACTGCGCTTCGGCGGTCTTCAATGTGCATACTCTGGATCCATTTATCCGCCAGAATATCCTGTCGCGTCATGCCCGTAATGCGCTGGAAGCGCGAACTGACGTCATTAAGCAGGCCGGAAGGGTCGGCGGTCCATGGGATCTGTGGGTTCAGCTCCACCATGTTGCGATAATGCTCTTGGCTCTCACGCAGCGCGCGCTCCATGCGTTTCAGGCTGGTGATATCCGTCATGGCGACGGAAAGGCCGCTCAGCTGATTCTGGACATCATAAGCCGCTTTAATTCTTACAAAGAAAATCTGATTGTTGCCGGGCAGCGAGAACTCGCGGTCGGGCGTAGCCTCATTGCGCTGAGCCAACTCAAGCGCGTTGGTCAGCAAAGGGGCAAGACCCGGCAGAAACACGCCGACTCGGCGGCCAATGGCCTCATAAGGCTGCAGGCCAATGATGTTAGCCATTGCGTCATTGACCGTCACATAACGCATCTGCAAATCGATAAAGCACAGGCCAACGGGGGCGTTGGAATAAATAGTTTCCAGCTGGAATAGGCGCTGTCCGGGGGCTTGATCGAGATTGGTCAGGTTGCGGTCGATGCCGCGATAGCCGCGGAATTCACCTGCTGAATCAAACAGCGGTATGCCGCTACTCTCAAGAATGATTTCACTGCCGTCGGCGCGAATATTTCTATTCAGCAAGCCGCCGAAAGGGGCGCGGCGAGCGGCAATCGCGGCAAACTGCGCGCTGACGCGGATGGCCTCGTCGGCCGGCATGAAGTCAAAAGGCGTTTTACCCAACACATGTTCAGGCGGCACGCCGAGGAACTCTTGGCATTTATTCGAGGAAAAAACGTATCTGCCTTGAGTATCGACTTCCCAGATCCAGTCAGAGTTGTTGTCAATGATATCGCGAAGGCTGGCCATTTCTCGCAGAAGATGACCTTCTGCTGACTGGAACTGTATTTCATCCGCCATGATACTTCTCCGACTGGCAAAACTTTACTCGACACGGGCTATATGCTTCATATCTGGAAATAATATTTCCAGAAGTGTCATTCATGAGCGCAATAATACATGCCTGATTAGGAATATTCCTACTACTAATTCCAACAAAAAATTGAGGATATACGTAAGCCCGTCAATCAAATAAGTTAATTGTAATTGACGAGCGCCTTAAAAATAACTCAAGTTTTGCTAATAGCTCAGTGCTATTAATGGTGGACTAATGCTCACTTATGAGGGCGAATAGCACCATCGCGCACCAGTTCACGCGGTAAGCTGTTTTTTATTCTGCTGCCGATGCGTTTTGCCAGCCCAAGTGGCTGATTCTGCCAGGTCACGATGCATTCATCGCGGGTTGGAGAGTCGGGCGGGTAAATATCCACGCCCCGGAACCACGCCTGTGCCAGCTCATCGTCAAGGGCAAATTGGCTATCGCCAGAGCCCGTGGTCAGCGCGACGACGGCTTCATGCTGCCAGCGGAAGCCTTTGGAGAAACGCTCGGCCAACTTCATGCCAATCCTTGAAAAACGCACTTTGCCGAACAGCGGCTCGAGCACGCGCGGGAAAAGCCACAGTTCTTTATCTCGCTCCCAAATGGCCATCTCTTGGTCGGACCAAACAATGCCGGACTTTTGCGCTGCGGCGACCACCTCGGCGCTCTCTTTGCGCGACAGGGGGAAGAAGGGGAATTTTCCCACTTTGTAGCCCGGCGTTGGCAGGCGATCAATCGAAGCCGTTTTGCGCAGGCGTGCAACGAAAAAGCCTTCGCTGTCATAAACTTGTGGGAAAACGTGAAGATACCCCTCGGCGGTCAGCGCCTTCTGCGCGCCGTCGAACAGGTCGGCCAGCGACTCGACTTCCACGGCATCTGGATATTCATCCAACAGCCATTGGCAGACCTGCTGATTTTCCTGCGCGTTCAAGGTGCAGGTGGAATAAACCAAGGTGCCGCCCGGCTTCAGGGCGTGGAAGGCGCTGTTAATCAGTTCGCGCTGGGTGGCGGCAATCTCGACCACGCTCTCTGGTGACCAGTTACTCATGGCATCCGGGTCTTTACGCACCACGCCTTCGCCCGAGCAGGGGGCGTCGAGCAAGATGGCGTCGAAGGTTTCTGGCAGCGCCGCGCCAAACACCCGTCCGTCGAAATGGGTGAGGGCGGTGTTAGCCACGCCGCAGCGGCTGATATTGGCATGCAGAACCTTCACCCGGCTGGCGGAATATTCGTTGGCGACGATACCGCCCTGATTATTCATTAACGCGGCGATTTGCGTGGTTTTGGAGCCGGGCGCAGACGCCACGTCCATCACCAGCGTCGGCTGGGTGTCGTTGGCAAACAGGGCAGTCACCGGCAGCATGGAGCTGGCTTCCTGAATGTAAAACAGCCCGGCGAGGTGCGCCAGCGCGTTACCCAGACGGGTTTCATCATCGCCCTGACGGACAATCCAAAAGCCTTCGGCGCACCAGGGCACCGGCGTCAGCTCCCACTGGTAGCTGGCTGCCAGCGCAAGGAAGTCGTCGACGCTGATTTTTAGCGTGTTAACCCGCAGGCTGGGGCGCAGCGGCTGATTACAGGCGGCAATAAAGTCGTCCATGCTCAGAGAGGCTGGCATGATTTCACGGGTTGCATCAAGGAACGCGGGTGGCAATTTCGCCACAAATTGAGTTGGTTTGGACAAAGGAAGGTCTCGTCGCAGAGGAAACGGAAAATCAAATTGGCGCAAGTTTACCATGTTCCGACGAGGCGCGGTGCAGCAACAAAAAGGCCACCCGAAGGCGGCCTTATCACATCACGCGGCGAAACTTAGTTTTTCGGGATCGCCGTGCCCCATTTCTGCCAATCTTTCGGCTCTTCGGGATTAAGCAGGAAGTGGCGGCCCGCTCCGGCTTTTGGTGCCACCGGCGTGGACGGCGGTGTAGCGAAAGCAATACCGCCGCGAATGAACTGCTGGAAGGTGCCGCTTTTCAGCATTCCGCCGGTCAGCCCAAACTGCAGGTTATAGCCCGAAGCCAGCCAGAACACGCTGTTGTCGCGCACCAGATACTGATACTTCTTGCTGATACGCAGCGTGACGTTAACCCGGTCAGCCATCGCGCCCAGATAGAAACCGGTCACGGTGCCCACTTCGATACCGCGGAACAGCACTGGCGTGCCGATTTGTAGCGAACCTACCTCGGCAGCATCCATCACGATGCCCAAGCCATCGGTGTAACGGGAATCGGTGATGGTCGATTCTTGCAGGTCGAAGGTGCGCGAGGCCGGGCCTTTGCCTGCTTCCACATTGATGTAAGGCTGCAACAGGGTGTCGAGATTGCTAACCCCTCCGGCGGAAATTTCCGGTGAAACGATAGAGAATCGCGTCCCCATGCGGGCGAAGGTGTCGACATACTCAGGGTAGAGCACGGCTTTGGCTGAGACTTGATTCAGTTTCGACTCGAGCTTCAGCGACTCAACCTGACCAATGTTGATACCTAGGTAGCGAATTGGCATTCCGGCAGAGAGCTTGCTGGCGTCGTAAGTATTCAGCGTGATTTGGCTGCCTACGGCGCGCGCGGCGGTTTCTGACTCATACAATACGCGTTTCGCGCCTTTGCTCAGCGTGACGCCTTCATTGTTATCGAAGCTGATCGCACCTTTCAGCGCGCGGTCGAGCGGCGAAGCTTGGACGGTCAATCCGCTGCCATTCAGCTGTACTTTCGCGCCACCCTCGGCCCAGAAAATACTCTTGTCAGTGAGCAACTTACGGTATTCAGGGCGGATATAGACGTCGATGTCAAAGTCGTTGGCTTTTGGCGTGACATCCACAATTTGCCCAACCTGGAATTTGCGATACAGCACCACGGAACCCGCCTGCACGTCCGGCAGGCTCTTGGCGGTGAGCGTCAGCGTGGCGCCCGGCTGCTCCCCTTGAATGCCTTCGGCGGCTTTTTCAGCGTTACTAAAGAGCGGGTATTTTTTCGCCGGTTCGCCTTTACCGCCCGGAATAATGCGCACGCCGCCGTCAACCCACTCTTGGGCACTGGCGCCTAGCACTTCCATGCCGTCGATGCCTAATTTGACATCAACGCGGCTGTTGACCACGAATTTACTGTCTTTGTGCAACAGCCCTTTGTATTCAGGCTTTATCGCGATGTTAAACACAATGCCTTCATCGGTCATTTTGCGGTCAAGGATTTGGCCGACGGCGATGCCGTGAAGTATCACCGGCTGTCCGGCATCAATACCAAAGGTTTCTGGGGCATTAAGCTGAATTTGCAAAACGCCCGGGTCTTGCAGCAGGCGCTGATTGCTGTCGAGCACGGTGAAGTGCTTCTGCGGCTGGCCTTCGCCCGGGATCAGCTCCAGCGTGTTGCCGGTCAGCAGTTGGCTCAGCTTGGCATTGCTCAGGCTGATTTTCGGGCTATTCATCTCAATGCGCGTGCCGGTGCGCATCATGTCAATCACCGACGGGTCAACCGTGAGTTTCCCCGTTACCTTGTTGTCTGGTTGAAGGGTCACTTTGGTCAGGGTACCGACTTGCAAACCCTGGTACATCAGTGGGGTGCGGTCCTCTTTCAGCCCGTCGCCGTTGGGTAAGTCGAGGTCGATCTCTACCCCGCGCTGGCTCTGCGCCAAATCAGGGTATAGCTCGTAGGACTGCTCTTGTTTGGCCGAATTGCCATCAATCGGCGAGTCGAGTGCGATAGCTCCGTTGACCAGCGCGGCGAGGCTTTCCATCTCAACTTTCGCGCCGCTGAGGCTGAAATCGCCTTTAAAGCCGGAGACATTCCAGAAGCGGCTGGTGTCTTTCACCAAATGGGCGAAACGGCGCTCAATCAGAACGTCGATAGTGACGCCATCGTTTCCGGCTTCAATATCGTAATCATAAACTTTACCCACCGGAATTTTACGGTAGTAAACCAGCGAGCCGTTGCTCAGGGAGCCAAGATCCCGCGCGTGCAGATGAATCATTAACTCGCCGGTATTCAGACGATATTTCGGCTGCGTATCCAGCGCGACGAAGTGATCTTTCTCTTTGCCGCTACCGGGCATCATGCCGATGTAGTTACCGCCAACTAAGGCATCCAGACCAGAAACCCCGGCCAGTGAGGCCTTAGGCGTGACCAGCCAGAACTGGGTGCCATCGCGCAAGGAGTCCGACAGGTCGCTCTTGATGCTGACCTTGACCATGATGGTGCGCAGGTCTTTGCTCAGACTGATTGACTCGACGGTGCCGACTTCCACCCCCTGATAGCGCACAGGGGTTCGCCCCGCGACAATCCCGGCGGCAGACTGGAAATCAATGGTAACGGTGGTGCCTCTTTCCTGATAGTTGCTGTAGATAAGCCAGCCCGCTATCAATAAGGCAATAAAAGGCAGAAGCCAGAAAGGCGATATCCGGCGTCTGTTTTTAACCCGCGCTTCAGTCGGTGTATTCGGCGTTTCCTGTTGCATGTGCATCCCAAATCAAGCGGCTATCAAGCCATTCTACGGCAAGTATTGTAAGGATCACGGAGGTCCCAAAGAAGAAGGCCGCCGGTCCCATTGTAAATGACAACAGTTGGTCACGGTTAACCAACGACATCATCAAGGAAATGACAAACAGATCAAGCATCGACCAGCGACCAATCCAGGTCACTACCCGCAGTAAGCGTATCCGCGTTTTCAATCCTTGAATCGCCTTAAAATGAATACTCAACAGTAAAGTCAGCATCACGATAACCTTGGTGAAAGGCACCAGAACGCTGGCAATAAAGACGATGGCGGCAATCGGCACGTTGCCGGAGGTCGCCAGTGAAACCACGCCGGAGAATATCGTGTCTTCGGTGCGTTGCCCATTGAGATAAATAATCGAAATCGGCATCAGGTTCGCCGGCAGCAGGAACACCATGGCGGCAATCAGCGCCGCCCAGGTCTTCTGCAAGCTATGTTTGTAACGCACCGTCATCGGCACGTGGCACCTCGGGCAGCGGCCTTTGTTATCGGCGTGGCCGGTAAATTTGCACGACAGGCAGAGCTTAAAGGTGGAGGGCTGGCCTTTCGGGCGCGGCTGTGGATAGAACTCCTCCCAAAGCTGCTCGATATTCAGGTTGATCAGCGTCAGCGTCACCAGCACGGTCATCATTAGATAAGCCAACAGCGCCGGGCCAACGTCGATGTCGGCGTACTCTTTCACTTTGATGCTAGCCACCGCCATGCCGACCAGATAGATGTCGAGCATCACCCAGTCTTTAAGCCTGTCGAGCATCAACAGCACCGGCTTGAGGTTCATCCCCAAACGGCTGCCAAAGTGCAGATAAAGGATAGAACCGGCTAAAGTGACCGGCGCGCCAATGGTACAGAAGGCGACCATGCTGGCGGTAAGCGGCGAGCCTTGGCTCGACATCTGCCAGATACCTTCGAACAGGCTGGCATCAATGCGGGTCCCCAGCAGACGGATGCTGATTAATGGCTCGGTGAAGGCGAACGGCATCAGCACCAAGATGCTAATGGCGATAATAATGAGACGCGACAGGGAGCAGACCCGGCCTTTTTCCACCTTGGCATTGCAGCGCGGACAATGCGCAGTTTGCGTTTTCTTCAGGTCAGGAATAGAAAAGAGGTAATCGCATTCATTACAACGCTGATAGCGTGCCTGCGGTAAAGGTCCTGACAATGTGCGTATTTTCATAGAGCCTGAGTGTAGATTTGCCTGTTGTTATCATTGTACTTACCCTGAAATGCTCTACAGGGCAGGGATGTTAAGATCTGTCAGGTATTTTTAACAAAATAACGTATTATGCGGTCGGCAAACAGTCATTGTAGGTCAGTCTTTTTGAAGTGACATAGGATTAACCTTGTTCAGATGAGTATTTAATGCTTATTTTATAGGGGTTAAGCACAACATATCGGCTGACTGCCCTTGGGTCATTATTGGTTATTACATGAATAAACAAGAATTCTACGCGGAATTAAAACGTGATCTGAACGCGCTTATCGCCGGAGAGAACAATTTTATTGCTACTCTGTCGAATGCCAGCGCCTTACTTTATGAGCGTCTTGAAGGGGTTAACTGGGCTGGATTCTATCTTATGGATGGTTCCACACTGGTGCTTGGACCTTTTCAGGGCAAAATTGCCTGCGTGCGCATCCCGGTAGGAAAGGGCGTTTGTGGGACTGCCGTGGCTGAAAACGCCGTGCAGCGCGTCGGTGACGTGCATGCGTTCCCCGGGCATATCGCCTGTGACGCAGCAAGTAACGCAGAAATCGTCTTACCGATTAGCGTTAATGGCACAGTGATTGGCGTCCTGGACATCGATAGCACCGTCTATCAACGCTTCGACGAAGCGGATGAACAAGGGCTGACAGAGTTAGTTGCCGGGCTTTGCCAGCATCTGCAAAACAGCGATGCAGCAAAATATGTCAATCTGATCGCAAGTTGATCTACGGATAACGTGGCATTTAACGGTGGCGTCATTATAATGACGCCTGTTCATGCCTGCGCCGGTTGGCAAACCCGTTGTAATCAGGAAATTTCATGGAAAATCAACCTAAGTTGAACAGTAGTAAAGAAGTCATTGCCTTTTTGGCCGAGCGTTTCCCGCTCTGTTTTAGCGCCGAAGGCGAAGCTCGTCCTTTAAAGATCGGTATTTTTGCGGATTTGGTCGAGCGCGTGCAAGGCGAAGAGAATCTGAGTAAAACTCAGCTGCGCTCTGCTCTGCGTCTATATACCTCAAGCTGGCGTTATTTGTACGGCGTTAAAGTTGGCGCACAGCGCGTTGACCTTGACGGTAATGCATGTGGTGAGCTGGAAGAACAGCACGTCGAACATGCCCGTAAACAATTAGAAGAAGCGAAAGCTCGTGTTCAAGCACAACGTGCTGAACAACAGGCTAAGCGTCGTGAAGCGGGTGAAGCCGAACCACGTCGTCCACGTCCGGCTGCTAAAAAACCTGCGCCGCGCCGTGAAAACGCGCCTGCTGCTGTAGCTGGTCAAGAAAATCGCAAACCACGTGCACCTCGCCCACCGCGTGAGGAAAAACGTGAACCGCGTCAGGTGCCAGTCACAGATATCTCAAAACTGCAAATTGGCCAAGAGATCAAAGTGAGAGCCGGTCAGAGTGCTATGGACGCCACCGTTTTGGAAATTGCCAAAGACGGTGTTCGAGTTCAGCTCTCTACGGGTCTGGCGATGATCGTGCGCGCAGAACACTTGCAGTTCTGATACGGAGGCCAACTCAGGCATGAACAAATTTGTCAGATTAAGCGTTATTGCAGGTCTTTTGTTGTCAGGAGCCAGTCTGGTTAACACCAGTTATGCGAACGATAGTGCCCCGGTAACTATCGACCAGCTCAAGCAACTGACACAAGAGCCTCAGGACGCAACGGTAAGCGAGCGTGTTACGGCACGCTTTACCCGTTCGCATTATCGTCAATTTGACCTTAATGCAGATTTCTCCGCTAAGATTTTCGACCGTTACCTCAACATGCTCGATTATGGCCATAACGTTTTGATGGCCTCCGACGTAGCTCAGTTCGCTGATAAACGCAGCACGCTGGGTGAGGAACTCAAAACGGGTCAACTGAATACGCCTTACGCGTTGTTCAATCTGGCTCAAAAACGCCGTTTCGAACGCTATACCTATGCGTTGGAAGTGCTGGCGCGCCCAATGAATTTCACGGGCAACGACACCATCAATCTTGATCGCGCAAAAGCCCCTTGGCCGAAAGATAAAGCCGAGTTGGACAGTCTGTGGGATGCCAAAGTCAAATATGACGAGCTGAACCTCAAGCTGACCGGGAAGACCGATCAGGAAATTCGTGATGTGCTGACGAAACGCTATCGTTTTGCGATGAAGCGCCTCACCCAGAGCAACAGCGAAGATGTTTTCCAGTTGGTGATGAATGCCTTCGCGCATGAAATCGACCCACATACTAACTATCTGTCTCCACGCAGCACCGAGCAATTCAATACTGAAATGAGCCTGTCTCTGGAAGGTATTGGTGCCGTGTTGCAAGGCGACGATGATTACACCGTGATCAACTCGATGGTAGCGGGCGGCCCGGCGGCCAAAAGCAAAGCTATCGCAGTGGGTGACCGTATCGTCGGCGTTGGACAGGTAGCCACCAGCAAAGGCGTGGTTGATGTGATTGGCTGGCGTCTCGACGACGTCGTCGCTCTGATCAAAGGCGCGAAGGGCAGTAAAGTTCGTCTCGAAATCCTGCCTGCTGGTAAAGGTACCAAAACCCGTACTGTTATTTTGACCCGCGAGAAAATCCGTCTGGAAGACCGCGCCGTTAAGATGACCATCAAGAAAGTCGGAAACGAAAAAGTCGCCGTGATGGATATCCCGGGCTTCTACGTTGGCCTGACTGATGATGTTAAAGTGCAGCTGCAAAAAATGGCCAAGCAGGATGTCAGTAGTCTGGTTATCGATTTGCGTACTAACGGCGGCGGTGCATTGACCGAAGCCGTGTCCCTGTCTGGCCTGTTTATTCCAAGCGGCCCGGTCGTGCAGGTGCGTGATAACAATGGTCGCATTCGTCAGGATAGCGATACCGACGGCGTTGTTTACTACAAAGGCCCGCTGGTGGTGCTGGTTGACCGCTTCAGTGCTTCTGCGTCAGAGATTTTTGCCGCTGCAATGCAGGATTACGGCCGTGCTCTGATTGTGGGTGAACCGACCTTCGGTAAAGGTACTGTGCAGCAATACCGTTCTCTGAACCGTATTTATGACCAGATGCTGCGCCCTGAGTGGCCTGCGCTGGGCTCTGTTCAGTACACCATTCAGAAGTTCTATCGCATCAACGGCGGCAGTACTCAGCGTGAGGGCGTAACCCCTGACATTCTGATGCCTACCGGGATTGAAGCGATTGAAACAGGCGAGAAGTTTGAAGATAACGCCTTGCCGTGGGATAGCATCAGTGCTGCCACCTACACCAAGACCGGCGATCTGAAACCTTTCGTACCTGAACTGCTGAAAGATCACGATGCACGTATCGCCAAAGACCCAGAGTTCCAGTACATCCAGCAAGATATCGCGCGCTACAAAGCGTTGAAAGACAAGCGTGATACCGTCTCTCTGAACTACGCCCAGCGTGATAAAGAAGACAAAGAGGATGATGCAACGCGCCTGGCTCGTCTGAACGAACGTTTCAAACGTGAAGGTAAGAAGCCGCTGAAATCTTTGGATGAGTTACCTAAAGATTATGTCGCTCCAGACCCGTACCTTGATGAAGCTGACAACATTGCCGTTGAACTGGCTAAGCTGCTGAAAGAGCAGGGCGATAAAGCCTCGGCTACCAGCAAATAAGTCCTGACTTCGGTCGACACGAAAAGCGCACTCCGGTGCGCTTTTTTATTGCCTGTGATCCAGCGACGGGGCGAGCCGCAGCGAACCCGTGGCGCTGTGAATATGCACAATTGTGGATAAATAAATGAGAGCAAACGCTGCTATTTGTAAAGTATTGTGATTTTAGGGGCATAACGGCGTCCGACTCTTGAATCTGCACCATAAGCCCATAGGATCTAGGCAGGTCGATGAGTTTTGTCGATTTTCACCTGACAATAAAAAACGAAACAACAATGAGGAAGTGACATTTTATGATGCGTATAGGGTTGTTCCTGTTAACTAACCTGGCGGTCATGCTGATTTTCGGTCTGGTGCTGAGCCTTACGGGCATTCAGTCAAGCAGCGTGCAAGGTCTGATGATCATGGCCGGTCTGTTCGGGTTCGGTGGCTCCTTCGTATCCTTACTGATGTCTAAATGGATGGCGTTACGTTCGGTTGGCGGCGAAGTCATCGAACAGCCGCGTAACGAAACCGAGCGCTGGTTGGTTGAAACCGTGCGTCGCCAGTCTCAGCAGGCGGGCATTGCCATGCCACAGGTGGCGATTTATCACGCGCCGGACATCAACGCCTTTGCTACCGGCGCACGCCGTGACTCATCTCTGGTTGCCGTCAGTACCGGCCTGCTGCAAAGCATGAGCCAGGACGAAGCCGAAGCGGTTATCGCCCACGAGATCAGCCATATTTCCAACGGCGACATGGTCACCATGACGCTGATTCAGGGTATCGTGAATACCTTCGTTATCTTTATTTCTCGCCTGATTGCTCAGGTGGCGTCTGGTTTCCTTTCCGGCAACCGTGATGGGGAAGAGAGCAACGGCGGTAACCCGATGATTTACTTCGCGGTCGCCACCGTGCTTGAACTGGTATTCGGTATCTTGGCCAGCATCATCACCATGTGGTTCTCGCGTCACCGTGAGTTCTACGCCGACGCAGGTTCCGCCAAACTGGTTGGCCGCGAGAAGATGATTGCCGCGCTGCAGCGTTTGAAAACCAGCCATGAGCCGCAAGAGGCGGGCAGCATGATGGCGTTCTGCATTAACGGTAAATCCAAGTCGTTCAGCGAGCTGTTCATGTCGCACCCGGCATTGGATAAGCGTATCGAAGCGTTACGCAGCGGCCAGTACATTAAGTAATAACTCTTGGTGACTCGCTAAAGAAAAACCCGGCTCAGTTGGCCGGGTTTTTTTATGTCTGCGAATTGTTGAACCTGCACGGTTAAGATTTCTCAGCGGCTTCCTTCTGACTGGCCGTTTGCTGGGTCATACGCATAAAGCTGACCAGCGCGCCGCCGCCCGCCAATGTGCCGGCAAGGATCAGCGAGGCGTGAGTGCCATGGTCCGGGAACAGGTTGAACATCAGGGCTACCAGCGCCGCGCCGGTGGTCTGGCCGAGCAGGCGCGCGGTGCCAAGCAGGCCGCTGGCTCCGCCGCTGCGGTTACGCGGCGCGGAGGTAATAATGGTGTGGTTGTTTGGCGACTGGAACAGACCGAATCCGGCACCACAGATAAACATGCGCCACATGATGTTCAGATTTGACGGGTCATGAGGCAGCATCGACATTGAATAAAGGCCGAAGGAGAGCACAATCAGCCCGATACCGCCGAGCATTCCCGGATGGAAGCGCTCGACCAGACGGCCAGAAATAGGTGCCATCACCATGGTAGCGAGAGGCCACGGGGTGAGCAGCAGGCCGGTGGAGACAGAATCCAGCCCCAGCGTATTCTGCAAGAAGAACGGCAGCGACACGAAAGCCAGCATCTGCGCGCTGAATGAGCACAGCGAGGTGCCGAGCGACATAGCGAAAATCGGAATGCGCAGCAAATCGACCGGCAGCAGTGGGAAAGGGCGCGACAGCTGGCGGCGCACGAAGAACCAGCCGATGATCATCATCGCGACGACTTCAGCCAGCACCAACAGGCGATTTTGCCCCTGAGCGAAGCCGCTGATGGCGGTGATCAGCAGACCGAAGGTCAGGGCGTTCATCAGGCTACTGGTGAAGTCGAAACGCTGACCCTGACTTTTGGTGCTGTTGGCAGGCAGGAACTTCAGCCCCAGCGCCAGCGCGGCGATACCAATCGGCAGGTTGATAGCAAACAGCCACTGCCAAGACGCAATCGACAAAATCCCCGCCGCCACGGTCGGCCCGGCGGCAGATGAGACGGCGACAATCAGGGCGTTGATCCCCATTCCTCGCCCGAGAAAACGCTGGGGGTAAATGATGCGGATCAGCGCGGTATTAACACTCATGATCGCCGCAGCGCCAAACCCCTGTAAGATGCGCGCAATGGTCAGGGTGGTCAGCGAGTCCGACAGGGCGCAAAACAGCGAGGTAATGCTGAAAACTAATAGCCCGGTCTGATAAATACGGCGATAGCCAAAAATATCCCCCAGCGACGCCAGCGACAGCAGCGAAATCGTTACTGCGAGCTGGTAGGCATTGACCACCCAAATCGAAGATGCCGGGCTGGCGTTCAAATCTTTCGCAATGGTCGGCAATGCCACGTTGGCAATCGCGCCATCGAGCACGGAAACGGTAATGCCGAGAGCGATAGCCAGAATCGCCCCATAGCGTTGAGGAACGGGAAGCCCGTCATTTGGCGTGAGTGTCATGAATGAGTGTCGGCATTAGGGGTAATAATAAGAGGAAATATTATCACGCTAATGACTCTGGAGTGCCAACCGCGATTACTATGAATACTTAGTAATATTGTAAGAAAAGTTATGAAATATTTAGCGCCAAACCTCAGCTTTTCTTCTGGATGATTGCGGTTCTCAAAAGCTTGCCATTATAATGAAAACTGTGTTCTATTTTTTTTGAAACAAAACTAAAGCGGGCAGGTAAGAGAGTTATGGCTAACGCAGATCTTGATAAACAACCGGATTCCGTCTCCTCAGTTCTGAAAGTTTTTGGCATTTTGCAGGCGCTGGGAGAAGAAAGAGAGATTGGTATTACTGAACTTTCGCAACGCGTGATGATGTCGAAAAGTACCGTCTATCGCTTTTTGCAGACGATGAAATCGTTAGGTTATGTGGCTCAGGAAGGCGAGTCGGAGAAATATTCTCTCACCTTGAAGTTATTTGAGCTGGGCGCGAAAGCGTTGCAGAACGTTGATCTGATCCGTAGCGCGGATATTCAAATGCGCGAGCTGTCTCGCTTAACCCGCGAAACCATTCATCTCGGCGCACTGGATGAGGACGGCATTGGCATCGTTTATATTCATAAAATCGATTCCATGTACAACCTGCGGATGCATTCTCGCATTGGTCGCCGCAACCCGCTGCATAGCACCGCCATTGGTAAAGTGCTGCTGGCGTGGGGTGAGCGAAGCGAAGTGGATTCATTGTTGTCAGAAATGGAATTTACCCGCAGTACCGAAAACACGCTGCTTGATGCCGACGCGCTGCGTAACGCGCTGGTGAAGGTTCGCGAGCAGGGCTTTGGCGAAGATATTGAAGAGCAGGAGCAGGGGCTGCGTTGTATCGCCGTGCCGGTGTTTGACCGTTTCGGCGTGGTGACTGCCGGTTTGAGTATCTCCTTCCCGACCATTCGTTTCTCTGAAGAAAGCAAAAACGATTATGTCAGCATGCTGCACACCGCGGCGCGCAACATCTCCCAGCAGATGGGCTACCACGACTACCCGTTCTAATCCGCTGGCTCCCCTAACTCGTGTTAAACCAGGTTAGGGGAGACGGCCACCCACTAGGGAAATTAGGTTAAGTCAGAGAGCTTACGCCCGGCGTCGATCAGCTCTTTCAGCAGCATCTGGCGGCGCTCCTCTGGCGTGTCGCGACTGACCATAAAGCAGATGGCGGCCACCGCCTGCCCGCCGCGAGAGCGAATCGGCGCGGCCATGCAGCAGGTAAAGCTCTCTGATAGGCCTTCCGTCATGCAATATCCCAAATGCCCCGCGTAGTGGATCTCGTTGAGAAACGTCTGTTTATCCAGGATCTGACCATTGGCGAGCTGGTAGTCTTCTTCCGGGATCAGCTTGAGAATATCGCTATCCGACCAGTTGCTCAGCAGCAAGCGCCCGGTCGCTGTCCAGGTAATGGGCACTCGCACGCCGATATCTGAGGTGATTTTGAACGGATGCGCGTTACTTTCTGAGAGCACCACGGTGTATTTATTGCCTTCCAACATACAGAGTTGAACGGTTTCTCCATGGCGTGCCACAATCTCTACCATCAACTGATGAGCCCGGCGGATCAGGTCATTGTGCGCCATGTAGTCTGCACCGTAATAGTGCATCTCGCGGCCGAAAAATACCGCGCCGTCGGCATCTAACTCCAGCAGGCCAGCGTCACCCAACAGGCTCACCAAGTCATAGACGCTCGAGCGTGGAGCCCCGGTCGCTTCAATCAGATCCCGCATCGCCATGGGCCTGCCGGCAATATGCAATTGGCGAAAAATATCGATAACCCTGTCAACACCGCGCGCCCGCGATACTTTCTCATCTGGCATAAGCCAACTCCCCTGTGGTAATGGTGCGGACGGAATATATTAAACGCATCATACACGGCCCGATGAATTTAACCCATCCCCGGCGTTAAAGAATTAATCCTGATATCTATTTAAAGAGAAATAACCTGTTCTATTTTGGTGCCCCATTTTAGCGCGCTGCAATTAATGGCGGCAGAAGAAATAAGATAAAGATCACATTCTCATCCAGAGGCGCAGTGTGAAAGTTTTATTTATGAGACGCAGAACACATCGCCGAAAACTAATTAATCCAGTGCATATTGCAAAAGCTCATTTCATATGCAAATCTGAAGTTGTCCGGTATCAGAGATTGATGTCCAGTATATCGGACGATTGATGTGTCGATGCAGGCACAGCATTTTCCCACACAGGAGCAGTAATGCATGGCGATTAAACGTTACGGTGTAGAAGGTGGAACAGGCACGGGCGGCCAGAAACTCCCCTTCGCACGGGCCGTAGAGGCCGATGGCTGGTTATATATTTCTGGCCAGACGCCGATGCTTGACGGCGAAGTCGTCGAGGGTGGCATCATTGAACAGACCCAACTGGCCTTCGACAACTGCTTAACCATCATGCGCGAAGCCGGTTATCAGGTAGAAGATGTGGTTCACGTCACGGCGGTATTAACTGACGCGCGCTATTTCAGTTCATTTAATAAAGTATTCAGTGAGATATTTAAAGGTAATCCTCCAGCCCGTATTTGTAGCGTTCAAGATTTAGTTGTGGACTGTAAAGTAGAAGTGGATATGAAATGCTTCCGCTCTGATCGTAAATAATTATTTCAATTAAATTTGGCTATCGATTTATTTAATACTACGACCGCACCGGGACAGTATTTATTCTCACCTGCTTTTCATTTTTCTGTGAAATTATTTTTCATATCAGTCTCCATTTACATAAAGAGAGAAAAAATGAATACAACATCGCTGAAAGTAAGTGTCAAAGCCGCTGCCACCACCTTGGCATTGCTCATTCTGGCAGGCTGTACGCCGACCGACGATAAAAAAGCAGCCGGCGCTGCGCCGCAATCTGCCCTGCAAACCGTGCTTCAGCGCGGCACGCTGCGCGTTGGCGACTGCCTGAGTTTCGCGCCATTCGGTTTTTACGATAAAGATAATAACCCGGACGGCTATGACGTTGATTTAGCCAAAGCCCTCGCCAAAGAGATGGGCGTTAAGCTGGAAATGGTCAATACCACCAGCGCCAACCGAATTCCAAACCTGCAAACCAATAAAGTCGACGTGGTGTTCTGTAACTTCACGCGCAATCTTGATCGCGCTAAAGAAATTACCTTCACCAACCCTTACGTGGTGGCGAGCGAGGCGATGTTGGTGCGCAAAAATAGCGGTATTCAATCTGCCCACGATATGGCGGGTAAAACCATTGCCACGGTGAAAGGCTCAACCAACGGCGATGAAGTGCGTAACTTGGGTATTAAAGTCAATATTCAGGAATATGACTCCTCGCAGGCTGCCATTCTGGCGGTGAAACAGGGTCAGGCCGACGCCATGATTGAAGATAACAACTTCCTGGCGTATCAGGCCAAGCTCGACCCTACATTGGCCGTGACCAATGAGGCGCTGGTGCCTCTTGAGTACAACGCCTTTGCCGTGAAACAGGGCGATCAGGTGTGGGCTAACTATTTGAATGAGTTCCTCTTCGAGATTAATGCCTCTGGCGACAACGCCACGCTGTATCAGAAATGGTTTGGCAGCAAACCTCGCTACCCGCTGAATCCACAATATTGATAGTAAAGGGCGCGGCAGTTGATGCCGCGCCACTCGAAGGAGTAGGACCATGAGTTATCAATGGCTAACCCTGTGGCGCTATGGCGATACGTTTCTTTCCGCCGCGTGGCTGACCCTGCAAGTCACTATTCTCGCCTTTGCGCTGGCCTTATCGTTGGGCCTTATCTCGGCGTTGGCGAAGTCATCCCGTCTGGCGGTGGTGCGCTGGATAAGCCACTGCTATGTCGAATTTATCCGTAACACGCCGGTGTTGTTGCAGATATTCATCATTTTCTTCGGCCTGCCTTCCATGGGCATCACCATGAGTGCCTTCACCGCAGGCGTGTTGGCGCTGGGGATTAACGTCGGAGCTTATCTGTCAGAAACCTTCCGTGCGGGTATTCAGTCAGTGCCGAAAGGCCAGCTAGAGGCCGCGTGGGTGCTGGGCGTTCCGAAAAGTCAGGTGTTTATCAGCGTGGTGCTGCCCCAGGCCGCGCGGGCAGTATGGCCAGCCATCATTAACAACCTGATCCAGCTGCTGCTGGGTACTTCGCTGCTGTCGGCCATCGCGCTGCCGGAACTGACCGGCACGGCCACGGTGATTAACGCCCGCACGTTGCTCTATATCCAGACCTTCAGCATCGTGACGGTCATCTATCTGCTGTTTAGCAATATCTTCTCGTGGCTGGGGAGTGTGGCGGGGCGGAAGTTATTCCATCCGGCGCTGGTGACCTCGAGTAAAAGAGCCACATGGCGGCAGCCACTGAAATGGCTGACCCACACCGCGAAAGGAGGGAAAACCTCATGAGTGATTTAATCACCAGTTCTTTGCCCATTCTGCTGCAAGGCTTGGGGATCACCTTACTGCTCTCGGTGGCGGCTATTATCGGCAGCACCTTGCTCGGCCTGCTGGCGGCGGTATTGCGCACCAGTAATCTGCCGATAGCCAAGCAGATCGCCGTGCTCTATACCGAGCTGTTTCGCGGCACGCCGGTGCTGATAACCCTGATGTTTATCTATTTCGGCGTGGCCTACTTCGGCTATGACATCAACCTGTTTGCGGCGGGCATTCTGGGCCTGAGTATTTACCAAGGGGCTTATATCGCCGAAGTGTTTCGCGGCGGGATTGAAGCCGTGCCGAAAGGCCAGTGGGAAGTCTCATGGATCCTTGGTCTGTCAAAACGCCAAACCTTTATGAGCGTGGTTCTGCCACAAACCCGTGGCATCGTGCTGCCGCCGCTCGTCGGCCAATATCTTTCTCTGATTAAAGATACGTCGATTGTCAGCATGATTGGCATGTCCGAGTTGATGCACCAAGGTCAGGCGATTGTTGACCGCGTCGGCCAGCCGGTGGTGATTTACGGCCTTGTTTCCTTGCTCTATTTCGCGGTTTGTTTCCCGCTTTCCCGTTGGGTTCAACATCATCAAACCAGGAGTCAGTTATCATGAGTAAACCCGCCATTATGCTGAATAATGTGACGAAATCCTTCGGCTCAACCCAAGTGCTGAAAGAGATCAGTCTGGACGTCTCACTGGGCGAGGTGCTGGTGCTGATTGGTGCTTCTGGCTCCGGAAAAAGTACCGTGCTGCGCATCATGAGTGGTCTGGAAACCGCCGACGGTGGCGAAATCTGGGTCAACAATGTGCCATTGCATGACAAGAAGCGCTCCCGCGAGATCTGCGGCCACGTCGGCATGGTGTTCCAGCAATTCAACCTGTTCCCGCACAAAACCGCACTCGGCAATGTCACGCTGGCGCTGATTAAGGCGCAAAAGCTCTCCGTGGCCGAAGCCAACAAGCGCGGCATGGCGGCGCTGGCGCGCGTCGGTCTGTCCGAGCGTTCACACCATTATCCGGCCCAGCTCTCCGGCGGCCAGCAGCAGCGCGTGGCGATCGCCCGTGCGCTGGCGGTCGAACCCAAAATCATGTTCTTTGATGAAGCCACGTCGGCACTCGACCCGGAGCTGGTGGGCGAAGTCATGGAAGTGATGCGCAGTCTGGCCCGCGAGGGCATGACCATGGTGGTGGTGACCCATGAGATGGGCTTTGCGCGTAAAACCGCCGACCGCGTGGTGTTTATGGACCAAGGCGTGATTGCCGAGCAGGGCACCCCGGAGCAGATTTTTGTTAATCCGCAGAATCAGCGTACCCAGCAATTCTTATCCCGCGTGCTTGAGCACTAATCGGAGGAAGCATGTCTGTTCAATTTCCATTGCGGGCCGATGGCCTGCTAGACCCACAGCAGGCCGCGCCGCGTTTTAAATCGGTGGCGGGCGCGGGTGATGCCCCTCTGCCACAGGGCACGGCGGTACTGAGTAGCGATAAGGTCTTTTCGCCACTGATGATCATGAAGCAGTCGGCGTTAGAAAATAACTTGCGCCAGCTGGCGGCGTTCTGCCGTGAGAATGGCGTGATGCTGGCGGCGCACGGCAAAACCTCGATGTCGCCGGGCGTGCTTCGCCGCGCCATTAGTGAAGGTGGCGCTTGGGGACTGGGTGCGGCGACCCCGGCTCAGGTGCGCGCACTGCGCCAGTTCGGTATTCGCAACGTGTTTCTAGCCAATGAGCTGGTGGACCCGGCGGGGATCCGCTGGATCGGCCAGTGGCAGAAAGATCACCCCGACCACGGCTTCCTCTGTTATGTCGATTCGCTGCAGGGCGTGAAGCTGCTGGAGCAGAATCTGGGTGACAGCCAGATCTCCGTGCTGCTGGAGATGTCGGTCAGCGGCGGCCGTACCGGCTGTCGGTCGCAGGAGGAGGCAGTTAGCATCGCCGAAGCCATTGCTGCCAGCAGCCAACTGCGGCTGGTCGGCGTGGCGGGGTATGAAGGCGCACTGGGCGCAGGGCGCGACGCGGCGGGCATTGCGCGAGTGAAAGCCTATTGCGAAATGATGATCGCCACGGCGGCGCGGTTGGCCGACAAGCAGCTGTTCGCCAGTGACAACATTATTCTTAGCGCGGGGGGCGGGGCGTGGTTTGACGTGGTGACGGCCTGCTTCACGGCGGCAAGCTTGCCTCTGGCGGTCACGCCGCTGATCCGCTCGGGTGCCTACATGGCACACGACAGCGGCCTTTATTCGCGCATTGCGCCTTTTGCCCAACCGGGCGCAACCCACCATTTCGAAGCGTCATTGGAAATCTGGGGCAGGGTGCTGTCTCGCCCCGAGCCGGGACTGGCTTTTGTGGATTTTGGCCGTCGTGACGTGCCTTTCGACCAAGACTTGCCAAACCCGCTGTGGATCCGCAATGCCGACGGCAGCGAGCCGCGCGCGGCCAGCCATTTGACTATCAGTGACGTGAACGACCAGCATGCCTATCTGCTGCTGCCGGAGGATGAGAAGCTCCAGCCGGGAGATTGGGTCGGGTGTGGCATTTCCCATCCATGCACCGCCTTTGATAAATGGCGCTACCTGCCGCTGGTGGATGACAACTACTGCGTCACGGATGCGCTGGAAACCGCGTTTTAAGCACTAAGTGTCTGAAATACAAAAGGCCGCAACGTTATCCGTCGCGGCCTTTTTTATGGGGCTAGTGGGTCAATACTGAATTAGCGATGAGCCAGTTCGGCGTTCTCATCGGCGTCCAATACGGACTTATCAGTCTGGCGCAGCAACTGGCTGGTGATGGTACCGGCAGTCATTGAACCGCTGACGTTCAGCGCGGTACGACCCATATCAATCAACGGTTCGACTGAAATCAGCAGGGCAACCAGCGTTACCGGCAGGCCCATCGCAGGCAGCACGATCAGCGCCGCGAAGGTTGCACCGCCGCCCACACCGGCAACACCGGCAGAGCTGAGGGTCACGATACCGACGAGAGTTGCGATCCACATTGGGTCAAACGGGTTAATGCCCACGGTTGGCGCAACCATCACCGCGAGCATGGTCGGATACAGACCCGCACAGCCGTTTTGACCAATGGTGGCACCAAAGGACGCCGCGAAGCTGGCGATTGATTCAGGAATACCCAGACGACGCGTTTGCGCTTCAACGCTCAGCGGAATAGAAGCAGCGCTAGAACGGCTGGTGAAGGCAAACGTCAGCACCGGCCATACTTTGCGGAAGAATTTCGCTGGGTTAATGCCGGTGAAAGAGAGCAGCACCGCGTGAACCACAAACATGATGGCCAGACCCAAGTAGGAGGCCACCACGAAGCTACCCAGCTTGACGATATCCTGCACGTTAGAGCCGGCAACCACTTTGGTCATCAGGGCCAGCACGCCGTATGGAGTCAGCTTCATCACCAGACGAACCAGTTTCATCACCCAGGCTTGCAGAGTGTCGATGAACGCCAGCACGCGCGGGCCTTTCTCTTGGTCATCTTTAACCAGTTGCAGGGCAGCAACGCCAACGAAGGCAGCGAAGATAACCACGCTGATGATCGACGTCGGGCTTGCGCCAGTTAAATCGGCAAACGGGTTTTTCGGAATGAAGGACAGGATCAGCTGCGGCATGGTCAAGTCAGCGACTTTACCCACATAGTTGCTTTGCAGCGCAGAGAGACGAGCCGTTTCTTGAGCACCCTGCACCAGACCGTCCGCGGTCAGGCCGAACAGGCCGGTGACAAACACACCTACCAAGGCTGCGATAAGCGTGGTGAACAGCAGCGTGCCGATAGTCAGGAAGCTGATTTTACCCAGTGAAGAGGCGTTATGCAGCTTGGCAACCGCACTCAGAATGGACACAAATACCAGCGGCATAACGATCATTTGCAGCAGCTGCACATAACCATTCCCGACGATATTGAACCAGGTAATAGAGGTTTTCAGTACTGGGTTGTCAGAGCCGTAAATCAGCTGCAATGCCAGACCAAACACCACACCGATCACCAAACCGACCAGTACTTTTTTTGCCAGACTCCACTGCTTGTGGCGGGTTTGCGCCAAAAGTAGAAGGAGGGCGACGAAGACCACCACGTTAATCACGAGCGGAAGATTCATACCCAGATCTCCAAATTTCTAATTATGTTTTGCTTTTTGATGTCCCCAATGCGGGGAATGCACCATCCCATAGCGTTGAGGCATAGAATAACAGTTCATTTGGAGGGGGATTTATATCCAAAAAGAATGCTTTATAACTTTATGAGCTAAAAACGGCTTAAATATGCCTTTTGCGGTTGTTTTCTGCGCATTTTTAGGTGATCAGGTTCAATAATTTGCTAAATGACTCCGGCTTGATTGCACCAATAATGGGCGTCCAGTCGGGCCAGAACAGGGTGAAGCCCACCAAGAGTAAACATAATGTGCGCTCCAGCTGGTTGCCTTTCTGGCTATTGATCAGCGGCAGGCGAAAACGCCAGCGGCAGGGCCACAGCAGAGGTACTCCGGCAGGGGTCAGCATGTCCGCCAGTATATGGCTGAGGTAGCCGATAATCATGCCGTGGAAGGCGTCGATAGGAATCACCCAATCATGAGGGAAATGGGTACGCATCAGGAAAATGCCGCCGACCACCGCCAACAGGCTATGGGTGAACCCCCGATGCCCAAAGACGCGGGCAATGGGCGCGGAAACCCACTTAAGGCGCTGGCCTATTAGTGATTTTGGGTGATCAATGTCGGGCAGCAGTGACGTCAGCAGCGAGGCTGGGATAATATGCCACCAGTCCCCGTGCGCCAGCTCGGGGGAGAGCTGCGCTTTTTTGGCGAATACCGCACAGGCGATTGAAAATATGAGATGGCCTTCCGCCGTCATGACGCTTCCGAACTTAATAACTGTTATTTTATCCAGTATAAGTGAAACTGTCACAATCAGGGAAGAGTTACCCTGTAACGAATTGTCAACTATTTGATATATAATAAAAAGACGCCATTTTAGGCGTCTTTTTAGTGCGGATCTCAGAGCTTAACGCGCCAGCCAGCCGCCATCAACCGCCACCGTGTAACCATTCACATAGTCAGAGGCTTTTGACGCCAAGAACACCACTGGCCCCATGACATCCTCGGGCACGCCCCAGCGGCCCGCCGGAATCCGCTCCAGAATCTCTTTACTGCGACCTTCGTCGGCGCGCAGCTGCTTGGTGTTGTTGGTCGCCATATAGCCCGGCGCAATGGCATTCACGTTGATGCCGTGCTTGGCCCACTCATTGGCCATCAGCCGAGTGATCCCCATCACCGCGCTTTTTGACGCCGTGTAGGACGGCACGCGAATACCGCCCTGATAAGAGAGCATGGAGGCGATATTAATGATTTTGCCGCCGTGGCCCTGTTTGATGAACTGGCGCGCCACGGCCTGCGACATAAAGAACAGCGTCTTACTGTTGACGTTCATCACGTCATCCCAGTTCTTCTCGCTGAACTCAATGGCGTCTTCGCGGCGAATAATCCCGGCGTTGTTGACCAGAATATCCAGATGCCCGAACTCGCCGACGGCTTTTTCAATCAGCTCCGGGATACCCTCGATGCTGCCCAGATCGGCGCGAAGATCCAGAAAACGGCGGCCCAGCGCCGTCACTTTTTCGGCGGTTTCATCGGGTGAACTCAGATTGACGCCGACAATATCACAGCCCGCCTGCGCCAAACCTATCGCCATACCCTGTCCAAGCCCGGTATTACAGCCGGTCACTAGCGCGACTTTTCCTGCCAAATCAAATGCATTAAGGATCATAGTTTTTTCTCTTTTAACAACGGCGCTCGGCCGAAAGATAACTCTGCTGGCCGATTAGCGCAGTTCGCTGACCTTCACGTGGTCCATATCGTCAAACACCTGATTCTCACCCACCATGCCCCAGATAAAGGTATAGCGCTTGGTGCCTACCCCGGCGTGAATCGACCAACTCGGGGAGATCACGGCCTGTTCATTGTGAACCAGCAAATGGCGCGTCTCTTGCGGCTGGCCCATCATGTGGAATACGGCAGTTTCTTCGTCCATATCAAAGTAGAAATAGACTTCCATCCGGCGCTCGTGGGTGTGGCACGGCATGGTGTTCCACAGGCTACCTTGCTCAAGCTTGGTCAGGCCCATGGTCAGCTGGCAGGTTTCCAGCACGTCAGGAACGATAAACTTGTTAATGGTGCGACGGTTGCTGGTGGCTGGGTCGCCGATGGTCTGCGGAGAAGCCTCGGCCAGCGTGATTTTCTTGTTCGGGAAGGTGGTGTGGGCCGGCGCGCTGTTGTAGTAGAACTTGGCGGGCTTGGCCGGGTCGAGGCTGCTGAACTCAACGTTTCGCGCCCCTTTGCCGACATACAGGGCTTCTTCATTGCCAATCTCATAGGTGGTGCCATCGACAGCTATCAGGCCCGGCCCGCCAATATTGATCACCCCCAATTCACGGCGCTCAAGGAAATAGCTCACGCCAAGCTGCTTGCCCACTTCGTCACCCACCGACACCTTGGCATCAATCGGCATCACGCCGCCGACGATAATGCGGTCGATATGGCTGTACGTCATGGTGTAGTTGTTTTTTTCGAAGATTTTCTCAATCAGAAATTCGCGACGTAATCCCGCGGTGTCGAGCTGTTTGGCGTGGTCGCTATGGATGCTTTGACGGACTTGCATGTCGGTGCCTCTCGTGCGTGGTAAGTGCAATGAAGGAAGGAGTTGTCGGCGCTGACTGAGGTGACGCGTGGCAGTGACATCACCACAAAGATCAAACCGCCGGCTCGTCCTTGGTCTGTGCAGCATAAAGTCATTGGCATATGAATTCAATAAAAATGAAATGATGTTTTATTTATTTTATGAGGGAGGTCAAGATTATCGAAACTGATCCTCGAGCCTTAGAGAAGGGCGAGTAGAATGATTTTCAGGTTTGAGCCGTTAAGGCTCGCTTTCCCTCTTTAATTCCTACCAAAAGGCGCTGCGATGAAAACGTTCTTTATAGATGAAGAAACCCCATGGGAAGAGCTTGGGCACGGCGTGAAACGCAAAATCATGACCTGGAGCGATGACCTGATGATGGTCGCGGTGCACTTTGATAAAGGGGCGATTGGCGTGGCGCACAAGCATGATATTCACGACCAGATTGCTTATGTGGCCGCGGGCAGCTTTGAAGTGGAGATAGAAGGCGAGAAGAAGATCCTGGGCGTCGGGGATGCGTACCGGGCGGTGAAGCACGAGATGCACGGCGTGGTGGCGCTTGAGCAAGGCAGTGTGCTGATTGACACCTTTTCACCCAAGCGCGCGGACTTTCTGTAAAACTATAATGTTTAGCGAATATGCTCGGCGCGCAGCTGCTCAAGGGAGGAGAGTTTAATGTCAGCCAGCGCCCAGCGCGGGTCTTCACTGAACTCATGGTCCGGCACCACGATGGATCGCATGCGGGCGGCCTTAGTGGCAATCATGCCATTAAAGGAGTCTTCCAGCGTGACGCAGTTCAGCGGGTCAACCTGCAACTGGCCGGCTGCCTGAATATAGACTTCAGGGTGAGGCTTGCTGTAAGGCAGGTGCTCGGCGGAGGCGCGGATTTGGAAGTAGCCGGTGAGGTTAAACATCTCGAGCACTTTATCCAGCATGTGCAGCGGAGAAGCCGAAGCTAAACCAATTTTCAGCCCCTGATCGCGGCACAACTCTAAGGCGTGGGTGACGCCGGGCAGCAGCGGGCGGGTCTGTTCCACCAGTTCGATGGCGCGAGCAATCACGCGCTGCGTCACTTCCTCCTGCGTCGGCCCCTGCCAAGGCATGGCCTGATACCACATCCGCACTACCTGATCGATGCGCAAACCCAGCGTGTCAGGCAGCAAATGGCGCTGCGATAGGTCTAATCCCAAATCGCCAAAAATATCCAGCTCGGCCTGTGTCCACAGGGGTTCAGAGTCGATCAGCAGACCATCCATATCAAATATTGCCGCAGCAATAGGACGCGAGTACGCCATTGTTTTTCTCTCCATGGTTGAGGTTTTCGCCACTCTATCACTCGTTGGCTCAGGGCAGAAGTCAGATACATCGCGCCCGGCAAACGGAAATATTGTCTGACTTTGTGTCTAAGCCATTAAAACAGTGGGCGACATTCCTAATCTGCGGGTAGACTTAGTCGATATCTGAGACGTCTTCACAAGGGGAATTCATGACGTATCAACAGGCCGGGCGCGTTGCCGTACTAAAGCGGATCTTGGGTTGGGTGGTTTTCATTCCCGCATTACTGTCGACCATCATTTCATTGCTGAACTTTGTCTATGAGCACAGTAAAGCCCAGCAGGGGATTAACGCGGTGATGTTGGATTTCGTCCATGTCATGGTCGATATGGTGCGTTTCAACACCTCGTTCTTGGATATGTTTTGGTACAACTCGCCGGTTCCGGTGCTCGGGCAGGGCCTCACCACGGCTAACATCGTGTTCTTTATTATCTACTGGCTGATTTTTGTCGGTCTGGCGCTACAGGCTTCAGGTGCGCGCATGTCACGCCAGGTTAAACATATCCGCGAAGGCATTCAGGATCAGCTGATTTTGGAGCAGGCGAAAGAGGGCGAAGGGCGCACCAAGCAGCAAATCGAAGAGCGTATCGTCTTACCGCGACACACTATTTTTGTGCAATATTTCCCGCTGTATATCCTGCCTATTATTCTGGCGGTGATTGCCTATTTCATTCTTAAATTATTAGGTTTACTGGCCTGATAAACGCTTCGCCAAATCATTATTAAGCGGCGAACATTGAGCCTGAATCTGTAATAGATTCAGGCTCTTTTATTATGCCCCGTCGCTCTGCATTAATCGTTCAATTGCCCGTTGCGCCACCACCAGATGTTGACCGCCAAAAAGATTACTGCGATTGAGCAGATAATATAATTGGTAAACCGGCTGGCGAAGGGTGAAATCGTCGGGAAGGGGAGTACGGCTTTGATATCCATCGTAAATATAGCTGGGGACATTGGGATATAAAGGCAGCATGGCGAAATCGCATTCGCGATCTCCCCAGTAGCAGGCCGGGTCGAAAATTACCGGGCCACCCTCGGATAAAGCGCAGTTGTGCGGCCACAGGTCGCCGTGCAGCAAAGAGGGCTGCGGCTGGTGGTTATGCAGCCGGGCGCGAACCTTTTCCGTGATGTCTTCGATATTGCCAAACACCATGCCTTTCTCGGCGGCTAGCTGTAACTGCCAGCCAATTCTCTGCTCGGCAAAGAAGCTCGACCAGCGTTTTTGCCAGCTATTGGGCTGGGGCAGTGTTGCCAGTTCGTTATCAAAATCAAGCCCGAACTGGAGTTGTTCGCTCCACTGGTGCAGGGCCGACAGCTGCTGGCCTAGCAGGTAAGCACTGTGCTGATCCAGGGGTTTAAGAGGGAGATATTCAAGTAAGAGGAAGCTGTAATCACGGTCACTGCCAACGCCATACACTTCAGGCACTTTCACCGTTTTACTGCGAGCGAGTAGGGCGAGCTGGTCAGCCTCGGCGGCAAAAATGGGCAGCATCTCGCGTGAATTACACTTCACGAAGATATCCCTGTCTCCATAACTGAGTCGCCACGCTGGGTGGATTTCACCCCCGGGAAGCTCAACCCGTTCACGGATTTCGGCGCTACCAAGATGTTCACTTAACAAACGATTAACGGCTTGCCACATGGAATCACCCCTTCTGACTGGCCTGATTATTCATTAAGTTAGCGTCTTTCTCACTTGAAAAACCCGATCTGGCCCACAGCAAAATCAGGTTGTGAAGTAAATACGCGTGATCTGCTTCATCTGTTTGTCACAAAGAGAATATGAAATTAGGAATTAGTGACGCTAATAGTGCATATATAAGCAGAATTATCTTATCGACTCTTTCCTAATACCTTTGTTTAACAGCACATTATTCAGCATAGACTAAAAATATATTCAGGTGTACGAAGAAGATGTATATGCTGGCTTTCGTCAAAGTCGCGAGAGGCATAACGTGAAACCAAACATTCTTTATTTGATGGCCGCGCTTTTATTAGCGGGTTGCGCTAAAGAAACGCCGGTACAACGGACTCACTTTCTGAATCCGCCGGCCGCATTACCGGATACGTCCATGATGCACCAAGGACCTTACGGCAGCGTGATACACCAAGCAGCAAATACCTATGGTGTTGATGAAACATTGGTAAAGGCGATTATTCAGGTTGAGTCAGGTTTTAATCCGACGGTGGTCAGTAAGTCTAACGCGATTGGCCTGATGCAGTTAAAAGCATCGACGGCAGGACGTGATGCTTACCGGATGAAAGGGCGCTACGGGCAACCCAGCACCCATGAGTTGAAAGATCCCGCGGTGAATATCGATTTAGGTACAGCTTACCTAAGCATGTTGCAGCAACAGTTGGCGGGTATCAGCGACCCACAAACGCGGCGTTATGCAACAACAGTGGCTTATGTAAACGGTGCAGGGGCACTACTGAGAACCTTCTCCAGCGACAGAACTTACGCTGTAGCCAAGATTAATCAGATGACGCCACAACAGTTCTATGAACACGTGCAGCAAAAACACCCGGCTCCGCAGGCCCCTCGCTACCTGTGGAAAGTGAACAACGCTTATCTGGCCATGAGATAAGCACTGTTCATTCTATCCGTCAGCAGCGCAATCAGGCTGCTGGCGGGTAGTGTGAAATAATCTCCAGAATGCCGTTAATGCCAAACTGAACGCCCATACACACCAGCAAGAACCCCATCAGACGCGAAATCGCTTCAATCCCGCTTTTCCCCACCAGACGCATAATCGCCCCAGAGCTTCTTAAACAGAGCCACAGGATCAGGCCGATGAGGAAGAAGGTCAGCACTGGCGCAACGGCAATCACCCACTCAGGGAAATCCACGCCGTCTTTGATGGCAGAGGCGCTGCTGATGATCATCGCAATGGTCCCCGGCCCGGCGGTGCTTGGCATGGCGAGCGGTACAAAGGCGATGTTTGGCGAGTCCTGCTTCTTCATCTCCTCGGTTTTATTCTCCACCATGGTCTTCTCTTCAGCGTGTGGCTGAGGAAATAGCATGCGAAAACCGATAAAGGCGACAATCAGCCCCCCGGCGATACGCAGCCCCGGAATGGAAATCCCGAAGGTATTCATCACCAACTGGCCGGCATAAAACGCCACGGTCATAATGGCGAACACGTAAACGGAGGCCATCAGCGACTGCTGGTTGCGCTCCTGCGTGGTCATATTGCCCGACAGACCTAGCAGCAGCGCGACAGTGGTCAGGGGGTTAGCCAGCGGCAACAGAATCACTAAGCCCAGTCCGACGGCTTTAAATAATTGGGCAATTTCGGTCATGATTTTCCATCCATTTTCAACATCCTTTCAATATGAGTGCTGTGCAGATAATTACACGAAAAATAGCACCATTAAGCAACCAAGGTTGCTGGAAAACTGCGCTTTACGAATGTTACACTGGCTGGCGTTTTTTACGTCGCATCTTGAGGCAATGAAGTCGGGGCCTTACAGGTGCATGTATTCGGCAAAGTAGAGCTGAATAGCGTAACTAACTAAATGAATTTAAACCCAAATATTTTCTATATGTGCTCTGTCGTGTGGGGCACCACTGTAGATAAGGAATTAACATGCCAGTTATTACTCTTCCTGACGGAAGTCAGCGTTCGTTTGATGCTCCCGTTTCTCCCCTTGATGTCGCCCTTGATATCGGTCCAGGTCTGGCGAAAGCCTGTATCGCTGGCCGCGTAAATGGCGAATTGGTTGATGCAACGGATCTCATTACTCAGGACGCACAGTTAGCGATCATCACTGCCAAAGACGAAGCCGGTTTGGAAATCCTGCGTCACTCCTGTGCGCATTTGTTAGGTCACGCAATCAAACAATTGTGGCCGAACACCAAAATGGCCATTGGTCCAGTTATCGACAACGGTTTCTATTACGACGTTGATATCGATCGCACGCTGACTCAGGAAGACCTCGATCTGCTTGAAAAGCGTATGCACGAGTTGGCTGAAAAGAATTACGACGTAATTAAAAAGAAAGTCAGCTGGCAGGAAGCGCGCGATACTTTTGCAAGCCGTGGCGAGCAATACAAAGTGGCAATTCTGGATGAGAACATCAGTCATGATGATCAGCCAGGCTTGTATCACCATGAAGAATACGTCGACATGTGCCGCGGTCCGCACGTGCCAAATATGCGTTTCTGCCATCACTTCAAACTGCAGAAAACCTCCGGTGCTTACTGGCGTGGCGACAGCAAAAACAAAATGCTGCAACGCATCTACGGCACCGCGTGGGCTGAGAAGAAGCAGTTAAATGCTTATCTGCAACGCCTTGAAGAAGCCAGCAAACGCGACCACCGTAAAATTGGTAAGCAGCTTGACCTGTACCACATGCAGGAAGAAGCGCCAGGCATGGTGTTCTGGCACAACGACGGTTGGACTATCTTTCGCGAGCTGGAAGCCTTCGTGCGCATGAAACTGAAGTCTTACGACTATCAGGAAGTCAAAGGTCCATTCATGATGGACCGCGTACTGTGGGAAAAAACAGGTCACTGGGATAACTATAAAGACGCGATGTTCACCACCTCTTCCGAGAACCGTGAGTATTGCATCAAACCGATGAACTGCCCGGGCCACGTGCAGATCTTCAACCAAGGTTTGAAATCTTACCGCGACCTGCCATTGCGTATGGCTGAGTTCGGTAGCTGTCACCGTAATGAGCCATCTGGCGCATTGCACGGCCTGATGCGCGTTCGTGGCTTTACTCAGGATGATGCGCACATCTTCTGTACTGAAGAGCAGGTCCGTGACGAAGTAAACAGCTGTATTCGCATGGTTTACGACATGTACAGCACTTTTGGTTTCGAAAAGATTGTGGTGAAACTTTCCACCCGTCCTGAGAAGCGCATCGGTACTGACGAAATGTGGACTAAAGCCGAGGATGACTTGGCTGCTGCACTGACTGAAAACAAGATTGAATTCGAATATCAACCGGGCGAAGGCGCGTTTTATGGTCCGAAAATTGAATTCACCTTGCATGATTGTTTGGATCGTGCGTGGCAGTGTGGTACCGTGCAACTCGACTTTTCATTACCGGGTCGCTTGAACGCGTCTTACATCGGCGAAAGCAACGACCGTCAAGTGCCAGTAATGATTCACCGAGCAATTTTGGGCTCTATGGAACGCTTCATCGGTATTCTTACCGAAGAGTATGCAGGTTTCTTCCCAACGTGGATTGCTCCGGTTCAGGTTGTGGTAATGAATATTACCGATACACAAGCTGCCTATGTCGAAGAATTAACTAAAAAACTGCAAGATGCAGGCATTCGCGTTAAAGCCGACTTGAGAAATGAGAAGATTGGCTTTAAAATTCGCGAACACACGCTACGCCGTGTCCCTTATATGTTGGTTTGTGGCGATAAAGAGGTCGAAGCAGGCAAAGTTGCCGTTCGTACCCGCCGCGGAAAAGACTTGGGAAGCATGGACGTTAGCGAAGTCGTTGACAAACTGCTGGCGGAAATCCGCAGCAGAAGTCTTCATCAACTGGAGGAATAAAGTATTAAAGGCGGAAAACGAGTTCAACCGGCGCGTCCTAATCGCATTAACAAAGAGATTCGCGCGCAAGAAGTTCGCCTCACCGGCGTCGATGGCGAGCAGATTGGTATTGTCAGTCTGAATGAAGCTCTTGAAAAAGCTGAGGAAGCGGGCGTCGATTTAGTAGAAATCAGTCCGAATGCCGAACCGCCAGTTTGTCGAATCATGGATTACGGCAAATTCCTCTACGAGAAGAGCAAGTCGACCAAAGAGCAGAAGAAGAAGCAAAAAGTTATTCAGGTTAAGGAAATCAAATTCCGACCTGGTACCGATGATGGCGACTATCAGGTCAAACTACGCAACCTGATTCGCTTTCTGGAAGATGGCGATAAAGCCAAAATCACCCTGCGGTTCCGTGGGCGTGAGATGGCGCACCAACAGATCGGTATGGAAGTGCTTAACCGCGTCCGTAAAGACCTGTGTGAAGATTCTGAATTGGCCGTTGTCGAATCCTTCCCTACGAAGATCGAAGGCCGTCAGATGATCATGGTGCTCGCACCTAAGAAGAAACAGTAAGGCTTCCAAGTAACTTCCCCCGCGCAGTGCTTGCGCTGCGTGGGTTTAGTTCGCCTTTCTGATTCATGTAATTAACAATGCGAAGTGGAATTTAAAATGCCAAAGATCAAAACAGTACGTGGCGCCGCTAAACGCTTCAAAAAAACCGCTAACGGTGGTTTTAAGCGTAAGCACGCTAACCTGCGTCATATTCTGACCAAAAAAGCTACTAAGCGTAAACGTCACTTGCGTCCAAAAGGCCTGGTATCCAAGAACGATTTGGGTCTGGTCTCTGCATGTCTGCCGTACGCATAAATACACTTTTTTTAATCAAGAATAATACTCAGGAGAGCATATGGCTCGCGTAAAACGTGGTGTGATTGCACGTGCACGTCACAAGAAAATTTTAAAGCAGGCGAAAGGTTACTACGGTGCCCGTTCGCGCGTATATCGTGTTGCATTCCAGGCTGTTATCAAAGCTGGTCAATACGCTTACCGTGACCGTCGTCAAAAGAAACGTCAGTTCCGTCAGCTGTGGATCGCGCGTATCAACGCAGCAGCTCGTCAGAACGACATGTCTTACAGCAAATTCATTAACGGCTTGAAAAAAGCTTCTATTGAAATTGACCGTAAGATTTTGGCTGATATCGCAGTTTTCGATAAGTTCGCGTTCAGCGCACTGGTAGAAAAAGCGAAAGCAGCTCTGGCGTAAGTCAGCTAAAAAGAGGGAGCTTGCTCCCTCTTTTTTGTTTATAATCAGTCAAGTTGTCATCTCACAGTGTGACAATAACGCCAGCAAACTGAGCATCAACAAGGTAACGCAAGCATGAACACTGCTATTTTCCGTTTCTTTTTTTACTTTAGCGCCTGATTCAGGAAGGCTTTCGCGCGTAAGAGAAGAAACGAAAAGTAGCGCCTAAGCCTCCCTCGTGGAGGCTTTTTTGTATCTGTTCTTTATTTACTAAGGTTCAGGGCTTAACGCGCGCCCCTGATAAATTACCGGTTATTTCACATCCGGCCATATAAGCCAGAAGAAGAGGAAAGCAATGCCACATCTCGCAGAACTGGTCGCCAGTGCCAAGGCCGCCGTAGAGAGTGCTCAGGATATTGCCGCATTAGAAACAGTGCGCGTCGAATATTTGGGTAAGAAGGGCCATTTTACGCTCCAGATGAAAACGCTGAGCGAATTACCTGCTGAAGAACGTCCAGCCGCAGGTGCAGTCATTAACCAGGCGAAGCAAGAAGTCCAGGAAGCGCTGAATGCGCGTAAGAACGAGCTTGAGTCAGCGGCGATGAACGCCCGTCTGGCAGAAGAAACCATCGACGTTTCACTGCCGGGCCGTCGTATCGAAAATGGCGGTTTACACCCAGTGACCCGCACCATTGACCGTATTGAAACTTTCTTCGGCGAGTTAGGTTTTTCGGTCGCCACCGGCCCTGAAATCGAAGATGACTATCACAACTTCGACGCCTTGAATATTCCAGGCCACCACCCGGCGCGTGCCGACCATGACACCTTCTGGTTCGACGCTACCCGTCTGCTGCGCACCCAAACTTCTGGCGTACAAATTCGTACCATGAAAGGCCAGCAGCCGCCGATCCGCATTATTGCGCCGGGCCGCGTATATCGTAACGACTACGACCAGACTCACACCCCGATGTTCCACCAGATGGAAGGGCTGATCGTTGATAAAGACATTAGCTTCAGCAACCTGAAAGGGACGCTGCACGACTTCCTGAATAACTTCTTTGAAGCTGATCTGCAGATTCGTTTCCGCCCGTCTTACTTCCCATTCACCGAGCCTTCCGCTGAAGTTGACGTCATGGGCAAAAACGGCAAATGGCTGGAAGTACTGGGTTGCGGGATGGTGCATCCAAACGTGCTGCGCAACGTAGGTATCGATCCAGAAATCTATTCGGGCTTCGCATT
The DNA here is from genome assembly GCF_052376015.1 of Ewingella sp. AOP8-B2-18. Classification (NCBI taxonomy): domain Bacteria; kingdom Pseudomonadati; phylum Pseudomonadota; class Gammaproteobacteria; order Enterobacterales; family Yersiniaceae; genus Ewingella; species Ewingella sp. AOP8-B2-18. The sequence continues at coordinate 570,851 of NZ_JBQSVB010000002.1, forward strand.
CGGTATGGGCATGGAGCGTCTGACCATGCTGCGCTATGGCGTAACCGATTTGCGCGCTTTCTTCGAAAACGATCTGCGTTTCCTCAAACAGTTTAAGTAAGGCGGGAATATCACATGAAATTCAGCGAACTTTGGTTGCGTGAATGGGTAAACCCAGCCATCAGCAGCGAAGCATTATCCGACCAGATCACCATGGCCGGGCTAGAAGTCGACGGCGTTGAGCCTGTCGCGGGTGCCTTTAACGGCGTTGTCGTGGGTGAAGTGGTCGAGTGCGGCCAGCATCCTAACGCCGATAAACTGCGCGTGACAAAAGTAAACGTCGGCGGCGATCGCCTGCTCGACATCGTTTGTGGCGCCCCGAACTGCCGTCAGGGTCTGAAAGTTGCTGTAGCCACCGTCGGCGCGGTATTGCCGGGCGACTTCAAAATCAAAGCCGCCAAACTGCGCGGTGAGCCTTCAGAGGGCATGCTGTGCTCCTTCTCCGAACTGGGCATTTCCGACGACCATGACGGCATCATTGAACTGCCATTGGACGCGCCTATCGGTACTGACATCCGTGAATTCCTCAAACTGGATGACAACACCATTGAAATCAGCGTGACCCCAAACCGTGCCGACTGTCTGGGCATCATCGGCGTGGCGCGCGACGTCGCGGTGATTAACCAGCTCGCTCTGAACGAGCCGGATATGTCGCCTGTTGCTGCTACCATCAGCGACGTGCTGCCAATTGACGTGCAGGCAACCGAAGCCTGCCCGCGCTATCTTGGCCGCGTAGTTAAAGGCATCAATGTTAAAGCCGCTACGCCACTTTGGATGCGTGAAAAGCTGCGTCGTTGCGGCATTCGTTCCATTGACCCAGTGGTTGATATCACCAACTACGTGCTGCTGGAACTTGGCCAGCCAATGCACGCCTTCGACCTCAATCGCATTCAGGGCGGCATCGTTGTGCGTCTGGCGAAGAAAGATGAAGCGCTGACACTGCTTGATGGCACCGAAGCCAAGCTGAATGACGACACGCTGGTGATTGCTGACCACGAGAAAGCCTTAGCCATGGGCGGCATTTTCGGTGGTGAGCACTCCGGTGTAAACGAAGAGACGCAGGACGTCCTGCTCGAAAGCGCCTTCTTCAACCCGCTGTCCATCACCGGCCGCGCCCGCCGTCAGGGTCTGCATACTGATGCATCCCATCGCTACGAGCGTGGTGTTGATCCACAGCTGCAATTCAAAGCCATGGCGCGCGCCACTGCGCTACTGCTGGAGATTTGTGGTGGTCAGGCTGGACCGGTTATCGATGTCACCTCTGAAAAAGACCTGCCAAAAGCCGCCACTATTGAGCTGCGTCGTGAAAAACTGGATCGCCTGATTGGTCATCACGTTGAAGACACACAGGTTACCGACATCCTGACTCGTCTTGGCTGCAAAGTAGAGCATCACGGCGCAAGCTGGACGGCGGTTGCGCCAAGCTGGCGTTTTGATATGCAAATCGAAGAAGATTTGGTCGAGGAAGTGGCCCGCGTGTATGGCTACAACAACATTCCTGACGTGCCGGTTAAGGCTAATCTAGAAATGACCAAGCATCGCGAAGCCGATTTGTCCCTGAAGCGGGTGAAAAACCTGCTGGTGGATCGCGGTTTCCAAGAAGCGATCACCTACAGCTTCGTTGACCCTAAAATTCAGAACTTACTGCATCCGGGCGAAGAAGCCCTGATTCTGCCAAGCCCAATCTCGGTAGAAATGTCAGCCATGCGTCTTTCTCTGTGGACTGGCCTGCTGACTTCAGTGGTTTATAACCAGAATCGCCAGCAGAACCGCGTGCGTATTTTTGAAAGTGGCCTGCGCTTTGTTCCTGATACACAAGCTGATTTGGGTATCCGTCAGGACGTCATGCTGTCTGGTGTGATCGCAGGTAACAAAAATGAAGAGCATTGGGATCTGGCGCGTCAGGCGGTTGACTACTACGATTTGAAAGGTGATCTTGAAGCGATTCTTGAGCTTACCGGCAAATTGGATGACGTTCAGTTTAAAGCTGAAGTGAATCCAGCACTGCATCCAGGACAGAGTGCAGCAATTTATTTACGCGGCGAACGTATTGGTTTTATTGGTGTAGTACACCCAGAGCTGGAACGTAAGCTGGATCTGAACGGTCGCACAGTGGTGTTCGAAATGCTGTGGAATAAGGTCGCAGACCGCGTGCTGCCTGATGCGAAGGAGGTTTCTCGCTTCCCAGCTAACCGTCGTGACATCGCTGTTGTCGTGGCTGAAAACGTTGCCGCAGACGATATTTTGGCAGAGTGTAAGAAAGTTGGCGCAAATCAGGTAGTTGGCGTAAACTTATTTGACGTGTACCGTGGGAAGGGCGTGACTGAAGGCTATAAAAGCTTGGCCATCAGTCTGGTATTGCAGGATACCGCTCGTACACTGGAAGAAGAGGAGATCGCCGCTACCGTTGCAAAATGCGTAGAGGCTCTAAAACAGCGATTCCAAGCATCCTTGAGGGATTGAACCTATGGCGCTTACTAAAGCTGAAATGTCAGAACACCTGTTTGAGAAGCTTGGGCTTAGCAAACGGGATGCCAAAGACCTGGTCGAACTGTTTTTCGAAGAAGTGCGTCGCGCTTTGGAGAATGGCGAACAAGTTAAATTGTCTGGTTTTGGCAATTTCGATCTGCGTGACAAAAACCAACGTCCGGGACGTAACCCGAAAACCGGCGAAGATATTCCTATCACGGCGCGCCGTGTGGTGACTTTCCGTCCGGGGCAGAAGTTGAAAAGCCGGGTTGAGAATGCCACTCCAAAAGAGTAAGTGAGTTGGACAAAAAGGTCGCGAAAGCGGCCTTTTTTTTATGCTTTACCTGTCAAAGTCCACATCCTTCTTTTTCTTGACTGCCATTTTTAAAGATTTTAATTAGAGTTTGAAAAAATAACGTTAAGAGGCTTTAGCCTTCAGGAATAGTCTGATAGATTAATTTCATCGGCCTTGATCGTTTATTTAAATTTGTTTGCTGGTCTGAAGAAATAAAAAATCAAACAAACAAAAAGGGACCGAAGTCCCTTGATGAAAAATAATTATTGTGTTTATTACTCATGCCAGTGAGTAATGACCTAATAAAAAATACTACTAATAAGGATGCCCGTAGTAACCGCGATGATAACCACCATGGTAGCCGCCGTGGTCGTAAGGGCCGGGGAAGATGCAGCCGCTCAGGCTTATGACAACCAGAGTGATGCCAACGAAAGCTAATATTCTACGCATGGAAATATCCTTTATCTGAATAAACGCTCTCAGTATAAATAGATAGTCATCAGATTGTTGTCAGGCTAACGTTAAGATCTGTTAAGGCCACTATAATATTTGTCGAGTTATCCATGGGCGATTTAATGATTTATTTCCCGTGAGATACATTTGTTTTAATTGAGTAAGCAAGAAGAAAGTTAACCGCAAAACTCCTGTTATCCGATAGCCTCATTTATTCCCCTTGTTATAAGTTTTGCCCTGAGCACGACGCAAACTAATAAGGCGGATACCATGAATAAATCATTCTTACTCTTATGCTGTGTACTGGCCTTACCCGTGGTTGCGCAGGCCAACGTGGTGGTTGATATCAACACGCCGGGGGTGACGCTGCACATTGGCGACCAAGACCATCGTGGATACTACTGGGACGGCTACGACTGGCGAGCGCCTCAGTGGTGGCATGCTCATCAGGGGCATTATGTCGGCGAGCGTAACAATCGCGGGATGTACTGGCGCGGCGACCGTTGGCAGCCAGCACCGCCCCCGCCGCCAAGACCTGTTCACTATCAACACGGCCAGCCCTATGACCACGGCAGGCCGCATCCTGACGACCGTCGCGATGATAATCATCAGCCACTTCCGCCACAGGGACCTCGAGGTTAATCTCTCATCACTTAGCCGGTACGCCCTACCGGCTACAAAAGATGCTTTTTTGTGCTTTTTTCTCCCGCTTTTCCTCTCAAATCCCCATTTTAATCCCTGAGTTATAAACCCTTTAAGGCCGCCATCTTGCTGATTGAAATGCCTTTTTATAGCCGTTGGATGGACGCCTCAGCGCGTTATCAGATTTAACATGGTCAATTAACGGCCAATTTATTGATTCCTATGATAAAAATTATAAACAAACCTTAACAAAATAAATTATTGAGCCGAGGAGTAAAAAGCCATATATTGGCCGCGTTTTACACACTGTGATTGATTTTTTATTCATTTATTCAACTTTGGCGTTAGCGATAACCCCCAGTTGTAGGAGAGATATGATGACGGATAAAGTCCGTATTGATAATTTTGGTGCGAATTCATTAAACGGAAACAATGAAGCCTATTTAGCGAGACAAGCTGAATTTGAATCGAATGTTAGGAGCTATCCACGCAAATTGCCGTTTGCAATTGCGAAGGCCCTAGGGGTTTGGATCACCGATGTTGAGAATAATCAATATCTTGACTGCCTTGCTGGCGCGGGAACGCTAGCCTTAGGACATAACCATCCGGATGTGTTGCAAAGCATACAAAATGTCATTACCAGCGGCTTGCCGTTACATACTCTCGATCTGACGACGCCGTTGAAAGATCAGTTCTCAGAATACCTGCTGTCGCTGTTGCCGGGAGAGGGTAAAGAGTACTGCCTGCAGTTCACTGGCCCATCGGGTGCCGATGCGGTTGAAGCTGCGCTGAAGTTAGCTAAGAAACACACTGGCCGCAGCGGCGTGATCAGTTTCTCTGGCGGCTACCATGGGATGACCCACGGTGCGCTGGCGGTGACGGGTAACCTGTCTCCGAAAGAAGCGGTTAACGGCATGATGCCAGAAGTTCAGTTTATGCCTTACCCGCACCTGTACCGCTGCCCGCTGGGTATCGGCGGCGATGCTGGCGTTAAAGCATTAACTTACTACTTCGAAAACCTGATCAATGACGTTGAGAGTGGCGTGCGCAAACCTGCGGCGGTCATTCTGGAAGCTGTTCAAGGCGAGGGTGGGGTTAACCCGGCTCCGGTTGATTGGTTGCAGCGCATTCGCAAAGTGACGCAAGAGCACGGCATTCTGCTGATCCTCGACGAAGTTCAGGCTGGCTTTGCCCGTACCGGTAAGTTCTTCGCCTTCGAACACGCTGGCATTGAGCCAGACATCATCGTGATGTCGAAAGCCGTGGGCGGCGGTCTGCCATTAGCCGTTCTGGGTATCAAGAAGCAGTTTGATGCATGGGAGCCGGGCCACCATACCGGGACTTTCCGCGGCAACCAGCTGGCGATGGCTACCGGCCTGACCACGCTGAAGATCCTCAAAGACCAGAAAGTGGCTGACAAAGTGGCTGCGCAGGGCGAATGGCTGAAAGAAAGATTGGCCGAAATGCAAAAACGCTACCCGGTGATTGGTCACGTTCGTGGTCTGGGCCTGATGATGGGTATCGAAATTGTTAAGCCAAACGAGCCTCAGGACCACATGGGTTGCTACCCTGCTGACGGACAGTTGTCCGCATTGCTCCAGAAAAAATGTTTCGAAGCAGGCTTGATTCTGGAACGCGGCGGCCGTAACGGTTGCGTTCTGCGCCTGTTGCCTTCTCTGTTGATCACTAACGAAGAGCTGGGCGTATTCTTGGATAAATTTGAACAGGCCTTGTTAGCCGCTGGCATCAAGCCTGTCTAAATGGAGCAGTTGAACACAATGTCCAAGTTAAACCCAATTCTGGCGTCCTCGGTGCAGAGCACCGAGGCTTACCAGCAGGCCATCGCGCAGAGCAGCGCGGCCGTGGTGCAGTGGCTACAGCAGCCTGAAATGTATCAGGGCAAAACGGTCGCTGAACTACGTGAACGCATCACGCTGGATTTCAACCCTGAAGGCCTTGGCAATCAGGCTGCGATTGAACGTGCGATCGAGTATTTCTTAAAAGACAGTCTGTCCGTGCATCACCCACAGTGCGTGGCGCATTTGCATTGTCCAAGTCTGGTGGTTAGCCAAGCTGCGGAAGTGTTGATTAACGCCACCAACCAGAGCATGGACTCTTGGGACCAAAGCCCGTCAGCCACCATCATTGAGATGAAGCTGATCGAATGGCTGCGTACCCAAGTCGGTTATCAGGCTGGCGACGCCGGTGTATTCACCAGCGGCGGCACCCAAAGTAACCTGATGGGCCTGATGTTGGCGCGCGACGCCTTCTTCGCTCGTCAGGGCCACTCCATCCAGCAGGATGGTTTAGTCGGCAATCTGCGTAAAATCAAAGTCTTCTGTTCTGAGAATGCCCACTTCTCCGTGCAGAAAAACATGGCGCTGCTGGGTCTGGGCTATCAGTCCGTGACCTTAGTGAAAACCGATGAGTTTGCGCGCATGGATCTTAACGATTTGCGCGACAAGCTGGCGCAGGCGAAAGCCAACGGCGAACAGGTTCTGGCTATCGTGGCGACCGCAGGTACCACCGATGCGGGCGCTATCGATCCGCTGCGTGCTATTGCCGAGCTGGCTGCCGAGCAGCAGATCTGGGTTCACGTCGATGCAGCCTGGGGCGGCGCGCTGTTGCTGTCCGAGAAGTATCGCGACTATCTGGACGGCATTGAGCTGGTGGATTCCATTACTCTGGACTTCCACAAGCAGTTCTTCCAGACCATCAGCTGTGGCGCGTTCTTGCTGAAAGAAGCTCGTCATTACGAACTGATGCGTTATCAGGCGGCTTACCTGAACTCTGAATTCGATGAAGCGCAGGGCGTGCCGAACCTGGTGTCCAAATCCTTGCAGACCACCCGTCGTTTCGACGCTTTGAAACTGTGGATGGGTCTGGAAGCTCTGGGTCAGAAGCAATATGCCGAAATCATCGACCACGGCGTGACGCTGGCTCAGGAAGTGGCTCAGTATGTTACCGAGCAGCCTTCTCTTGAGTTGGTGATGAAGCCGCAGTTAGCCAGCGTGCTGTTCCGTTACCGTCCAGAGCAGTTGGCCTGTGCGGGCGACGAAGCGGTTGCACTGCTGAACCAACGCATTGGTGATGCGCTGTTAGATTCTGGCCGCGCCAATGTGGGCGTCACTGAGTCAAACGGTGTAACCTGCCTGAAACTGACTCTGCTGAACCCAACCGTGACGCTGGAAGACATTCAGGTGCTGCTGGCGCTGGTCGACAGCACGGGGCAGAAGTTGCTGAACGCCTAATTCGCACACTCTGAGCGAATCGCCATTAAAGCCGATAACATGATTATGTTATCGGCTTTTTTTATTGGTTTTTTTCTGCTGAAGAAAAAGCACTGGCCGTCGTGCAGGCGGCTATAGAGCTAAGCGACTAATATCGGTAGGATAGCTTTCACTTATTGATGGCCGAGTGCCGTGTATCGCCTCAGGATAATGTCTCTTTGCTAAACCACAATCCCACCTTTCGCCAGCTTGAGTCCCAACAGCGTCGCCACGCCTATGCGCGGCTAGGAGGGCTTGGGGGGGTTCTGCTGCTGGTGTTTATTTTCAGCCTGTGCGCCGGTGAGAAGTGGCTTTGGCCGAGTGAATGGTTTGATGCTCAAAACCAGCTGTTTGTCTGGCAACTGCGTTTACCTCGCGCGCTGGCAGTGATTCTGGTCGGAAGTGCGCTGGCGGTAGCCGGGGCGGTGATGCAGGCGCTGTTTGAAAACCCGCTGGCCGAGCCAGGCTTGCTGGGCGTTGCCAACGGCGCAGGCGTGGCGCTGGTGCTGTGCGTGATGCTGGGCAATGGGTTAACTCCCGTTTGGATTTTAAGCCTGGCCGCCATCGCCGGGGCGCTGATCACCACCTTCATCCTGCTCTATTTCGCCAGCAAACGGCTGTTAGCAAATGCCCGTTTGCTGTTGGTTGGCATTGCTATTGGCATCGTGTGCAGCGCCGTGATGACCTGGTCGGTCTACTTCAGCAGTAATCTGGATTTACGCCAGTTGATGTACTGGATGATGGGCGGCTTCGGCGGGGTAGACTGGCGGCAATATTGGCTGGGGCTGATGTTACTTCCTGCTCTGATATGGATGAGTGCCCAAGGTAAATCGCTGAATCTGCTGTCGCTAGGCTTAGCGCAGGCGCAGCAATTAGGCTTACCCGTCGCCGTGTGGCGCAACCTGCTGGTGCTCGCCGTCGGCTGGGTGGTGGGGCTGAGCGTCGCGCTGGCCGGGGTGATTGGCTTTGTTGGCTTGGTTATCCCTCATATATTGCGGCTGTGTGGCATCACCGATCAAAAACATTTATTACCTGCTTGCGCCTTAGCCGGGAGCAGCGTGCTGCTGCTCGCCGACGTGCTGGCGCGCATCGCACTTTATTCGACCGAACTGCCAATTGGCGTTGTTACCGCCACGCTGGGTGCGCCGCTGTTTATCTGGCTACTGCTTAGATCTGGCTGAGAAAACCGAATAGATTTCAAAAACGAGTCACTAAACCTGCAAATCATAACGGGAAATAATCATGAGTAATGCAATATTTGACGTTGAACTGAAGAAAATTAATGGCGAAAAAACCACCCTGGGCGAGTTTAAAGGCTCCGTGCTGCTGGTGGTGAATGTGGCCTCCGAGTGCGGCCTGACCAAGCAGTATGAGGGACTGGAAAAGCTGTATGAAGAGTTCCACGATCAAGGTTTTGCAGTCTTAGGCTTCCCGTGTAATGAGTTTGGCGCGCAAGAGCCGGGCACGGAAGAAGAGATCCACAGCTTCTGTACCACCCAGTTTGGCGTGAAATTCCCGATGTTCAGCAAGCTTGAGGTGAATGGCGAGAACCGTCACCCGCTGTATCAGGCTCTGATCTCCGCCCAGCCGAAGGCCGTAGAGCCAGAGGGTAGCGAATTCTTGGCGCGTATGACCAGCAAAGGTCGCGCCCCAGCGCAGCCAGGCAACATTCTCTGGAACTTCGAAAAATTCCTGGTGAGCCGCGATGGCACGGTTATCCAACGTTTCGCGCCAGACATGACTCCGGAAGATGCCCAGCTGGTTAGTGCAGTTAAACAAGCATTAACCAAGTAACTTTGGGGCCGAAACGCTGATGCTGGAATGCAATAACCTGAGCGTAGCCGAGCGGCTGCGGGCTTTTTCCACTCAAGTGGAGGCGGGCAGCCGCGTCCACATTATCGGGCCGAACGGCGCGGGGAAAAGCAGCCTGTTGGCCCGCATGGCGGGCTTGCTGCAGGGAGCAGGGAGCGTCAGCCTTTCAGGAAAACCTTTAGATACCCTGTCCGGGCCAGAATTGGCAAGGCGGAGAGGGTATCTGTGTCAGCAGTCTGCACCGATATCCATGATGCCGGTGTTCCAGTATTTGTCCCTGCATCAGCCCGCCATGGCCGAGGCTAAATTGGTCGAAGGCACTATCACGCTTTTAACCCGCGAGTTGCATTTAGATGATAAGCTCCAGCGCGCGGTAACACGGCTTTCTGGCGGTGAATGGCAGCGGGTCAGGCTGGCGGCGACTTTGTTACAGGTCTGGCCGACGCTCAATCCGCAAAGCCAACTCTTATTGTTGGATGAGCCGACCAATAGCCTTGATGTGGCTCAACAGCAAGCACTGGACGGCCTTATTGATAACTATTGCGCCAGTGGCAGAATTGCCATTCTGAGCGACCATGACCTCAACCATAGCTTGCACCATGCCCGCCGGGTTTGGCTGATGAAAGCGGGGCAGGTGGTGGCGTCAGGAGAATGTACGGACATTATGCAGCCTCAAAGGCTTTCTGAAGTATTTAGCGTGGATTTTCAAATGCATAACGTTGGAAATCAGCGCTGGCTGAGCGCGGTGCCTGCCGTTATTGCACATTAATTCATCTTAATATGACAAACTTATTATTTAAGTAATGCTTGTTTACAATATTATTGCTCTCCAATAATAGATCGCGGGCTAACAATAATTTTCCCTGCTGAGTCTTAAGAAATAGCGTATTTAATTTTCAGAATTCTTAATAATCCCCGCTATGTGACTGAAATAATTACTCTATTCATTATCGAATATATCGGTTGATTCACATTTTTCCTATTTTCTTTACAGATAACTTGACGCGCCTTAAGGTTAAATTAAGCTTGTGCTGGCAATGTTTCCGATTATTTCGGCTCGGCGTTTAATTATTGTTAAATCAAACCGCTTTAGAGTCTGAACTGAGTTATTACCTCTTTGGGATTGGGATAGTGTCATGGAAAATTTTTTGCCTTTCTCTCGCCCGTCAATGGGTGAGGAAGAAATTGAGGCTGTGAGTCAGGTTCTGCGCTCTGGTTGGATCACCACCGGGCCACAGGCGAACCAGCTCGAACAGGATTTTGCGGCGACCTTCGGATGTAAACATGCTATCGCCGTCGCATCGGCAACGGGGGGGATGCACGTCACCCTGATGGCCTTGGGCATTGGCCCTGGCGATGAAGTCATCACCCCTTCTCAAACTTGGGTTTCGACCCTGAACATGATTGTTCTGCTTGGTGCAGAGCCGGTTATGATTGACGTTGACCCTGATACGTTAATGATCAACGCAGACGACGTCGCGGCGGCAATTACCCCACGCACCAAAGCGATTATTCCTGTGCATTACGCGGGCGCCCCGTTGGATCTCGACCCTATTTACGCTCTGGCTAAACAGCACGGCATCGCCATTGTAGAAGATGCAGCGCACGCGGCAGGCACGCGTTATCGCGATCGCTGGGTGGGCTCGCAGGGCACGGCCATTTTCTCTTTCCACGCCATTAAAAACATGACCTGCGCCGAGGGTGGTTTAGTGGCCACTGACGACGACGAGCTGGCAGCCAAAGTGCGCGCGCTTAAGTTCCATGGTCTGGTGGTCGATGCCTTTGATCGTGAGGTGCAGGGGCGTAAGCCGCAGGCCGAAGTGATTGAGCCGGGCTTCAAATACAATCTTTCTGACATTCAGGCCGCGATTGCCGTGGTGCAACTGCGCCGTCTGCCTGAGATCAATGCCCGACGCACCGAGCTGGCGAATCTCTATTTAGAGAAGCTGCAGGGTTCACCGTTCATCCCGATGAAATCCCCTGACTACCCGCACCTGCACGCCTGGCACCTGTTTATGATCCGCGTCGACACCGATCGTTTGGGCTTTAGCCGCGACCAGTTGATGGAGCGTTTAAAAGCCAAGGGTATCGGCACCGGACTACATTTCCGTGCGGCCCACACGCAAAAGTATTATCGCGAGCGTTATCCAGAACTTAGCCTGCCGAATACTGAATGGAACAGCGAGCGCCTGTGCAGCTTGCCTCTGTTCCCCGATATGCAGGACAGCGATGTTGATCGCGTTGTTGCAGCCCTTTTTTCACTTCTGGAGAAGCAGTAGTGGCGCAATTTGAACCCATTCGTAAAGTTTCGATCGTTATTCCGGTCTATAACGAAGAAGAGAGTCTTCCAGCACTGCTGTCGCGTACCCAAGCAGCGTGCCGCCAACTGACTCAAAAATATGAAATTATTTTAATCGATGATGGCAGCAGCGACCGTTCAGCTGAAATGCTGACCGAAGCGGCTGAAGTCCCTGAAAACTGCGTCGTTGCGGTGCTGCTTAACCGTAACTACGGCCAGCACTCAGCGATCATGGCCGGTTTTAGCCATGTATCGGGCGATTTGGTTATCACTCTGGACGCTGACTTACAGAACCCGCCGGAAGAGATCCCGCGTCTGGTGGCCAAAGCCGAAGAAGGTTATGACGTGGTGGGCACCGTGCGTGCTAACCGCCGTGACTCCTGGTTCCGCAAGTCCGCCTCAAAGCTCATCAACATGATGATCCAGCGTGCCACCGGTAAATCCATGGGTGACTACGGCTGCATGCTGCGCGCTTACCGCCGCCACATCATTGAAGCCATGTTGCACTGCCACGAGCGCAGCACTTTTATCCCTATTTTGGCCAATACCTTTGCGCGCAAAACGGTGGAAATCCCGGTGCAGCACTCGGAACGCGAATTTGGCGATTCTAAGTACAGCCTGATGAAACTCATCAACCTGATGTACGACCTAATCACCTGTTTGACCACCACACCGTTGCGTATGCTCAGCGTAGTGGGCAGCGCCATCGCGCTGTTTGGATTCGTGCTGGCGGTCTTCCTGATCCTCATGCGTTTGATTCATGGTCCAGTTTGGGCTGCTGAGGGCGTCTTCACGCTCTTTGCCGTCTTATTTATGTTTATTGGTGCACAATTCGTGGGTATGGGATTACTCGGTGAATACATCGGGCGTATCTACAATGATGTTCGTGCGCGTCCCCGTTATTTTGTTCAAAAAGTCGTTGGAATACGTTCTGACGAAAACAGCCAGGAAGAAGAGTAATGAAAGCGATTGTATTTGCCTACCATGATATTGGTTGCGTGGGGCTTCAGGCCTTAGTTGACGCGGGTTATGACGTACAAGCAGTATTTACTCATACTGATTCGCCAGACGAAAATAACTTTTTCTCTTCCGTAGCCCGCGTGGGCGCGGGTTTGAACCTGCCGGTTTATGCACCGGAAGATGTGAATCACCCTCTGTGGGTTGATCGTATCCGTGAATTGCAGCCCGACGTGATTTTCTCCTTCTACTACCGCAACATGCTCAGCGAAGAAGTGCTGTCGCTGGCACCGCTGGGCGGTTTCAACCTGCACGGCTCTCTGCTGCCTCGCTACCGTGGCCGCGCGCCGGTTAACTGGGCGCTGCTGAAAGGCGAAAGCGAGACAGGCGTGACCTTGCATAAGATGGTTAAACGCCCTGACGCGGGTGACATCGTGGGCCAGCTTGCTGTGCCAATCAGCAGCGACGATATCGCGCTGACGCTGCACGCCAAAGTGCGTGACGCGGCAAAAGTGCTGTTGACCGACGTCCTGCCAAAAATCAAGCAGGGCAACGTGACGCTGACCCCGCAAGATGAGTCTCAAGCGAGCTACTTCGGCCGCCGTACCGCCGCTGACGGTGAGATCCACTGGCACAAATCTGCGACTGAAATCAATAACCTGATCCGCGCCGTGACCGAACCTTACCCGGGTGCTTTCACCTACCTCGGTCAGCGTAAAATGACTATCTGGCGTTCACGTCCGCTGGCCACCGCCCACGACAAACAGCCGGGCACCGTGCTGTCCAGCGATCCGCTGGTAGTGGCTTGTGGCGAAGGCGCGCTGGAAATTCTGGCGGGCCAGAGTGAATCCGGTCTCTACGTTCAAGGTTCTCGCCTGGCGCTGGAACTGGGCATCATGCCTGACGTTAAACTCAGCTCGCTGCCAACGGCGGTGATGAAACGCCGTACTCGCGTGCTGATCTTAGGGGTTAACGGCTTCATCGGTAACCACCTGAGCGAGCGCCTGCTGCGCGAAGATAACTATGAAATTTTCGGTCTGGACATCAGCTCTGATGCCGTGAGCCGCTTCATGGATAACCCGCACTTCCACTTCGTTGAAGGCGATATCAGCATTCACTCCGAGTGGATCGAGTATCACATCAAGAAGTGTGACGTGATCCTGCCGCTGGTGGCGATCGCAACGCCAATCGAATACACCCGTAACCCACTGCGCGTGTTCGAACTGGACTTCGAAGAGAACCTGAAAATTGTTCGTGACTGCGTGAAATATAAAAAACGCATCATCTTCCCATCCACTTCTGAAGTGTATGGCATGTGTGACGACAAAGAGTTCGACGAAGATACTTCTCGCCTGATTGTTGGCCCAATCAACAAACAGCGCTGGATCTACTCGGTGTCTAAGCAGCTGCTGGACCGCGTTATCTGGGCTTACGGCGTGAAAGAGGGGCTGCGCTTCACCCTGTTCCGTCCATTTAACTGGATGGGTCCGCGTCTGGACAACCTGGATGCAGCCCGTATCGGCAGCTCACGCGCCATTACTCAGCTGATCCTCAACCTGGTTGAAGGTTCTCCCATCAAGCTGGTTGACGGTGGCGAACAGAAACGTACCTTTACCGACATCACTGACGGTATCGAGGCGCTGTTCCGCATCGTCGAGAACAAAGAAGATCGCTGTGATGGCCAAATCATCAACATCGGTAACCCAACCAACGAAGCCAGTATTCGCGAGTTGGCCGAGATGCTGCTGCGTAGTTTTGAAGCTCACCCACTGCGTGATCAGTTCCCGCCGTTTGCCGGTTTCAAATCCGTGGAAAGCAGTACTTACTACGGCAAAGGTTATCAGGACGTTGAGCACCGCACGCCGAGCATCAAGAATGCCAAGCGTTTGCTGGGCTGGACCCCTGAAATCGCGATGGATAAAACCGTCGAAAAAACCCTCGATTTCTTCCTGCGTTCGGTTAATCCAGACAACAATCAGGCATAACGGTAAGGCTGCATGAAAAAAGTCGGATTACGAATTGATGTCGATACCTGGAGCGGCACCCGAAAGGGTGTCCCTCAGTTACTGCGAGTTCTTGCGAAGCACAATGTTACTGCCAGCTTTTTCTTCAGCGTAGGTCCGGACAATATGGGGCGTCATTTATGGCGCCTTTTGCGTCCGCGCTTTCTGTGGAAAATGCTGCGCTCCAATGCCGCTTCCCTTTACGGACTGGATATTTTGCTGGCGGGCACGGCGTGGCCGGGTAAGCAAATCTATCGCGATTTCGCGCCATTGATGAAACAGACCGCCGAGCAGGGCCACGAAGTGGGGCTGCACGCGTGGGATCACCAAGGGTGGCAGGCGAAAGTCGGCAAATGGTCAAAGCCACAGCTAGAGAAGCAAATTCGCCTCGGCCTTGATGCTTTGCAGCGCAGCATCGGACGCCCGGTTGATTGCTCTGCGGTGGCGGGCTGGCGCGCTGACCAACGGGTTATCGATGTGAAACAGACCTTTGGTTTTCGCTACAACAGCGACTGTCGGGGTAAGTTTCCCTTCCTGCCCTTATTGGAAAACGGCCAAACGGGGACGGTGCAAATACCTGTCACTTTACCGACGTATGACGAAGTGATCGGCAGTGAGGTGACTACCGCGACCTTTAACGATTTTATTCTCGACGCCATTAAGCAAGACGATGGCGTGCCGGTGTACACCATCCACGCCGAAGTGGAAGGGATGTCGCTAGCAGACATGTTTGACGATTTACTGACGCGCGCTGCGCAAGAAGGCATTCAGTTCTGCGCCATGGGCGAGTTACTGCCCGCTGACCTGAGCACCTTGCCGGTAGGCCGCGTCGTTCGTTCAACCTTCCCAGGACGGGAAGGGTGGTTAGGTTGCCAGAAAGAAGGTCTTTCCTGATGTCCAAAGCGTACAAAGGTGTGTGGAGCACCGTACTGTTAGTGTTCTTCGCGCTGGTCTATTTAGTGCCTCTGAATACTCGTTTACTGTGGCAGCCTGATGAAACGCGCTATGCCGAAATCAGCCGCGAAATGTTGCAGCGCGGCGATTGGGTGGTGCCTCATCTGTTGGGATTACGCTATTTCGAAAAGCCGGTGGCGGGCTATTGGTTCAACAATATTAGCCAGATGATCTTCGGCGAAACCAATTTTGCCGTACGTTTCGGCTCGGTCTTTTGTACGCTGCTCAGCACCTTGCTGATTGGCTGGCTGGCGATGCTGATGTGGCGTAACCGCCAGAAGGCATGCATTGCTGCCCTGATTTATCTCTCTTTCACACTGGTGTTCAGCATCGGAACCTACAGCGTTCTCGACCCGATGATCACCTTGTGGATGACCGCCGCGATGGTTGCCAGCTACTTCTGTATGCAGGCCGTCACCACTAAGCAAAAAGTCGGCAGCTGGATCGCCCTCGGTTTGGCCTGCGGTATGGGCTTTATGACCAAAGGTTTTCTGGCGCTGGCGCTGCCGGTTATTGCCGTACTGCCGATCATTGTTCGTGAACAACGCTTCAAAACCCTGTTTGGCTGGGGGCCGCTGGCGGTACTGAGTGCGCTAGTGCTAAGCCTGCCATGGGTGCTGGCGATTGCTCTGCGCGAGCCTGACTACTGGAACTACTTCTTCTGGGTGGAACATATTCAGCGCTTCGCCGAGCAGAATGCCCAGCATAAAGCGCCGTTCTGGTACTACATTCCGGTGCTGTTCTTAGGGGCTTTACCTTGGATGGGGCTGCTGCCGGGGGCATTAATCAGCGGCTGGACCAAACGCGTGATGCGCCCGGAGCTGTTCTTCCTGCTAAGCTGGGCCTTGATGCCACTGATCTTCTTCAGCGTGGCGAAAGGCAAATTGCCGACATACATCCTGCCGTGCTTTGCGCCGCTGGCGCTGCTGATGGCCGATCACCTTGAGCAGATCCGCCTCTCCGGCAGGCTGCGTGCGCTAAAAGCCAACGGCATTATTAACATAATTTTTGGTGTTATCACCGTGTTGGCCGTGGTGGCGATTTCCGGCCTGACGCCTCTGCACATCAAACCGGTGTATACGCCAGAAGAGCACTCGCGCGTTGCCATCGGCATTCTGTGCTTTGTGCCTTGGGCTTTGGCCGGGGCGCTGAGCCTGACCTCGCTGCGTGACCGCTGGTACTGGGCCGCCGTTTGCCCGGTGGTGCTGGCGCTGCTAGTGGGACAGGCGATCCCGCAAAAAGTGGTGGATTCCAAGCAGCCGCAGGCCTTTATGGATACCAATCTTGCCTTACTTCAGCATAGCCGTTATGTTCTGGCGGATAACGTTGGCGTGGCGACAGGCCTGGCCTGGACCCTCAAGCGCAGCGACATTCTGATGTATGACGAGAAGGGCGAAGTGGAATACGGCCTGGGCTATCCCGACGCGGAAGGGCATTACATCAGTGCTGCAAACTTCCCGGCGTGGCTGCAAGCGGCTCGCCAGCAGGGGGATGTCTCAGTGGTGATCAAACTCGACAGCAAAATCAGCACGACGTCTGAATTGCCGCAGGCCGACCAGCGAGTGCAGATGAATCGTCTGGCCTTACTGTTCTACCGTAAGTTGCCATGACTGGTTACTTCTTCGTCTTAGTGGTCAGCATACTGACCTGTGCCGGGCAGCTTTGTCAGAAGCAGGCGGCACAGGTCGGCGGCGACTCCTTCAAACCTGCCATACGCTGGTTCATCTTGGCTATTGCCTTACTCGGCTTGGCCATGTTGTTCTGGCTGCGCGTGCTGCAACAAATGCCTCTCAGCATTGCTTATCCCATGTTAAGCCTGAATTTCGTGCTGATCACCCTGTGCGCGCGCTGGATTTTCAAAGAGCATGTTGACCGCCGCCACTGGTTGGGCGTCGGGTTCATCATGCTGGGGATAGCCTTAATGAGTATTAACGCATGACCCGTGCAGATACCAAGCGTGGATACAGCTGGGGCGTCGGCAGCCTGCTGCTGGTGACGCTCGCGCAACTCTTATTGAAGTGGGGAATGGTGCAAATCCCGTTGTTCTCACTGTCAGAGCTGCGACTTTCTTTTATTTTCAATAACCTGACGGCACTGGCGGCGGTGACAATTGGCATCATGTGTTATGCCTTTTCCATGCTCTGCTGGTTCTTCGCGCTGCGAATTTTACCGTTGCACCGCGCCTATACCTTGCTCAGCCTAAGCTATGCGTTGGTCTATTTGGCTGCGGTAACGCTGCCCTGGTTCAATGAAAACGTCCATTTATTGAAAACCTGCGGCGGGATACTGGTGATGTTTGGCGTCTGGTTAATCCACAGCAAGCCGAGCGAGCAGCCACACTGAAAGCGATAAATTCCAATGAATTTGCGATTTTCGATTGGATGACGGATAAAATAGCGTTAGATTCTTTTTATCCTCTAATAACCTGCTCTTAGAGCAAGGCGACATCTGACAGGGACCGTTCTGCCTGTTGATATCGTTTGACCGTCATCCCGAAAGGAAGGACTGCCATGCGTTGGACCACCGGAACCTTGTATTCTCTGCTGGTATTAGCTGTTCTGGTACTCAATGGTTGTAGTAGCCACGCGCCGCCGCCGAGCGGCAAGTTATCCGACTCCATTGCCGTGGTGGCGCAGCTCAACGATCAGCTCAGCCAGTGGCGGGGCGCGCCTTATCGCTACGGCGGCCTGCAACCTAGCGGCGTCGACTGTTCTGGATTTGTCTTCCGCACCTTCCGCGATCGCTTCGGCATGGTGTTACCTCGCACCACCAGCGCGCAAACTGAAATTGGCACTAAAGTCTCCCGAGACGAACTGATGCCGGGAGATTTGGTGTTCTTCAAAACAGGCAGTGGTGAAAACGGCCTGCACGTCGGCATCTACGACACCGGCGACCAGTTTATTCACGCATCAACCAGTCAAGGCGTGACACGATCGTCTTTGAATAATGTTTATTGGCGAAAGGTGTATTGGCAGGCTCGTCGCATCTAAAATTCCGCTTCATCCTTCAAGCTGCTCCTGCGTTGGCTGCCCTCGCGAAGCCAAGTCACTTACTTGTGTAAGCTCCTTGGCTTCGTTCAGTTGCCGCCTTGACGCAACTCGAATGATTTTGCGGAATTCTTTGGGGGCCACTCCCGGGCTTCGCTCGGTTGCCGCCTTAATACAACGCGAATGGTTTAGCGGAATTCTGAGAACGGCTCCAGATGGCTTCGCTCGGTTGTCGCCTTGACGCAACTCGAATGATTTTGCGGAATGTTGTGGAAGATTTCGCGGTATCTTTTGACGTTTATTATCTATTCCCTCTCAGGCTCTGCGTATTTGATCGGCTTTTTTGCTGATATCATCAGGTGAAATTCTTTCAGGATGAAACGTGATGAAACCAATCAGATTGCTGCTTTCCGACTCTTATGATCCCTGGTTTAACCTTGCCGTTGAGGACTGTATTTTCCGGCAGATGACCAGCCAGCGGATTCTCTTTCTGTGGCGTAATGCCGAGACGGTGGTCATCGGGCAGGCCCAAAACCCGTGGAAGGAGTGCAATACTCGCCGGATGGAGCAGGATGGGATTCGCCTGGCGCGTCGCAGCAGCGGCGGCGGGGCGGTGTTTCATGACTTAGGCAATACTTGTTTCACCTTTATGGCCGGCAAGCCGGAATATGACAAAAGTGTCTCCACCGCCATTATCCTCAATGCGCTGAACGCGCTGGGCGTCAACGCCAGTGCCTCAGGCCGCAATGATCTGGTGGCGCAAACGGCGGACGGCGAGCGCAAGATCTCCGGCTCAGCCTATAAAGAGACGCAGGATCGCGGTTTCCACCACGGTACGCTGCTGCTCAGCGCCGATCTCAGCCGTCTGGCCGACTACCTCAATCCTGACCCTAAAAAGTTGCAAGCCAAGGGCATCACTTCGGTGCGCTCGCGGGTGGCTAATCTCAATGAGTTAATTCCTGAGATAAATCATCAGCAGGTGTGTGACGCCATTATTGACTCATTCTTTGATTGGTACGGCGTGGAAGTGGAGCCGGAAATCATCTCTCCTGACGTTTTCCCGGATCTACCCGGCTTCGAAGCTCAATTTGCCAAACAGAGCAGTTGGGAATGGAATTTCGGCAAAGCGCCGGCCTTTAGCCATCTGCTCAATGAGCGTTTTGTTTGGGGCGGCGTGGATATCCACTTTGATGTATTAAAAGGCCATATCAGCCGTGCACAGGTGTTTACCGACAGCCTACACCCCGCGCCATTGAACGAGTTGGCGGTTGAACTGGTTGATACGCCGTATCGTCCCAACGAGGTAGAAAACGTCTGCCAACGCATCATTCAGCGCTATCCGGCTCTTCAGGCAGAATTAAGTGAATTGCAGCGGTGGCTGGTCAGCTGCATTCAGTAAAAAACAATCATTCTAATAAGCCTTCTTTTTGCTGAGCAACTCACTAAAAGAGGGTTCATTTCCTAAGTTGCGCTTAATGTTCGCTAACGATAAGATTGAAGTGTAACGCCCTGTTTCACCCCCCTAACATTTATAAACAGACTGTTATATGGGGGTATAATTCTAAAATCAGTTTCATGATGTAAAGCGGGAACTTAGCAGCAGACTTAACACCAGACAGGCACTTTTTTGGTATCGATAATAAGAGTGATTACCGGCTGATAGAGTCAGAACATCATTCTGGTTTGATTGGTATACAACAAAGTTATTAATCAATGTGTAGTGCCGTTGATGTTTTGGAAAAAAATGAAAATACAATTCGATACGGCCTTTAGCAGCAACTATTTGTGCCAGCCGATATATTCAAACAAGGGCAAACTATTAGCCGTTGAATTAATTTGTCGTTTTGCGAGCACAGACAGCAAGCTTATTATGCCGACTGAACTGGTTTTGAACTTATTAAACACACAGCAACTCTCTCGTTTTTTGTCCGAACAAGTGGCCTTTGCAAAAGAACATGCGTCCTGGTTTGAGAAAAATCAGGTGATCCTCAATATTTCTGTAGAAGAAAAGTTAGCCAATATTATTATTGATAATGATGAATTACGTGATGAATTTAAGCAGTTGAGCTTTATTCATCTCAGTATCAATGAGTCTTTTCCACAACTCTCTGCTGGCAAAAAGAATGCCCAATTAGTGGCATTGAAAAATAATTTCACCCTTTGGCTCGATGGAATGGGATCGGGTAATGCCAATATGGCACCGATTTTCGACCATATTTTCACCTGGGTAAAACTGGATAGGGCGTTGTTCTGGGAGTTATACCAAGGCGAAAATTTCACCATTATTTTGCCCTCATTGTTAAGAAATCTTAATAGATTCTGCCGCAATGTGGTGATCGACGGCTTAGATAGTAGCGAGTATTTTGAGGCGTTAAATAAAACTGAGGTTCAGGGCATGAAGGGCATGCTTTGGCCGGGTGTTGAAGCCGCAGCGCTGGACACCTTGCTCGAGAGCCCCCCTCAATTTCATTAATAGACAACGCCATCATCAAAGATAAGATGCGTCCAAACCCAGTAAATTAGGCTTTACTGGGTTTTTCTTTGCCTGCCGGAGCCTAATCTCCCTGTTTTTACTCCGTGTTAATCACCCGCAGGCAGTTCTACACTGAAAGAAAGGGGGATTTATGCCACAGTTTGAACACCACTATGCGGACCAGCTGGCGGGTTTTTATACCGAGCTGCAACCGACGCCGCTGCAAGGCGCAAAACTGCTCTATCACAGTGAACCTCTGGCCCAAGAATTGGGGCTGGATGAAAGCCTGTTTAGTGCCGAACACCGCCCATTCTGGACGGGCGAGGCCTTCTTCCCCGGCATGAAGCCGCTGGCGCAGGTCTACAGCGGCCATCAGTTTGGCGTGTGGGCCGGGCAGCTTGGCGACGGGCGCGGCATTCTGCTCGGCGAGCAGGTGCTGGCTGACGGCCGCCGCTTTGACTGGCATTTAAAAGGTGCCGGTTTGACGCCGTATTCCCGCATGGGCGACGGCCGCGCGGTGCTGCGCTCGGTGGTTCGCGAGTTTTTAGCGTCCGAGGCGCTGCATCATCTCTCCATTCCGACAACGCGCGCGCTGACTATCGTGACCAGCGATGAGCCGGTATTTCGCGAACAGGCAGAGCGCGGGGCGATGCTGATGCGCGTGGCGGAAAGCCATATCCGCTTCGGCCATTTCGAGCATTTCTATTATCGCAAGCAGCCCGACCAGGTGAAACAGCTGGCGGATTATGTTATTGCCCACCACTGGCCGCACCTGCTGGAGAGCGAAAGCGACCCGTCGACACGTTACGCGCTGTGGCTGCAAGAGGTGGTGGAGCGCACGGCAAAACTGATTGCCCAGTGGCAGAGCGTCGGCTTTTCCCACGGCGTGATGAACACGGATAACATGTCGATCCTCGGCCTGACAATCGACTTCGGCCCCTATGGCTTCCTCGACGACTATCAGCCGAATTTCATCTGTAATCACTCCGACCATCAGGGGCGCTACAGCTTTGATAACCAACCGGCGGTGGCTTATTGGAACTTACACCGTCTGGCCCAGACGCTGTCGGGATTGATGAGCGCCGAGCAGTTGCAAGGGGCGGTAAATGCCTATGAGCCTGCACTGATGAAGGCGTACGGTCAGCTGATGCGCGGCAAACTTGGGTTCTTCACTGAAAATAAACAGGACAATGATTTGCTGACCGGGCTGCTGAGCATGATGGCGAAAGAGGGGCGGGACTACACCCGCACCTTCCGCCTGCTGAGTGAGGTGGAGCAGCAACAGTCGCTGTCGCCGCTGCGCGATGAGTTTATCGACCGTCAAGGCTTCGACAGTTGGTATCAGCAATATCGCCAACGCCTACAGCTGGAAGAGCAAAGCGACGCCGAGCGTCAGCAGGCGATGAAGCAATCTAACCCGCGGGTGATTTTGCGTAACTATCTGGCGCAGCAGGCGATTGAGCGCGCCGAGCACGACGACATCAGCGTGCTGTCTCAACTGCATCAGGCGCTGCGAGATCCTTACAGCGATGCGCCGCAGTATGACGCCATGGCCGCGCTGCCGCCGGACTGGGGCAAGCATCTGGAGGTTTCCTGCTCTAGTTAACATCTGCGGGCAAGTCGCCATAAAAAAGGGTTCAGCATGCTGAACCCTTTTTATATTCATACTTTGGCGAGTCGGCTATTGGCGCAAAAACACCTGAGGAACAGGGCTTTCAGGATGCAAATTCACCCCGAGATCCGCGTGATACCACTGGCCCAGCGTCTTGGCGGTTAGCACGTCCGTCGGGGTACCGGAGGCCACCACTCTGCCTTCGTGCAGCAGCACAATGCGATCGGCGTAGAGCGCGGCGAGGTTCAAATCATGCAGCACGCAACATACCGCCAGCGGGCTTTCGCGAGTCAGCCTGCGCAGCAATCGTAAGGTGTGCTGCTGGTGATAGAGGTCAAGGGCCGAAGTTGGCTCATCCAGAAACAGCCAGCGCGGAGTGGGGGTCGGCTGCCAAAGCTGCACCAACACTCTGGCGAGCTGCACTCGCTGCTGTTCGCCGCCGGACAGCTCGCGGTAATCTCTGTCCGCCAGCGTCAGGCAGTCGGTTTGCTCCATCACCTGTTGCATCGCCTGCGCGTGATGCCCCTTGCCGTGGGGGGCGCGCCCGAGGTTAATCACTTGGCGCACGCTGAAGTTAAAGGCTAACTCGCTACTTTGGCGCATCACCGCGCGCTTGCGAGCCAGCTCCTGCGGTGCCCAGTCGGAGAGGGCTTTCCCGGCTAATTCGCAATACCCTGCATCGGCCTGTAAGAAGCCGGTGAGTAAACGCAGCAGGGTGGACTTGCCCGCGCCGTTGGGGCCGATCAACGCCACCACTTCACCACTATTGAGTTGCAGCGAAACATCATCGATCAGGCAGCGCGGCCCGGCGGTGAGCCGCAGGTTTTCAGCGCGCAGGCTGGTTTGAGAGTGGCTCATCGCGGTGTCCCCGGACGCAAAATCAACCATAGGAAATAGGGGCCGCCAATCAGGCTGGTTAACAGCCCGACGGGCATTTCCGCCGGGGCGACCAGCGTTCGCGCCAGCGTGTCCGCCAGCAGCAGCAAACAGGCGCCGCCGAGAGCCGAGCCGGGTAACAACCAGCGATGATCCGCACCCACCCTTAGACGCAGTAGATGAGGTATAACCAGCCCGATAAAGCCAATCACCCCAGTCACCGCCACGGCGACACCCACTAGCAGGGCGCTAATCAACAGCAGTTGTAGCTGGGTGCGGCGAACATTCACTCCGAGGTAATGGGCATCTTCATCGCCCAGCTGCAGCAGGTTCAGGCGACGCGACAGCAAGAAGGACGCAACACAGGCTGGAAGAATAAGGGTTGCCGCGACAATCAGCGTCGGCCACTGCGCCTGCCCCAGACTGCCCATCATCCACAGGGAGAACTGGCGCAGCTGCTGGTCATCACTGACGTAGGTCAGCACGCTAACCATAGCGCCACAGATGGCGTTGATGGCGATACCGGCCAACAGCAGCCGGGACAAATTGCCGTGGCCGAAGCGACTGAGGGTAAACACAATCACCGACACCACCACGCTGCCCGCGAAGGCAGCGAACATCTGCCCATAAAGCGCGATGATTGGCGGCAGCGACATGGGTAGCACAATGGACATGGCGACAAACAGCGCCGCGCCGCTGCTGATGCCAAGTAGGCCAGGGTCCGCCAGCGGATTGCGAAACAGCCCTTGCATTACCGCGCCCGAACAGGCCAGCGCGCAGCCTACCAGCACCGCCAGCAGCACGCGGGGCAGGCGGATGGTCACCCATATTTGCCAAAGCCCGTCATCCATATGTCGGCTTAATACACTGCGCAGTGGCACGGAGAGCGCCCCGGCGTTCATGGCGATGACGGCTAAGATCAGCAGGATGATCGCCAGACCCGCCAGTACCCGCACCGGGGTACTGACGCGTGAGTGGGCGAGGGTGGTCATGGTGCTCATTATTTTACCTGTTCCGCGGCCTGACGAATTTTAATCAATACGTCGGGCGTTTCGAGGCCAAAACCGAGCAGCGCCATATCGTCAAGGACCAGCACGCGGTGGTTTTTACCGGCGGGCGTTAAGGCAACGCCGGGTAATTTCCACACTTGCTCAAGGCCGCCCAGCGACTTCACGCCGTCTGTGGTTACCATCAAAATGTCTGGCGCGCTGGCAATAATGCCTTCTTGCGCGAGAGGGCGATAACGGGAGAAACCTTGCATGGCGTTTTGCGCACCAGCGGCGGTGATCATGGCATCTGCGGCCGTATTCTGACCGGCGGCCAAAGCATTGGTCCCGCCGTGATTCATCACGAACAATATTTTCACTGGCAGAGGGCTGTTAGGCACTACCGCCAGTTTCTGGCGGTAGGTGGCAATCAGTTTCTCGCCTTCTTGCTGGCGGTTGAGGGCATCGGCAATTACTTCAATCTTTTGCGGCACGGTGTCCAGCGTGGTATTGCCCGGGATGCGTACCACTTTGACGCCGTTCTGCGCTACCTGCTGCAAGACCAGAGAAGGCTCGGCCAGCTCGCTGCTCAGCACTACGCTTGGCTTCATCGCCAAAATGCCTTCCGCGTTAAGCTGGCGCATATAGCCGACGTTCGGCAGCTTTTTTACCTGCTCGGGATGCAAACTGGTGCTGTCACGCGCCACTACTTCATCGCCTGCGCCTAGCGCATACACAATTTCAGTCACGTCGCCGCCAATACTCACCAAACGCTCTGCCGCGTGCGCCAGTGGGGAACAGGCCCCGGCCAGCGCGATCGCCCATGCACTCAACCGACGTTTCATGCTGCGACGCCCTCGCTGCTCAGTGCGGCCACTTGTTCACGCCACTGGTTCTGCTCTGGCTGGCCTTCGGTGCGTTGACCGTAAAGCTGCGCGATTTGCGAGCCGTCAGCCGCGAACAGCTCAAGGCTGGTGACAAAACCGTCTTTGGTCGGTTTGCGGGTTACCCAGCTTTCGGCGATGGCGCTTTCAATCAGATGCATGGTGAAGCGCGGGTTGAAGATGTTGATCCACTCACCGTGCGGGCGGACGCTTTTGATCTGGCCGGTGAAGATCTGCACACAGCCCGCATTGCCGATGAAAATCATAATTTCATTCTGCTGGTCGCGGGCGGCTTCGAGGATATTTGCCAATGAACCGTTATCCACGCGATAAGCCAGGTCATCGCCAACGGCCTTGAATGCCTGCTGGCGGCTGAGGTTGTGGCGTTTCAGCAACTGGAAGAACTGGTGAACGTCAGTCATCGCGCGCCATTCGCTGTCGATATCGCCACTGGCTGCTTGCGTTTTCACTTCGGCCTTCACCGCAGGAACCAGCTCAAGAGCCGGGTTTTCAGCGCTGCGATATTGCGCAATCAGCGCATGCCACGCGTCCATATCGGTTTCGTCGGTGGTATAGACTTTGTGCACCGCGTTGCCCTGAGCATCAAAGAATTGAATGCTATGACGGTCGCCTTTCGGGTGGCTCTCGGTCATGCAGAAAATATGCTGCCAGTGCTGAAGGAACAGTCGCAAATCCAGTTCACGCGGATTGAGGATCAGACCGGCGTGGCCGTTCAGGTGCTGGTTCTCATAGCGGCCCATTTGCTCATGGACGGCAAACTCATTGCGGGTGATGGATTTGGTCACGCCGACTTTTTCAAGGGCGGTCAGTAAGGTTCTGGCATCAACGTCCATACGACCCGCATCATGGCTAACGCGCAGGGAGGTCAGTTCCGCTTCGCTGATCCCCATCATCTCCGCCAGATCGCGAGCATACTTGCCCGGATTCGCTTCTTTAGCTTGCAGATAACTCTGGTAATTTAATGAACTCATTGCTCTCTCCTCATTTTTTTTATTGATAGCGCCCGGAACGAGGCCGGGCGATTTTAGGGGTGCCTTACAGTGCCATTACCACTGATAGCTGACGAACAACTTAGCGTTGCGGCCGTCTTGTGGAATGCCCTGTGGTGAATACGATTCTTTGTCGAAGGCGTTGCCCAGCACCACGGCGGTGGTCATGCCTTTCAAGCTGTCTTGGCCTTTATAGCTCACATAGAAGTCATTGATGGCATAGCCCGCTTGCTGCGCCGTGCCAGTATTGACGTGGGTTGAGCGCTCAACAAAAGTGCCCACCCAGCCGAGAGAGAAGGCGGATTGCGCGATAGGCACGTCGAGGCTACTGGTCACGGTGTCTGGGTTGATGCTGTCAATCCAGTTGCCGGTGGCTTCATCTTTACCGCGAGTGCGGTTGTAGGCCACGTCCCATGAGAACAGGTCAGTTTTGTAGCTCATCATGGCATCCCAGCCCCACAGCTTAGCGCGGTCGATATTGGTGGAGTAGGTGCTGCAATCGATGCAGTAAGGCCCGGTACGCCCAACGCCAAGCTTCATGTTCACTGCCGTAGTGATGTAATCCTTTGCGTTGGTGTCGAAGTAGCTGGCTTTGAATTGCAGGTCATCATTGGCCATCATCAAATCGTTGAAACGCAGACCGAAGCCGTATTCCTGCGTGGCGTTGGTTTCAGGTTTCAGATTTGGGTTTGGCACCCAGTTGTTGACGATGGTGGTCGGGCCCATTGGGATGCTGAAATGCACTGAGTCGTTGTACATTTCGCCCATGGTCGGCGCGCGGAAAGCCTGTGCATAGGAGCCGAACACCATCAGCCAGTCGGTCGGGTTAATGGTCAACGCGCCACGGGATGACCACTTGTCGGCGTCAACGTCGGCATAGCCGTCGCTGCTGCCGCGATAGTTGTCATAGCGAGTACCGGCCAGAATAGAAACCGGCAGGTCGCGCAGGGTGATTTCATCCTGTAACCAGCCTGAAGCAAAGTTGATGTCTGCCTGCGGGAAGCTGGTGGTTGCGCCGCCCGGCGTCTGCTCTTGCTTGTAAGCCTCGGTGCCGTAAGTCAGCAAGTTGGCGGCAAAGCTGTCGGTGAAGACCCGAGAGCGGTTTTCAAGCTTAGCGCCCTTGGTAGTTTGCTTGCGCTTCTCTTCCGGCGTGCCTTCAGGGCGCGCATTGATATTGATATCCGAATAGTAAGCAGTGGCTTTGGCATCGAGCCAGTTCTGATCTTCCGGCTTCAGGTTGTAGCTCAGCTGGGCGTCGCGCTGAATGGTTGAGCGATCGGTCCACACGTTGCCGCTAGAGACTGCCGGGGTTTGCGGGTTTTTTGGCTCTTTCGCGTTGTTATTGTAGTAACGCAGATTTGCACTCAGAGACTGGGCCGGGTCGAGCTGCCAGGTGCCTTTCGCCAACACATTACCGATGTTCTCATCGTTAGGCGCATTGAAGTCGTCACTCTGCTTGATATCACCCACGTCGCGGGTGCCGAAAGAGAGCAAACCGTCGAAATTATCAGTTTTGCCATAGGTACTGGCACCCATGCCAAGGCTATGGTCGCCCGTCGCGCCGGTGCCGAATACGCGATAACCCATGTCCTGTCCCGGCATCAACAAATCAGCGGCATCAACGGTTTCATAAGAGACTACGCCGCCCAGTGCGCCGCTGCCGTACAGCAAGGCCGACGGGCCGCGCACCACTTCTACGCGCTTAATCAAGCCCGGATCAATAAAGGTGCTGTTGAGGTGGCCGGTGTCGGTCCCCTGACGAATGCCGTCGACCAGGGTCAGTACGCCGCGACGGTCATAGCCGCGCAGCGAGATGTCTTGCCCATTCGTACGACCTGTGCCGGAAATGCTCAGGCCCGGAACGCGGCGCAGCATGTCGGCGGAAGAAGAGGAAGTCAGGCTTTCCGCGCTGGTGCCATCAATGACGGTCACCATCATAGGGGCTTCAAAGCTATCGCGCGGGTTGCCTGTGGCAGCAACGGTCATGGTGTCTTCAGACACTTTCTTGCTGGTATCAGTACTACCTTTGCTGTTTTTTGCTGTGACTGGCGTGGTGTCGGCTTGGGCTACCATCGGCAGAGCGCAGGCAATCGCCAGGCTCAAAGTTGAAAAACGCAGCCGTGTGGTAAGGGTATGAAGCATGGGGCAATTCTCCGTATGTTTTCACATATCAATAAGATTTGCTGGCTGCCTTGATCCTTAGACCTGGGTGGCTGGCGGGTAAGTTAAAAGGGTAAACCGGTTATTTAGTCAGTATCAGTTTTCCGGCCTTGGTCTGACGCAGTTGGTAGCGTTGCCCTTGATGGATAATGGTCGCTACGCCAGCATCACCCAGCAGATCTGCACTCGAAATGCAGATTGCACCCTCGGTATTTTCCCCATGGCTATCCAGTGGCGAGTTGCCGATAGCATGAGGCGAAATGGGTTGAGTTTTGTCATTCATAGTTACAGATGTTAATAGCAATTAATATCAATGTGAGAATCATTATCAAATCATTGACACAACACATCAAGAGAAATCTGATGTTAAATCGTCAGTTATCTGAGGGTTAACCCTATTTAGGGGAGGGGAAAGGTAAAAACTGTGAGGAAAATCAGCGGACGGGGCGAAAGATATTCTACCGTGGGGATAAAATTTGCTCATTGAAAAGGGCAACCTGCGTTGCCCTTTTGCGTGACTTAGCGCAGATAATTGGGATAACTATCAAAAACGGCTATCCACCGCCTCGGCCAGCATGTTGATTAAGGTCTCAGTATCTTCCCAGTTCAGACAAGGGTCAGTGATCGACTTGCCATAGGTGAGAGGCTGACCTGCGACAATCGGCTGGGTGCCTTCTTCAAGGAAGCTTTCCGCCATGATACCGGCAATGGCGGTTGAACCCGCGCGAATCTGCTGGCATATGTCTTTAGCGACGTCTAACTGGCGGCGGTGCTGCTTCTGGCAGTTGCCGTGGCTGAAATCGACCACTAAACGCTGAGGCAAATCGAACTCGGCCAGATTGCGGCAGGCTTCCTGTAGGTCGGCCGCGTGGTAGTTTGGCGTCTTACCGCCGCGCATGATCACGTGGCCGTAAGGGTTGCCCGAGGTGCGGTAGATAGTCATCTGCCCGGTTTTGTCCGGAGAGAGGAACATATGGCTGGCGCGAGAAGCTCGGATTGCGTCGATGGCGATGCGTGTGTTGCCGTCAGTGCCATTTTTAAAGCCTACCGGGCAAGAGAGAGCTGACGCCATTTCACGGTGAATCTGGCTCTCGGTGGTGCGTGCGCCAATAGCTCCCCAGCTAATCAGGTCGGCAATATACTGGCCGATCACCATATCGAGGAACTCAGTGGCCGTGGGCATTCCCAACTCATTCACCGCCAACAGCACTTTGCGCGCCAGCTCGATGCCGTGGTTGACGCGGAAAGTCCCGTTCAGCTCGGGATCGGAGATCAATCCTTTCCAGCCGACCACGGTGCGCGGTTTTTCAAAATAGGTGCGCATGACGATTTCCAGTCGGTCTTTATAACGTTCACGCAGAACGTTGAGCTTCCCGGCATAGTCAATGGCAGCTTCGATATCGTGAATAGAGCAGGGGCCGACGACCACTAAAAGACGGGGATCTTCACCGGAAATTATCTGTTCAATTCGCTTGCGTGACGTTGTCACGTTATTGGCGACCGACGAGGAAACTGGCAGTTTTTCCGCCAGTGCCTGAGGTGTGATCAGGCTGTCGATGCGCGTCGTACGCAGTTCATCTGTTTGTGACATGTGATTCTCGAAATGTGTTTCTTCGCTACGGCAGGAATACCGGGAAGTGATGGCGATCACAATAACGCAAAACTAGATGATTTCAACTGTAGACGGCAGGTTATGCCGTCTACGTCATTAAAAGCTCTTAAAACATCCGGCGGCTCATGCCGAAACTGTCCATTATTTTGGCCGAAATCTCTTCTACCGAATAGTTTGTACTGTTCAGATAACGTATTTGATTTTTGCGGAACAGGGCTTCAACTTCTGACACTTCCATTCGGCATTGGCGCAGCGAAGCATAGCGGCTGTTCTCCACGCGTTCCTGACGAATCGCGGAGAGGCGCTCCGGGTTGATGGTCAAGCCAAACAGCTTATGCATATGAGGCTTAAGGGCCGGAGGAAGCTGAATGTTGTCCATGTCATCGGCGGTAAACGGGTAGTTTGCCGCGCGAATACCAAACTGTAAGGCTAAATAGAGGCTGGTGGGGGTTTTGCCACAGCGTGATACGCCCAACAAAATGACCTGAGCCTGATCTAAATTGCGCAGTGATATGCCGTCATCGTGGGCCAACGTGTAGTCAATGGCCGCGATACGGGCGTCATACTTAGTGATGTTGCTGGCCGTCAGGCCGTGAGTGCGATTGGCAACGGGGGTAGGTTCAACGCCTAGCTCATTTTGCAATGGCGCAACCAATGACTGCACGATGTCCTGACAAAAGCCTTCGCTGCTGGCAATAATATCGCGCACTTCGCGCGAGATAATGGAATAAAAGACCAGCGGGCGAGCGCCGGTCTTTGCATAGATATCATTGATTTGCTGGCAGACGGCCTTGGCTCGTCCTTCATTCTCCACAAAGGGCAGCGAGAAGGTTGTCGCATTAACCGGGAATTGAGAAAGGACCGCGTGCCCCAACACTTCCGCAGTAATGGCAGTACCATCCGAAATGTAAAATACACATCTATCCACATAAAACTCCTGAATTTCGTTAATTCGGCAAGCTCGCTCAGCCAGCATTTTCATTTATCTTTCGCATTAGATAAACAGTAATAGTCTTATTGGGTGGAAATAAAAAGCAGAAGAATTTTATTGCGCAAACTTTGCGAGATATTGCGCAAATTGACTGAGAAAAATGAAATGACATTTTATTTTTTCCGAGGTGTTGCGCAGAGTTTTGATTTGCTTCAGCAGAGCTTCAGCATTAGGCGTAAGGTGGTTGGCAAGAGGAGAATGTGTTGCATGTCTTCCTGATTTGTAAGGGATTACTGGTTTTTTACAGCAAGCTGGATGGTGTCAGCTTTGGAATTTTCTTAAACAGAAATAGTTTCAGTTGCTGGATCGATTCACCTGTCCAAAGATTATTGTTCTCTATGCTAGTCTGAAATAACTGACCGTTTTTCAGTAATACGCCAATTTCCGTACATCAACTATTAGTCTGCTTATTCGTCAGCAGCCTATTGAAATTAAGAAAGGATTGTTTCATGGCCAATCTCGAACCCGATTTACGCAATGTTATCTGGTACAACCAGTTAGGTATGAACGACGTTGACAAGGTCGGGGGTAAGAATGCGTCCTTGGGGGAAATGATCACCAATCTGTCTGATTTGGGCGTATCCGTACCCAATGGCTTTGCGACCAGTTCAAAAGCCTTTAATGACTTTTTGGACCAGAGCGGCGTCAACACGCGCATCCACGATTTGCTCGATAGCATTGATGTGGACGACATTGCCCAGTTGACCAAAGCCGGCACGCAGATCCGTCAGTGGATTGTGGAAACACCTTTCCAGCCAGAGCTGGAAAAAGATATCCGCCAGGCCTATCAGCAATTGTCTGAAGGTGAAAAAGACGCCTCCTTCGCCGTGCGCTCTTCCGCCACTGCCGAAGATATGCCAGACGCGTCGTTTGCTGGCCAGCAGGAAACCTTCCTTAACGTACAGGGCTTTGATGCCATTTTGACGGCTATCAAGCACGTGTATGCATCCTTATTTAATGATCGTGCGATCTCTTATCGCGTGCATCAGGGCTATGACCATCGCGGCGTGGCGCTATCCGCCGGGGTTCAGCGCATGGTGCGTTCCGATTTGGCCGCCGCAGGCGTCATGTTCACCATTGATACTGAGTCCGGTTTCGATCAGGTGGTGTTCATCACTTCCGCCTACGGGTTGGGCGAGATGGTGGTTCAGGGCGCGGTGAACCCTGACGAGTTCTACGTCCACAAACCAACGCTTGCCAAAAACAAACCGGCCATCGTGCGCCGCACCATGGGGTCAAAAAAGATCCGCATGGTCTATGCCGACAGCCAAGAGCACGGCAAGCAGGTGCAGATTGAAGATGTGCCCGCTGAGCTAAGCGATCGCTTCTCGCTGACCGATGAAGAGATTCAGGCGTTAGCGCGTCAGGCATTATTAATTGAAAAACACTATGGCCGGCCGATGGATATCGAGTGGGCCAAGGATGGTCACAATAACAAACTCTACATTGTGCAGGCACGCCCAGAGACCGTCCGTTCTAACGGGCAGGTGATGGAGCGCTACCAGCTCAATGGCAGCAGCAAAGTGTTGGTGGAAGGGCGTGCTATCGGGCATCGCATTGGCGCGGGTCCGGTGAAAATCATCCATGACATCAGCGAAATGCACCATGTTAAAGCCGGTGACATTTTGGTCACTGACATGACCGATCCCGATTGGGAACCGATCATGAAGAAAGCCTCGGCGATTGTCACCAATCGCGGCGGGCGTACCTGCCATGCGGCTATTATTGCCCGTGAACTGGGCATTCCGGCGGTGGTAGGCTGCGGCGACGCCACTGAGAGGCTAAAAGAAAACCAGAAAGTTACGGTATCATGCTCCGAAGGCGACACCGGCTATGTCTACGAAGATGAGCTGGACTTCAGCGTGCAAAGTTCGGAAGTTAACGAACTGCCAGAGCTGCCGCTGAAAATCATGATGAACATCGGTAACCCTGACCGCGCCTTCGACTTTGCCTGTCTGCCGAATGAAGGGGTGGGGCTGGCGCGTCTTGAGTTCATCATCAACCGCATGATCGGCGTGCATCCAAAAGCCTTGCTGGAATTCGACCAGCAGGAACCGGCATTGCAGGAAGAGATCAGCAAGCTTATTCAAGGTTACGATAGCCCGCGTGAATACTACGTGGCGCGTTTGACGGAAGGGATCGCCACCCTTGGCGCGGCCTTCTGGCCAAAACGCGTGATTGTGCGTCTGTCTGACTTTAAGTCTAACGAATACGCCAATCTGGTGGGTGGCGAGAAGTACGAGCCACACGAAGAAAACCCGATGCTGGGCTTCCGTGGCGCGGGCCGCTATGTGTCGGACAACTTCCGCGACTGCTTCGCCCTCGAGTGTGAAGCCATGAAGCGAGTGCGTAACGATATGGATCTCACGAACGTTGAAGTGATGATCCCGTTTGTGCGTACCGTGGCGCAGGCTGAAGCCGTGGTGGCCGAGCTGGCGCGGCAAGGTCTGAAACGTGGCGAAAATGGCCTGAAAGTGATCATGATGTGTGAGATCCCTTCCAACGCCTTGCTGGCTGAGCAATTCCTCGAGCACTTCGACGGCTTCTCAATCGGCTCTAACGACATGACCCAGCTGACTTTGGGCCTTGACCGAGATTCTGGCGTGGTGTCTGAACTCTTTGACGAGCGCAACGAGGCAGTCAAGGCACTGCTGTCGATGGCAATTAAAGCCGCCAAGAAACAGGGCAAATACGTGGGTATCTGCGGGCAGGGGCCTTCTGACCATCAGGACTTCGCGCAATGGTTAATGGAGGAGGGGATCGACAGCTTGTCCCTTAACCCAGACACCGTAGTGCAAACCTGGCTGGCGCTGGCAGAAAAGAAATAATCGGCAAGTATTGCTGAACTCCCAACACTTATAAGCCGTGGCCCTAAGCCACGGCTTTTTTTATGGCCAAAGAGCCAAAATAAGGGATCAGTGGGGGTAAATAAGAGGAGGGTTTTTCGAGCGATTTGCTGAATGATGGACAAAAAAAGGCCCGTCATTGGAGACAGGCAAAGACTACACACAGCAATTTCGTTTTATGCCAGCTAGGGGAAAGCTTGCATATAAATCAGGAGGTTGAAATCCAAACTGTTAACAATACTAGGGTTGCATAGTCTTTCAGTCTGTAAGAATACTCTTAATAGTAATTATTTCGATAGTTAACTAATTAACTGGATTTATGAATGAGAAAAATGCCAAAGAGAAATTGCGCGGAAGTTTTATTGCGAGGGGGTAAAAGAAGAGAAAATGCCGCCTGCAAAACGCTTGGTTAAAGCGCGTGCAGGCGGCGTTTTTAAGTCTTACTCGTCGAGCGCTTTTACCACCTGATCGACGTTTTTCTCAGGTTCTGGCGCTTCGTTAACCCATAAGGAAATCAGGCGATAAGAGACTGCCAGAACGACCGGACCGATAAACAGACCAATCATGCCGAAGGCGAACAAGCCACCGATAACCCCTGATAGAATCAGCAGCATCGGTAAGTCAGCGCCCATTCGGATGAGGACCGGACGCAGCACGTTGTCGAGTGAACCCACCACACAGCTCCACACCAGCAGCACGGTGCCCCAGGTATTGTCGCCGGTCCAGTACAGCCAGACGATTGCCGGGATCAGCACCAGCAGTGGCCCGATTTGCGCTACGCAGCAGACGAACATCACCACGGTCAGCACGGTAGCGTAAGGAATACCGGCGATGGCTAAACCAATGCCGCCCAATACGGACTGCACAATCGCAGTAACTACCACGCCCAGCGCGACAGCACGGATGGCTTGACCCGCAAGGATAACCGCCGCGTCGCCGCGATCGGCTGCCAGGCGGATGGCAAAGTGGCGGATGCCCATGCCAACCTGTTCGCCACGGCTATAAAGCAGGGCGCTGAATAGCAGCATCAGAGAACAGTGGACGATGAAGCGACCCAAATGCCCGGCCTGAGTGACAAACCACGAGGCAGTCTGGCCGACATATGGCTGAACCTTACCCATCAACGCGCTACCGCCGCCGTTAATCAGCGAGTGCCAGCCGCTGTAGAGCTTGTGTCCCACCAGCGGGATAGCCTGTAGCCATTTAAAGTCCGGCATATGCAGGCTTGAAGGGTTGCTGGCGAGTTCGACCAGTGGTGTACCATTTTCAATCGCGCTGCTGACCAGCAGTGCGATAGGTAAAACGAAAAGCAGAATTAACAGCAGCGTCATCACTATCACCGCCAGAAAACGCTTA
Source organism: Ewingella sp. AOP8-B2-18 (assembly GCF_052376015.1). Taxonomy (NCBI): domain Bacteria; kingdom Pseudomonadati; phylum Pseudomonadota; class Gammaproteobacteria; order Enterobacterales; family Yersiniaceae; genus Ewingella; species Ewingella sp. AOP8-B2-18. Next base: position 605,836 of record NZ_JBQSVB010000002.1, read on the forward strand.
CCCCAGAGCAATCTTTGCAATTTGATCATTAACGGCCAGGTGGCGATAACCACCATGCCAGCCCAAGCAAAGCCTAAAATAAAGGGTTGAACAACCCAAATACTGGCCACCGTCATCAGAGCAATAAACAGCACCCCAAACATAATTTGAGGTAAATCATAACGCTTCATCGGGAGATTCATTCTTGGTTCTCATAGTAAAAACAAGGCTTAAGCCCACATATTACGGACAAGTACTGCTTTTCATAACTGGATAAGCATGGAGCATTTCTTCATTTTTGGACAATAGATCGCACTTTTTGTTGCACCAGACATCTGTGCGCGCAGGCGCTATCGGTGGATGATTATAGTCAACCTTACGCAGACGAAGCGCTTGAAAACGAAGTATGTTAGTTTTTATGTCGGGTAATGAACAGGGCCCGGCAAACAACAACAAAATAGAGTCGAAATAAATGATCCCACAGATTTCACAGGCACCCGGCGTCATTCAACTGGTGCTCGATTTTTTGGAAGCGTTAAAAAAAGACGGGTTCACCGGCGATGTGACAACCAGCTACGCCGATAGATTGACGATGGCGACCGACAATAGCGTCTATCAGCTGCTGCCGGATGCCGTGCTGTTCCCAATGGCGACCTCTGACGTGGCTTTGCTGGCGCGCCTCGCCGGGCAGGAGCGCTTCAAATCTCTGGTATTCACCCCGCGCGGCGGTGGTACTGGCACCAACGGGCAATCGTTAAACCGGGGAATTGTGGTTGATATGTCCCGTCATATGAATCGCATCCTTGACGTTAACGTCGAGCAGGGCTGGGTGAAGGTTGAAGCCGGGGTGATTAAAGACCAGCTGAATGACTATTTGCGCCCACTCGGCTATTTCTTCTCCCCTGAGCTGTCGACCAGTAACCGCGCGACGCTGGGTGGCATGATCAACACCGACGCCTCGGGTCAGGGTTCACTGGTGTATGGCAAAACCTCAGACCACGTTCTCGGGCTGCGGGCGATTGTGATTGGCGGCGAGATGCTCGACACCACCTCCATGCCGACGGCGCTGGCTGACAAGCTGGGTGAAGAGAATTCGGTGATTGGTCGGATTTATCGCACCGTGTTAGATAGCTGCCGCGACAACCGCGCGCTGGTTATCGAAAAATTCCCCAAACTTAACCGCTTCCTCACCGGTTATGACTTGCGCCACGTATTAAGCGACGACCTGCAAAACTTCAACCTGACTCGCATCCTCACGGGTTCAGAAGGCTCGCTGGCCTTTATTACCGAAGCGCGGCTGAACATCACGCCAATCCCGAAAGTGCGCCGTCTGGTCAATATTAAATATGACTCTTTCAACTCCGCGCTGCGCAATGCGCCGCTGATGGTTGAGGCCAATGCCCTGTCGGTGGAAACGGTCGACTCCAAAGTGCTGAATCTGGCGCGGGAAGATATCGTCTGGCACACCGTGCGTGACTACATTACCGACGTCCCCGGCAAAGACATGCAGGGGCTGAATATTGTCGAGTTCGCAGGTGATGACGGCGTGTTGATCGAGCGTCAGGTTGAATCGCTTTGTGAACGCCTCGACAGTTTAATCAGCGACGGCGAAGCCGGGGTGATTGGCTATCAGATTTGCGCCGACCTGCCAGGCATTGAGCGTATTTACAATATGCGCAAAAAGGCCGTCGGCCTGCTAGGGAATGCCAAAGGGCAGGCCAAGCCGCTGCCGTTTGCCGAAGACACCTGCGTGCCGCCGCAGCATCTGGCTGACTATATTGTTGAATTCCGCGCGCTGCTCGACAGTCATAACCTGAGTTACGGTATGTTCGGCCACGTCGACGCCGGGGTGCTTCACGTCCGCCCGGCTCTGGATATGTGTGACCCGCAACAAGAAGTCCTGCTGAAGCAGATTTCCGACCAAGTAGTGGCGTTAACTGCCAAATACGGCGGCCTGTTGTGGGGCGAGCATGGTAAAGGCTTCCGCGCCGAATACAGCCCGGCGTTCTTCGGCGAAGAGCTGTTCCACGAGCTGCGCCGCATTAAATCGGTCTTCGACCCGGACAATCGGCTCAACCCCGGCAAGATTTGTGCGCCTTTAGACAACGACGAGCCGATGATGAAAGTGGACGCGGTCAAGCGCGGCACCTTTGATCGACGCATTCCTCTCGAGGTTCGCCAGTCCTTCCGTGGCGCGATGGAGTGTAACGGCAACGGCCTGTGCTTTAACTTTGATGTGAAAAGCCCGATGTGCCCGTCAATGAAAATTACCGGCAGCCGCATTCACTCGCCGAAAGGCCGTGCCGGCCTGGTGCGCGAATGGCTGCGTCTGCTGGCAGAGCAGGGCGTAGATCCGCTGGCGCTGGAAAATGCCTTGCCGCAGCAAGGAATGAGCTTCCGCGGGCTTATCGATCGGACGCGCAATACCTGGCATGCCAATAAGGGCGAGTACGATTTCTCTCATGAAGTGAAAGAGGCGATGTCCGGCTGTCTGGCCTGTAAGGCTTGCTCGACCCAGTGCCCGATAAAAATCGACGTGCCGGGCTTCCGCTCGCGCTTCTTGCAGCTCTACCACACGCGCTATCTTCGCCCGATGCGTGACCATTTGGTCGCCGGAGTGGAAAGCTATACGCCGCTGATGGCGAAGGCGCCGAAGGTGTTCAACTTCTTCTTTAGCCAGCCTTGGGTGCGAGATATGAGTCGCAAAAGCATCGGCATGGTCGATCTGCCGCTGCTATCTACGCCAACCCTGCGCCAACAGCTGCTGGGGCATAACGCGACCACCATGACGCTGGAGCAGTTGGAGAAAATTAGTCCTGCCCAGCGCAACCAGTATGTACTGATTGTGCAGGACCCCTTCACCAGCTATTACGATGCACAGGTGGTGGCCGATTTCGTGCGGCTAGTAGAGAAGCTGGGCTTGAAGCCCGTCTTGCTGCCGTTTTCACCGAACGGCAAGGCGCAGCACATCAAAGGCTTCTTGCAGCGTTTCGCCAAAACCGCCAAGAAAACTTCCATCTTCCTCAACCGCGTGGCGCAGTTGGGCATGCCGCTGGTGGGCGTCGATCCTGCCTTGGTGCTTTGCTATCGCGATGAATACAAAGAGATCCTGGGCGAAGCGCGCGGCTCGTTTGAGGTGCAATTGGTCCACGAGTGGCTGAGCACCTTGCTGGCGGATCGCCCGGAGCAGCAGCAAAGCGGCGAGTCTTGGTATCTGTTCGGCCACTGTACGGAAAGCACGGCGCTGCCTACCAGCGGCAAGCAGTGGGGGGATATTTTCGCTCGCTACGGCGCCAAGCTGGAAAACGTCAGCGTCGGCTGCTGCGGCATGGCGGGGACTTACGGCCACGAGAGCAAGAATATCCAAAACTCGCTAGGTATTTACGAGCTGTCATGGCACCAATCCTTACAGCGCCTGCCGCGCCAGCGCTGTCTGGCGACCGGCTATTCGTGCCGCAGTCAGGTAAAACGTATTGAAGGCAATGGGCTGCGCCATCCGTTGCAAGCCTTGCTGGAAATGATCCCTTAACGGAAAGGAAACCCTATGACATTGTGGAAACGGCAAACCACCCTTGAGGCGCTAAACGCCAGCGGGCAGGGCTGCATGGTCGGGCACGTGGGCATTGAGTTCACGCTGCTGGCTGACGACCACCTTGAGGCCACCATGCCTGTCGACCAAAGGACCACCCAGCCGTTCGGCCTGTTGCACGGCGGCGCTTCCGTGGTGCTGGCGGAGTCGATGGGTTCGATGGCGGGCTACCTGTGCAGCGAGGGCGAGCAGAAAGTGGTGGGCGTCGAGATCAACGCCAACCACCTGCGCTCGGCAACCAAGGGCAGGGTGAAGGGCGTGTGCCGCGCACTGCACACCGGCAGGCGTAACCAGGTGTGGCAGATTGAGATTTTCGACGAGCAGGAGAGGCTGTGCTGCATTTCGCGGCTAACCACGATGATCATCGATTGATCGACTGAAATGTTAATAGATGTGCATCAGGCAGACATATTTCGCTATGTCTGCCTTTTTATTGGCGGCAAGCCATGGGGCTAATTGATTGAATTGACGCTAAAGCTGAAAGGGGACGCGTTTTACAAAGTCAGTTTGAAAGGCTGTCGCTTTGTCCCAGATGCCCATCATGGCATAATAGTGACAAATCAGTTTTAACGTATGGCGGGCAAAGTGATAACTCTGCACGCGGAATAGCTCATTACGGTGAGCGGTATTTATTTCTAAAATAAGCCGGTTATGTAATTTACACAGCGCGTGAAGGTAGCTGTGGTCATCACCGTTTTGCAGGCACATGTTCGCCATGTCCAGACAGATACTGTTGAAGCGCTTGAGCTGGCTGATTTCGGCATCCACTCTTTGCAGCGCGGCTTCCGCCATATAAAAATCTACCGTGGCATCACGCACGCTGAATTTGTATTCGTCGATTTTAGTTTGCAGCCATGCATTAACCGATTGAGTCATTAGCAGCAGTCCAGTTTTGTGAATGATAACCATTATCAAAGTGGAACTTATCATATTTGCAAAGCGGCGAGTGATCAATTAGCCAACGGGATTTTTTATTGGTCAATTTATTAGCCATAAAAATCCGGAATACCCCTGTAAAAACTGCGGAAATAGGGGCGAAAAAAGGCATTTCCTGACTATAAAAGAACGAATTCATAAATAGGTATTTCCGATGAATGTTTTATAATAGTTATCAGGAACATTATTTTTTTATATAGAAAATCGGCAGTTTGGTTTTTTTTAACAAAAAATTGACAACTTATTCAATTAGTTGATGGTCGCGGTGTTGAAGACCCGCCAGCGGCCAGCCTTGGAAAGCGGCTGCGTAGAGTGAAGTTCCTCGCGCTAAATCGCTATACCCTCTTAAAACAAGAGGTTGAAGTGATACCTGTTATCACTAGAATAGGCACAATAGGTCTTGTCTATGACCCTGAAACGATGAGGTAGGACAGATGCAAACTGAAACAGTCGGCACGTTCTCTTTAGATGAGAATGTTTGGAAAGGTGTGACGTTGACTGACTCTGCGGCTAAGCAGGTCAAGACGCTAATCAACCAAGATCCAGAAGTTAAAGGGCTACAGCTCTCTGTGAAGCAGTCGGGTTGCGCGGGTTTCGCGTATGTCCTTGATCTGACTAAACAGCCAGCCGGCGATGATCTGGTGTTTGAACACGATGGTGCCAAGTTGTTCATCCCGCTGAAGGCAATGCCTTTCATTGATGGCACCGAGGTGGATTTCGTCCGCGAAGGACTGAATCAGATATTTAAATTCAATAATCCTAAAGCTCAACACGCCTGCGGCTGTGGCGAGAGCTTTGGTGTCTAACATTATTGTAAACGAAGCGATGTAACCAACATGTCACGAAGCAACGTAGAAATTCCAGACAATGTGCAGTCTTGGGTCGGCGAGGAGACGAAATACAAGGAAGGCTTCTTCACTCAGCTGGCAACCGATGAATTAGCATCTGGCATCAACGAAGATGTGGTGCGTGCCATTTCCGCGAAGCGCAATGAGCCTGAGTGGATGCTGGAGTTCCGTCTGCAGGCTTATCATGCTTGGCTGAAAATGGAAGAGCCACACTGGTTGAAAGCGTACTACACGCCTCTCGACTATCAGGATTACAGCTACTATTCCGCACCTTCCTGCGGCAGCTGTGACGATACCTGTGGTTCTCAGCCGGGTGCCACGCAGCAGCCGCCGGCCGATGCGCTGGGCGTGCCTGCCGTTGACGGCAAAAATTACCTGACCAGCGAAGTAGAAAAAGCGTTCGAACAGCTCGGTGTTCCGGTTCGTGAAGGCAAAGAAGTGGCGGTCGATGCAATCTTCGACTCCGTTTCCGTCTCCACCACTTACCGTGAAAAACTGTCTGAATCCGGCGTGATTTTCTGCTCCTTCGGCGAAGCCATTCATGAATACCCGGACTTGGTGCGCAAGTACCTCGGTACCGTGGTGCCTGCGCAAGATAACTTCTTTGCTGCACTGAATGCTGCCGTGGCCTCTGACGGTACTTTCGTTTATGTACCAAAAGGCGTGCGCTGCCCGATGGAACTGTCCACTTATTTCCGTATTAACGCGGCGAAAACCGGTCAGTTCGAACGTACTATTCTGATTGCCGACGAAGGCAGCTACGTGAGCTACATCGAGGGCTGTTCTGCCCCGGTGCGCGACACCTATCAGCTGCACGCGGCGGTGGTTGAAGTCATTCTGCACAAAGATGCCGAAGTGAAATATTCCACCGTGCAGAACTGGTTCTCCGGCAGTAAAGACAGCAGCGGCGGGATACTGAACTTCGTGACCAAACGCGCACTGTGTGAAGGTTCAGGTTCAAAAATGTCTTGGACTCAGTCTGAAACTGGCTCCGCGATCACGTGGAAATACCCGAGCGTTATCCTAAAAGGGGATAACTCAATCGGTGAATTCTTCTCTGTCGCGCTGACCAGCGGTAAGCAGCAGGCCGACACCGGTACCAAAATGATCCACATTGGTAAAAACACCAAGTCGACCATTATCTCTAAAGGTATCTCTGCCGGTCACAGCCAGAACAGCTATCGTGGTCTGGTCAAGATTCTGCCAACGGCTGAGAATGCCCGTAACTTTACTCAGTGTGACTCCATGCTTATCGGCCCAGACAGTGCCGCGCATACTTTCCCTTATGTGGAAGTGCGCAACAACACTGCCCAGCTTGAGCACGAAGCAACAACGTCGAAAATCGGCGACGACCAGCTGTTCTACTGCTTACAACGCGGGATCAGCGAAGACGATGCAATTTCGATGATTGTTAACGGCTTCTGTAAGGATGTCTTCTCTGAGCTGCCGCTGGAGTTTGCTGTTGAGGCCCAGAAGCTTCTGGCCATCAGCCTTGAGCACAGCGTCGGGTGATTCTCTTTCTCTTATATAACAACGCTATATAAAGAGAACTGACGCTTTTCCCGCTCGTCCACCCACTTCTTTCCCGTGAGAAGACGATTTAGACGAGCGCTGGAAATTGAACGACTGAACCAGTGAAAGAACCACAGAATTATGAGCGCGCAGGCGCAAACTCAAGGATACGTATGTTAAGCATCAAGAATTTAAAAGTCCGTGTCGAAGAAAAGGAAATTCTTAAAGGGCTTGATCTCGAGATCAAACCAGGGGAAGTGCACGCTATTATGGGCCCGAACGGCTCCGGTAAAAGTACGCTTTCCGCGACGCTGGCCGGACGCGAGGACTACGAAGTCACCGACGGTACTGTTGAATTCAACGGTAAAGACCTGCTGGACCTGGACCCAGAAGAGCGGGCAGGCGAAGGCGTATTCATGGCCTTCCAGTACCCGGTTGAGATCCCTGGCGTCACCAACCACTTCTTCCTGCAAACCGCCGTTAACGCCGTACGCAAGTACCGCGGTCAGGCACCCATGGACCGTTTTGACTTCGCTGATTTCATCGAAGAAAAAATTGCCATGCTGAAAATGCCAGAAGATTTGCTGACCCGTTCTGTCAACGTCGGCTTCTCCGGCGGTGAGAAAAAACGTAACGATATCCTGCAGATGGCGGCTCTTGAGCCAAATCTGTGCATCCTTGATGAAACCGACTCAGGTCTGGATATCGACGCGCTGAAAATTGTTTCTGACGGCGTTAACAGCCTGCGTGACGGCAAACGTTCATTCGTTATCGTTACCCACTACCAGCGTATCCTCGACTACATCAAGCCTGACTACGTGCACGTTTTGTGGCAGGGCCGCATTGTTAAATCCGGCGATTTTACCTTGGTTAAACAGTTAGAGGAGCAGGGTTATGGCTGGCTTACAGACCAAGAGTAACGTACCTGCGGCGGGCAGTTCGCACGCCATGCAACAGTTGTATCGCCTGTTCGAAAGCGCAGGCGGCGAGAACTCTGCCCACGCGCATGCGCACTGGCAGCAAGTTCTGCGTATCGGTTTTCCACACGCCAAGCTTGAAAACTGGAAGTACACTCCGGTTTCCTCTTTGCTCGGTAATCAATTCTTTGCTCCGCAGCCACAGGCGTTGAGCGCTGAAGAGTTAAAGGCGCTGGCTTTGCCGCTGGATGCTTACCGCCTGGTGTTCGTCGATGGTCGCTTTGATGCTGACCTTAGCGATGTGCAAACTGGCGCGTTTGAAATTGAAAAACTGAGTCCTTCCGTTCAGCAGACTCTGCCTGAGCCGATTGAGTCAGAAGTCTTCCTGCACCTGACCGAAAGTCTGGCGCAAGACGGCCTGTCTGTGCGTTTGCCTGCGGGTAAACAAGCAGAGAAACCGCTCTATTTGCTGCACGTCAGCAGCGGTCGCGAGCAGGCTCGTGAGATTAATACCGTTCACCATCGCTACCACTTGGCGATTGAAAGCGGCGCCAATGCTGAAGTGATCGAGCACTACGTTAGCCTGAGTGACAAAGGTCATTTCTCCGGCTCACGTATGACCGTCAACGTTGGCGACAACGCGGATTTCACTCACTACAAACTGGCCTTTGAAAGCCAGGCGAGCTTCCACTTCTCGCACAATGATTTAGTGATTGGCCGTGACGCACGCGTTGCCAGCCACAGCTTCTTGCTGGGTGCGGGTCTGACCCGTAACAACACCAGCGCGCAGCTTAACGGTGAAAACAGCAATCTGGACATCAACAGTCTGGTATTGCCGGTTGACGCAGAAATTGCCGATACCCGTACTTATCTCGAACACAACAAAGGCTATTGCAACAGCAATCAGCTGCATAAAGTGATTGTGCGTGACCGCGCCAAGGCCGTGTTTAACGGCATGATTAAAGTGGCAAAACACGCGCTGAAAACTGACGGCAAAATGACCAACAACAACCTGCTGCTGAGCAAACAGGCTGAAGTGGACACCAAACCTCAGTTGGAAATTTATGCCGATGATGTGAAATGTAGCCACGGTGCGACAGTGGGCCGTATCGATGACGAACAGCTTTTCTACCTGCGCGCGCGTGGTATCAGCGGCCAGGACGCACAGCATATGATTATCTTTGCTTTCGCGGCGGAATTGACCGAAGCCATCAAAAACGAAACCCTGCGCGATGTAGTCATTGCCCGTATTGCTGGCCGACTAAATCGAGGTGAGTAATGAGTTTTCCTCTGGAAAGAGTGCGTAACGATTTCCCTCTGCTGAGCCGCGAAGTTAACGGCCAGCCGCTGGCCTACCTTGATAGCGCGGCCAGCGCGCAGAAACCCCATCAGGTTATCGAGCGCGAGCTTGAATTCTACCAGCATGGCTATGCCGCGGTTCACCGCGGCATTCATACGTTAAGTGCTGAAGCCACCGAGCAGATGGAAAATGTCCGCCAGCAAGCGGCAGAGTTCATCAATGCGGCTTCTGCCGAAGAGATCGTGTTCGTCAAAGGTTCGACCGAAGCCATTAATCTGGTCGCCAACACCTTTGGCCGCGCGTTGCTGCACGCCGGTGATCGCATCATCATCACTGAGATGGAGCACCATGCGAACATCGTTCCATGGCAGATGCTGGCGAAAGAGCGCGATCTGCATATCGACGTCTGGCACTTAACGCCAAACGGCGAGCTGGACCTGTCTGAGCTGGAAACCCTGATCACGCCGCGCACTAAGCTGCTGGCGCTGGCCCACGTCTCTAACGTGCTGGGCACGGTGAACCCAATCGAAACCATCATTCCTCAGGCGAAAGCGGCCGGGTTGACGGTATTGGTTGATGGCGCGCAGGCCGTGATGCACCACACCGTGGACGTGAAGGCGCTGGATTGCGACTTCTATGTCTGGTCTGGTCACAAGCTCTACGGGCCGTCCGGCATTGGTATTTTGTATGGCAAGAAAGCCTTGCTTGATCAAATGCCACCGTGGGAAGGCGGCGGTTCGATGATCAAACACGTCAGCCTAACCGAAGGCACCACCTTTGCCGCAGCGCCTTGGCGCTTTGAGGCGGGTACGCCAAACACGGCTGGCATCATGGGGCTGGGCGCGGCAATGAGCTACGTCACTGACCTGGGCATTGCTGAGATCCATGATTACGAGCAGTCGCTGATGAGTTATGCACTCGAAGCTATGGCTCAGATCCCTGATATTGTCATCTATGGCCCGGCAATTCGCTCCGGCGTAATCGCTTTCAACTTGGGCAAGCACCATGCCTACGATGTCGGCAGCTTCCTTGACCAATACGGTATTGCTATCCGTACCGGCCACCACTGCGCCATGCCATTGATGTCATTTTACGGTGTGCCGGCCATGTGCCGGGCGTCGCTCGCCATGTACAATACTCGCGAAGAAGTCGATCGCTTAGTCGCCGGGCTGCAACGCATTCATCGTCTGCTGGGTTAACCCGCAGTCTATTATCAGGATCTATTTTTATGGCTTTGCCAGATAAAGACAAATTAGTGAAAAACTTTTCCCGGTGCCCGAACTGGGAAGAGAAATACCTGTACGTGATTGAACTGGGTGGACAATTACCCGCGCTGGCCGATGAACATCGCCAAGATAAAAACCTGATCTCCGGTTGCCAAAGCCAAGTCTGGATTGTAATGCAGATTAACGAGGCGGGTGAGCTGAGCTTCGCGGGTGATAGCGATGCGGCCATCGTTAAAGGGCTGTTGGCGATTGTCTTCAGCCTGTATCAAGGTCTGACAGCGCAGGAAGTGGTGGAACTGGACGTGCGTCCTTTCTTCACCGCCCTTGAGTTGAGCCAGCATCTTACGCCTTCACGCTCGCAAGGGCTTGAAGCGATGATCCGCGCTATTCGTGCTAATGCCCAGCAATTGAGCTAATCACGACACGTTGCTCGTTAGGAATGTTCTGCTAATGAGCAACGTTATTTCTCTTCCTCTCCCATCCTCCCTTGCCATTTAATTCTGATAATTCAGCTGCTTAAAACGCTTCTCTTGCCTTAATTTTCATTCCGTCGAGCTTTTGTAACGCTTTGATTTTAAGCGTTTTAATTGCCTTTACTTCAGGCATTGCTACTATTAAAACTCAACAGGAAGTTGATGCCTGCGCACCTGCCTTGGCATCGGGTTTCAACCCTTACGATAATCATCAGTAGGAATGAGTATGAAACGTGTATTACCCCTGATGGGGATGTTATTCGCTGGCTATCTAACAGCCGGAACCGGCGCGGCCAACGCCGCAGAATATCCGCTGCCGCCGGATAACAGCCGCCTTATCGGTGAGAACACCACCTACGTTGTGCCAAACGATGGCAAACCTCTCGAAGCGGCAGCCGCCAAATATCAGATTGGTTTGATTGGAATGCTGGAAGCCAACCCGGGCACCGACCCTTATTTGCCGAAGCCGGGCACGGTGCTGACCATTCCATCGCAGATGCTGCTTCCCGACACCAAGCGCGAAGGCATTGTGGTAAACCTTGCCGAGCTGCGCCTTTATTACTACCCGAAAGGGGAGGATAAGGTGATCGTGCTGCCAATAGGTATTGGCCAATTAGGGCGTAATACGCCGGAAATGGTGACTTCGGTCAGCCAGAAGATCCCCAATCCAACCTGGACACCGACCGCCAACATCCGTAAAGCTTACTTGAAAGACGGCATTAAGCTGCCGGGCATGGTGCCAGCCGGGCCGGATAACCCGATGGGGCTGTTCGCCATGCGCCTGTCCGCGGGCACCGGGCAATATCTGATCCACGGTACCAATGCCAACTTTGGTATCGGTATGCGCGTCAGCTCGGGCTGTATCCGCCTGCGTCCGGACGATATCGAAGCGCTGTTCAACATGGTGCCGAAAGGCACGCGCGTGCAGATAATCAATCAGCCAATCAAAGTGGCGGTTGAGCCGGACGGTAAGCGTTATATCGAGGTGCACCAGCCGCTGTCGCACACCGACAAGGACGATCCGCAGACCAAGCCGATTGCGCTGACCGCCGCAGAGAAGAAGTTCATCAAGAACAAAGAGACTAATGAAGATGTGGTGAAGCAGGCCATCGAGCGCCGCTCGGGTATGCCGGTGATTGTGAGTCACGGCACTGATGCTGACTCAGCGCAAGAAGCGCCGTCATCACAAGTCCCCCAGCCGCAAAGTGCTTCTATTACTCAGGTTCAGTCTTACCAGACCGCCGATAACCAATAATCGCGCTGTACGGCCCATAGAGGCATTGCATATTAAGGAGCTGATACCAGCTCCTTTTTTTATGTTCGTCTGGTAGAAGGCGCTGTGGCGAGTTTTAATGGTATTTAGACGGGGAATGTCAGGTGTGGAAGAGGGGAGCGGAGAGATGCTGAACGACAGGCAAAAAAAATGGCGCACTGAGTGCGCCATTTAACTATTGAAGTAATATTACTTCTTGTAAGCGTGAGCTTGGTTGTCCAGACGTTGGTTAGCGCGAGCTGCATCGTCTTTAGCTGCTTGAACGTCAGAACGGATTGCGTTCACGTCGTTGCTCAGTTGGTCAACTTTAGAGTTCAGAGTAGAAACGTCTGAAGACAGTTGGTCGATTTTAGCATTGCTTGAACAACCAGCCAGCATAGTAGAAGCCAGGATTACAGCGCCCAGTACCAGTTTAGTGCGATTCATTATAAAACCCTCTAGATTAAGTTAATCTCCATGTAGCGTTACAAGTATTACACAAACCTTTTTCTAATGAGAATAAATTTTTGCTCGCAATCGCTTTATTTTGATCGTTCGCTCAAAGAAGCATCTTTTTTTGCGAAAAAGTTAAAAAATGCAGCGAAAACAGCCGGATTCCATGAGACTTGTCCCATTTATTTGTTAGCTGTTTTTACTGTCTTGTCTAATTATTTACATTGCAGCCAATAAAAAACGCCGCATTACGCGGCGTTTTGGCAGAAAGCGATGTCACTTTTCTAATTAGACAACGTGTACCGATGCAGTATTGGTTGTGCCGCTCTGAACCAGCGCGCCAGAAACCATCACCACAACATCACCTTTCTGAGCCAGACCGCTTTCCAGCGCCGCTTCTTTACCGATGCGGTAGAAGTCATCAGTAGAAGCGATTTCTTTGACCAGCTGAGTGATCACGCCTTTAGTCAGGATCAGTTGACGTGCGGTCACTTCGTTAGTGGTCAGTGCCAGAATAGTGGCGTGTGGGAAGTATTTACGCACGGCTTTAGCTGATTTACCGCCGCTAGTCGCGACAACAATCAGAGGCGCGTCCAGCTTCTCTGCGGTTTCAACGGCACCACGGCAAACGGCTTCGGTGATGCGCAGTTTGCGGTTTTCGTTCTGACCGTCGATACGGCTTTGCATCACGCGGTCGGTACGGTCACAGATGGTTGCCATGATAGTCACGGCTTCCAGCGGATATTTACCTTTCGCACTTTCGCCTGACAGCATGACTGCGTCAGTACCGTCGATGATGGCGTTAGCCACGTCGCCCGCTTCTGCGCGAGTAGGGCGTGGGTTTTTGATCATGGAATCGAGCATTTGGGTCGCAGTGATAACGACTTTACGCGCGCGGTTACATTTCTCAATCATCATCTTCTGCGCGAAGATAACTTCTTCTACTGGGATCTCAACGCCCAGGTCGCCACGAGCAACCATGATGCCGTCAGAAGCTTCGAGGATTTCGTCGAAGTTGTTCAGGCCTTCTTGGTTTTCGATTTTAGAGATGATCTGGATGTGCTCGCCACCGTGTGCTTTCAGGTGTTCGCGAATTTCCAGCACGTCAGAACGTTTACGGATGAAAGAAGCCGCAACGAAATCAACGTTTTGCTCGCAACCGAAGATCAGGTCACGTTTATCTTTTTCAGCCAGAGCTGGCAGCGCGATAGAAACGCCCGGCAGGTTAACGCCTTTGTTTTCGCCAAGGTCGCCGTTGTTCAGCACTTTACAGGTTACTTCGGTTTCAGTGACGTTGGTCACTTCCATACCGATCAGGCCGTCATCAACCAGAATGGTGTTACCGATTTTCAGGTCTGCTGCGAAACCAGCGTAAGTTACCGCTACGCGCTCGCTGTTACCGATCACGGATTGGTCAGTAGTAAAGGTGTAAGTCTGACCAGCAACCAGCGCAGCGTCTTTGCCGCCTTCCAGTTTCATGGTGCGGATTTCTGGACCTTTGGTGTCCAGCAGGATGCCCGCTTTATGACCAGTTTTAGCCATAACGTTGCGGATGTTCTTGATGCGCTGACCGTGTTCTTCGTAATCACCGTGAGAGAAGTTCAAACGCATAACGTTCATGCCTGCATCAAGCAGTTTGGTCAGCATTTCTTCAGATTCGGTTTTTGGGCCGATGGTACAAACAATTTTGGTCTTTTTCATGACGATTTTATCTACAAGTTGTGATGGATTGGGAATATGTTCGCCCGGCAGCGCTGCTGCCCACGAGAAATTTGGGTGGTGCCTGGTTGATTCAAAACAATACTAAGCGTAGGCGACTGGAGAAGAAATGGTGTGTAAAGTTCAGCCAAGGCATGGCTTTCTGTACGATTAATCATCGTCTTGGGTAAGGTGCTGCTTTTATACGTACGATATCGACAGATCAAGGGGCTGAAACCATTCAATCGAAGAGACGGTGCGTATTATAGGGGGTAAGCGGCGGGAAACAAAATAAAAAACATGACGCTGCGCAAGCTTCTGGCATCTGAGAGGCGTTCGTTGCGCAAATCGCCGAAACGGGCAGGGGAGAAATCACTATAGGTACTATTTTGAGCAGGATAAAGGGTAACGAGTGGCTTGGGTTCTAGGATCTAATACTGAAATTGAACAATGTTGGGATTTGAATACGAAGAAGACGTGACTGCAAGATTAGGGAGAGAAGGAGTGTTCATCTGGTGCGTCCGAGTGGACTCGAACCACCGACCCCCACCATGTCAAGGTGGTGCTCTAACCAACTGAGCTACGGACGCACATCTGATGAAACAGGTACTGCGCAGAATTTGGTGCGTCCGAGTGGACTCGAACCACCGACCCCCACCATGTCAAGGTGGTGCTCTAACCAACTGAGCTACGGACGCATCGTTTTCTGTCTGCCAGTGCGGCAGCGGGGACGAATATTAGCGACCTACCCGATGACTGGCAAGGGAAAAAAAACATTTTACGACGATATTGTGACTGAGTGGTGCGCTAATGTTCATTGCGTTGATTTTTTAAACATTAATGCTGGCAGCTTAGCCGCCGGAAACGGTTGTCCGGCGGCTAGGTTGTGCTGCAAAGCAGATTATCGGCGCGCTTTATCCAAAATGACGAATGAAGATTGGTTCTGGATCCAGCGAATCCGCAGCGACACCATCACCGCCGCGAAGGTCAGCCCGATAATAAAGCCCCACCAGAAACCACTTGGCCCCATTCGCGGCACTACCCAGTCGGTCAGACCCAGCGTGTAGCCAATCGGCAGCCCCAGCACCCAGTAGGCAACAAAAGTAATGTAGAAGATAGAACGCGTGTCTTTATAGCCGCGCAGTACGCCAGTGCCGATCACCTGAATGGCATCTGAGATCTGATAAACCGCCGCCAGTAGCATCAGGCTGGAGGCCAGCGCCACCACCTCCGGGCTGTCGTTATACAGCGCGGCGATCTGTTCGCGGAAAATCACCGAGAGAGACGCCGTGAAGCAGGCAATCACCACCCCGGTGAAAATACTGGTACGGGCCGACACGCGCGCCCCTTCCACCGAGGACTCACCCAAGCGCGAACCCACGCGGATGGTGGTCGCCATGCCCAAAGAGAGCGGAATGACGAACATCAGCGAGCCGAGGCTCAGGGCTATCTGGTGACTTGCCACGGCGACAATGCCCAGTGGAGAAACCAGCAGTGCGACGATGGCGAACAGCGTCACTTCGAAAAACAGCGCTAAACCAATTGGCAGGCCCAGCGAGGTTAAGCGTTTAAGGGTGGCCCAATCCGGCTTGGCGAAACGGCTCTGCGCAACAATGTCCTTCATGAAGTAAGCATGCTTCACGTAGTAACGCATCATCAGGAACATCACCCAGTAAACGGTGCCTGTCGCCACGCCGCAGCCTACGCCGCCCAGCGCCGGTGCGCCAAAGTGACCATAGATGAAGATATAGTTGAGCGGAATGTTAACCATCAGCCCAACAAAACCAAAAATCATCCCCGGCTTGGTTTTCGACAACCCTTCGCACTGGACGCGCAGCACTTGGAAGAACAGGTAGCCCGGCGCGCCCCACATAATGGCGTGCAGGTAACCAATGGCTTTCTCTTTCAGCTCTTCATCCACGTTATGCATCAGGCCGATGATGTGCTCGCAATTATAGATGACGGCCATGATCAGCACCGACACGCCTGCCGCCAGCCAGAAACCTTGCTGCACCTGATGGGCGATTTTATCGCGTCGACCGGCACCGTTGAGATGGGCCACGGTCGGGCTAAGTGCCAGCACCAAGCCATGACCCAAAAGAATTGCCGGCAGCCAAATCGAGGTACCGACGGCCACTGCGGCCATGTCCGTTGCGCTGACCGAGCCAGCCATGATGGTGTCCACCACGCCCATTGCGGTTTGAGCAATTTGAGCAAAGATGACGGGAACAGCGAGCGCTAATAAGACACGCGCTTCTGTAAGGTACTTCTGCACGTATACACCTTTATATGGTTAATCCTTCGTTCCTGAAGTTATCGCGTCGAGAGCCGTACGCCGGAGAGGGGAATATTCCCTATGAATATTCATTAAGGAACAAGCCCAAGGGCGCTTCACGTGCTGTATTGCCGAAACTCCAACCACGTTGGACAGTGATTAAATTAAGAAAACGTCATGGAAAACATGACGCTAAAATAGCGGGAAATAGCCCGAAGATTGTACATCTTAAGATTTTTTAAGCAATAAAGCTGTTAATGTCGAGTTAAATAATGCGCTTTTACATCGGGTTGATATTTTAGATTCATTGATTTGGCTTTCCCTCAATTCTGCGGCAAACTGACGGATAAGAGACAAGCATTTAATGAGGCATGACCTATGTTTACCGGTATTGTTCAGGGCACAGGAACGCTAGTGTCCATCGATGAAAAACCTAACTTCCGTACCCACGTTGTCAAAATGCCAGCCCATATGCTCGACAACCTTGAGCTTGGCGCGTCGGTTGCTCACAATGGTTGTTGCCTTACCGTCACGGAAGTTAAGGGTGATCTGGTGAGCTTCGACTTGGTTAAAGAGACGCTTCGCCTGACCAACCTGGGTGATTTGCAGCCCGGTGCGGAGGTAAATCTCGAGCGCGCAGCGCGATTTGATGATGAAATCGGCGGCCACTTAATGTCTGGGCATATTATTTGTACGGCAGAAGTGGCGAAAATTCTGACCTCAGAAAATAACCGTCAAATCTGGTTCCGCATGCCTCACGAAGATTTAATGAAATATGTGCTGCATAAAGGTTTCATTGGTATTGACGGCATTAGCCTGACCGTCGGTGAAGTGACCAAAACCCGTTTCTGCGTGCATTTAATTCCTGAAACGCTGCAAAGAACCACCTTAGGCGCGAAACGTCTGGGGGATAAAATCAATATTGAAATCGACCCGCAGACCCAGGCGATCGTTGACACCGTCGAGCGCGTGTTGGCAAGCCGCGAAGCCGCGATGGCCACGGCTCAGGCGCTGGCCGAACAGCAAGAGCACTAATTTATAAAATAAAAACAGCGCAATAAAAAAGCCGGGCAGCTCATCACTGTCCGGCTTTTTTTCGTCTGTCACTTAGCGTGGAACGCGAATACCGCCTTCGACGCCTTGCGCGCTGAATACCACCTGCCACAATTGAATGTCACGGGCGCGGAAGGCGCCGGCACAGGCGTTAAGATAATAAGTAAACATTCTGTAGAAGCGATCGCCGTAACGTTCTGCCAGAGAAGGCCATGCCTGCTGGAAACGTTCATACCACGCCATCAGCGTCCTGTCGTAATCCGCCCCGATGTTGTGCCAATCTTCCATCACAAACAGTGATTCGCTGGTTTGCGCGATTTGCTGAACGGAAGGCAAGCAGCCATTAGGGAAAATATACTTATCGATCCACGGGTCAACGTTCAGGTCGGTTTTATTCGAACCAATCGTATGCAGAAGGAATAAACCGTCCGGCTTAATATTGCGTTTCGCCACGTTGAAGTAAGTCTGATAATTCTTCGGACCCACGTGTTCGAACATGCCCACCGACACAATACGATCAAACTGATCGTTCAGGTCGCGGTAGTCTTGCAGCAAAATAGTGACGTCGAGGCCCTTGCAGCGCTCTTGTGCCATTTTTTGTTGCTCAGCAGAGATTGTGACTCCAACAACGCTAACGCCGTAATTTTTCGCTGCGAATTCCGAAAGCCCACCCCAACCACATCCGATGTCGAGCAAGCGCATGCCCGGCTTCAATTGCAGCTTATCGCAAATCATTTTTAATTTTGCTTCCTGGGCCTGTTCGAGAGTTGTTGCCTCTTTCCAGTAACCGCAGGAATATTGCATATAGGGGTCTAACATCAGACTGAACAAGTCGTTGCCCAAGTCGTAATGCTCTTTGCCCACAATCCAGGCGCGTTTTCTGGATTGAAGATTGGTTAGCCGTGCGGCTGCAATGCGGAGTGTATCTTTAAAATGGCGCGGGAGTTTAGTCTCAAGACCGGCGTTAATGACCCGCTGGAAGAACATATCGAGACGTTCGCATTCCCACCAGCCGTCCATATAGCTTTCGCCCAGACCCAAAGAACCTTCCTGTAAAACACGCTTAAAGAAATCAGGGTTTTTTACTTTTATATCAAAAGGTCGAGTACCATTAATCTGGATATCGGCCATCCCGAGCATTTCATTGGCGATGCGATACCATTGATTATCTTGAATACTCAGGTCTTCTACACACGATGAACTCATAGCTTCTCCATCACTTTCTCTTCTGACTTATTAACCTGCCAAGAAAATATTAGGCAATTTATGCAGGTCATTATGAGAACAGACGGTCAATCCGCCTTGTCTGATATGCGACTATGAACAGAGGAAATAATTAGAAGAACACCCACTGCCACTAAGAGTATGGGTGAAAAATCCATTTTATAAAGTGTGATGCACTCCCCGCATCGACAACAAGTTGTGATAAAAGTTTTGGTAAAATGTTATTTTTTTAGGTTCGATTGAGTATATGCCCGCCTTTCCGCATTCTCAATAATAAATCGTGCGGGGCGAGCATATACTTTAAGTGATTGTTACAGAGGGTAATTATGACGATCCGTTAGCATGTTAAGCATCGCTTCGCGATAATTCTCCTCCGGCAGTTACCGCTACCGCAGTCGCCTGTTTCTCACCTTTTTTGGCCATAAAAAATCCCAGTCCAACCAAGACAACGGTGCCAAGCATTACCGTCACCGTGGCCAGAAGTGGCAGGGCAATAAAAGTGGAAACCAACAGGCTGGCAACAAAACACAAACCTAATTGTAGTGTATTTTGCAGTGCAGCAGCCTTGCCTGTATTAGCAGGAAATGACATTAATGCATTTGCTACAACAATTGGATAGCACGCACCATTCACCAATGCCATTAAACAGAAGGGAATGAGCAGGGTGATTAGCGTGGCGTGAGTCAGGGTTGCCACCAGATAAAGCGCCACGACGCTCAGGGTGTAACCCGCCAGTAGCCAAGGCAGAATGCGGTTGCCGTCAATTTTGGCGATCAGCAAACGGCAGCCGAAGCCCCCCACTAAAAATGCAATTGTCTGCGGAACATAGCTCAGACCAATCACTCCCGGCGTGTAACCCATATCACTCAAAATAAAGGGTGAGCCGGTCAGCCAGGCAAAGAAACCTGCCGAACACGCAGCGTAAATCATCACGTTGCCGCTAAACGCTGGCGAAGCCATCAGGCGGAAGAAGCTGATGTTGTCAGCCTTTTTCTCGCCACTGGCTTTTTTGGCTTCTTTAATGCGGAAAGAGAAGGCCAGTAGCAGCACGCCGACGGCCAACAGCAGGGCAAAAATGGCCTGCCAGTCAAAATGGTTAAGCACCCATGCACCAAGCAGCGGGGCGAGCGCCGGAGAGAGCGCGACCAGCGGCATGATAGTCGCAAAGGTGCGTTTCGCCACTTCAGACGAGTAGCGATCAACCACCAGCGCCTGCCAGCTCACTGCCGCAGCACACACGCCGATGGCTTGCAGGAAGCGCAGACCGAGCAGCAGATAAATATTTTCAACCCACAGCATCCCCAGACAGCCCAGCGCGAACAGGGTCAGTCCGGCAATCAGAACCGGGCGGCGACCCATGCGATCGGAGAGCGGCCCCCAGACCAGTTGGCCAATGGCAAAGCCGCCTAAGAAGATACTGAGGCTGGCGCTGATCAGGCCCGGCGTGGTGACTAAAGAGGTTTGCATTGCGCTGAATGCAGGCAGGTACATATCGGTGGCTAAAAAGCCCAGCATACTCAGCCCGGCGAGGTAGAGCATAAATCCAAAGGAGGGTTTCATTTTTCTCTTCTTAAATGCGATGTATCAATGACATTACGCGGTGGCAAAAATTGCAGGAAAACGCCTAGAAGTTTAAGTGTTTGGTAAAGCCCTTGTGAAACGCTAATATTTGCAGTGATGTATCAAAAAAATTGAAAGCAAGCCGAGGGCGAATGAAATGTGGTCAGAATACTCGTTAGAAGTGGTGGACGCCGTGGCGCGCACCGGCAGTTTTAGCGCGGCGGCGGCAGAACTGCACCGCGTGCCCTCGGCGGTGAGTTATACCGTCCGCCAACTCGAGCAGTGGCTGGCCGTGCCGCTGTTTGAACGCCGCCACCGCGATGTGGAATTAACCCCGGCCGGGCAGGTTTTTGTTGAGGATGCGCGGTTGCTTATCAAAAAAATGATGGCGACCCGCCGTCAGTGCCAGCAGGTGGCAAACGGCTGGCGCGGCCAGCTCAGCGTGGCGGTTGACCGTATCGTTAAGCCAGAAAGGGCGCGGCGGCTGGTGACGGATTTCTATCGCACCTTCCCGGACACCGAGCTGATTATTCATTCCGAAGTGTTCAACGGCGTGTGGGACGCGCTGGTTGATGGCCGCGCTGACGTCGCCATCGGCGCCACCCGCGCGGTGCCCACCGGCGGGCGTTTTAGCTTTCGCGACATGGGCTTTATGGATTGGCACTGCGTGGTCAGCCCGAGCCATCCGCTGGCGGCGTTGCCCGCGCCGCTGATTGACGACCAGCTGCGAGAGTACCCCGCGCTATGTCTGGAAGACACCTCGCGTAGCTTACCCAAGCGCGATACCTGGACCTTGGATAATCAGCGTCGGCTGGTGGTGCCGGACTGGACCTGCGCCATTGAGTGCCTGTGCGCGGGGCTGTGTGTCGGCATGATGCCCGTCCATATGGTGGATAAATGGCTTGAGCAGGATAAGCTTCGCGTTTTGCAACTGGCTACGGATTTCCCGGAAAGCGCCTGCTGCCTGACGTGGGACCAAAGCAATCAATCGCCCGCGCTGGCGTGGCTGCTGGACTATCTCGGCGACAGTGAAACCATGAATCAGGAGTGGTTGCGCAATTAAAAACGCCTGCATGGCAGCAGGCGTTGGTCGGTTAACTATTTTATTCGCGGCGCGCTATTAACGACGATAGTCGCGATACGGGCCGTCGGCCACTGAGCGGCGCTCAACCAGTTTCGGGTGAACCTCGATGGTTTGCGACTCTTCGCGCTTGCTGACAATACGGTCGAGCAGCATGGTGAAGGCCATCTCGCCCAGACGCTCTTTCGGCTGGTGGATGGTGGTCAGGGCTGGGGAGAAGTAGCGCGCGTTACGCACGTTATCATAGCCGATCACCGATATGTCTTGCGGCACGCGCAGGCCCATTTCGTCAGCGGCGCAGATTGCCCCCATCGCCATCACGTCGCCGCCGCAGAACACGGCGGTCGGGCGCTGCTTCTGCATCAAAATCTTGTGCATCGCCTGATAGCCGGATTCCGGCTCGAAATCCCCTTGCACTACCCACTCTTCGCGCAGCGGAATATTGGCTTCGGTTAAGGCTTTGACGAAGCCCTGGAAGCGACCGCCGCCGGTGTTGCGTGCCAGTTGGCCGGGGATCACGCCGATATCGCGATGACCGCGTTCAATCAGATAGCGCCCGGCCATGTAGCCGCCTTCAAAGGCGTTATCAATAATGCTGTCGGTGAAATTCTTGCGCGCTTCGCCCCAGTCCATCACCACCATAGGGATGGAGCGATACTCTTCGAGCATGTCCAACAGGGCGTCCGGGTATTCGGCGCACATCACCAATAAGCCGTCGACGCGCTTTTGCGCCAGCATCGCCAGATAGGCCTGTTGCTTATCGAGGTTATTGTGCGAGTTACATAAAATCAGCGTATAGCCTTTGGCGAAGCAGCTATTTTCAACGGCTTCGATGACTTCGGCGAAGTAGGGCGCTTCGCTGGAGGTTGCCAACAAGCCGATAGACTTGGTGTTATTAACCTTGAGGCTGCGAGCCACGGCGCTAGGCGAGTAGTGCAGCTCTTTAATGGCAGTCTGCACGGCAGCTTTAGTTTCTTCGGCGACGAAACGTGTTTTATTGATGACGTGCGACACGGTAGTGGTGGAAACGCCAGCCCGCTTTGCGACATCTTTTATCGTTGCCATGAAAAGAATGACTCCTGTACCGACGTGCTCTGGCACGTTAGCATTATGTTAATCGTTTGCTTGCGTGGATTTGACTGCTGAACAATAAAAGCGCAGTGAAATCGTTGGTGGGTTTTTCAGAAAAGGACAGCTGTCTGAAAGAACATCGGGATGAATCGACCGGCACGCAGCGTGGTAACCGCGAATTTTCTCTTATATCGCGGAAAAGGGGAAGTAAAAAGTCTTGTTAAGGCAGGGAATGATCACGAGATTTTAGCGGGAAACTGTGAGAAACTGCTTTGGCACACAAACTGTATGGCTTACGGCGTGGCCGCATTTGATCCACAAGGAGTTTTCATGGACAGCAATCTGAAATTCGCATTGATCACGACAGTCGGCGCATTGGCAATGATTTTGGCCTTTAGCTTCACGGCGGTAATGCACTAATCCTCTCATTGCGAGTAGGGCTTAGGCGCGTTAAACCGTGTTCGGTTCTAGTTAGAAAAGTTAAACAAATAGAGAAAAGGGCGACCCCATCACTGGGATCGCCCTTTTTGTTTTCGTCTTGCTGTGTTCGGATTTGACTCAACAATTTCATAAGCGTTTCGTTAAATGCTATTCAGTGACTGATTAGCGGTGGGGCCGACTTAACGAATCGTTTTAGGCGTCATGACGCGACGCGCGCCAACATAGTGATCTTGCCAGTAATCGTCACCCAAGGAGGTGATTTTAATATCTTCACCGGTTCGCGGTGACTGGATAAACTTGCCGTTGCCGAGATACACGCCCACGTGGTCTGCTGCGCCGCGCTTGCTGATCCTGAAGAAGACTAAATCGCCACTCTCCAGTTCACCGCGTTTAACCGGCGCCGCGTCGCGAAGGTGGTACATTTCGTTAGCGGTGCGCGGCATTTTAATGCGAATCAAATCTTTATAGGCGTAATATACTAAACCACTGCAATCAAATCCGGTATTCGGTGAAGTCCCACCCCAGCGATAAGGTTTGCCAACCTGATGCATCAACTTGGTCATCGCTGTTTGCTGCGCGTGTTGGTAACGTTTTTTGTGCGCGGCGCTTAATGTTATGGGTTTACTGTTTTTTGCCAGAACGTCTTTGTCACCTCGGTGACGCCCGTAAGCTTTTTTGCCGTTCTTTTTGGTTTCGTTCTTGGCCAGCGTTCGACTTTCTTTTTTGGTTTCGGTTTTGCGTAACGCGACTTTGGTGGTTTTCTTTTCAGCCCGCTGATGGTGAGCAAGCTTGGCCGGTGCGGCCTTTTTCGTTTCTTTCGATTCTTTCGTTTTACTGGTTTTGGTTTTTTCTTCTTTTACCGGCTCTGCCTTGGACTTTTTACTGGTCTTGGCCACGGCTTTTCGCTTTCGGCGCTCATCGGGTTTAGCCTGACTCACGTGGCTTTTCTTATGATCGGCGGAAACGTTAGCGTTTGGCGCTGCGTGCGCCAAATTAAGAAATAGCTGGGTAAATAGCAGTACGGAAAGCGTAATCAATAAACGCATGGCGTCGTTACCAATATTGGCCCAAAGTTAAACATCATAGATGTCAGAGTATTGCCCAAATGAACCGGACAAAACAGCACGAAATGCCTCGATTCTAGATCATATTGTGAGAAAAAGTTAATAGCTTTTTAAATGCTGAGAAAATAGTCATTAAACGGTTTTAAAAGCACCATATTTCAGTGAGTTGAAATAATGCTCTATGCCGTGCAGATGGCTCATTCGGCAGTTAAATTTGTTCGGCAAAAATGTTATTCTGAATGACTGTTTATTTTTGCGACCTGTAAGTCATTTTAATAAAAATGGCACAGGCAGTTGAATAATGCATGGCGCAGTGGAGAAAAACCCTGCAAAAAATGGCGTTTTTATCCCATGCCAGCCATCGTTACAATAGAAGACAAGCGACAAAGGCTGCGGGTTCCCATAAGCAGCCTGCGCATAATGAGTAATGACCGTGACAGCCAGCTTTGGCTTGAGGAAGCAAGAAATGACCACACCAACTATTGAAAAGATCCAGAAGCAGGTTTCCGAAAACCCAATCCTTCTGTACATGAAAGGTTCACCTAAGCTGCCAAGCTGCGGTTTCTCTGCTCAGGCGGTTCAGGCTCTTTCTGCCTGTGGTGAGCGTTTCGCTTACGTTGATATCCTGCAAAACCCAGATATCCGTGCTGAAATGCCAAAATATGCTAACTGGCCAACCTTCCCGCAGCTGTGGGTAGACGGCGAACTGGTTGGCGGTTGCGACATCGTGATTGAAATGTACCAGCGCGGTGAGCTGCAGCAGCTGATCAAAGAAACTGCTGAGAAATACAAATCTTCTGAAGAGCAGCAACCTGAGTAATTTCAGGCTCCCGCTGTAGTAGCAGAGCAAATAAAAAGAGCGGCCATCTGAGCCGCTCTTTTTTTAACTGTCGAATTCCGCCAAGCCCACTTATTCAGCCTGGCTGTCTGCCTCGCTCGGCGCTGCAGTCTCATCGCCCACCGGCAGTGGCCAGCCACCAAGACGCTTCCAGCGGTTTACCAGTTCACAGAACAGCTTGGCCGTCTGCTCGGTGTCATACAGCGCCGAGTGCGCCTGACTGCTGTCGAACACCATGCCGGCGCTGATACAGGCTTTCGCCAACACTGTCTGCCCGAGCACCAATCCGCTGAGTGCGGCGGTATCGAAAGTGGCAAAAGGGTGGAAAGGGTTACGTTTCAGCCCGGCGCGCTCTGCGGCGGCCATCAGGAAGCTGTGATCGAAGTTGGCATTGTGCGCCACGATGATCGCCCGGTTGCAGTTCTGCTCTTTCATTCCCTTGCGAATGGCTTTGAAAATCGCGTGTAGCGCATCATATTCGCTCACCGCGCCGCGCAGGGGATTGGTCGGGTCTATGCCGTTAAAGGCCAGCGCCTCCGGTACCAGAATGGAACCCTCGAAAGGCTCGACGTGGAAGTGCAACGTTTCGTCGCTCTCCAGCCAACCCTCGTCATCCATCTTTAACGTAATGGCGGCAATTTCTAGCAGCGCATCGGTCTGGGCGTTAAATCCTGCGGTTTCAACATCGATAACTACGGGATAAAAACCACGAAATCGGCCTCTCAGGGCGTTAATGTCACTATTCTCGGCCATTAGTTTCTTATCTTCATCGAATTCAGTCGGCATTATGACAAATTTTTCTGTCAGTTGCAGGAGGGGAGGAAAAAAGGGCAACAAAAAAGGGCGCTTATGCGCCCTTAATAGCGGAAGGCGGGATTAGTGACCCAGACCTTGACCCGCGTGTTTAGATTCGATCAGCTCGATTTTGTAGCCGTCCGGGTCTTCGACGAAAGCGATGATGGTAGAACCGCCTTTCACCGGGCCGGCTTCGCGCGTCACGTTACCACCGGCTTTACGAATGTCTTCGCAAGTCTGGGCAACGTTATCTACGCCAAGAGCGATATGACCATAGGCCGTGCCGAGATCATAGCTTTCGACGCCCCAGTTGTAAGTCAGTTCGATCACTGCACCTTCGCTTTCATCGGTATAACCAACAAAGGCCAGAGAGTATTTGTATTCAGTATTTTCGCTGGTACGCAGCAGGCGCATCCCCAAAACATCGGTATAGAAACTGATTGAGCGTTGCAGGTCGCCAACGCGAAGCATGGTATGAAGTAAGCGCATAAATTCCTCTGAATGCAGGGGTAAGTAATAGATAACAGACTAACTGATATTCGCTATTCAGGCAAAAAAAGCGGCAGCCGGAGGGGCGGCTGCCGCAAGGGTCGATTTTTTGCACTAATGGCTTTTAAACCAACCCGTTAGTTACTCTTCGTTTTATACGGACTCGCCGTTTTTATAAAGTCGGGTAGTCGGTGTAACCCTGAGCGCCGCCGCCGTAGAAAGTCTCTGGCTGTGGTTCGTTCAGTGGTGCATGGCTTCTCAGACGTTCAACCAAGTCTGGGTTTGCAATGTAGCTGCGGCCAAACGCCACGGCGTCAATGAAACCTTTTTCAATCAGGTCTTCGCCTTTCTCTGCGGTGTAAGCACCCGCGCCGACAATCACGCCTTTATAGTGGGCGCGGATCGCTGCACGGAACTCGTCAGAGTAAGGCTTGCCGCCTGCCCAGTCTGGTTCAGAAATGTGCAGGTATGCCAGATTGCGTTTGTTTAGCTCATCGAGCAGGTACAGCGCGGCTTGTTCTTGATCTTCGCCATTGTCCAGACCGTTGAACGGGCCGAGTGGAGAAATACGAATACCCACGCGCTCTGCGCCAATCTCTTCGATAGCGGCATCAACCACTTCCAGCGTCAGGCGGGTGCGGTTTTCGATGCTGCCGCCGTACTGGTCGGTACGGTTGTTAGAAGCCGGAGACATGAACTGGTGCAACAGGTAGCCGTGCGCGGCGTGCAGTTCGATGTAGTCGAAATCTGCCTCACGAGAGCAGGCCGCCGCGTGGCGGAAGTTATTGATGATGCCTGGGATCTCGCTCAGTTCCAGCGCTCGTGGCGTCGGGGTGTCAACGCGAACGGCGTTGCCCTGTGCATCACGCAGGCTGGTACGGGTGTTGGCATTGATAGCCGAGGCCGACACCGGGGTTTGGTTCTCTGGCTGCACATCGTTGTGCGAAATACGGCCGGTGTGCCACAATTGAACGGCGATATGGCCGCCTTTAGCATGCACGCCAGCCACGATTTTTTTCCATGCAGCAGTCTGCTCTGGGGTATGCAGGCCCGGTGCGCCAGCATAGCCTTTCGCCTGGAATGAAACCTGAGTCGCTTCAGTGATGATCAAACCTGAAGTGTGGCGTTGGCCATAATATTCACCCATCAGTGGGGTAGGGATATCACCCGGCTCAATGCTACGCAGACGAGTCAGTGGAGCCATGAATACGCGATTCGGTAAGGTTTTATTTCCGACAACAATCGGGGTAAAAAGCTTGGTCATTTTCTAAAACTCCTCAGTAATAGACTGGTCGGTCTGATTCATATCTTAAAAAAGAGGTCAAAAGTTCGACCTGATTAAGTTTTCTGCGCGGCAACTCACCGCGCCGTTGACGCATTACCCTGACTGTCTTAAGACAATCAGGACTTATTCGGAACCTGCAAAAACGTTTCTATCGTTTCTACCGCAGTAGCCAGCGGGGTGACAGAGCGTTTTATCTTAGCCAGCAATGACGCACCCAGCCACATAGAGTAGAGCGCTGACGCCGTGGCTGCCGGGGAGAACGGCACCTGAAGCGACCCTTCGGCAATGCCTTTTTCCACCGCATCTTTTAAGCGACCTACCACCCGAATGGTGCCTTGTTCAAGGGCATGGCGCATAGGCTCTGACAGGTCACTGACCTCTGCCGAAAGCTTCACCGCCAGACAGGCATTGTGATTCTCGCTGGCGCAGAAGTTGGTAATAGTCTGCGCGTAATAGTTCAGCAGATGTTGACGCTGATTCCCCTGCGGCGCGCTGAACATAGCCAGCAGATGCGCATCATAACTGTCGTAATAACGCTGAATCATTGCCTCACCAAAGGCCTCTTTCGAGCGAAAATGGTGATAGAACGAGCCTTTAGGCACTTCGGCCTTTTTCAGCAGTTCAGTCAGCCCCATGCCGTTAAAGCCCAGTCGTAAACTGAGTTCCTGGCCGGTTGCCAACAAATGTTCGCGTGTATCGCAATGTTGATGTGTCATCTTGTTCATGCTTCTGAGAGTATTAGACCGATCAGTCTAGGTCAATCTTAAATGTGGAGTAGAGCACATTTTGACACGTTAGCGCGACGCCGGGCAATCCGGCGACGGGTAAATGGGGGTTGCGGGAAAGCGTTAAAGCGTCTTCAATAAGAGTTCAATGCTCGATAGGGAGTCGCTGTGGCTCAACAGTTAGAGTTTTTTGACATTCCCAGCCCGTGCCGTGGTATTTGCCAGGCAGATAATCGCGGCTTCTGCCGTGGTTGCCTGCGTAGTCGCGAAGAGCGTTTTGGCTGGATGACCATGACGGACACTGAAAAGCGCCACGTGCTGCGCCTGTGCCATCAGCGCCTGTTGCGTTTGCAGCGCGCCGCCAAGAAACCCGATGACGACGCCCAGCCCGAACAGCCCACTCTTTTTTAATTTTTAGCACCAGCTCACCTTTCAACTTGCTCGCATGGCGGAGATCAATACAGGCCGCTGGCAATTCTGTATGCTTAAACTATTCAGCTTTCAACTAATAACTCAATAACCTATCGATAGAGGTAATAACATGGATCCTCGTACCTTACTCTCCACCCAAGGCCCGGAATTCTCGCGCATGATTAGCGGGTACTGGCGTCTGATGGAATGGAATATGACCCCGCAACAGCTACTGAGCTTCATTGAACAGCACGTTGAGCTGGGCATCACCACGGCGGACCACGCGGATATTTATGGCGGCTATGCCTGTGAAGCGGCTTTTGGCGAGGCAATGCGCCTCAAGCCCGCGCTGCGTGAAAAGATGGAGCTGGTGAGCAAATGCGGTATCGCCACCAAGGCGGACCCGGCGAATAAAATCGGCCACTACATCACCGACAGCCAATACATTATTGAGCGCGCCGAGAAGTCGCTAACCAATCTGCACACCGACCGTCTGGACCTGTTGCTGATCCACCGCCCGGACCCGTTAATGGATGCCGACGAAGTAGCAGAAGCCTTCACCAGCTTGCACAAAAGCGGCAAGGTGAAGCATTTCGGCGTGTCGAACTTCACCCCGGCGCAGTTCACCCTGTTGCAGTCACGCCTGCCGTTCGCGCTAGTGACCAATCAGCTTGAGATCTCCCCAATCCATCAGCCAGCCATTCTCGACGGCTCTTTAGATCTTTGCCAACAGCTGCGCATCAAGCCAATGGCCTGGTCCTGTCTGGGCGGCGGCCGTCTGTTTAGCGACGCTGAGTTCCAACCGCTGCGCGATGAGCTGCAACAGGTCGCCGAAGAGATTGGCGCGGACAGTATTGAGCAGGTGGTCTATGCGTGGGTGCTGCGCCTGCCGTCTCAGCCGCTGCCAATTATTGGCTCTGGCAAAATCGACCGCGTGAAGTCGGCGTGGAAGTCATTGTCCTTGGAGATGACGCGCCAGCAGTGGTTCCGTATTCGCAAGGCGGCTTTGGGCTACGATGTACCTTAATTAATGCTTTTCCTTGGCGCTGTAGCGGCGTTTTGCCACAGCGCCATTGCCTCTGAGTTATGCCTGTGTCGGCTGTGGACTATTATTCTTAGCCGCCACTTCTTCGATAGAAATCGCCTGCTGTAGCTGTGACAGCGAGCAATACAATCGCCAAATAATCCCCGCCAGTTCCCGCGCTGATTCATCAGGATGATGCGCCAAGGATTCGCTAATCCGTGATAACTCCGCCAAACTTGAATCCAGCACCGTATGGCTGACGCCGCGTTCGGTCATAATGCCTTTCAGGCAGTGAATGCAGACATCCCGCACCGCAGAGAGCGGATCCGAGCGAATCTCCCACTCGCGCAGCTGCCAGACGATATGGCTGCAATTGAGCAGCACCACGCCCCAGCGCAGCAGCCAAGTCCGCGAAACCTGATCTTTACTTTGATTGAGCTGGTTGATGCGATGATAAATCAGCGATTCAAACTGCAAATGGCTCAGCTGCGGCTTGCGACTTAGCTGGTCGATGAAGTCCCGGCGCAGGGCGCGGATAATGCGCCGACTTTTGCGTTTATCCGAGCTTGGTCGCAGCACTTGGAAAGCCACGCCTGCCAGCATTACGCCGACGATTCGGCCAATCCCATCATTGATAAACGCGCCGTAGTCATAGCTCGGTGGGTTAGTCACCGCCAAAAAAGAACCGCTGAACACCAGCAGTTGCCCCCACAGCCCGGCGTACTTTTTGTACTGCAATTTCATCATCTGCATGGTGACTAAAATCGGTAGCAAAAAGGCGCAGAACACCCAGAAGTCATTCAGCTGGATCATCAACCCGAACTTAAGAATGAAGCAGCCGACAAACAGCAACAGCAGAGATTTAATCAGCAAAGTAATGCTGCTAATTGGCGATGCGGTGGAGGAGTAGAGCACGCAGCTGACGGCGGTCAGTGCCACCGCCGAGGTGCCGGAGCTCCACTGGGTGCTCATCCAGAACGCACAGGCAATCACGATACACAGGAAGGTGCGCAGGCCGTTATAAGCCGCCTCGTAGGTGTCGGTGTGCTCGGTGAGGCGGCTGGCGCGCGGCGGCTGCAAGAACTCCACCTGCGCCGCGTTGGTGTTTTCCACCCGACGCAGCCAGCGCTCGTTATGCAGATAGAGCCAGCAGAAGTCGCGCAGCCTTTTCCAAAACGCCTGATAACGGTAGTCGGAGGTGTCGTGCGGCTTGATTTGGCTGAGGATGCGGGCAATTTGGTATTTGTTGCTTTCCGGATCGCGCAGCGCCTCAATCAAGGTTTCCAGCGTTTCATAAAGATGTTCGGGAGGCTGCGGCCAGTTGAGCAACATGCGGCGCAGGCTGGAGATGTAACTGGTCATGCGCAGCTGCTGGTGGAGCAGGTAGTTGAGCAGATTATTTTGCCGACGCAGCCGGTAGTGGCTCCAAACCGCCTGAATACGCAGCAAATTCATGGTGAGGATCTGGCCAATTACGCCCTCGTGCGAGGTGCGAATTTGCTCGGTGATATCTGGCCGCCACAGCAGTTTGGCGTGATCCAGCAACTGGGCATGCATCTTGCGCAGCGAAGTGAGCAGGGCGTCGCCGTCGGAGGTGCTCGGCAGGATCATCATCATAAAGCCGCCGCACAGGATGCCGGTGATCACTTCACACACGCGGGCCTGGGCGATGTCGAAAATTTTGCCAGTGTCAGTCACGTTAACGGTGGAAAACGCGATGATGGCGGCGGTGTAGCCAGCTAGAGCGAAGGCGTAGGAGACGTTGTTTTGATAGTGGTTGGAAACGTAGGTGCACAGCCCCAGCCACGCGGCGATGGCAAAGGTGAATAACCAAGGTTCATTCAGGCAGTGTCCGGCAATCAGCACCGAGGCCAACGCGCCGAGCAGGCTGCCAATCACCCGGCCAATGCTCTTACTAATAACGCCGCCCACGGTGGGGAAGCTCACCACGGCGGCGGAGGTCAGCGCCCAGTAAGGGTCATCCAGCTGCAACACGAAGGCGATGTACAGCGACAGACACATGGCGATCGAATTGCGCAGAGCGTAGCGCCACTGGCCGGCGGTGGCTTTGCCCCAAGGTGTGTTTTTCCATTCAAGCCAAGAGAGATTCACGTCACCGGCCTTAGTCGTGCACGGAAATAGTGGCGGTGGTTCCGGCGACTAACACCACGTTGGCGGGCACGTTGAGCAGCTTAATGCGCACCGGCACGCGCTGGGCCAGCCTGACCCAAGGCACGTTGGGTTTCACATTCATCAGCAAGTCGGCAGACGGGTCGACGCTCTGATCATAGATGGCGCGCCCAATGCTTTCGACCTCCCCCTGCAACGGAATATCGCCGTTATAAAGAGTGATATTCGCCCGGCTGCCTTCTTTGATATGGCGCAGCTTAGTCTCTTCGAAATAGCCCAAAATATAGAAGGAGTGGGTATCAACCAGCCCCACCAGCGGCGTGCCGGTAGTGGCGTAGTTGCCACGGCGGGTTTGCAGATTGGTGATATAGCCGTCGGTTGGCGCAAAGATCTTGGTTTTGCTCAGATTCCACTGGGCTTGCTCAAGAGAGGCCTGCGCGGCTTCATACTGGGCTTTCATCGCCTTGGCGGCGATATTGGACTCATCTAGCGTCTCGGCAGAGACAATCCCGGCACCCAGCCCACGGCGGCGCTGCGCCTCGTGATTGGCTTTATCAAGGTCGGCGGCGGCCTTGGCCAGCGCGGCCTGTGCGTTATCCAGAGCGATTTGGAAAGGCTGTGGGTCGAGCGTAAACAGCAGGTCACCGCTCTTAACCAGTTGATTATCATGTACATTGATGCCAATGATGCGTCCTGAGACTTCGGGCGTAATGTCCACTAACTCGGCGCGCACCTTGCCGTCGCGGGTCCACGGCGACTGCATGTAGTAATTCCACATCCACCAACCCGCGCATAAAGCGACCGCAAAGACCAACACCGTGGAGAAATATTTAAGCGTTTTAAATTTCATTTTCTTACTCGTTGATCAGCAGTAGCAGGGCACCACAAATAGAAATGACGAAAAGAGATAAGTCCATCAAGGTCGGATGCCACACTTCGCCGGAATAGATCCAATCGCGTAAAAGGTGGTGGATTAAAATCCAGAAAAGCAATCCCAGTAAAATGGCTTTGAAGATCGGAGGGAAATAAAGCGAAGCCCCTAAGACTAAATCCGTGAGCGGGTAGCCTGTATGAAAGATTTGCGCATCCACAATATTAATCTCTGCGGGTGATTGTGTTATAAACAAGGTCAATCAGGGAGTTGAAGCTAACTCGTTAACTGACGGTAATAAGATCCAGTATATATAGAAATGTAATTACACGATTAAAATTCCGAAAACTAGGCTAAACTCTGGGGAGTTATCTTAGCATGCTAATTATAAGGAGGGGATAATTGGAATCGAACCTTGGATCAGATCTAGCACGATTAGTTCGTGCGTGGCGCTCGTTGATAGATGAACGCTTAAAACCGCTGGAGTTGACGCAGACTCATTGGGTAACTTTGCACAATATCAACATGTTACCGCCTGAACAGTCGCAGATTCAGCTGGCAAAAGCCATTGGTATTGAGCAGCCTTCTCTGGTGAGAACGCTCGACCAGTTGGAAGAAAAGCGACTGATCACCCGTCAAACGTGCGCCAGCGATCGCCGTGCAAAACGCATCAAATTGACCGAGGAAGCCTCTCCGATCATCAATGCGATGGAGTCAGTGATTGATTCAACCCGCAAAGAGATCCTCAGCGGCATGTCTCAGTCGGATATCCAGCAGCTATCGGGAATGTTGGCGCGCCTTGAACAAAACATCGCTTCTTTACAAAGTAAATCACAATAATTCGCGAATACCCGCCGTTGAATAAACGGCTTTCTGTTTTATTTTTGCATACAGCACACTCTTTTTTGGTAATGCGACGATGTTGCCAAACCAAAAAAAAGCCGGGAGCTTTCACTCCCGGCTTTTTTATTGGGTTTACTCCGTGCCGATATTATCAGGCGCTTGGAGATACCGTCACAGTGC
Source organism: Ewingella sp. AOP8-B2-18 (assembly GCF_052376015.1). Classification (NCBI taxonomy): domain Bacteria; kingdom Pseudomonadati; phylum Pseudomonadota; class Gammaproteobacteria; order Enterobacterales; family Yersiniaceae; genus Ewingella; species Ewingella sp. AOP8-B2-18. The sequence goes on from NZ_JBQSVB010000002.1 coordinate 639,379, forward strand.
TGCCGCTGGTGGCTAAGCTAACACGCTGGCCCACGCTGAATTTGGTTGGGCCGACTTTCTGTACCACCTGAATGGTGCTGCCGTCGTCACGACGGATTTGCAGCTCAACACCGTTAGAACGGTTAAGCGTACTCTGTACACCCTGACCTGCTACGCCACCCAGTACCGCACCGCCGGCTGTTGCCAGGCTTTTACCTGCACCGCCACCGATGGTGTTACCCAGGAAGCCACCCAGAACCGCACCACCCAGAGCACCGATGATGTTGCTGTCATCGCCGCCTTGGATCTGTACCGCACGTGTAGACAGAATCGTGCCGTAAGAGACTTGTTGAACTTGTTTCGCCTGCGAGGATGAGTACACATCGCCAGAGGCGGTGTTGTCGCTGACACAACCAGCAAGAGTCACACCCGCAAGGGCGACAGCCAGAAAACGCTTAATCATAAATTGCTCCTGTTTAAAGTCACGTCATCGCAGCGTCATATCATATAACCAGCAATAGCGTAGATGATGCATTCCACATTTCAACATCCTGTCGAGGGTGTCGAGTCTTCTTTTTAGCGAACCAGGACTAAGGTACTTAAGACCCATAGTACATTAGGCCTCTTCAACTAATAATAAACGGTGGTTTAGGTTTTAGACAGCTTTGTCTGGGATTCGGGCCGTCGGTGAGTCAATTGCACTGTTAGTCACTTTTTATTTCCGGTTGGTTCCCAAAATAGTCTCTGATTAACAAAAAACAAATACACCAATCACATAGCGCAATAAAACCTGTTCAACTCATAGCGTTGCTAGATGAATTCTGGTTAAGTTGACGCAGTAATATTTTTATTTAAGTGAGCCGCCTTTATTGGCCTTTTCACGGGAGATTCGAGGATGTTATCTATGAAATCAGGACGCTACATTGGCGTGATGTCCGGCACCAGTCTGGATGGTGTCGACGTGGTTCTGGCCGCCATTGATGAGCGCATGGTGGCGCAGCAGGCCAGCTACTCTCATCCTATTCCTCTTGAATTGAAAAACGCCATTTTGGGTATGTGTCAGGGCCAGCAAGTGACGCTGGCGCAGGTTGGCGAACTGGATACCCGACTTGGCATGTTATTTGGCGAGGCGGTATTAGGTTTGATGAAAAAGGCCGGGATCACTGCCGAAGAGGTGACGGCGATTGGCTGTCACGGGCAGACGGTCTGGCACCAGCCCAAGGGCGACGCCACCTTCTCCATGCAACTGGGCGATAACAATCGCATTGCCGCCATGACCGGCGTGACTACCATTGGCGACTTCCGCCGCCGCGATATGGCCTTTGGCGGGCAGGGCGCGCCCTTGGTGCCCGCTTTCCATCAGGCTCTGTTAGCACACCCGACCGAGCGCCGGATGATTTTGAATATTGGCGGCATCGCCAACTTGTCCTTACTGCTGCCGGGCCAGCCAATTCGCGGCTACGACACCGGGCCGGGCAACATGCTGCTCGACGCCTGGATTTGGCGTCATCGCGCCCAGCCTTATGATAAAAATGCCGAGTGGGCCAACAGCGGCAGGGTTAACCTGACGCTGTTACAGCAGATGCTGTCGGACCCTTATTTCGCCGAGCCGGCGCCGAAAAGCACCGGGCGCGAGTACTTCAATATCGCCTGGCTGGAGAAGCAGCTCAGCAAGGTTCACGAGCTGGCTCCTGAAGACGTGCAGGCCACGCTGGCCGAGCTGACCGCTGTGAGCATCGCCGAGCAGGTGCAGCTGGCCGGAAGCTGCGACCGCCTGATGGTGTGTGGCGGCGGAGCGCGCAACCCGCTGGTGATGGCGCGCCTGTCAGCCATGCTGCCGGGTACTGAAGTCTCCACCACCGACAGCTTTGGTATCAGCGGCGATGATATGGAAGCGCTGGCCTTCGCGTGGCTGGCGTTTCGCACGCTGTCGGGCAAGGCGGGCAATCTGCCGTCGGTTACCGGCGCGTCGCAGGAAACCGTGCTGGGGGCGATTTACCCGGTGCCCAATAAGGGGCCGCGCTAAAGCCTGGGCGATTTATGACGTTATCGGTTTAATCTCAATGTGCTACGCCGTCAGGCGTGGTACTAAACGGAGTAAATCGAGACTCATGAGGAACATCAGGATGAAAAAGGCGATTTTCGCTTTGGCGACGTTAACCTTGGCTGGCTGTAGCCAGTTTCACCATCAGCAGGAAGCCACCACCGAGCAACTGCACTACCAGTGCGGCACCACGCCGCTGACCGTCACGCTGGACAAACCGGCGCAGCAGGTCGATTTCCTGCTTGATGGCAATCAGCTTAAATTGAAACAGGTTGCCGCCGCCTCCGGCACGCGCTATAGCGACGGCCATTACACTTTCTGGTCGAAAGGGCCGCAGGCCTTTGTACAGCGCGGCGATGACATCATCCTTAACGACTGCGTACAAAAATAATCTCCGCATTCCCTCCTAACTGACGCGTTGGGTGATTGAGATCCCAACGCGTCAGGCGCAGAATAGCCCCACCACACTTTCTCGCGTACAGAACTTCATATGACTGATAATAATGAATTTGATGTGTCAGCCTCGCGGCGTGAATACACCCGTGGCGGGCTGCGTCGTGGCGATTTACCGGCCGAGCCTCTGCCGCTGTTTGAACACTGGCTGAAGCAGGCTTGTGAAGCCAAGCTCGCCGACCCTACGGCGATGGTCGTGGCGACGGTTGACGAGAACGGCCAGCCGTATCAGCGCATCGTGTTGCTCAAGCATTACGATGAAAAAGGGCTGGTGTTCTACACCAACCTCGGCAGTCGCAAGGCCCAGCAATTAGCCAACAATAGCCACATCAGCTTGCTGTTCCCCTGGCATATGCTGGACCGTCAGGTGGCGGTGATTGGCCGCGCCGAGCGTTTATCGACGCTGGAAGTGATGAAGTATTTTGCCAGCCGCCCGAAGGACAGCCAAATTGGCGCCTGGGTGTCGCAGCAGTCGACCCGCATTTCGGCCCGTGGCGTGCTGGAAAGCAAATTCCTCGAATTGAAGCAGAAGTTCAGTCAGGGTGAAGTGCCGTTGCCGAGCTTCTGGGGCGGCTTCCGCGTCAGCGTTGACTCCATGGAGTTCTGGCAGGGGGGCGAGCATCGCCTGCATGACCGCTTTATTTATCAGCGAGAACCCGCTTCAGCCCCCGGCCAGCCGGTAACTGGTTGGAAAGTAGACCGCCTCGCGCCTTAACCACGAAAAAAAAATGCTAAATCCTAGCGCTCGCGTCGCGGGCGCTTTATTCTATGCCATTCCCCTGTAAAGGCGAGAGAACGGGCACATGCGCGGCATGATGTCAGGCGTGATGTTGCATCGACGTGATGCACAAAATTAATGGAGTTTTTGATGGCAAGCAGCAACTTGATTAAACAACTGCAAGAGCGGGGCCTCATTGCCCAGGTGACGGACGAACAAGCGTTAGCAGAGCGACTGGCGCAAGGGCCAATTGCACTCTATTGCGGTTTCGATCCTACCGCAGACAGCTTGCATTTGGGTCATCTGGTGCCTTTGCTTTGCCTGAAGCGCTTCCAGTTAGACGGCCACAAGCCCGTTGCGCTGGTCGGCGGTGCCACCGGTTTGATTGGTGACCCAAGCTTTAAAGCCACTGAGCGCAAGCTCAATACCAACGAAACGGTCAACGAGTGGGTGGAGAAAATCCGCCAGCAAGTGTCGCCTTTCCTGGATTTCAACTGTGGCGAAAATAGCGCGATCACTGCTAACAACTACGACTGGTTTGGCGGCATGAACGTGCTGACCTTCCTGCGTGACATCGGTAAACACTTCTCCGTTAACCAGATGATCAATAAAGAAGCGGTTAAGCAGCGTTTGAACCGTGACGATAGCGGCATCTCCTTCACCGAGTTCTCTTACAACCTGCTTCAGGGTTATGACTTTGCCGAGCTGTATAACCGCCATAAAGTGGTGCTGCAAATCGGCGGTTCCGACCAGTGGGGCAACATCACGTCAGGTATCGACCTGACCCGTCGTCTGCACCAGCAACAAGCATTCGGCCTGACCGTGCCACTGATCACTAAGTCTGACGGCACCAAGTTCGGCAAAACCGAAGGTGGCGCAGTGTGGCTGGATCCGAAGAAAACCAGTCCGTACAAATTCTACCAATTCTGGATCAACACCGCGGACGCCGACGTTTATCGCTTCCTGAAATTCTTCACCTTCCTGAGCCTCGAAGAGATTAATGCGCTGGAAGAGGAAGACAAAGCCAGCGGCAAAGCGCCACGCGCCCAGTACGTGCTGGCGGAGCAAGTCACCGGCATGGTTCATGGTGAAGAAGGTTTGGCGGCGGCTCGCCGTATCACCGAAAGCCTGTTCTCCGGCGCGCTGAACGACATGACCGAGGCTGATCTGGCTCAGTTGGAGCAAGACGGCATGCCGGTAGTGAATCTGGAAGCTGACGCCGATCTGCAACAGGCGCTGGTTGCTGCAGGCTTAGCGCCTTCTCGCGGCCAGGCTCGCACCATGATCTCTTCCAACGCCATCACCCTGAACGGCGAAAAGCAAACCGATCCTGAGTTCCGCTTCAGCGACAGTGACCGCCTGTTCGGCCGCTATGCCCTGATGCGCCGTGGTAAAAAGAACTACAGCCTGCTTATCTGGAAATAAGAGAGCAGCAGTCAGAAAAGGGGCTTTACGGCCCCTTTATCTATTCCAAAGGCCGTGTTTCAACATCTTTATATGCGCCATCCGCCGATGACGTCAGTATCGGGACCTCACATGAAAAATATCCTTTCTATCCAGTCGCATACCGTTTTTGGACACGCCGGAAACAGTGCTGCAGAATTTCCAATGCGCCGCATGGGCGCAAACGTTTGGCCTCTCAATACAGTGCAATTCTCTAACCATACCCAGTATGGCAAATGGACCGGCTGCGTGATGCCAGCCAGCCATCTCACTGAAATTGCTCAGGGCATTGCCGATATCGACCGTCTGAAGGATTGCGACGCGGTGCTCAGCGGCTACATCGGTTCGCCGGAGCAGGGCCAGAGCATTTTACAGATTGTCCGTCAGGTGAAGGAAGCCAATCCCAACGCGTGGTATTTCTGCGATCCGGTGATGGGTCACCCGGAGAAAGGCTGCATCGTGGCGCCGGGCGTGGCGGAGTTCCACTGCAATCAGGCTTTGCTGAACTGCGACATTATTGCCCCAAACCTGCTCGAGCTGGAGCTGCTCAGTGGGCACGCGGTGCACAACGTCGAAGAGGCCGTTTCCTCGGCGCGCGAGCTGATTGCTAAAGGGCCGAAAATCGTGCTGGTGAAGCATCTGAGCCGCGCGGGTTATCACACCGATCGTTTCGAAATGCTGCTGGTGACCGCCGATCAGGCCTGGCACATCGACCGCCCGCTGGTGGATTTCGGCGTGCGCCAGCCGGTTGGCGTCGGTGATTTGACCAGCGGCCTGCTGCTGGTGAACCTGCTGAAAGGCGAAGCTCTGGATAAAGCCTTGGAGCACGTCACTGCCGCAGTTTATGAGGTGATGTTAGCGACCCATGCGATGGGCGAATATGAGCTTCAGGTGGTCGCAGCGCAAGACAAGATGGTCACGCCAGAGCACCATTTTGCGGCGGTAAAGCTGTAATTTCTCGCTGCGTTTAAATTGTAAAAAAAGCCCCGCCAGTGCTTACTGGGCGGGGCTTTTTATTGCGTTTCGCTTAGGGTTTAGTCTATTACTTCAGGCCTTCGGCGGTCAGCGCGGCGTCAACTGCCGGACGTGCTGCAACGCGATCCAGATAGCTGTTCAAGTCAGTGAAGGCGCTCAAATCAAACTTCAGCGCTTTGGCCCAGCCCATCACGGTGAACAGGTAAGCGTCGGCCACGCTAAAGCGCGCGCCCAGCAGGAATTGCTGGCCTTGCAGCTCTTGGTTGACGTAGGCGAATTTCTTCATCAGCGCTTCGCGGGTGACGGTTTTGAATTCGTCTGGCGTTTTCGGATTGAACAGCGGGCTGAAGCCTTTATGCAACTCGGTAGCGATGTAGTTCAGCCACTCCAGCGCGTGGTAGCGCGCAATAGTGCCAAACTCTGGCAGCAGGTTGCGGTCTGGCTTCTGGTCGGCCAGATACTGCACGATAGCCACGCCTTCGGTCAGCAAGGTGCCGTCGTTCAGTTCGAGAGTTGGGATCTGGCCTTTAGGGTTGATGGCAAAAAAGTCATCGCCGTGTTCAGTTTTCTTGGTCGCCAAATCAACTTTGACGATGCTGAAATCCAGGCCGGCTTCGCGCAGAACGATATGCGGAGAAAGGGAACAAGCGCCGGGTTTGTAATAAAGTTTCATAGTGACTCCGTGAGGTTACCTTGAGTAGCATGCAGACCCGCGGCCTGAGGTGAAAAAAGGCTCAGCGCCGCGGGAAAAATAAAGCTGCCGCTATCCTAGATCTACCGCTGACAAATGTCAGTGACAGAATCGTGATGTTAGCGAGAATGCTGATTTAAGTGGTCACGGACTGCGCGTTCTACGCTTTCCGGCGCGGGCAGCAGCGGGGCGCGAAGCTCGTTGTGCATCATGCCGGAGAGGGATAACGCGTATTTTATCGCCGCCGGGTTAGGCGCGCTGAACATTAAACGAATCATCGGCAACAGCGTGAAGAAGGTTTGACGCGCGGCGGCCAGATCGGAGGATTTCACCTCTTCCACCAAACGCACGAATTCATCAGTGTACAAATGGGAAGAGGCGGCAATCGCCCCTGTGCCGCCGTGGCTGAGGGTCGCGAGGATCTGCGCGTCTTCGCCACACAGCACGTCAAGCTGGCCGTCGGCAATCAGCGACAAGGTGAGGTCCCAGCTTCCGCCGCAGTCCTTCACTGCCACAATGCGCGGGTGGGCGGCCAGTTCACGCAGGGTGGCCAGCTCGAGGTGAATTCCGGTGCGATAAGGCACGTTGTACAGCACGATTGGCACGCTGGAGTGGTTAGCCAGCTCGGTAAACCAGGCGCTGAGGGCGGCCTGTGACGGGCGAATGTAGTAAGGGGCTGGCAGTAAGACGCCGGCAACAGGGCGCTGCTGAATGGCATCCTGCATCGCTCTGACGGTCGGCAGGTGAGTGCCCGACAGGCCCATCATCACCTGATGACCCGGCACGATTTCTAACACGGTATCGAGGACTTGCAGCTGCTCGTCTTTGGTCAGCATCGGGGATTCGCCGGTCGTGCCACAAACCACAACGCCATCCACCCCCTGTTTCAGCAAATGAACACAAAGCTTGCGCAGAGCGGGGAAATCAATATCTCCCTGATGGAAAGGTGTGACTAGCGGAACCCAAATACCTGAAAACGATGGCATGATTTACTTCCTTCGACGGCGTGATTATTACCCGCGATCATGTCAGGAGATCGGGGGGCGACGCCAATTGAAAGAATTTATCGCGGGTTTTGAGTTATTTGTCAGGCTAATATCAGGATTCGTTTTGCATATTTAGTGAGCTATCCAGCAAACTGCGCAGTACCTCGATGGGCACCGGGCGAGAGAACAAATAGCCCTGAAGATGTGAGCATCCCGCTGATATTAAAAATGTTTTCTGTAGCTGATTTTCCACGCCTTCGGCAATGACGTTTAATTTCATCTTATTTCCCAATTGGGAAACGGCTGAAACAATCGCCGCAGTATCATTCACTTCTGTGACGTACTGAACAAAAGAACGGTCGATTTTCACGCTATCCACGGAAATGTCTTTCAGCAAACTGAGGCTGGAATAGCCAGTGCCGAAGTCGTCGAGAGAGATTTTCACCCCGGCTTTCCGCAGTTCAACCAGATGGGTCAGGCTGGTGCAGTTAGCATTCATCACCGAGGTTTCAGTCAGCTCCAGTTCAAGGCGGCTGGCCGGGAAATCTTCTTCTTCCAGCAGGGTCAAAATTCGGTCGGCAAAATTGCTTTCGCCCAGCTGTACGGCGGAAACGTTAATCGCCAAATTCAGCTCGCTGAGGCTCAGAATATCCTGACAGGCTTGGCGCAGAATGATTTCCCCCAGCTGGATAACCAGCCCGGTTTCCTCTGCCAGCGCAATAAACTGCACCGGAGAGACGGCCCCCAGCACGCCGTGATTCCAGCGGGCCAAGGCTTCGACGCACACCACTTTCTCATCGGAACTGCGCAAAATTGGCTGATACACGCAGGTTAAATCCCCTTGGCGAGAGAGGGATTCCGCCAGCGCTTTGACCATAATTCGCTTACTCACGCTGCTGGCATCCAGCAGTTCGGAGTAAAACGAGAACATATTTTTGCCGCGCTGCTTGGCTTCCAGCAGGGCAGTATTGCCCCGGCGCATGATTTCACCGGCGGTAATATTTTCCGCACCAAACATGACGATACCCAGCGAGAGCGTCACCATCGGGTTGGCGCGCGTCAGACTAAAGGGTTGGCGCATCATCACCAGAATCTCGAGCGCCAGATTATTGGCTTGTTCATGGGTCGGGCTATTGCGCAAAATAATGGCGAACTCATCGCCGCCGATGCGCGACACCGTGCCACTGCTGCCAAGCTCATTGCGCAGGCGCTGGCCAAACTCACACAAAATGGCGTCCCCGGCCTGATAGCCGTAGGTGTCATTGATGTAATTAAATTCATTCAAATTGAGCAGAAAAAGGGCGTAAGGCTCGGGGCGGTACATCCGCTGGGCGGCGATTTGGCTGAGATCTTCGTTCAGGGCAGTGCGGTTTGGCAGGCCGGTGAGCACGTCGTGGCGCGCTAAATAGCGAATTTGCGCCTCTGAGCTGCGCTGCAATGAAATATCCATAATAGAGGTCAAAATATAGTGGCGGCTTTCCAGCGTGACGCGGGATTTGCGCACCAATACATTGCGAATTTTGCCATTGGCATCAATTAGCATCTCTTCGCTGACGTTTTTAATGCCGCTGGTCAGCACTTCAATATCTCTCTCTCGCTGGCGCGCCGACTGATTTTCTTCGGTGAAAAAGGAGACGTCGCGGCCAATAAGATCTTCACGCCGCCGGCCAAATAACTCACAGGCTTTCTGATTAAGAAAGACCAATTTGCGCTGATCATCTTTCAAGACGGTCGCTTCGGTAAGCGCGTCGAGAACTGCCTGGCATATCGCAATATCAGTAAACATGAGTTAAAAACCCTGAACGGAAAATGAAAAGATCGTGGCGTTTAATAAGACCAACGCAAAATAAGAGTGACCTAAAAATCGTTAAGAATTCTGATTATTGCCTACATTGTTGTAGGAAGATTACGCTTGTTTTGAAATTGACTATTTCAATCAATAATCACGACTTAAGTGCGCTGGTCGGCATAATATATGGCGATATAACAACCACTTAAGTGCTATGGCTTCGGGCCATACTTTTCGTCCCACTCGCGGCGATATTTGCGCGACTGGCGGCGGCCTTTAAGCCACAAATAGGTGCAGACAATACAAACGCCTGCGGAAAAAACGATATTGCGCATATCTTGGTCATAAAAAATAACCAGCACGCAATCTAACGCCGCCACCATGGCAAACCATTTATGCATATGCGATTGGCGGCGAATTTCCGCATTAAGTCGTTTTAATTGTCGCCCTTCATCCAGGACATTCTTTTTTTCCATCACGGCTTCCTGGTATTCGTTGGGAGAAAAGATGCAACGCTGCATCCGACATGACATTGCAACTGACTTTGGCTAATTATTGCTGGGACGAGCGCAGATAGAAACGTCTCATTATCGCATTAATGTAACATGACGTCAGCGGATTCAATTCGTTGATTAACGGCCCTTATTTGCTCTCTTAACCACTCTAGCGCCGGATCGTTCTCGGCATTCACCGGCCAGACAATCGAATTTGGGAAGACTTCAAGCTGAAGCGGCACTTCACAATAGACCAGCCCGAACATGGCGCAGTAGCGGCGCGCGATGCGATTGGGCAGAGTCACCAACACTGGCGAATGCTGAGCAAAAGAGAGCAGCGCCAAAAAGTTCTGTGCCGAAAATACCGCATTCAGCGTGGCTCCCGCGCGGTTAAACGCATTCTCGACGCAGCCCATCAGGTTACCCGAAAAAGACATCAGCGCGTGAGGCTGGCTGAGGTAGTCATGCTGCGACAAAGGCGTTCCGAAGGGCATCAGCTCTGGATTGAAGCAGCAGGCCAGCTGTTCGGCGAACAACTCTTCACTACGATGCCACTGGGCCTGTTCGCCAAAGCAGCCCAGCGCCAAATCGATCTCCCCGCGCTCCAGCAGCCCGTGCAGGGTCTGCCGCCCGACATAGCTGGCGATGACCCGCACGCCGGGTGCCACCTTGCGCAAATGCGCCATCAGCTCCGGCAGCAGGTGCACTTCCAGCTCGCTGGAGAAGCCTAGCCGGAAGGTGCGCTGCTCGGTGAGTGGCGAGAATTGCTCGCTGAATGACAGAGCATCTTCTGCCTTTTGCAGCACCGAACGCACCCGGCTGGCGAGGCTTATCGCCCGCGAGGTCGGCTTCATCACTTGCCCGACGCGCACAAACAGCTCGTCATCAAACAGCATGCGCAGGGTTTTCAGGGCGTGGCTCATGGCCGGCTGTTGGATCTTCAGTCGGGCGGCGGCGCGGGTGACGTTGAGTTCTTCCATCATCGCGTCGAAAGCAATCAGCAGATTCAGGTCAAAATTGCGTAAATTGAAATGGTCGATAGTCTTCATGCTTGGTATCGATTTGAGTAATGGTTCTACTGTTTATACGATGCTTTTACTGACTCCACAAGTGAAGGTATGCAATGAAACGTTCAAACTCTGTGTTCCACGTCGGCGATTTAAAGATAACCCGCCTTGATGAGTTAACCCTGACCGGCTCGGCTCCTGAAGTATTATTTAACGGTGACTGGCAGCCCGAGGCGCTAGAACAGCACCGGGAATGGCTCAGCCCGCAAAACTTCGATTTCTCCACGGGAAAGCTTATCCAGAGCACCCACGCATGGCTGGTGCAGTCGCCAAACTTTACTCTGCTGGTGGATACGGCGTCGGGCAATGATAAAGAGCGCGGGAACAAACCCATTTTTCACCATCTCCAGACCGACTTTCTCGCCCAGCTGGAGCGCGCGGGGGTGACGCCGGAGTCCGTCGATTACGTGCTGTTGACCCACCTGCACGTTGACCACGTGGGCTGGAACACCCGTCTGGTGGACGGCAAGTGGCAGCCGACATTCCCCAACGCCACCTATTTCTTCTCGCAGACCGAAGCTGATTTCTATGGCGATGCCGAAAGTGATAGCCCGGCGGTCGTGGATAATCGGCAGGTGTTTGCCGACAGCGTGCAGCCGATTATCGACGCCGGGCAGTTCCAGTTGGTGCCCCCAGGCGGCGGGGAAGTGCTGGCGGGCATTCGCTATACGCCCACGCCGGGCCACAGCATTGACCATATGTCGGTCAGCATCCTGTCACAGGGGAAAGAGGCCTTCTTCGCCGGTGACCTGCTGCACCATCCGCTACAGGTTTACTATCCGGAGCTGAATTCAATGTACTGCGGTTTCGATGGGCCAGCGCGGGCCTCGCGCCTGTGGGCGCTGCACCACGCGGCTGAAAATCAGGTGACGTGGTTTTCAACCCACTTCGCCGACAGCTCGGCGGGCCGCGTCACCCAGCGGGGGAATGATTTCCAATGGACTTTTCTTCAAGCCTAATCACTGAGAACAACAAGATGAAATCACAACAAGACAGTCAGGCGCGGGTGGATGAGATCCACAGCGAATCCCTGATGATTGATAGCGACACGCCGGGGATTAGCCTGCACCTGCGCCACAAATATCTGCCGTCGCCAAACGCCTTTACCGCCGACAACACCCTAGTGATGGTACACGGCGCGACTTACTCCTCCGGCAGTTTGTATGACGTCAGGCTGGACGGCGTCTCCTTTATGGATGCGCTGGCGCTGCGCGGTCTGAATGTCTACGCCGTCGACGTGCGCGGCTACGGCCATTCTACCCGCCCGGCGGAAATGGACGCGCCGCCGCTCGACAACCCGCCGCTGTTTGGGACTGAAACCGGCGTGCGCGACTTAGCCAGCGCGGTGGACTGGGTGCGCAGAAAGCTGGGCTTGGAGCGAGTACAGGTGTTTGGCATGTCGTGGGGCGGCAGCGTGGCGGCGGCCTACACCAGCCAGAATAATGACAAGGTGAATCGGTTGGTGGTGCTGGCACCACAGTGGGTGAACGAAGGGGGCTCGCGGCTGGACGAAGGCGGGCAGCTGGGAGCCTATCGGCGAGTGGCGGTGGGCGAGAGCAGGCCGCGCTGGGTTAACGCCGCGCCCGAGGCGCATCGCCATGACCTGATCCCAGAAGGCTGGTTTGAGGCCTGGGCAGCGGCCTCGCTGGCTGAAGATCCGCAAAGCCAGCAGACCCAACCGCCGACGCTGCGCGCGGTTAACGGCACGATTCAGGATGTGCGTGACTACTGGGGAGCGAACCGACCCTTTTATCGCCCGCAGGATATCACCCGGCCTGTGCTGCTGGTTCACGGCGAGTGGGATGCCGACGTGCCGCTGCGGCTGATGACGCCTTACTTCACCTCTTTTACCTCGTCGCCGGAAAGGCGCTGGGTGGAAATCGGCGAGGCGACGCACATGATGCTGATGGAGAAAAACCGCTGGCAGGTGTTCCGCGCGGTGGCGGATTTCTATGTGAGCTGAGGCGCAGGCAATAAAAAACGCCTCCCTGGGGAGGCGTTCGTCAACCATCTGCATAAAGAGTACGTCGCTTAGCGTGCAGCCTCTAACTCGTGCTCTTTGTTATCATCTTCGCGATCCAGCGTCATGCGATGCAGTTTAGAAGCCGTCAGCAGCATCAGCAGGGCAATCACGCCGGTCGCAATACCGATTTGCATAAACACGTGGCTGTAAATCGCCAGTGAAGCGTGGCTGTCTGTGATGTCAGTCGCCGGAACGGCAGTCAGACCTGCAACATAACCGGCAATGATCGCCGCCGCTGCCGTGGTCAGGAACCAGGCACCCATGATGAAGCCCATCAGGCGCTGTGGAACCAGCTGTGCCACCATTGCCAGACCCAGACCAGAAATCATCAATTCGCCAATACTTTGCAGCGCGTAGCTCATCACCAGCCAGTTAACAGAGACGATGCCTTGATCGTTGGCCATGGTCGCGCCCCAAGGCAGCACTAAGAATGCACAGGAACAGAGCACCATACCAATCGCAAACTTGTGCGGCATTGGCATTTTGTCGCCAACTTTGGTGTAAATCGCCGCCAGAATCGGGCTTGCCACCATGATCCAGAACGGGTTCAGCGCCTGGAACTGCTCTGGCTGGAAGTTGATGCCCAGCAGGTCATGATTTACGTTGTGAATAGCGAAGAAGTTCAGAGAGGTCGGCATCTGGCTATAGAGCACGAAGAACACAATGGCTTCTAACATCAGAATGAAGGCCACAATCATTTTGCGGCGCGCAATGCCCTGCATACCAAAAGTCTCTTTAGCAAAGACAATAATGATACCCACGGACACCACTGCCAGCACCAGACGGGCAATCATTTGGTTATGTAGCAACCAGCTAGAGATAAACACCAGCGCGGCCACGCCAACCAACACCATCAACAATTTTTTGAATTGCAGCGGTTGGAAGTCAGGTTTAGAACCCTGACGCTTAACCCATTTGCGGCAGAACATGAAGTTCAGCAGGGTGATCAACATACCGACCACGCTCAGGGAGAAGGCGACGCTCCAGCCGTAAGTCGCTGCCAACCAAGGGGTCGCCAGCATAGAGAAGAAGGAGCCGATGTTCACCGACATGTAATACATGGTGAATGCGCCATCAAGACGCGGGTCATCTTTTTCGTAGCAGGTTGAAAGCAATGAGGATGGGTTTGCTTTAAACAGACCGCTACCAACGGCGATAGTCGCCATACCCAGATAGACCCAGAAGATGTCGTGCCCAGAGTAGGCAACGAATGAGTAGCCTAGCGCCAGCACGATAGCACCGAGAACAATCACACGTTTCGAGCCGAGAACTTTATCTCCTAACCAGCCACCGATAGCCACGAAACCGTAGACCAGCGCACTGAAGGAAGAGAAGAGGGTAATGGAGTCCGCTTCGCTTAGGCCAAGCATTTTGACCAGATAGACGGCCATGATCCCTTGCAGGCCGTAGTAACCAAAACGCTCCCACAACTCGATAGAGAAGATCAGGTAGAACGCCTTAGGCTGTTTAAAAGCGTTCAAACTGACGCTTTCTTCTTTGGATGTGTTTTTGTTTGCTGTTGACACTAGAACCTCGGTTTATCACTCCCTGCCCTGAACGACAGGAGACACATAAGTGGCGCGAAATAAGCACCCTTTGCATTGTTATAAGATGGGATGACGGCGGGTAATGTTCCCTATCTTCGTAAACGAGGCAAGGAGTTTGACATGTTCTGTTACATATAACCGACCCGTGCTGATGAAACTGTGTTCGAAATGTTATGCAGAATTAAAAATTATGTTTTTGTCATGAATCAAATGATTATATCGTTCAAATAACAAACTAAGAATTTCACCACCTAATGTATGGGGTTTATTAATTCTTATGGTGAATGTATTTGATTTTTAATGAATAAACCAAGCATAAACGCCGCATAGGGTTTTATAGCCAGTTTATTGTATTTATGGGATTGTGCGGGGTGGGGATTTACAAAGGCGGCGGCGATTGTAGTGTGATCTACTTCACTTTTTAACACTAAATTTTCGCTAGGAAATAAGATTAATACGACTTATAGCGGTTATGAAGGGAAAAGGCTGTAACAAAAAAGCTACCTGCAGGTTAAAACTCTGCCGGTAGCTTTAAAAATAGCGAGGGGATGAAACGGAGTCTTAAAGCTGCTCTGTGGTGTCACCCAGCGTCTGAATCAGTCGGTTTGACCAGGCGAAAAGGGCGCTGGTCAGCAGAATATCCAGAGAGTGCGCCGCACTGTAGCCAGCATCGGACAGGGCCTGTAGAGCTTCGACATTAAAGCGTTCTGGCGTGCGCGTTAACGCCGCCGTGGTATGCAACAAGACTTGCTCCGGCGCGGCATCCGACGGCGCTTTTAGAGCTAAAAGCCCGGTCTTGGCGACATCGCTGTCCGCGCCAAATAGCGACTCAATAAGCCCTTTCTCACCCCCCGCTTCAAGATAGAAACGACCATGGATGCTGGCGCAATATAAACAGCCATTCAGGCGCGAAGTGGTGACCGCCGCCAGTTCGCGCCACGTGGCCTTATGTTGCTCCCGCGCGTGCATAACGTGATTGAACACGGCCGAAAACTCACTAAGACAGGGGGCATCCTGCACTAAAAGCCGGTAGAAGGACGACGAGCGCGCGTCAGGGGCGATCAGGTCCAGCACGTCCAACTGATACTTGTTAGCTTTTTCTAAATCCACCTCCGGCAGGCGAGATTGCCACTGGCGCAAAGTCAAAGAGAAGCCGTTTTGCGCGCCACTCTCCGGTGCCGGGAACCCGGGAAGCACGGCGGCCACGCGCCCGCGCAGGGCGCCCAGCACAGCTAATACCCGCGCCTGATAACTGACAAAGCCAATCAATTGGGTAAAGGTGACGATGTCCTTGGTGCTCAGGCCAACCTCGGTGAGCTGGGCCAGCATCGGCGGGGTGATAAGCGTCGGATGCGTCGCCAAGAGGCGAGCGAACTGGGTAATGTGGGTTTGGCGGATATTACTTTCACGGGAGGCATCAGGGCTGGATAGCGGGGCGAGGCGGGCAGCGTAATGGCTACAAAGTGGCTGTACCCCCGTGACCTGAGCGACGGTGAGCGCACTGCTTAAACGGTCATAAAGTGACAGCGTTTCAGTGCGCGATAAAACGACTTTTTCCGGAAAAAGCGCGTCATAAGCCGCGCGAGAAGCTTCCAGCAGGCCAGAATGTTCGGCAAAAAGGCGACGCAGTGATGGGTCGAGTTGGGCATCTAGCCCAAGAAGAAAACGATCTTGCACAAGAGCAGCGTGCGGGTCATGCGGCAAATGACCATGCTGACTGGATTGTGTTTCGTGATACCAGCCGTTATGAACGGCTCGGCGCTGTTGTTCCATGATCGGGTCCTTTGCATGAGGCAAAATTTCAGACCCTATCCTTGCTGATACGCGTTGCCATATAAAATAATGTTAAGCGATAAATAATAGCTAAAAAGAATAGAAAGCTAAGGAATCGCGACAGAAAGCCATAAGGCGGGGTTCTCTGCTGGCAGAGAATAAAAAAACCGGCCAGTAAAAACCTACCGCCGGTTCTTTTTTAGTCCAAATTTTTACTTAATTTCACTGGCAATGAAATTTAATTTAGCTTTTTCCACCATCACGTCGCCATGCATCAGCGCTTAATGCTTCACCGAAGTGGCTGGAAATCAGCCTTTTGGTCAGGTCGTGCAGCGGGGCGGCCAGCACTTCGGCGGTGTTGCCGCGCTCCACCACTTCACCGCCGTGCATCACAATCACCTGATCGCTGATGTGCTTCATCATGCCCAGATGCTGGGTCACGTAGATGTAGGAGATACCCTGCTTCTCCTGCAACTCAAGCATCATGTTGATGATTTGCGAACGCATGGACATGTCCAGCGAGGCCAGCGCCTCATCGGCGATAATCACCTTTGGCTGCAAGATAAGCGCGCGGGCCAGCGCGACACGCTGTTTCTGCCCGGAGGCCAGCATGTGTGGATAGTAGTAGGCGTGGTCCGGTAGCATGCCGACTAAGCGCAGAGTCTGATTGATGCGCTGCTCGCGCTGCGGGCCGTCCAGCTCGCCGTTGAGGCGCAGCGGGGCTTCCAGCAGTTGTCCGATGCGCTGGCGCGGGTTGAGCGAGGTGCTCGGGTCTTGAAAAATCATGCGGATTTGCTGGCTGCGGAAACGGTAATCGCCGTAGTTCAGCGGCTGATCGTCAATCAGGATCTCGCCGCCCGTCGGTTCAATCATTCCCGAGAGCATTTTCGCCAGCGTTGACTTGCCCGAGCCGTTTTCGCCAATGATCGCCAGCGTCTGCCGCTCGCGCAGGGTGAAACTCACCGGCTTCACGGCATCAAGGTCCATCTTACGGAACAGGCCGGTGCGGTAGCGAAAGGTTTTGCTCAGGTTGCGTACTTCAAGCAGGGTCTCAACCATCATTGCTCCTCCATGTTGAGCGGGAAGTGGCAGGCGAAGGCGTGAGTTTTAACCACTCGCAGACGCGGTGTCTCAATACATTTCTTTTGTGCATAAGGGCAACGCGGCCCCAGACGGCAACCCACTGGCAGATGCTCCAGCGAGGGAATGGCGCCGGGCAGGGTGTTCAGGCGGCTTTTATGCGGCAGCGAGCGGCCAAAGTCCGGCATGGCACGGATTAAGGCTTGGGTGTAAGGGTGATGCGGCGCCACCAGTAGGTCTTCGCAAACGGCACTCTCCACCGTCTGCCCGCAGTAGAGCACGTTAACCCGGTTGGCCCATTTGCTCATCATTTGCAGGTCATGGCTGATAAGCAAAATGGTGGTGTTATTGTTCTGATTGAGCCGCGAAAGCAGGCGGAAAATCTGCGCCTGGGTGGTTGGCTCCATGGCATTGGTCGGTTCATCGGCGATCAGCAGCCGTGGTTGGTTGGCCAGCGCAATGCCAATCATCACTTTCTGACACTCGCCCTCGGTCAGCTCATAAGGGAAGCTGGCCATGATGTCTTTGTGATCTTTAATGCCCACGCGGTGCAGCAGCTCAATGGCGCGGCGCTTGCGCCAACCGAAACGCTGATACCAGCGGCCTTTGTAGGTCCAGCCGGGGATCGCCTGCATCAGCTGTTTGCCGATGCTTTCGGACGGATCGAGACAGGACTGCGGCTCTTGGAAAATCATCGAAATGTTCTGACCAATCAGGCGGCGGCGTTCGCGCGGCGACAGGTGCAACAGGTCAATGTCGTCAAAACGCATACGGTCGGCGGTGACGCGCCAGTTATCTTTGGTGACACCACAGATGGCTTTAGCAATCAAACTTTTGCCTGAACCAGACTCACCCACCAGCCCGCGAATCTCACCCGCGCTGAGCGTCATGCTGACCCGATCAACGGCCTTCACCGGGCCGTCGGAGGTCATAAATTCAATGGTCAGATTGCGGATATCGAGTAACGGCATTATTCCACTCCCGCATTAATTGCCCGACGCATACCGTCACCTAGCAGGTTTATCAGCAACACGCTGATCAAAATCGCCGCGCCGGGCAGCATCACCGACCATGGGGCGACATAGACCAACTCCAGCGAATCCCCGAGCATGGCTCCCCATTCCGGCGACGGCAGCTGCGCGCCTAAATCAAGGAAGCCCAGCGCGGCGATGTCCAGCACGGCCATGGACAGGGCGCGGGTAAACTCGGTGACGAGCACCGCCACGATGTTCGGCAGCACCGCGTAGCGTAGAATTTGCCAGGTCGACGCGCCGTCCAGACGCACCGCGATGACATACTCTTTTTCCAACTCGTCGTGCACCGCGCTATAGATAGTCCGGGCAATGCGTGGCAACAGCGCCAGCCAAACCGCAAGCATGGCGTGTTCAAGTTTCGGGCCGATAAAGGCCACCACGATAATCGCCAGCAGCAGCGACGGGATAGACAGCAAGGTGTCGAGAATATGGTTGAGAATTGCCGATTTCAGCCCGCGGGTGATGCCAGCCAGCACGCCGATAATGACGCCAAAGAATGCCGCCGCCAGGGTCACCAGCACCGCGCCACCAAAGGTCGGCGCTGCGCCGGTCAGAATACGGCTCAGCAAATCGCGGCCCAGATCGTCAGTGCCGAGGAAGAAGGCCACATTGCCGTTTCGCGACCAGGATGGCGGCAACAGCTGTGAGCCTAAGAACTGTTGGTCCAGAGCATAAGGCGCCAGCAGGTGGCCAAAAACACATAGGAACAGCAAACCTAACACGCCATAGAAGCCAATCATCGACAAAGTGTCGCGATAGAAGATCCCCCACATTTGGCGGAACGGGCTTGGCATCTGTTTTTCACGGTATACGTTATCGAAGGGCATACCATTCCTTATGTTTCAATGGGTTGGTTAATGCGCCAAGGATGTCAGACAGGACGTTGACCACAATCACCAGGCTACCGACAATCATCACCCCGGCGGAAATGGCGGCGTAATCCTGCTGGCGAATGGCGTTAATCATCCAGCGGCCAACTCCCGGCCAGTTAAAGACCATTTCGGTGATCATCGCCAGCGTCAGCATGCTGGAGAACTGCAAGCCAAGTTTAGGGATAATCGGCGGCAGGGCGTTGTGCAGCACGTGGCGGCGAATAATAGTGAAGCGCGACAGCCCGCGAGTGGCGGCGGCTTTGACATAGTTTTGGGTCAGCACGTCGTCGGTACTGATACGCATCAGGCGAATCACTTCGGTGGTCGGCGCCACCGCCAGCGCGGCGATAGGCAGGATCATATGGCGAATGGCGCTGACTATCATCTCATGGCGATAAGGCGAGTCGGAGAGCCAGGCGTCAACCAGCGTCAGGCCGGTCACCGTCTTCAATTGATAGAGCAAATCCAGCCGCCCGGATACGGGCAGCCAGCCGAGCTGGAGCGAGAAGAACAGCATTAGCAGCAGGGCCAGCCAGAACACCGGAATGGAGAAGCCAAGCAGGGCCAGTGTACTGATCGCCACGTCCGGCCATTTCCCGCGCATCACGCCCGCCGTGATCCCCAGTGGAATGCCCACGAGTAAAGCCAGCGTGAAGGCCAGAACGCACAGCTCCATGGTCGCCGGGAATACCGCCTTGAGCTGAGTGCTGATGTTCTCACCGTTGATGCTCGACACCCCGAAGTCAAACTGGAACAGGCCAGTGAAATAGAAGTGGTAGGCATCCCATAGCGATGCGCCACGCAGTGGGGCATTCGGCGTAAAATAGCTCAAGCTAAAGGCCACCATGCTCAGCAGGAACAGGGTGATTATCAGCAGCAGTAAACGCCGTAAAATGAAGATAATCATGGCGCTTCCTTGGTTTCGATATCGCGGAATACCCCAGCAAATGAGGAGTTACCAAAGGGACTCAGCACCAGCCCTTTTATGTCGTAGCGGTAGGCCTGAAGGCGCAGAGAAGAGGCCAGCGGCAGCACCGGCAGCTGCTCTTCAAGGATGTGCTGAGCTTGCTGATAATACTCGATGCGCTGGGAAAGCTGTTGAGACAGCAGCCCTTGGCGCAACAGCTGATCGAAGTCGGGATCACACCAATGAGCATAGTTGGTCTGCGAACGAATTGCCGCGCAGCTGAGCATCGGGCGGAAGAAGCTGTCCGGGTCATTACTGTCCGTTGCCCAGCCCGCCAGGGTCAGGTCGTGGTTCATCTCCATCAGGCGCGCTTCCTGAAAACGCCCCTCGACCGGCACGATAATCACTTTGATCCCCACCTGCGCTAAATCCGCCTGAATCAGCTCGGCGGTTTTCAGCGGGCTAGGGTTGTAGGACTGGGAGACGGTCGGCACCCACAGGCGCAGAGTGAGTTTGTCCTGACCAAGATCTTTAAGGATTTTCCGGGCCTTGTCGGGATTGTACTCCGTCACCGTGGCATTGCTGTCATAAGCCCAAGAGGCGCGGGGCAGAATCGACGCCGCCGTCTCTGCCGTGCCGTAGTAAATCGACTGCATCAAACGCTGGTTGTTAATCGATAGCGCGATGGCCTGACGAATGCGCGGATCGTTGAGCGGAGCTTTATTGGTATTGAAAGCCAGATAAGCCACGTTCATGCCGGGACGAAGGGTCAGCCGCAGGCGCGGGTCATCGCGCAAAATAGAGAGCTGGCTGGCCGCCGGATAGGCCAGCACGTCGCACTCGCCGGTGAGCAATTTGGACAGGCGCCCGGTGCCGCCGACGCCCATATCAATCACCACCTGCGCCATGCGCGGCACGCCTTTCCAGTATTGGCCATTGCGCGCCAGACGCACATATTGGCCGGTGCGGTATTCCCCTAGCTGGAAGGGACCGGTGCCGACTGGCTGACGGTCAATCTGCTCTTCATTGCCTTTTTTCTGCAAATCATCGGCGTATTCGGCGGACAAAATCGGCGCGTAGTGGGTGGCTAAATGCCACAGGAAAGAGGCATCCGGCTTGTTCAGGCGAAATTCAACGGTGTAATCATCCAGCTTTTTGACGCTTTTCACCGCATGGGCGAATTGCAGACTGTCGAAGTATGGGTAATCGTCGCCGTTGACACTGTGATAGTGATTCTGCGGATCGATAATGCGCTGAGTGCTGAACACCACGTCATCCGCATTCATTTTACGCGTCGGGGTGAACCACGCCGTGGTCTGGAAAGGCACGTCTTTGCGCAGGTGGAAGCGATAGGTTGCGCCGTCATCCAGCACTTCCCAGCTCTGTGCCAACTCGGGAATCAGCCGGTAGGTATAAGGGTCAACGTCTAACAGCCGGTCATACAGCTGCGCCGCAAGGGTATCAATGATCAGGCCGCTGCTGGCTTTCTGCGGGTTAAAGGTATTCACCATGCCGTTCACGCAATAGACGAAACCGCTCTGGCGGATATCGGCGTTTTGCACCACGGGGCGCGGGCTGGTGACGGGTGGCTGTTCGGGCGGTGTGGCTGAAACAGCCGCATTCGCGAAACCACCCAGTAATAGCATCCACAATGTTAGACGACGCATAAGGGCTTCAATGTTAAGTAGCAATGCCTTAAGTGTACCGTACTCTGCCAGCCTCCCCAATCCATTGCGCAAAACTCCGGTTGATCTGTCGAGACTTCACGCAATTTGATGCAACTGCGTGAAATAAAGACCTTGAAATTATGCGTCAATTGTAATGTTATAATATAACAATTCATCGTGAGGTAGGCTGAGTCGTTTCGGCCTGCTTCATTTCTACTGAGGTCTTTATGGCGTTATTACCCGTTACCGTGCTGTCAGGTTTTCTTGGCGCAGGTAAAACCACCGTGCTTAACCATATTCTGAATAATCGTCAGGGGCTGCGCGTGGCGGTTATCGTGAATGATATGAGTGAAGTCAACATTGATGCCGCGCTGGTCTCCAATGAAATCACCCTCGACCGCCAGCAGGAGAAGCTGGTGGAGATGAGCAATGGCTGCATCTGCTGCACGCTGCGCGAAGATTTGCTGATTTCCGTGCGCGAGATGGCGCAAACCGGGCGCTTTGATTATCTGTTGATTGAGTCGAGCGGCATTTCTGAGCCATTGCCGGTAGCTGAAACCTTCACCTTTGAAGACGAAGAGGGCAACAGCCTGTCGAAATTTGCCCGTCTCGACACGATGGTGACGGTGGTTGATGGCGTCAACTTCATGCAGCAGTATCAAGAGGCGCGTAGCGTGCAGGAGGCCGGGGAGAGTCTCGGCGAAGATGATGAGCGCAGCGTGACCGACCTGCTTATCGATCAAATCGAATTCTGCGACGTGCTGCTGGTGAGCAAAACCGACCTGCTCGACAGCTTCCAGCAGCGCGAAGTGATTGCGCTGCTGCAAAGTCTAAATCCAGAAGCTGACATCATTCCGATTGCGCCGGGCACCTTGCCGCTGGATCGCGTGCTCAACACCCATCGTTTTGATTTTGCCAAGGCGCAACAAGCGCCGGGCTGGCTAAAAGAGCTGCGCGGCGAGCACCAGCCGGAAACCGAAGAGTACGGCATCAGCAGCTTTGTCTACACCGCGCGCCGCCCGTTTGACCCCGATAAGTTCTATCGCGTGGTGCACGGCGACTGGGGCGGCGGCACCTTATTGCGCTCCAAAGGCTTCTTCTGGCTTGCCACTCGCCCGCGCCACGCGGGGAACTGGAGTCAGGCCGGGGGCATCGCGCGCTATGGTCTGGCCGGGACCTTCTGGAAAGCTTTGCCCGAACGCGACTGGCCGCAAGACGAAGAAACCCGCTCCCATATTATGGAAAAGTGGCAAGAGCCTTTCGGCGATATGCGCCAAGAAATTGTGTTTATCGGCCAGAACCTTAATAAAGAAGAGATCGTGCGCAGGCTCGACGACTGCCTGTTGAGCGTCGAGCAAATGGCGGAAGGTATTGATAGATGGCTAGAAATGGCCGATCCCTTCCCTGAGTGGTGATCCACAGGGACATTAGGGCTATTAGTTCAAAAGAAACAAGTAGTTGCATGGTTAGTGTGGTAATGAGAAAAATTCTCAACAAACCACTTTACAGACGATACTGATAACCATTATCATCCTTTCATCGCTTGAGGGAGACCTGCTTGGGCCTCTCTTAATCGGTACGACATTGCTCACATTGCTTCCAGTATTACTTAGCCAGCTCGGGTGCTGGCTTTTTTTTTGCCTCTTTTTAGCCGTTCTCCTCGCCCTTCACCTGAATATCATGTTTCTTCAGCATTCCGCGCAGTTGGTGATAAGTCACATCCAGCAAATCGGCGGCTTTGCGCTGATTAAAACGCGCCTGCTGCAAGGCTTGCTCAATTAACTGCTTCTCCTGCGTGTTGACCCACTGCTTCAAATTCACCGGCAGGGTAGGTAAAGCGCTGGCGGGCGGAGTCTCAGGTGCAGGCTCCTCTGAGGCCGCGTTATGGCGAGCAAAGGGATTAAGAATAATGTTGTCGAGGGGGACGTCGCTGCTGCCGTGGCGATACATGGAACGTTCCACCACGTTTTTCAGCTCACGCACGTTGCCCGGCCAGCGATAGGTTAGCAGGGTGTGTTCCGCGTGAGGGGTGAAGCCGGGGAACAGCGGCAGTGACAGCTCGCGGCACATCTGGATGGCGAAGTGTTCGGCCAATAGCATGATGTCCTGCTGGCGCTCGCGCAGCGGCGGCAGCTGAACCACGTCGAAAGCCAGCCTGTCGAGCAGGTCGGCGCGGAATTTACCTTCGGCGGCTAAGGCGGGCAGATCGTCATTGGTGGCGCACACCAGGCGCACATCCACCTGTAGCGGCTGGCTGCCGCCGACGCGTTCCAAGTGCCCATACTCAATCACTCGCAACAGCTTTTCCTGCACCAGCATCGGGGCGGTGGCTAACTCATCAAGAAACAGGGTGCCGCCGTCGGCGCGCTCGAATCGCCCAAGATGGCGCTTTTGCGCGCCGGTAAAGGCCCCCGCCTCGTGACCAAACAGCTCGGAGTCGAGCAGGTTTTCATTCAGCGCGGCGCAGTTCAAAGAGATAAAAGGTCCCTGCCAGCGCGGAGACAGATAATGCAGGCGGTGGGCGATCAGCTCCTTGCCGCTGCCGCGCTCGCCGGTGACCAGCACAGGTTTATTTAACTTCGCCAATTGAGAAACTTGCTCCAATACTTCGATAAACGCATTGGCTTCGCCCAATAGGTTGTCGGTGGTCTCGGTCATTATTTCTCCATGTACGGTGATTTAGCGGCTAAAATGGGTGGTGAAAAAAACTAATTTTTAGTTAATTTAATCATACGTCAAATAACCACAAATCGATCTAAAAATAAAAATAGATATAAATCATATGGATATTGAAATAAAAAAGTTGGCACGGGATTTGATATAGGTATTACACGCAGTCGTTTTGAATGGCTGGCAGTATTCACCGGTAACATGTAGCCGGACGTTTTAAGACTTGTTGCCCGGAGTTGCCGGAGGCCAACAGAAACAAAGAGGAATTTTGACTATGGGTATTTTTTCTCGTTTCGCTGACATCGTAAATGCCAACATCAATAACCTGTTGGACAAAGCTGAAGATCCACAGAAGCTGGTGCGCCTGATGATTCAGGAAATGGAAGATACGCTGGTGGAAGTGCGTTCTACCTCGGCTCGCGCCTTAGCGGAAAAGAAACAGCTCAACCGCCGTATCGAGCAAGGCGAAGCCCAACAGGCCGAATGGCAGGACAAAGCCGAGCTGGCTCTGCGTAAAGATAAAGACGATTTGGCTCGCGCCGCGCTGATTGAAAAGCAAAAGCTGGCTGATCTGGTCGCCACGCTGAAAAATGAAGTGACGGTGGTTGAAGAAACGCTGGATCGCATGAAGTCGGAAATTGGTGAGTTGGAAAATAAACTGACCGAAACCCGCGCTCGCCAGCAGGCGCTGACCTTGCGCCATCAGGCTGCGTCTTCTTCACGCGACGTTCGCCGCCAGCTAGACAGTGGTAAAATTGACGAAGCCATGGCGCGTTTCGAGCAGTTCGAACGCCGTATCGACCACATGGAAGCTGAAGCTGAAAGCGTTAGCATCGGCAAAAAGAAGTCACTGGACCAGCAGTTTGCTGAGTTGAAAGCTGACGATGAAATCAGTGCGCAAATCGCGGCATTGAAAGCTAAGATGCAAGGCAATCAGGACGCGTAATTCGCTTGAGAAACCTGCCTGTTCGCAGGCAGGTTGTTGCAGGATAAATGTCGTTCCCGGCAGTAATAAGACTCATAAGGAGATGCAATGAGCTTCCTGTTTTTAGCCATTCCACTGACCATCTTTGTGCTGTTTGTCGCACCTATCTGGTTGTGGCTGCACTACAGCAACCGATCGCAAAGTGGCAATCAGTTAACCCAGCATGAGAAGCAAAACCTCGCTCAGTTAACACAAGACGCGCGCCGCATGCGCGAACGTATTCAGGCGCTAGAAGAGATTCTGGATGCCGAGCACCCAAGCTGGAGGCAGTCATAATGGCGAAGAGTCTTTCAGAACGAAAGTTGTACCGCGTGCCGGAAGAGGGCGTGTTTAAAGGCGTGCTGGCCGGGCTTGCCCACTATCTTGGCGTGCCGGTGATGTTACTGCGCGTGATGGCCGTGCTGTCTATTTTCTTCGGCCTGTTTATGTTTACCGTCGTGGCCTACATCGTGCTGTGCTTTGTGCTTGAACCGGCTCCGGCCCATGAGTTTGATGATGAAAATCAGCCATCACCGAGAAATTTGCTGGATGAAGCAGACCGCGAATTGAAAGCCAGCGAGCAGCGTTTGCGCCAGGTTGAGCGTTACGTGACCTCGGAAACCTTCGGCGTTCGAAGCCGTTTCCGCCAGTTATAACATCCCTATTTGCCGAAGCGGCTTTGTGCGGCTTCGGACCCTTTCCTCCACCCGCTAAGGAGTTTATTTATGCGTACTCTGACTTCCTCGCTGCCGGGTAATCGCAGCCTGCTGAAGAAAGTGTTCAGATTCGCCGTTATGGTTGCACTGACTTTTGTGCCTGCTGGTATGGCCGCTCGCGTCCTGGGCGTGGTAGGAAAAGGTCCACTGCGTTATGTTTTAGCACTATTATTAGAGCCCCTGTTCAAAAGAATATTGACCTCGTTATTTGGGCGCTACGCCACGGAGAGCAATGAAAAGACTACAAAACGAGTTTAATTCACTGGTCAATCGCGGTATGGACCGGCACCTGCGCCTCGCGGTGACCGGTCTTAGCCGCAGCGGCAAAACCGCCTTTATTACCGCCTTCGTCAATCAGCTGCTGCACCTACACAGCGGCGCACGTTTACCCCTTTTCTCCGCCGCCCGCGAAGAGCGCCTGCTTGGCGTCAAGCGTGTGCCTCAGCGCGATCTCGGTATCTCTCGCTTTACTTACGATGAAGGCATTGCCCAGCTGCACGGTACGCCGCCGAACTGGCCGACACCGACGCGCGGCGTCAGTGAAATCCGTCTGGCCCTGCGCTATCGCTCCAATGAGTCGCTGCTGCGCCACTTCAAAGATACTTCCACGCTCTATTTAGAAATTGTCGATTACCCCGGCGAATGGCTGCTGGATTTGCCAATGCTGGAGCAGAACTATCTCGACTGGTCGCGGCAGATGGCGGGCCTGCTGCAAGGGGATCGCGCCGAATGGGCCAAGCCTTGGTTGGAACTCTGTCAGCAGTGTGACCCACTGGCCCCGGCCGACGAAAACCAGTTGGCGGCCATCGCTCAGGCCTATACCGACTACCTGCATCGCTGCAAACAGGAAGGTTTGCACTTCATTCAGCCGGGGCGTTTTGTCCTGCCGGGTGACTTGGCCGGCGCACCGGCGCTGCAATTCTTCCCGTGGCCTGAGATGCAAAAGTACAGCGACGCCCAGCTGGCGCAGGCCGACAAGAACAGTAATTTAGGCATGCTGCGTGCGCGGTTTGACTATTACTGCCAGTCGGTGGTGAAGGGCTTCTATAAAGACCATTTTGTCCGTTTCGACCGCCAAATTGTGCTGGTGGACTGCCTCCAGCCCTTAAACAGCGGGCCGCAGGCGTTTAACGACATGCGACTGGCGCTGACGCAGCTGATGCAGAGTTTCCACTATGGCAAGCGCACGCTGTTCCGCCGGCTGTTCAATCCTTGCATCGACAAGCTGATGTTTGCCGCCACCAAGGCTGACCATATTACGGGCGATCAGCATGCCAATCTGGTGTCGCTGCTCCAGCAGCTGGTGCAGGAGGCGTGGCAGAACGCCGCCTTTGAAGGCATCAGCATGGACTGCGCGGGCTTGGCCTCGGTGCAGGCCACCGAAACCGGGATTGTGGAATATCAGGGCCAGTCAGTGCCTGCCTTGAAGGGGCATCGTCTGCAAGACGGCGCGCCGCTCACCGTGTTCCCCGGAGAAGTGCCTGCCAGACTGCCGGGCGCGGCATTTTGGCAGCAGCAGGGATTCCATTTTGATGAATTCCGCCCGCGCGAAACCAGCGTGGACGCGCCTTTGCCGCACATTCGGCTGGACGCCGTGATGGAGTTTTTACTGGGAGATAAAATGCGATGAGCGAACCTATCAAACCGCGTATTGATTTCGAACAGAGCATCAAGGAGCCGGAACAGCCCGTGTTGCGCGCCGGTCAGGCCTTTGACGGCGTTCAGGCCGAGCGCTTTCTGCCGGTTTCCAGCGAAGCCGAGATTGAGCAGCAAGAGGGCGAAGCCGAGGCGGTGATTAACCGCGCGCTGAAGCCGCGTCGCAGCCTGTGGGGCAAAATGGTGCGTCTTGGCGCCGCCGTGTTTGGCGTCAGCGTGATAGCTCAGGGCGTGCAGTGGGTGCATACCGCGTGGATCCAGCAGGATTGGGTCGCGCTGGGGGCTTGCACCGCGGGCGGGCTAATCGTGGTGGCGGGCGTCGGTTCACTGCTCACCGAATGGCGGCGTTTGTATCGCCTGCGCCAGCGTGCCGACGAGCGCGACGTTGCTCGCGATTTGCTGCACAGTCATGGGTTAGGGCAGGGGCGCGCTTTCTGTGAGAAGTTGGCCGGGCAGGCCGGGCTGGATAAAAGCCATCCGGCCTTGCAGCGTTGGCAGGCTTCTCTGCACGAAACCCAGAATGATCGCGAAGTGGTTGAGCTTTATGCCCGGCTGGTCCAGCCGGTATTAGACGCTCAGGCGCGGCGCGAAATCAGCAACTCGGCTGCCGAGTCGGCGCTGATGATCGCCGTCAGCCCGCTGGCGCTGGTGGATATGGCCTTTATCGCCTGGCGCAATTTGCGTTTGGTGAATCGCATCGCCGTGCTGTATGGCATTGAGTTGGGCTATTTCAGCCGCCTGCGCCTGTTCCGACTGGTGCTGTTGAATATCGCTTTTGCCGGGGCGTCTGAACTGGTGCGCGAAGTGGGTATGGACTGGATGTCGCAGGACTTGGCGGCTCGCCTCTCGGCCCGCGCCGCGCAGGGTATTGGTGCCGGGCTGCTGACGGCCCGTTTAGGTATCAAAACCATGGAGCTTTGCCGCCCGCTGCCTTGGCTGGAAGGGGATAAGCCGAAGCTGGGTGATTTCCGCAGTGAGTTAATCGGCAAGCTGAAGGCTAGCATGGTGAAAACCGATAAGCGCAATGTTGGGGTGTAGCTAATTGGTTTTCGGTAAAAAAGATGCGGCAAAAAGAAGGCGCTCACCGAGGTGAGCGCCTGTATGAACCCAATCATAAACTCAGGTTGTGAGCTATTAGGTTAGATACTCTTTACTGCCAAGACTAGGTGGTCAGATAGTCGTTAGCTTTACCCAGCGCGTCTGAAATTTGGCCATAAGCCTTATCCACCGCATTACTGGTATCATCTACCGCTTTTTGACCAAAGTTTGACAGGCGGTCAGCAAATTTATTTACATCTTCCGACCAACCAGCACCATTAACCATTTCAATGTCACGTTCTGTTAACTGTTTCATCTTGGGTCATCCTCTTAGTTTGTGAAAACTGAGATCCCGACGTCCTGAGATCCGATGAATACAGGAGTAAGAAAGATATTTGTTTCGTACTCATGTCTTCATGTGACTTAAGCCTAGGACACTCAGCGGCTGAGGGGATTAGGAATAATCTCCATAAATGTAATATCTATGTAATTTATTGATTTTAAGTGAATTAAAATTTTATTTTTTTTGATATTTATATTTATCCGTCATTCATCATTCTTGGCGATTATTAAATAAGCTAATGAGAGCATTGCGAAAATGTCTATTTCCCGCTGATCAGTACGTTTAGTTTTTGTTTATTTAAAAGCCTGAATTTATATAACTATTTTGCTATTACTTAGTAGGTAATCAGCAAAGGAAATATTCACGCAGCGTAATTGAATAGTAGAGCCGATATTTTTAAATTGGTGATAAATAAAGCAGAGGTAAACTTTATCAATAAATTCATCTATTTCAGAGGAATCACAGTTGCCACTTAACCCACCCCTGACTATCTTTCAATGAACATTATCCAGAGGTTTCAACATCATGTTCATTGAGGGTTAAGCTAGATGCTCTTTCGCAAAGAAGTAAATGAACATCAACAGAACCACTGGGCCGGTAAGGCACTTCTGTTAGCGGGGTGGCCGGTTTGGGTGGTCACCTCGCTGACTGCTCTCTTTCTTATCGCGCTGCTCAGTTTCTTGATTTTCTCCAATTACACTCGCCGAATTAATGTGAGTGGCGAAGTGATCACCCAGCCTCATAGCATTAATTTATTCAGTCCGGAGCAGGGTGTGATCACTAATCTGATGGTGGAAACCGGCAAAACGGTCAAAAAGGGCCAGCCGCTGTATCAGATTGACGTCAGCCGGGTGACCCAGGCAGGTAATGTCAGCACCACCACGCTGTCGGCGATTAATAAACAGCGTGACCAGATAGACACCATCATCAATCAGTTGCAAAACAACAAGCGCACTACGCTGGACAATTTGCAGCAGCAGCTCGAGCAGTATGAGAAGGCGCACAAGGTGTCGCAGGACATGGTAGCGTCGGCGCAGCAAGGGCTGGATGCGATGAAAAAAAGCATGCAGAACTATGGCGCGTATCAGCGCAAGGGATTAATTAATACCGATCAGCTGAATAACCAGCGCTATCTGTTCTATCAACAGCAAACCTCTTTCCAAAGCCTTAATACGCAATCCATCCAAGAGTCATTGCAGATAACCAACTTGCGCAGCGAGCTGGTGACCCGCGCCGCCGATTTCGACAACCAGATTTCGCAGTACGGCGTGCAGCGCAATGACTTAGACCGCCAGCTGGCCGAGGCCGATGCTAAAGGCTCGCTGCTGATCACCGCGCCGACCGACGGCAAGATCTCCTCACTCAGCGTGACGCCGGGGCAGATGGTCAATGCCGGTGACAGTCTGGCGCAGCTGGTTCCGGCCAAGAATTCACCTTTCTTCCTGGTGGCATGGTTGCCGAATGAAAGCGTGCCTTACGTCAAGCCGGGGGAGGAGATCAATATTCGCTACGAAGCCTATCCGTTTGAAAAATATGGCCAGTTCCCCGGAAGAGTGGAGTCCGTTTCCTCCGCGCCGGTGTCCGAGCAGGAGCTGAACTCTTACTCTAGCGCGCCGAAGAACCCTAATGGCACGGTCAGCGGGCCTTATTACAAAGTGATTGTTTCCTTAGATAAAAGCCAGCTCAACTGGCATGGCGAAACGCTCAATTTATCCAGTGGCATGAAAGCGGAGTCTACGATGTTCCTCGAAAAACGCCCGCTCTATCAGTGGATGCTATCTCCGTATTACAGCATGAAGAAAAGTGTGGTGGGGCCGATCAATGAATCTCGATAACGTGCGCGAACTGGCAAACAGTCTGCATTTCGGCTTCCGGCATAAAGTCCCGCAAATCATCCAAACCGAGGCCGCCGAGTGCGGCTTGGCCTGTCTGGCGATGGTCTGCGGTTATCACGGCAAGCATGTTGATTTGCAGAGTCTGCGCCAGCGTTTTGGTATTTCGTCTCGTGGCGCGACCCTGCGCACCCTCATGGATATTGCCACCTCGGTGGAGCTGAAGTCTCGCGCCCTTAAGCTCGACATTGATGAGCTGAACGCGCTGAAAACCCCCTGCATTCTGCACTGGGATCTTAACCATTTCGTGGTGCTGGTGGCGGCGAAGCAGGGCAAAGTGATTATTCACGACCCGGCCTTTGGTCAGCGCTCGCTGGGTATCCGCGAGGTGTCTGAACATTTCACCGGCGTGGCGCTGGAGCTGTGGCCGGACAGCGGCTTTACCTCGGAAAAGCCGCGCGTTCGCCTGAATCTGCGCAAAATGATGGGCAACGTCAGTGGCTTAATCCCCGCGCTGACCAAGATTTTCTGCCTATCGCTGATGATTGAGTCGGTCAACCTGCTACTGCCGGTCGGCATGCAGTTGGTCATGGACCACGTGATCCCCGCCAAAGACCCCGACCTGCTGACCCTGATTTGCCTCGGGCTGCTGTTCTTCATCATCTTCCGCACCGGCGTGAGCATGCTGCGTGCCTGGACCTCTTTGGTGATGAGTACGCTGATTGACGTGCAGTGGAAAGCGCGGCTGTTTGACCACCTGCTCAAGCTGCCGCTGGACTATTTCGAGAAGCGAAAACTGGGCGATATTCAGTCGCGCTTTACCTCTCTCGACACGCTGCGCACCACGCTGACCACCAACGTGGTCAACAGTATTATCGACGGCATCATGTCCATCGGCCTGATTGTGATGATGGTGCTGTACGGCGGCTGGCTGATTTGGGTCATTCTTGGCTTCACCGCGATTTACGTCATCTTCAGGCTCTCCACCTATAACGCCTATCGACAGGTGTCCGAGGAGCAAATTGTCAAAAGCGCCCGTGCCGGTTCCCACTTTATGGAAACCCTGTATGGCATCAGTACGCTGAAGGCGCTGGGGCTGTCGAAGACGCGCGCCAACTTCTGGCTCAATATGAACATTGATAACGCCAATGCCACGGTGCGCAAGACTAAGTTTGAGATGATGTTTGCCGGCGGTAATACGCTGATTGCCACTCTCGATCAGGTGGCGTTGCTGTGGCTGGGGGCGAGTCAGGTGATTGACGGCCATATGACATTAGGGATGTTTGTCGCCTTCAACACCTATCGCGGGCAGTTCTCCGAACGCGCGGCCAACCTGCTCAATATGGTTTTACAGCTGAGGATGCTTTCGCTGCACCGCGATCGTATCGCCGATATCGCGCTGACCGACACCGAGAAGAGCCTGCCCGAGCGCGAACTGCTGCGCGGCGGCGAGGCGGCGTCCCTCGACGTGCGCGACCTGGTGTTCCAGTATGACAGCCTGTCCGCGCCATTAATCAACGGCCTGAACCTGTCCGTGGCGGCGGGAGAGAGCGTGGCGATTGTCGGGCCGTCGGGGCAGGGTAAAACCACGCTGATGAAGATAATGACCGGGCTGCTGTCGCCTACGCAGGGCCGCGTGTTAATTAACGGCATGGATATTACTACCGCCGGTTTGAACAATTACCGCAGCTGTATTGCCTGTGTGTTGCAGGACGACACGCTGTTTGCCGGTTCAATTGGCGAGAACATTGCCAGCTTTGATGAGCAGAAGGATGAGGCGCGCATTGTGGATTGTGCTCGCCGTTGCAACATTCATGATGATATTGAAAAGATGCCGATGGGCTATGAAACGCTGATCAGCGAACTGGGCAACAGCTTGTCTGGCGGCCAGAAACAGCGGTTATTGATTGCCCGCGCGCTCTACCGTCGCCCGGCGATTCTGTTCCTTGATGAAGCGACCAGCCATTTGGATCTGGATAATGAATCCAAGATTAATCAGGCCATCAGCGAACTGGAGATCACCAGGATCTTCATCGCCCATCGGCCATCCACCATAGAAACGGCAGATCGGGTAATTAAGCTCGGGTAGGGATTGAATCAGGTCTTCTCTTCGGGATTGGGGGGAAGGCTTGTTTTGAGAGGTGATTGGTATGTAATCAGAAAATAGAGCTAACAACTGATAGTTATTTGGATTTTATTTTTTGTATTTTGAAAAGGAACACAGAGTTACTGCTTTAAGATGGTGGTGGGGGAAGGATTCGAACCTTCGAAGTCGATGACGGCAGATTTACAGTCTGCTCCCTTTGGCCGCTCGGGAACCCCACCACGAAATTCGTGGATTTCGAATTGTTTACTACATACTGCATTCAACGCTTCGGCTGTTGCGGTGAACGGGGCGCATAATACCAAATGAAACTGCGGTGTAAAGCCCTGAAACCGCTAAAAATGTTCGTTTGTTGTTTTTTTGCCCTTGGCGGTGCTTCTCTGAACAAAAAACACCGCCAATTTAGGCGAATTAGAGAATAACGGTGCGATTTCCGTAAACGAACACGCGCTGGGCGAGTACGCGATACAGCGCGCGACTCAGCACGTTTTTCTCCACGTCACGACCGGCGCGCATCATATCTTCTGCCGTATAGGTGTGATCGACGTTGATGGTGTCCTGCATGATGATTGGACCTTCGTCCAGACTGTCATTCACATAGTGCGCCGTCGCGCCAATAATTTTCACGCCGCGCTCATAGGCCTGATGATAAGGGCGCGCGCCGATAAAGGCGGGCAGGAAGGAGTGGTGAATGTTGATAACCTGATGCGGATAATGCTGTACAAAGCCCGGCGTCAGCACGCGCATGTATTTCGCTAACACCACGTAATCCGGCTGATATTGGTCGATTTGCTCCATCATTGCGCTGTCATGCTGCTCGCGCGTCAGGCCTTCGTGGCTGACTAAGTGGAACGGAATATCAAAACGCTCAACCAGCGTTTGCAGCGTGTCGTGGTTGCCAATAACTGCGGCGATTTCAACATCCAAACCGCCATAGGCCGATTTCATCAGCAAATCGCCCAGACAGTGGGCTTCTTTGGTCACCAAAATCACAATGCGACGGCGATCGGTGCTATGCAACTCGCGCACTGAGCCTTTCGGCAGCGCGCTGTCGAGATCGGCCAATAACGTATTATCGTTGAAAATCCCTTCAAGCTCTGTACGCATGAAGAAACGCCCGGTGCGGTGATCAACGAACTCGTTGTTTTGCACGATGTTCAATTCATGCTTGTAACAAATGTTGGTGATCTTGGCGATCAGGCCCTTAGCATCCGGGCAAATGGTGCGTAATACCTTAGTTTGTATATTTTGTTGCGGCATGGGGGTGTGGATCCTGTCCTAAGCGTCTACTGGATATCGTTAAAATAGTGCGGGCAGAATCAGCGACCGCAACACTTCTTATATTTTTTACCTGAACCACAGGGGCAGCTGTCGTTCCTGCCCGGCTGGGGTTTAATTCCGTCAATATAGTACCAGCGTTCATTCACGCGAAGAAAGCGCGAACGCTCGTGAACTAAATGAATCTCTTCTGTATCTGGCTCTTTAAAACGAGCGGCAAATTCTACATAACCTTCATCTGCCTGCTTACCCGGCTGTGCGTCGATGACGTTCAACCCCAGCCAATGGGTATTTTTAAAACCCTCTTCGAGACTCTCTCTCCAGCGTTCTGGCTGGCAGTCTGCATGCCAGGTGGCAATCAAATAGTCAGCGTCTTGCATGGCATAAGCACTGTAGCGCGAGCGCATCAAGGCTGAAGGCGTCGGGGCAATTTGGGCGTTAAGTAAAAAAGGCTGGCAGCACTTTTCGAATACTTCTCCGCTCCCGCAAGGGCAAGGCTGTGACAAAATAACTCCTGAATGGCGTTGGCAGCGCAAGGCGCGCTATTGAATGCAAGTTGGCGATATGTTACCTAACAACCTCGCTGGCTGACAACGCACTTACTGAGGGTTGTTCCTCGGTCATTAACTCGTCCTTGCACGAATCTGACAATTCTGACAAGCAAAATCGGGTTTTATGGGCCACTATTAAGAGAAGATATGCAGGGGGACCCCGATGGATAAGCCACTTACAAGCAAGCACATTCTGATCGTCGAAGACGAAGCCGTTTTCCGGTCGGTGCTGGCGGGGTTCGTGAGCTCGTTGGGGGCAACCTACACGGAAGCAGTTAACGGCCTTGATGCGCTTGAGCTGGTAGAGGACCATCCCCCGGACCTGATTTTGTGCGATTTGGCGATGCCAGAGATGGGCGGCATTGAGTTTGTTGAAAACCTGAGATTGCAGGGGATCAAAATTCCCGTGCTGGTTATCTCCGCCACTGACAAAATGACCGACGTCGCCACCATGCTCAGACTGGGCGTGGAAGACGTGCTGCTAAAGCCAATCAATGACCTCCAACGGCTGCGCGATGCCTTGCTGACTAGCCTCTATCCAAAACTCTTCTCTTCCGACGTTTTGCAAAAAAGCGATCTGATGAATGACTGGGAAGCCTTGTGTCGCAACCCCAATGAAGCCGCAAGGCTGCTGCAAGAATTACAGCCTCCGGTGCAACAAACCTTGGCTGGCTGCCGGGTTAACTATCGCCAGCTGACGATGGCCGAAAATGCCGGTTTGGTGTTGGACATCGCGGCTCTCTCTTCTAAAGATCTCGGTTTTTACTGTCTCGATGTGACACGGGCGAAAGAAAACGGCGTCTTGGCGGCTTTACTGCTGCGGGCGATTTTCAACGGTTTATTGCGCGAGCACCTGAGTAACCAACACCAACGCCTTCCCCAGATGTCAACGCTGCTTAAACAAGTTAATCAAGTGTTCAAACAGGCACGACTTGAAGGTCAGTTTCCGCTGCTGTTGGGGTATTATCACGCCGAGCAAAAGAACCTTATTTTGGTGAGCGCCGGGCTGCATGCCAACGTAAATACCGGCAGTAATCAGATTCAATTGAGCAATGGCGTGCCTTTGGGCACCACCGGCTCGACCTTTTCGAATCAAATAAGCCAGCGCTGTGACGCCTTCCAGTGTCAGGTGTGGGGCGCCGGTGGCCGCTTAAGGTTAATGCTTTCGACTGAATAACAGGCTGGAGAAAGATGACTGCTTTTGAGAGCCTGTTCAGTAGCCAAATAATGGATTTTGAACGCCTGCTTTTCTGGTTTTTCTCATTCTAGTCCGCTGTTTTGTCATCCAAGGTATGCCTTTGAAGGCGCGCTACACAGCGAACCTGTTATACTGCGCGGCAGTAATAATAGCGGGTGTTCTGAATCCCCTTAAAAATTTTTACGCTAGGAATTTTCCAATGAAAGTTACTGTATTTGGTATCGGTTATGTTGGACTGGTACAGGCTGCGGTTTTGGCTGAAGTTGGCCATGAAGTTCTCTGTATTGACGTTGATGCGAAAAAAGTCGAAAACCTGAAGAATGGCCAAATCCCGATCTTTGAGCCAGGTCTGACCCCACTAGTGCAGCAAAACTATGAAGCTGGGCGTCTGCGTTTCAGCACTGACGCCAAAGAGGGCGTAGCCCATGCCCAGATCCAATTCATCGCCGTGGGTACGCCGCCGGATGAAGATGGCTCGGCAGATCTGAAATACGTCACCGCGGTGGCCCGCACTATTGCTGAACATATGACATCGCCAAAAGTGGTGATTGATAAATCCACCGTTCCTGTCGGCACCGCGGATAAAGTTCGCGAAGTGATGAGTGCTGCTTTAGTCGCGCGTGGCTGTGAGATTGCTTTTGACGTCATCTCCAACCCAGAATTCTTGAAAGAGGGTGCGGCAGTTGCCGACTGTATGCGTCCTGAGCGAATTGTTATTGGGACAGATAACCCCAACGCCATCGATCCTATCCGCGAACTCTACGAACCTTTCAACCGCAATCATGATCGCATGATCCTGATGGATATCCGCAGCGCCGAGCTGACCAAATATGCCGCTAACTGTATGTTGGCGACTAAAATTAGTTTCATGAATGAAATGGCTAATTTGGCTGAGTTACTGGGTGCCGATATTGAAAAAGTGCGTCAGGGCATAGGTTCAGACTCCCGCATTGGTTATCACTTTATCTATCCTGGCTGCGGCTATGGCGGTTCCTGCTTCCCAAAAGATGTTCAGGCGCTTATTCGCACTTCTGAACAGATTGGTTACCAGCCGAAAATATTACAAGCCGTTGAGCAAGTTAATTATCAGCAAAAATATAAGCTTCCTGAGTTTATTTATCGCCACTTTGGTAAAGACCTGCAGGGTAAGACCTTCGCATTGTGGGGCCTTTCATTTAAACCTAATACCGATGACATGCGCGAAGCGTCAAGCCGGGTGCTGATGGAGCAATTGTGGGCGGCAGGTGCAAAAATTAAGGCTTATGATCCCGAAGCGATGAATGAAACTCAGCGCATCTATGGTCATCGTGACGATTTAGAATTAATGGGAACCAAAGAAGCAGCGCTTCATGGGGCCGATGCCTTAGTCATTTGTACCGAATGGCAAAACTTCCGCGCGCCAGATTTTGACGTGTTAAAAGACGCGTTAAAAAATCCGGTTATTTTCGATGGTCGTAATTTGTTTGACCCTGAGCGTTTGCTTAAGCGTGGCTTTACTTACTACGCGATTGGCCGTGGCGCCTCAATTAATCCAGTTTTATAGGGGAGTATATGAAGTTTTTAGTGACAGGAGCTGCTGGATTTATTGGATGCTTTGTGGCCAAAAGGTTGCTGGAAGAGGGGCATCAGGTCGTCGGCATTGATAATCTCAATGACTATTATGACGTTAATCTGAAATTATCCCGTCTTGAGCTTCTGACGAATAATTCAAATTTTGAATTTATTAAATTAGATCTGGCTGATCGCAGCGGCATGGCGGATCTTTTTGTCACCCACCAGTTCGAGCGCGTGATTCATTTGGGTGCTCAGGCCGGTGTGCGTTATTCGCTGCAAAACCCTTTAGCCTATGCTGATTCTAATTTGATCGGCTTTGTTAATGTGCTGGAAGGCTGCCGCCATAATAAAGTGGGGCACTTGCTGTACGCCTCATCCAGCTCGGTTTATGGCTTAAATAGAAAGCAGCCGTTCTCTACTGAGGATTCGGTTGACCATCCTATTTCATTGTATGCCGCCACCAAAAAAGCCAATGAGCTTATGGCTCACAGTTATTCGCACCTTTACGGCGTGCCAACCACTGGGCTGCGCTTCTTCACCGTCTACGGCCCTTGGGGGCGTCCAGATATGGCCTTATTTAAGTTCACTAAGGCTATTCTGGCGGGTGAGAGCATTGATGTTTATAACCACGGCAAAATGAACCGCGACTTCACCTATATTGACGATATCGCAGAAGCCGTGGTGCGCCTGCAGGACGTCGTACCGGTGGCGAATAAGAACTGGACGGTTGAAGAGGGTTCCACCGCCGGCAGCTCAGCGCCTTATGTGGTGTATAACATCGGTAACAGTGATCCCATCAGCCTGATGACCTATATCAAAGCGCTGGAAACGGCTCTGGGTATTGAAGCGAACAAGAATATGCTGCCAATGCAGGCTGGGGACGTGTTGAACACCAGCGCGGATACAGAGGCTTTGTATAAGGCGATTGGTTTCCGTCCTGAGACGTCAGTTGAGCAAGGCGTAAAACGTTTCGTGGAGTGGTATCGCGAATTCTATCAGCGGTAACCGCAATCCGGATAACAGAGGCTGCTTAGGCGGCCTTTTTTATGCCCGCATTTTTCATAGATGGGGAAGTGATGGATATTTCATCGATGCGTTAACGGCATTCAAGTATTGATAGAAGGAAATATATGCAGATTTAAAAATGAAAAACCCGCCTCGAAAGGCAGGTTTTTTTCAAAACGTATTAAGCTGAAGCGGTAATACTTTATTACATCAAGAAGATTACAGCAGGAAATCGTCGAGTGATTTACCTTGCTCTTCGATAGCTTTCTTGATCACAGCTGGAGTACGACCTTGGCCAGTCCAAGTTTTGTTTTCGCCGTTCTCGTCGATGTATTTGTATTTAGCAGGACGCGCAGCACGTTTCGCTTTACCAGTAGCTTTAGTAGCAGCCATAGTTTGCAGCAATTCGTTAGGGTCAATGCCATCGGCAATCAGCATTTCACGGTATTGTTGCAGTTTGCGAGTACGTTCTTCGATTTCAGCAGCTGCCTGAGTATCTTCTTCGCGGCGCTCGTTAACTACAACTTCTAATTTCTCAAGCATCTCTTCCAATGTTTCCAGAGTACATTCTCTTGCTTGGGCACGGAGAGTACGGATGTTGTTCAGAATCTTTAATGCTTCGCTCATTATACTAGTCTCGAATTATATTGGTGGGGGGCGTTGAGCTAATAATAGATTGCTCTTTAGCGTTCTGCAATAGACAATTTGTTTAGTTCACTCGAATTTACCAATTAAAAGCATAATTACATTAGCTGATAAAAATATAACCGTCTTAAAGAGCACTATTTAACGGGTGGCTGTAAGCTAAATTTCAATATGTTGGCAGGCGTTTTTTTGTGACTTGATGCAGCAGTTTTTATAACTCAGTGGCCACAGCTCACAAATAAGTTGAGTTCTAACCCACGCCTGGTGTGGCTTGTAATGTAAGGGGAGCGTTAACAAGTTCTTGTCTATTAGTGCCACGGCTGAACAGTTTGAGAACACTAAATGCTTAGGCAACTGAGGTTAAGGGGTGGTGCTTAATAAGGCTAAATGTTGTTTTAGTTCTGTTATATGGGGCTTGGCGCGGGTTCTATGACCGGCTAAAAAAGCAAAACACTTATAAACTTTAAACTTATTCCTAATATTCGATTGTAAATAACTGTGACTTTGAAATTTGAAATAAAGCACTGTTTTACGGCCACTTGCTGCTCGCTAACAAGCGAATGTCAGTCAGCGTAAGGCTTATGATACAATTGGCAACTTAGTGGTTAACCTTTCAATATACTTACGGAGTCACCATTTTATGGCTCAGCTTTATTTCTACTATTCGGCCATGAATGCAGGGAAATCGACCTCTCTACTGCAGTCATCTTATAACTACCAAGAACGTGGTATGCGCACCTTGGTATTAACTGCAGAGTTTGACCATCGCTTTGGCGTGGGGAAGGTGAGCTCGCGTATCGGATTGTCTTCGCAAGCCCAGTTATATAATAAAGATAGCGATCTGTTTGGCTTGGTTGCACACGAGCATCGTGAGCAGACCGTGCACTGCGTATTAATAGATGAAAGCCAGTTCCTCACTAAAGCACAAATTGCACAATTAACCGATGTTGTGGACAGTCTGGATATTCCCGTTCTCTGCTACGGACTGCGGACAGACTTCCGGGGTGAGCTTTTTGAAGGCAGTGAATATCTCTTAGCCTGGGCTGATAAGCTGGTCGAGTTGAAAACCATCTGTCACTGCGGTCGTAAGGCGAATAGGGTGCTGCGTCTGGATGAGCAAGGCGAACCTATGCACGATGGCGCACAGGTGGTTATAGGCGGCAATGAGAGCTATGTATCGGTATGCCGTAAGCACTTTAAAGAGGCCATGGCGGCATGCGCTGAGAAGGCCCCAAAGGCGTAATAAGCCGCGTTATATTTAGCTAAAGCACTCAAACTTGAGCACAAATAAAAAACCCGCCATAAGGCGGGTTTTTTCATAATCACTTTTTAATCTTCACTTAATGATTATTTTTTAGCGGACTTCTTTTCAGCTTTAAATACTGGAGCAGCAGTAACCACTTCTGCCTCTTCTTCTTCGGTGAATTTACGACCGTAGTAAGTGTCCATCAGAATCTGTTTCAGCTCGGAGATCAGTGGGTAACGTGGGTTAGCACCGGTACACTGGTCATCAAAGGCATCTTCAGACAGTTTGTCCACTTTCGCCAGGAAGTCAGCTTCTTGAACACCCGCTTCGCGAATAGAGGTTGGGATACCCAGCTCAGCTTTGATTTCATCCAGCCAGTTCAGCAGTTTCTCAATTTTCTGTGCAGTACGGTCGCCCGGTGCACTCAGACCTAAATGGTCGGCTACTTCTGCATAGCGACGACGCGCTTGTGGACGGTCGTATTGGCTGAAAGCGGTCTGTTTAGTTGGATTGTCATTGGCGTTATAGCGAATAACGTTGGCGATCAACATCGCGTTAGCAAGGCCGTGTGGGATGTGGAACTCTGAACCCAATTTGTGGGCCATGGAGTGACAGACACCCAAGAAGGCGTTGGCGAACGCGATACCCGCGATGGTCGCAGCATTGTGAACACGTTCACGAGCCACTGGGTTTTTCGCGCCGTCTTTGTAGCTGGCTGGCAGGAACTCTTTCAGCAGTTTCAGCGCTTGCAGAGCTTGACCGTCTGAGTATTC
Source organism: Ewingella sp. AOP8-B2-18 (assembly GCF_052376015.1). Taxonomy (NCBI): domain Bacteria; kingdom Pseudomonadati; phylum Pseudomonadota; class Gammaproteobacteria; order Enterobacterales; family Yersiniaceae; genus Ewingella; species Ewingella sp. AOP8-B2-18. The sequence goes on from NZ_JBQSVB010000002.1 coordinate 680,494, forward strand.
GTTAGCCAGAACAGAAACGTAAGCTTCCAGTGCGTGAGTGACTGCGTCCAGACCACCGAAGGCACAGAGTGACTTAGGCATGTTCATCACCAGGTTAGCATCAACGATAGCCATGTCTGGTGTTAACGCGTAGTCAGCCAGTGGATATTTCTGACCTGTCGCATCGTCGGTTACAACGGCGAATGGCGTGACTTCTGAACCCGTACCTGAAGTGGTGGTGACGGCGATCATTTTCGCTTTCACACCCATTTTCGGGAATTTGTAGATACGTTTACGGATGTCCATGAAGCGCAGTGCCAAATCTTCGAACTGAGTCTGCGGATGTTCGTACAGTACCCACATGATTTTGGCTGCGTCCATTGGTGAACCACCACCCAGTGCGATGATCACGTCTGGTTTGAAGGAGTTCATCTGCTCAGCACCTTTGCGAACGATGCTCAACGTTGGATCAGCTTCCACTTCGAAGAAGACTTCAGTTTCGATGCCGTGACCTTTCAACACGCTGGTGATCTGGTCGGCATAGCCGGCATTAAACAGGAAACGGTCGGTTACGATAAAGGCGCGTTTTGCACCATCGGTCGCCACTTCTTCCAGAGCGATAGGTAATGAACCGCGACGGAAGTAGATAGATTTCGGAAGTTTATGCCACAACATGTTTTCTGCTCGCTTCGCTACAGTTTTCTTGTTGATCAAATGTTTAGGACCGACGTTTTCAGAGATGGAGTTACCACCCCATGAGCCGCAACCTAAAGTCAGTGATGGAGCAAGTTTGAAGTTGTAGAGGTCACCGATACCACCCTGAGACGCCGGAGTGTTAATCAGGATGCGCGCGGTTTTCATTTTGTCGCCAAAATAGTTTACGCGTTCTGGCTGATTGTCCTGGTCGGTGTACAGGCAAGAGGTATGGCCGATACCGCCCATCTCTACCAATTTCTCGGCTTTCTCTACCGCGTCTTCGAAGTTCTTAGCGCGGTACATCGCGAGGGTAGGGGACAGTTTTTCATGAGCAAAAGGTTCTGACTCATCAACGTTTTTCACTTCACCAATTAATACTTTGGTGTGTGAAGGCACTTTGATGCCGGCCATTTCAGCGATTTTAGTCGCTGGCTGACCCACGATAGCGGCATTCAGGCCACCATTTTTCAAGATGATATCTTGAACTGCTTTCAGCTCTTTGCCTTGCAGCAAGTAACCGCCATGAGTGGAGAAACGCTCACGAACGGCATCGTATACGGAATCAACCACGATAATGGACTGTTCAGAAGCACAGATAACGCCGTTATCGAAGGTTTTGGACATCAGGATAGAAGCAACAACGCGTTTGATGTCAGCGGTTTCATCCACCACTACTGGGGTGTTACCTGCGCCTACGCCGATGGCTGGTTTACCAGAGCTGTATGCCGCTTTCACCATGCCTGGACCACCGGTAGCGAGGATCAGGTTGATGTCTGGGTGATGCATAAGTTGGTTGGAAAGCTCAACGCTTGGCTCGTCAATCCAGCCAATCAGGTCTTTTGGTGCGCCCGCCGCGATAGCAGCCTGCAGTACAATATCTGCAGCTTTGTTGGTCGCATTTTTAGCGCGTGGGTGTGGGGAGAAGATAATACCGTTACGGGTTTTTAAGCTGATCAGCGCTTTAAAAATCGCAGTAGAAGTTGGGTTGGTCGTCGGTACGATACCGCAGATGATGCCGATAGGTTCAGCGATAGTGATGGTGCCGAAGGTGTCATCTTGTGACAGGATACCGCAGGTTTTTTCGTCTTTGTAAGCGTTGTAGATATATTCAGAGGCGAAGTGGTTTTTGATGACTTTGTCTTCAACAATCCCCATTCCAGATTCTTCAACAGCCAGTTTCGCAAGTAAGATACGGGCATCAGCAGCGGCCAACGCGGCGGCACTAAAGATCTTATCAACTTGCTCTTGGGTGAAGTTAGCATATTCGCGCTGGGCTTTTTTGACTCGTGCTACGAGTGCGTTCAATTCAGCGACATTTGTTACAGCCATAATGCTCTCCTGATAAAGTTAAACTCTTTTAGTAAATAATCCGCCAGAATTCAGTATAGCTGTGCTATGACATACCGTCCGATACAAATTTACACATTTATTATCAGTCGGTTGCATCTGTCTCATTATTTGCTCAAACAGCTTTTAATAAGGTTGAACATCCTGTAGGAGAAAACGAGTTAACTTCGCCAGCTTGCAAGGTGTTTATCCTGTCGCCTACTCACTGACTACGTGAAAAGCATACTCACTTGGGGGCAGGCGATTTTTGATCTGGATCACTAAAGTGACTTGCTGACACCTTTCAGCAGGCCGTTAATGAGATTGGTTATCCTTAACCCGTTTTTATTTAACAAAATGTGCGAATTTTGGTCGGATTGACCCCTATTATTTTTAACATCAGCATGAATCACTGCTTATATTAAAAAATCTGGTGGTACGCGCTAAAAAGTCTCGTGGAATCCCAGCGGCAATTACAGTACATTAGCGCCCATTGAAACCTTCCTCTTCTGGCGTGTTGTGCGGAGTTCTGCGTGAGCCAATCTCTGTTAGATCTTTCAGGCTATATCAAATTTTTCGTCGGGCTATTCGCATTGGTTAACCCAGTGGGGATCTTGCCGGTCTTTATTAGCATGACCAGCTACCAAGCCGCCGCCGGTAGAAACAAAACCAATATGACCGCCAACCTGTCGGTGGCCATTATATTGTGGACAGCTTTATTCCTCGGCGACGCCATTTTGCATATCTTCGGCATCTCTATTGATTCTTTCCGTATCGCGGGCGGCATTCTGGTGGTGTCCATTGCGATGTCGATGATCAGCGGGAAGTTAGGCGAGGATAAACAGAACAAGCAGGAGAAGTCGGAAACGGCGATCCGCGAAAACGTCGGGGTTGTGCCATTGGCGTTACCTTTAATGGCGGGGCCGGGTGCCATCAGTTCGACCATTGTCTGGAGTTCACGTTTCCACGGTTGGCAGAACCTGTTGGGTTTGACCGTAGCCATTGCGCTCTTTGCTTTCAGCTGTTGGTTGCTGTTCCGTGCAGCACCTTTACTGGTGAGACTGCTTGGACAGACCGGCATTAACGTCATCACCCGTATTATGGGCTTGCTGCTGATGTCACTGGGTATTGAGTTTATCGTGACCGGGATTAAAGCTATTTTCCCTGGTCTGCTGCAATAATATTCTTCGGGCTACTCTTTATCTTTCTAAACATTCGGTTATTGGTGCCTACAGTATTAACTTTGCTAATAACCGAATGCCTCAATATAGTGCAACTAATGACTTATTTATGACCAGTTGCACCTAAATGTGGCTTAAACTCCTTTCCTGAGCCTATTTATAACTCAAACAGCTATTTCTATACGTTTCCTTCCCCAAAAAATCCCTTTTTTATGACTTTCTCTGCCCGAATCGATGTTAATTTAACCACATCATTCTGTAGGGCTTGTGCATGCTGTATCGAGATGTTATTAGTGTTTACTCTGTCAGAAACAGCCATTTATTCTTCAAACCTACAAAATGTTAACTTTTTGTATCAGTCGAATTTTTAAACAGAAGCGTAAGATGGCTGTAGGTTATAAATCGATTAAAACAGAATAAAAGCAATAAGTTAGATAAGCATCCCTTACTGGCATGCCAGACGGCTAAATGACTTCGAAGCCCAGTAAAGGAGAAACGCGTAACATTTTCGCAAAATTTATTGGCGCAGTTAACAGGCTTCTGATAATTTTCGGGACGTCTTCACAAATGGAAAGTTGTTTCGGGCTTATGCCGAAGTGAGAATGGATCTTGCAAAGAGATTTAAATTTAGCAATTTCATTTGTTGTTGGAGAATGTCGTGGTCGAAACTTTGCATCCTTACAGAGCCAACGCGCTTTTAGTGTCACTGCTTTTCCCAAAAGCACTCCTTGGCACTGTTGATGCATGTCTTCGTTTAAGTCAGAAACGCTGCACATTAGTTCCCATTAAAATTCTTTTTTCAGGCTGCTAAAAACTGCAGTCCGAGAGTGTTCGTCTGAAATTGCATTGTTAAGTCAAATTAAGCATTAGCCTGCCGTGTTTGAAAAAGGTATTACCACACTGCGTGAAATACTAATCAACAGGGCGAGCAAAAGGAGAGGGGTCTTCCTTAAAGGATCTCTGAAGATGAAAGACGATTAACAGTCTCAAACTTCAAAAGTTAGAAATGTAGTAGGGGATAGTCGTCTTATTCACAGCGACTAAATACATGCGGTTTTTCTATCGGGTAATTCGTTCCTGCCCGCGATTAACCAAAAGCCCAGCAAGGGTTTATCTTGCTCCATCGTGCGCAAGTTCATAATAAAAACTGGAGTTGAATATAAAATGACCAACATCACAAAGAAAACTATCCTCGCTGCCTGCGTATTAGCAGCATTGGGCGTGGCGACCGCGGGAAGCGCTTTTGCTGCTACCGTTCCAGCCGGTGTGCAACTGGCTGACAAACAAGAACTGGTTCGTAACAACGGTTCTGAAGTGCAATCCCTTGACCCACATAAAGTGGAAGGTGTGCCAGAGTCCAACGTTATCCGTGACCTGCTGGAAGGCCTGGTTAACACCTCTAACGCTGACGGCCACGTGATCCCAGGCGTAGCTGAAACTTGGGACAACAAAGACTTTAAAGTGTGGACTTTCCACCTGCGTAAAGACGCTAAATGGTCCAACGGCGACCCAGTGACTGCTGCGGACTTCGTTTATAGCTGGCAGCGCCTGGCTGACCCGAAAACTGCATCCCCATACGAAAGCTACCTGCAATATGGTCACATCGCTAATATCGATGACATCATTGCCGGTAAGAAAAGCCCTGACACTCTGGGCGTGAAGGCTATCGACGACCACACTCTGGAAGTGACTCTGACTGAGCCAGTTCCTTACTTCGTTAAAATGCTGTCTCACACCGCGATGAAGCCGGTAAACAAAAATGCTGTTGAGAAATTTGGCGACAAATGGACTCAGCCAGCAAACTACGTGAGCAACGGCGCTTATAAACTGAAAACCTGGACCGTCAACGAACGTATCGTTCTGGAACGTAACCCACAATATTGGGATAACAAAGACACTGTTATCAATCAGGTAACTTACCTGCCAATCTCTTCAGAAGTGACTGACGTTAACCGCTACCGCAGCGGCGAAATCGACATGACTTACAACAACATGCCGATCGAATTGTTCCAGAAACTGAAGAAAGAGATCCCAACTGAAGTCCATGTTGACCCATATCTGTGTACTTATTATTACGAAATCAACAACCAGAAAGCGCCATTCACCGACGAACGCGTTCGTGAAGCTCTGAAACTGGGTCTGGATCGCGACATCATTGTTGAGAAAGTTAAAGCACAGGGCGACCTGCCAGCTTACGGCTTCACCCCGCCATACACTGACGGCGCTGACGGCAAACTGACTCCTCCAGCCTGGTTCAAAGAAACTCAGGATCAACGTAATGCACAGGCGAAGAAACTGTTGGCAGAAGCCGGTTACACCGACGCTAAGCCATTGACCTTCAAACTGCTTTACAACACGTCTGACCTGCATAAGAAGCTGGCAATCGCCGCAGCGGCAATTTGGAAGAAAAACCTGGGCGTTAACGTTCAGCTGGAAAACCAAGAGTGGAAAACCTTCCTGGATACCCGTCATCAGGGTAACTTCGATGTTTCTCGTGCGGCATGGTGTTCTGACTACAACGAACCTTCATCCTTCCTGAATATGCTGTTGTCTAACAGCAGCAACAACACGGCTCACTATAAGAGCGCAGCCTTCGACAAAGCGATTGCTGACACTCTGACTGCCAAGACTGACGAAGAGCGCGCTTCTCTGTACCAGAAAGCTGAACAGCAACTGGACAAAGATTCCGCCATCGTGCCTGTTTATTACTACGTGAACGCCCGTCTGGTGAAACCATACGTGGGTGGTTACACCGGTAAAGATCCACAGGACAACGTCTACGTTAAAGATCTGTACATTATCAAACACTAATTAGTGTCTGGCAGGGCATCCCCGAGATGCCCTGCCTATTTTTGATAAAGGTATCGTTCTTGGCGCTGACCGTTTCAGCGCTGAAGCAGAGAGCCACCGTCGTAATATTTTTATTATTACGGCGATAAAGCCAAAACTATCAAGCTGTAGTGCAGGCTTAGAAACAGGTACGGGCAATGTTAAAGTTTATTTTACGCCGCTGTCTGGAAGCGATTCCGACGCTATTCATCTTAATTACCATCTCGTTTTTTATGATGCGTCTCGCACCGGGAAGTCCATTTTCAGGTGAGCGTAATCTTCCGCCAGAAGTTATGGCGAACATTGAGGCGAAATATCACCTCAATGATCCAATCTATAAGCAGTACTTCAACTATTTAGGGCAACTGGCGAAAGGTGATTTCGGCCCGTCGTTCAAATATAAAGACTATACCGTTAATGATCTGGTCGCCGCCTCTTTCCCGGTTTCCGCGAAATTGGGTCTGGCAGCTTTCATTATGGCGATTGTATTTGGTGTCTCTGCCGGTGTTATTGCCGCGCTTAATCAGAACACTAAATGGGATTACACGGTAATGGGGGTAGCCATGACCGGCGTTGTTATCCCGAGCTTTGTGGTGGCACCTTTATTGGTGCTGATCTTCGCCATTACCCTGAAGTGGTTACCGGGCGGCGGTTGGAACGGCGGTGGGATCAAATTTATGATCTTGCCAATGGTGGCTCTGTCACTGGCCTATATCGCCAGCATCGCGCGTATTACCCGCGGTTCAATGATTGAAGTCTTGCACTCCAACTTTATCCGTACAGCGCGTGCCAAAGGTTTACCGCTGCGCCGCATTATTATGCGCCACGCGTTGAAGCCTGCACTGTTGCCGGTACTGTCCTACATGGGACCTGCCTTCGTCGGTATCATCACCGGCTCAATGGTTATCGAAAGCATTTTCGGATTGCCGGGCATCGGCCAGCTGTTTGTTAACGGTGCACTTAACCGTGACTACTCGCTGGTTCTGAGTCTGACCATTTTGGTTGGCGCACTGACCATCTTGTTCAATGCGATCGTCGACGTGCTTTACGCCGTTATCGATCCAAAAATCCGTTATTAATGCTGGAGCTTATCAATGATGTTAAGTAAGAAAAACAGCGAAGCTCTGGAAAACTTCACCGAAAAGATGGAAGTTGAAGGCCGCAGCTTATGGCAGGACGCGCGTCGCCGTTTCATCAGCAACCGCGCGGCTGTCACCAGTCTTATCGTGTTGGCAGTGATTGCGTTATTCGTGACCTTCGCGCCAATGATTTCACAATTTGCCTACGCAGATACTGACTGGAATATGATGTCAGCTGCGCCGGACTTTGCTTCTCACCACTATTTCGGTACCGACTCCTCGGGCCGTGATTTGCTGGTACGCGTGGCCATCGGCGGGCGTATCTCTCTGATGGTGGGCGTGGCGGCAGCACTGGTCGCGGTTATTCTGGGCACCTTATATGGCACAGTTTCCGGCTACCTTGGTGGCAAAATTGACTCTGCGATGATGCGCTTCCTGGAGATCCTCAACTCCTTCCCATTCATGTTCTTCGTTATCCTGCTGGTGACCTTCTTCGGCCAAAACATTTTGCTGATTTTCGTCGCTATCGGCATGGTTTCATGGCTGGACATGGCGCGTATCGTGCGTGGACAGACCCTGAGCCTCAAGCGTAAAGAGTTTATCGAAGCGGCGCTGGTGAGCGGGGTGTCTACCCGCAACATCGTTCTGCGCCACATCGTGCCAAACGTACTGGGCGTGGTGGTGGTTTACGCCTCACTGCTGGTACCGAGCATGATCTTATTCGAATCCTTCCTCAGCTTCTTGGGATTGGGTACGCAAGAGCCGTTAAGCAGTTGGGGTGCGTTGCTGAGCGACGGCGCCAACTCTATGGAAGTTTCACCTTGGTTACTGCTGTTCCCGGCAGGCTTCCTGGTTGTAACTCTGTTCTGTTTCAATTTTATCGGCGATGGGCTGCGTGATGCCCTCGACCCGAAAGATCGTTAAGGAGTGCAATCATGAGCACCATTGAACATTCAACTTTCGCGTCACCGGCGTCCGTTGACGGCAAAGCGCCGCCAATCCTGCTTGATGTGAAAGACCTGCGCGTCACCTTCGGCACGCCAGACGGCGACGTGACGGCAGTTAACGACCTGAACTTTGACCTGCGTGCTGGTGAAACACTGGGCATCGTAGGGGAGTCCGGCTCGGGCAAATCCCAGACCGCGTTTGCGCTGATGGGACTGCTGGCCAGCAACGGCCGCATTGGCGGTTCGGCTAAATTTAATGGCCGTGAAATCTTGAACCTGCCGCCGCGCGAGCTTAACAAGCTGCGTGCCGAGCAGATTTCGATGATTTTCCAGGATCCAATGACCTCGCTGAACCCGTACATGCGCGTTGGCGAGCAGTTGATGGAAGTCCTAATGCTGCATAAGAATATGAGCCGTCGCGAAGCCTTCGACGAGTCAGTGCGCATGCTGGACGCGGTGAAAATGCCTGAAGCGCGCAAGCGCATGAAGATGTTCCCGCACGAGTTCTCTGGCGGTATGCGCCAGCGCGTGATGATTGCCATGGCGCTGCTGTGCCGACCAAAACTGCTGATCGCAGACGAACCGACTACCGCGCTGGACGTGACCGTTCAGGCGCAGATCATGACACTGCTGAATGAGCTGAAAAGCGAGTTCAACACCGCCATCATCATGATCACCCATGATCTGGGCGTGGTTGCCGGGATCTGTGACAAAGTGCTGGTGATGTACGCCGGGCGCACCATGGAATATGGTCAGGCGCGCGATGTGTTCTACCAGCCGTCTCATCCTTACTCTATCGGCCTGCTTAATGCCGTTCCTCGTTTGGATTCCGAGGGTGGCATGATGACTACCATTGCCGGTAACCCGCCAAACCTGCTGCGCTTGCCAAAAGGCTGCCCATTCCAGCCTCGCTGCCAGCACGCGATGGAAATCTGTAACACCGCACCTCCACTGGAGCGTTTCGGTGAAGGGCGTTTACGCGCCTGCTTTAAGCCGGTCGAGGAGTTGGTATGACAGATCACACAGTAATTCACAGCCCGTCCAAGCACGAAGCGCCACCAGACAAAAAAGTTCTGCTGGAAGTGGCGGATTTAAAAGTCCACTTTGATATCAAAGATGGTAAGCAGTGGTTCTGGCAGCCATCCAAAACCCTGAAAGCGGTGGATGGCGTGACGCTGCGCCTGTATGAAGGGGAAACTCTGGGTGTTGTGGGTGAGTCAGGCTGCGGCAAATCGACCTTCGCCCGCGCCATTATCGGTCTGGTGAAAGCCACTGACGGCAAAGTGGCCTGGTTGGGTAAAGACCTGCTGGGCATGTCTGCGGCGGAGTGGCAACACACCCGTAGCGACATTCAGATGATTTTCCAGGACCCGCTGGCATCGCTTAACCCGCGCATGACCATCGGCGAAATCATCGCCGAGCCGCTGAAAACCTATCACCCGAAAATGCCTCGCTCTCAGGTTAAAGAGAAAGTGAAGGCGATGATGCTGAAGGTTGGCCTGCTGCCAAACCTGATCAACCGTTATCCGCACGAGTTCTCCGGCGGCCAGTGTCAGCGTATTGGTATCGCCCGCGCGCTGATCCTCGAGCCGAAGCTGATTATCTGTGACGAGCCGGTTTCAGCCCTCGACGTGTCGATTCAGGCGCAGGTGGTGAACCTGCTGCAAGACTTGCAGCGTGAGATGGGCCTGTCGCTGATCTTCATCGCGCATGACCTAGCGGTGGTGAAACACATCTCTGACCGCGTACTGGTGATGTACCTCGGTCACGCCGTGGAGTTAGGGACATACGATGAGGTGTACCACAATCCTCAGCACCCTTACACCCGCGCATTGATGTCAGCCGTGCCGGTTCCAGACCCGGACAAAGAGCGCAATAAAGTGATTCAGCTGTTGGAAGGGGACTTACCGTCGCCAATCAACCCGCCGTCAGGCTGCGTGTTCCGCACCCGCTGCCCGATTGCTGGCCCAGAGTGCGCAGTAACTCGCCCACTGCTGGAAGGCAGCTTCCGCCACGCCGTCTCTTGCCTTAAAGTGGACCCGCTCTAAGCCACTGGAGTCACTCTTGAAGCATAAAAAAACCTGCCCATGGCAGGTTTTTTTTATCAAATCTATCCCCAAAATCATTCGACCTGAATCAAGGCGGCAACGGCATGAACTCTGGGAGCATACATCAGTATGTGACCGGGGTGAATGTCGGCGGCCAACGCCGAGTTAGGTTGAAGGATGCAGGGGGATTATTCTTTCCACAAAATATGGCACAGCTTGTGGTCTTTTTCGCGGCACAGCAGAACGCGCGCGAAAATATCATTAATCGGCTGATCTTCAGCGTCGGCCAGCCCGATAACCACTTCGGCGAAGAAGTCCGGGTTCAGGTCGAAATCGACGTGCTCAACCCAATCTTCGGCCGGGTCATACAGCTCGGCGCCGCCGCGCTCTTCAAATTGCAGATTGAAGATCAAGATATCCGCCGGATCGAGATTGTCGCCCGCCAGTTCCAGAAAAATGTCATAGGCTTGCTCAAGGGTTTCGTCTTCGGTCAGGCGGTTATTTAAATCCATAACGTTCCTATCAATAAATGGTGATCAGTAAAAGAGTGTCTCGGGCTATTAGAACATTCTCGCTGCGGCTTTTACAGCAGCGGGCTGAAAAAGTAGAACAGCCGTTCAATAATGCGATGCCAGAAGGGGCGTTTTAACCAGGCTTCGACGTCAAGCAAGTGCGAGCGGGCGATATAGTCGGCCTGCACCTGCGCCAAATCGTTGCCAAAGCCGTCATCATCAATCACCAGCGTGATTTCGAAGTTCAGCCACAGGCTGCGCATGTCGAGGTTCACGGTGCCCACCAGACTGAGTTGGCCGTCGACCAGAATGCTCTTGGTATGCAGCAAGCCATCTTCGAACTGGTAGATTTTCACGCCGGCTTCCAACAGCTCGTTGAAGAAGGCGCGGCTGGCCCAGCCGACCATCATCGAGTCGTTCTTCATCGGCATAACGATGCTGACGTCAACGCCGCGCTGGGCTGCGGTACAGATCGCATGCAGCAAATCGTCGCTCGGCACGAAATAAGGGGTAGTCATCACCAACTGCTCGCGCGCCGAATACGAGGCGGTGAGCAGCGCCTGATGGATCATATCCTCAGGGAAGCCCGGGCCGGAGGCGATGACCTGAATGGTGTGGCCGCTCTCTTGCTCAAACGGCATCTGATTGACGTCAGGCTCCGGCGGCAGAATGCGTTTACCGGTTTCGATTTCCCAGTCGCAGGAGTAGACGATACCCATGGTGGTGGCGACCGGGCCTTCCATACGCGCCATCAAATCGACCCACTGGCCCACGCCTGCGTCCTGTTTGAAATAGCGCGGATCGACCATGTTCATGCTGCCGGTATAAGCCACATAGTTGTCGATCAGCACCACTTTACGGTGCTGACGCAAATCCATGCGGCGCAAGAATACGCGCCACAGGCTGACTTTCAGCGCCTCGACCACTTCGATACCGGCGTTGCGCATCATGGCGGGATAAGGGCTGCGGAAGAAGGCGACACTGCCCGCGGAGTCGAGCATCAGGCGGCAGTGAATACCGCGACGCGAGGCCGCCATCAGGGATTCAGCCACCTGATCGACCAAACCGCCGGGTTGCCAGATATAGAACACCATCTCGATGTTATGCCGCGCCAGCTCAATATCGCGCATCATGGCGTGCAGGGTGTCGTCACTGGTGGTCAGCAGTTGCAGCTGGTTGCCTTTCACGCCCGCGATGCCCTGACGGCGTTCGCAAAGCTGAAACAGTGAGCTGGCTATCTCGCTATTTTCGGTGGCGAAAATGCGATGACAGCCTTTGAGATCATTCAGCCAGCGCGCGGTAGAAGGCCACATCGCCTTGGCGCGTTCTGCACGCCGTTTCCCAAGATGCAACTCCCCAAACGACAGGTAGGCGATAATGCCGACCAACGGAATAATATAAATGATCAGCAGCCATGCCATAGCCGAAGGCACCGCGCGGCGCTTCATTAAAATGCGCAGCGTCACGCCGGCAATCAGTAACCAGTAGCCAAAAATAAGAAGCCAGCTAATTACCGCATAAAAAGTTGTCATTGGGCGAAAAGTCCTGTTCGCAAGCCGTTGGGAGAGTGTACGCAGAGTCGGTGAAAGGGGAAACTTTTTAACGACTTTAAACCTTTCAATCAATCAGCTACCTCTGAAATCATTATCAGAAACCGTGAATTTCATCTGATTGTCATCAAGGGTAGCTGATAACTGACACATTAGGGTGAAACAGGGCTTGGATCACAATTTCATCGGCCTATAATGTGCACGCATTCTGCGTTTTAAAACGCAGGGAAAGTTGTCAACGGGAACAATGTGCATGAAACGTAGTAAGAATGAAGTAGGGCGCTGGCGCATGCTACGCCAGTCTCAGCGCCGCAGAAGCCGCTGGCTGGAAGGTCAATCAAGACGTTATCGCCACATCTACCGCATTCGGCAGATTCACCATCAGCAGCATCAACGTCTTTCTTTATATGCCGTTACTTATGAATGGCGCTCGTGATCACTGTGATTTCGGTTGAAATAAAGCACCGCATTTCGGGCAGACCAGCGTTGAATTCTTGCGCACTTTGGTGCTCATTTGTTCACTCACCGCTTTGCATTCCGGGCAGGTGACTTTAGTTTTCTGGCTAGAAAGAAACTTCAATCCGTCGAAGAATGACATAGTAGCTTACCTCTGGGGTAGGGAGAGGCAGTCTAACACAGCCACTGCTCGTACACTGTGATTGCTTTAGCGTCTGTGACATATCCCTGAGTACAAGCAAAAAAAGAGGCCACCTGAGTGGCCTTTATTATTTCAAGCGCGGTGTTTAGAAAACGCGCTTAAACGGCTTCACGGTCACGCTTTTATAAACGCCGGCGGCAACGTAAGGGTCAGCATCTGCCCAGGTCTGAGCATCTTTCAGGGTTTCAAATTCAATGATAACCACTGAACCAGTCATGCCTGCCGCGCCCGGATCTGCACTGTCAATTGCAGGCGTTGGGCCAGCGACGATCACGCGGCCTTCATCATGGAGCTTTTGCAAACGTTCGACGTGTGCAGGACGCGCAGCGGCACGTTTTTCCAAAGAGTCGGGTACATCTTCAGAATAAATTACATAGAGCATGCATCACCTTTAAAATCATTAGCTTTAACAGGGAATAACGCGAAATGCCTGTCATCACGGCAGGTGTTAACACCATAGCGAAACCCGTAGTCGCTGGAAAGTGCTTTGCGTTGGATCAATTCAGCTTTGATTTGAGAATAGTTGTCATTGCGGTGTTGAATATGATTGCTATTTGCATTTAAACTTGCGGCTTCACGGGGAAACAGACTCATTATGCCGCTAAAAAAGTTTAGATTTGTTCGCAAGGTCACACTGCCACTGGTATTTTCTGTCGCCTTCCACAGCGCGGTTATTGGCGCCTTGCTTTATGTCACCATGAAGGACGCCGTGACACTGCCCAAACAAGAGCAGCAGGTCATGAGCGTGACCATGGTGAACCCAGCGGATTTCGCTCCGCCGCCGAAACCACAGGTGCAACCGGAGCCAGAGCCAGAGCCAGAACCCGAGCCAGAAGTGAAGCCGGAACCGCCACCGCCGCCAGAGGCCGTCGCGCTTCCTGAGCCGAAGCCAAAACCTAAGCCGGTCAAAAAGCCGGTTGAGAAGCCGAAGCCGAAAGTGAAACCTGTTGAGAAGCCGGTACAAAAGGTTGAGAAGCCGAAAGTCACCGATGACGCGTCGCCGTTCAACAACAGCAAGCCGGACGTCAAGCCTGCGGCCCAGCCGCCAGCGCAGTCTACGCCAAGTGCCAGCAGCGGGCCGCGCCCGTTAGATCGCTCTAAGCCACAGTATCCGGCCCGAGCCTTCGCGTTGCAGATAGAAGGGCGTGTGCGGGTGCAGTTTGACGTGGACAGTGACGGTCGGGTAGATAACATCCGCATTCTGTCCGCCGAGCCGCGCAATATGTTTGAACGCGAGGTGAAACAGGCGATGCGTAAATGGCGCTATGAGCCGAAAGCCGCCAACAATCTGGTAGTCAACTTGGTGTTTAAAATCAACGGCGGATCCACCGTCGAGTAACATCGCCGCCAAGTAAAAAAACAAAAAGGTCGCCTCTTAGGGCGACCTTTTTGTTTATGGCGCGGCTTGAACCGGCGGCTTAGTCCTGCGAAACGCCGTCAGAGTCTACGCTGAAGTTGCTTCTGCCATCTGGCAGTTTGCGTGACTTGCCTTCATCATCCACGGCCACGTAGGTAAACACGGCCTCGGTAGCGCGATAGCGCTGACCAATAGGCTCAGAAGAGACCTTCTTCACCCACACTTCCACATTGATGGTAATCGAACTGTTACCGGTTCGAATACAGCGTGCGTAACAACATACAACATCACCTACAGCAACGGGCTTCAGAAACGTCATGCCGTCAACACGAACAGTCACCACGCGGCCTTTAGCGATTTCCTTCGCCTGGATCGCGCCGCCCATGTCCATTTGTGACATCAGCCATCCGCCAAAAATATCACCGTTAGCATTGGTATCCGCTGGCATAGCCAGTGTACGCAACACCATTTCACCATTAGGTAAGCTATGTTTTTCGTTCATTGAGTTGCTTCACACTGAATTAATCAAAATTAAGGTCTTTCAAGAAGAAAGACCCATGCAGGAGAATGCTTATTTTTTTTCTTCGTCCGGCATATGCCGGTAAATGTAGACCCCACTCAGCAGGGTAAAGACCAGCGTGAGCACGGTCAGGCCGAACACTTTGAAGTTAACCCATACTTCTTGCGGTAACCAGAACGCAACGTAAATATTTGCTAATCCGCACAGCAGGAAGAAGATTGCCCAGCTGACGTTCAGCTTGTTCCAGACGTGATCCGGCAGGGTCAGTTCTTTGCCCAGCATGCGCTGAATCAGCGGCTTTTTCAGGATCAGCTGGCTGACCAGCAGTGCGCCGGAGAACAGCACGTAAATCACCGTCACTTTCCATTTAATGAATTCGTCATTATGGAAGACCAGCGTCAGGGTGCCGAAAATGGCCACCATGGCGAAGGTGATCAGCGTCATTTTCTCCACTTTACGGTATTTAATCCACGTGAAAATCAGCGCGAGGGCGGTGGCGACAATCAGCGCACCTGACGCGTAATAAATGTCGTAAAGCTTATAAAAAACAAAAAAGACCACCAAGGGAAGAAAATCGAGGAGCTGCTTCATACTTCATTCCATAGCTAATGTAGGGTTTGACTATACCGGAATCATTTCTTCGACAAAAGAAAAGGGCGCCAGAGCACCCTTTTGTCATCGCCGAGATTAGGCACGCAATTTGGAGTACAGACGGAACAAGTAGATCAGCAGGAAAGCTGAAATCAGGTTGCTCAACGTACTTAACACGATGGTCGCCGCCATGGTTGGCAGGGCGCTCAGATGGCTCACCGCCAGCAACACCAGCATCTTGGCAGCCAGCCAGAACATAATCGCTGGCAGCACCAGACGCGCATTGCTAAAGGCCAGCTTGCTGCTGACTTTAATCGACTTAAACACGCCCATTCTTTCGACACTGCTAATCACCGGCGACAGCGAAACCGCCACCGCCACCAGCACGCCCGGCACCACGAACAGGGTGATACCCAACTGCACCAGCAGAGTACAAAGCAGCATCAGGCCCAGCAGGCGAGGCAGGATTGGCGCGGAAGCACCAATTGAGCGCAGGGCGCTGGTGCGCATCCCGCTGGACACCATCTGAATCAGCGTCAGCATTCCGCCCACTAACAACACGTTGCCGACCAGCGCGGAGAAGGTGGCCGCACCGGAGACTTTCAACAGCACCATCTGCTGTTCAGGCGACATGTTCTGAATAAGTTCCTGAAGGCTCATGCCTGCGGTACCGGACAAATCATCGCTGTTAGCACTCAGCAGGCTGAGCTGTTCAGCGCTTGGAGTGAAAATCTGATTCAAAATGACGGTGATCAGCGCGGTCAGTAACGCCAACAGCAGGATGCTGGTGAACTGATTACGCAGGAAATTGAAACTGTCACGGTACAAGGTATTGGCCGCGATAGGCATGAACGCTCCTTGGCAAAATAATCAAAAGACAATCAGGCGGGGATTGTACCCTGTAATGTGAACAGGTGGCACCCCGCCATAGGTTATCTCACTGATTTCTTATCAATCGACGTGATAGCTAACCGGATCCGGCATGATGGCTGCGGCCACCAGTGACAGAGGGATCTCCATCTCCAACGGCGGTAAACCATATTTGGCCCGCGCGCGATCACAGGATTCGTTACCCACGCCGTTCAAACCCGATTGGTCGAACTCACGACAGGGCGTCGGGCGATTGAGGTAAATAGAACAGGAAACGGATTGGCCAATCTCACCCTCCAGCGCCACGCAGCGCGGAGATTTACTGTTGGTGCCTTGCATACAACTTAGAAAGGGGGTGACTTGCTCAGTTAAAGCCTGGGGGACCACGCCACCGGCTTCTTCAGATTCAGCCCAATAAAAGGAAACGCGGAAGTAAGCGCAGCATGCGCCACAGGATACACAGGGATTGTTAATTTCGCTCATCTTGGACGCCACCGACTCCTCACGGCACTGACCCAAAACCAACCTAGGAGCAAGCAAATTACTCAGGCCATTTTTTTTAAGCAATAGATATTTATCAAGGTTGAGAGGTAGCAAGTGAAGGGGTTATTTTGATCTAGATCAATTCCTTGTTTTTTAAAGGTTTAGAATGAATTGCGAGGGATGCATTTTCTAAATAAATCATTTAAAGATGTGACCCGACACGGATCAATTCCTAACCCAGAGTAGGTATATTCGTGCAGGTGATAAATCCACATAAAGGGAATGGATATGAAAGCAGCATCTTGGGTTCTTCTCGCGGCGGCAGTTCTGCCGTCAATCGCCAGTGCAAATCAGGCTGGAGATATCATTTTCCGCGTTGGTACCGCAACGGTACGGCCGACCGAAGGGTCAGACAACGTAATGGGTCTGGGATCGTTCAACATTGATAACAATACTCAGATGGGGTTAACGCTGGGGTATATGTTTACCGACAATATTGGCGTGGAGTTACTGGGCGCCACGCCTTTCAAGCATAAAGTCGGTTTAAACAGCACTGGCACCATTGCTGAAGTGAAACAGCTACCGCCTTCATTAATGGCGCAATACTACTTTGGCGACCGTCAGGATAAATTGCGTCCTTATGTCGGTCTGGGTGTCAACTACACCACCTTCTATGATGCTGATTTCAACCAAACCGGGCGCGATGCCGGCTTGTCAGATTTGAGCGTTAAAGACTCGTGGGGCGTGGCGACGCAGGTCGGAATGGATTATAACCTGAACGACAACTGGCTGCTGAACATGTCGGTCTGGTGGATGGACATCGACACTGACATCAAATTCAAAGCAGCAGGGGAAGATCAGTCAATCCATACGCGCATCGACCCTTGGGTATTTATGTTCGCCGCGGGTTATCGTTTCTGATCCATCCGTCTGGTGTAAATATCCAAAAAAAGAGGCGCTCTCAGCGCCTCTATGATGTTTGACGTTGTGCATCAAAACTTGGGTTATTTCACCCGCGTATCATTTTCAATTGATTTCACACCCGCCACGCCACGCGTCACTTCCACTGCGCGATTCGCCTCGGCCGTTGAGGTCACAAAGCCACTCAACTGTACGCGGCCTTTGAAGGTTTCCACGCTAATTTCACGCGATTTAATGTTTTTGTCGGCCAACAGTGCAGACTTAACTTTGGTGGTCACCACGGTGTCGTCGATATAGCCGCCGGTCCCTTCAGATTTCTGGGTAGGAGCACAGGCCGCAACGGACATCACTACCACCGCTGCCATGCAAAATGCTGACAAAGTCTTGAATAGCTTCATAAAATAACTCTCCATGCTAGGTTTGAAACTCACCATTTATCATTCATAACGCGCACTTCCCGCGCGGTCACTCAAACAGAACGGATCCTGCGGGTAGTATGATTGTGGTGTAAGGTCGCCGGATATACAAACTCATCAAGATAAAAAAAGCACGTTCCGTCTCATTTTACTTATAAAGAAACAAGGCCTTATCCGCGCAAACAGATAAGGCCTTGGGCTTTAAAGCGTGGGAATGACTTAAGCGCGAGTCGCGGCTTTCATCTCACTGGTGAAGCGCGAGAGCTGGGCCAGCATTTCGGACGGCTGGTGGAGATTGTTTTCGATGATGCGCACGGTAGCCGAGCCGGAGATAGCGCCTGCTGCACCAGCGGCCAGCGTCTCTTTGACCTGAGAAGGTTCAGAGATACCGAAGCCCTGCAGTGGCGGAGCCGCGTTGTATTCACGCAGCTTATCGACCAAGTGGTTCAATGGCAGCAGGGCGCGTTTCTCAGTCCCTGTCACCCCTGCGCGTGACAGCAGGTAGGTGTAACCCCGGCTGTGGGAAGAGATTTCGCGCAACAGGTCATCTGAGGCGTTCGGCGGGCAGATGTAGATTGGCGCGATGCCGTGGCGCATGGCTGCGGCACGGAATGGCGCTGACTCTTCAAACGGCACGTCGGCGACCAGCACGGAGTCCACGCCCACTTCGGCGCAGCGCTGATAGAAAGTATCAATGCCGTTGTGGAACACCAGATTGGCGTACATCAGCAGGCCAATGGGGATATCCGGGTGCTTCTCGCGGATGCGTTGCAGCATGCCAAAGCACTGGGTCGGCGTCACACCGGCGGCAAAAGCGCGCAGATTAGCGCCCTGAATGGTCGGGCCGTCGGCCAGTGGATCAGAGAAGGGAATACCCAACTCTAAGGCGTCGGCACCGGCTTCAATCAGCGTATCAATGATAGACAGCGACAGCTCTACGCCCGGATCGCCCAGCGTCACGAAGGGAACGAAAGCGCCTTCTTTTTTGCTTTCCAGACGCTTAAATAATTGTTGATAACGTTCCATTAGATTTCTCCCCGCGCGGACAGGATGTCGTGGACGGTAAAGATGTCTTTATCACCACGGCCAGACAGGTTAACCACCAGAATTTGCTCTTTCTGCGGCGTCTCTTTAATCAGTTTCAGGGCATAAGCCAGTGCGTGAGAGGACTCAAGCGCCGGGATGATGCCTTCGCTGCGCGACAGCGCTTTGAACGCGTCCAGAGCTTCATCATCAGTGATTGACACATAGTCGGCACGGCCAATGCTGTTCAGGAAGGCGTGCTGTGGGCCGACGGAGGGGAAGTCCAGACCGGCGGAAATCGAGTAAGACTCTTCGATTTGGCCTTCTGAAGTCTGCATCATCGGGGCTTTCATGCCGAAATAGATCCCCACGTGGCCGTGTTTCAGCGGCGCGCCGTGCTGCCCGGTTTCAATCCCGAGGCCCGCTGGTTCAACGCCAATCAGCTTAACGGTGGTTTCATCGATAAAGTCGGCGAACATGCCGATAGCGTTGGAACCGCCGCCCACGCAGGCAATGACCGCGTCTGGCAGGCGACCTTCGCGCTCAAGCATCTGCGCCTTGGTTTCTTCGCCAATCATGCGTTGGAATTCACGCACGATGGTTGGGTAAGGGTGCGGCCCTGCCGCCGTGCCGAGCATGTAGTGCGCGGTTTCATAGCTGCCAGACCAGTCGCGCAGTGCCTCGTTACAGGCATCTTTCAGCGTGGAGGAGCCGCTGTGTACTGGAATGACTTCCGCGCCCATTAAACGCATACGGAACACGTTTGGTGACTGGCGCTCAATGTCTTTGGCGCCCATGTAGATGCGGCATTTTAGGCCGAGCAGGGCACAGGCCAGTGCTGAAGCCACGCCGTGTTGACCCGCGCCGGTTTCGGCGATGATCTCAGTTTTGCCCATGCGCTTCGCCAGCAGAGCCTGACCCAGCACTTGGTTGGTTTTGTGCGCGCCGCCGTGCAGCAAATCTTCACGCTTGAGATACAGCTTGGTCTTGGTACCGGCGGTCAGATTTTTGCACAACGTCAGGGCCGTCGGACGACCCGCGTAGTTCTTCAGCAGGTCGATAAACTCGGCCTGAAACTCCGGGTCACGCTGGGCGCTGACGAAGGCCTCTTCTAATTGGGTAAGAGCGGGCATCAAAATCTGCGGAACGTACATACCGCCGAATTCGCCGAAGTAGGGATTTAGTAAAGTCATGTTATTCCATCCTGTCTGTCAATTTTTTCATCGTCACGGGGAGATTAATAAGCCCGTAACGTCTGGAATACCGCAGTGATCTTGTCAGCATCTTTGATGCCCGGCTCGCGTTCGACGCCGGAATTAAAATCCAGCCCCGCGCAGCCTAGCTGGGCGGCTTCAACGCAGTTATCTGCGCCTAGCCCACCGGCTAATAAAACGTTGCTCAGGTCTTGTCCGACCAGCTTGCTCCAGTCAAAACGCTGGCCCGTGCCGCCTTTGCCGTTGTCGAGCACATAGCGGTCGACCTGATTCAGTTCGCGCGCTGGCATGCTCTCTTTGACGCTCAGCGCTTTCCAAATCTGGCACTCTGCCGGAAGAAGCGGGCGCAGGCTGTCGATGTAGCTTTGATCTTCGCTGCCGTGCAGTTGAACGGCGGCGAGCTGTAAGTTTTTAGCGATGTCGGCCACGCTGTCTGGCGCGTGGTCGCGGAACACGCCGACGTATTTCAGCGGCGCGCCGGCCTGCACGTCGAGGGCTTTATCGAGCGTGACGTAGCGCGGAGAGGCTTCGACGAAGATCAATCCGCCGTAAATGGCTCCCGCCTGATGGGCGACCGAGGCGTCCTGCGGACGAGTCAGGCCACAGACCTTATTATCGCCTAAGGTGACGCGGCGCACTGCGGCGCTCAGGTCAGGTTCGGACATCAGGGCGCTGCCAATCAGAAAACCATTGGCGAAGCGGCTCAGTTCGCGGATTTGACCATAGGTGTTAATGCCTGATTCGCTGATCACCGTCACGCCGTGCGGCACGCGCGGTGCCAGCTGGCGAGTGCGGTCGAGGTCAATCGACAGGTCGCGCAGGTCACGGTTATTAATGCCCACCACGCGCGCTTTCAGCTGCACGGCGCGGTCTAACTCATCTTCATTACTGGCTTCGGTCAAAATACCCAGCTTCAGGCTGTGCGCCACGGCGGCCAGCTGGACATACTGTTCGTCGCTGAGCACCGACAGCATCAGCAAAATGGCATCCGCCTGATAATGGCGAGCCAGATAAATTTGATAAGGGTCGATGATGAAGTCTTTGCACAACACCGGCTGCGTCACGGCGTTGCTCACCAGCGGCAGGAAATCAAAGCTGCCCTGAAAATACTTCTCATCGGTTAACACCGAGATGGCGGACGCGTGCTCTTTATAGACGCCGGCAATCTCTACCGGGTCAAAGTTCTCGCGAATGGTGCCCTTGGAAGGGGACGCCTTTTTGCACTCAAGGATGAACGCGGTTCGTGCTCCTTGCAGTGCGTCGTAAAAGTTGCGCTCGCTGGGCTTTATCTCGTTTTGAAAACTCGCCAGAGGTTGCTGTTCTTTACGTGCTGCAACCCAAATTGCTTTATCAGCAACAATCTTGTTAAGCACGGTTTCCTTCTGCATGACTTATCCTCTTGCTGCCAGTGCGGTCACGCGCTGATAGGCGGCTCCGCTGCGAATCACTTCTAGCGCCTGTTGCGCGTTTTGCTTTAAATCTTCCTGCCCAAAAAGGCGCAGTAGCATGGCGACGTTTACCGCCACGGCGGCTTCGTGCGCCGGGTCGCCTTTACCTTGTAGCAAGCGTGCCAGAATGTCACGATTTTCTTCCGGCTCGCCGCCCAGCAGGGCTTCGAGAGGGTAATTGTCCAGACCGAAGTCCTGCGGCGTCAGCTCATACGTGGTGATTTCGCCATCTTTCAGCTCTGCCACTTGCGTCGCGGCGTGGATCGCCACTTCATCCATCCCGGCGCCGTGAACCACGGCGGCACGTTGATAACCCAAGGTGCGCAGGGTTTCAGCTATTGGGCGCACCAGCTCGGGGCTGTAGACGCCAATCAGCGCCAGCGGCGGACGCGCAGGGTTGATAAGCGGCCCCAGCACGTTGAACAGAGTGCGGGTTTTCAGCGCCTTGCGTACCGGCATCGCGTGGCGAAAACCGGTATGGTACTGCGGCGCGAACAGGAAGCAGATGCCCAAATCGTCCAGCGCGGCGCGGGATTTCTCCGCCGCCATATCTAACTGGATGCCGAAGGCCGCCAGCAGGTCGGAGGAGCCAGAGCGGCTCGACACGCTGCGGTTGCCGTGCTTCGCCACGCGGATGCCACAGGCCGCCGCCACAAAGGCGCTGGCGGTCGAAATATTGATGCTGTTGGTGCCGTCGCCGCCGGTGCCGACGATGTCAGCAAAAGCGTAATCCGGGCGCGGGAAAGGCTCGGCGTGGGCTAACAGTGCCTGAGCGGCCCCGGCGATTTCTGCCGGTTGCTCGCCGCGCACTTTCATACTGATCAGCGCAGCGGCTAGCTGAGCGGGTTCAAGTTCACCATTCACAATGGCGGTAAACAGCTGCTGGCTCTCCTCCTGTGTCATCACCTGGGCGCGATACAGATTTTCGAGGATGCCGGAAATAGTGTGTTTTTGCATGATCGGCTCCTTACCTTACGCCAACGCCCAGGCCAGCGTCTGTTCCAGCAGACGCGCGCCCTGAGAGGTTAAAATTGATTCCGGGTGGAACTGGAAGCCGCAAACGCGATCTTCTTCATGACGCACTGCCATCACCATCTCGCCGTAGCGCGCATTGACCACCAGACCTTCTGGGATCTGGCTGCCAACCAGTGAGTGGTAGCGAGCCACCGGCAGCGGGTTGTTCATCCCGGCGAACATGCCTTCGTTGTCATGAGTAATAGAAGAGGCTTTACCGTGCAGGATCTCGCCAGCCTGACCGACGTAGCCGCCGTAGGTTTCGACAATCGCCTGATGCCCCAGACAGATGCCGATAATCGGCAGTTGTCCGCGCAGGCGTTTCAGTAGTTCTGGCATGCAGCCTGCTTCAGACGGCGCGCCCGGCCCCGGAGAGAGCATCAGCACCGGTTTTTCCAGCTGGCTGAGTTTCTCGATAATCACCTCAGCAGGGATCTGGTTACGGTAAATCACCACGTTGTGGCCGCTGGAGCGTAGTTGGTCCACCAGGTTGTAGGTGAAGGAATCTACGTTATCAATCAATAAGATATCGGCCATCTTAGAACACCTCTTTGGCATTGTGGGCAGTGGCGATGGCACGCAGCACGGCGCGGGCTTTATTACGGGTTTCGTCAGCTTCGGCTTGAGGGACGGAGTCCAGCACCACGCCGCCGCCAGCCTGGACGGTGGCAATGCCGTCTTCGACATAGGCCGATCGGATCACGATGCAGGTATCCAAATCACCCTGCGCCGTGAAGTAGCCCACCGCGCCGCCGTAGCTGCCGCGACGGGTTTTCTCAGAACCGGCGATCAGCTGCATGGCGCGAACTTTTGGTGCGCCGGTCAGGGTGCCCATGTTCATGACGGCCTGATAGGCGTGCAGCACGTCCAAATCGGCGCGCAGGGTGCCGACGACGCGAGACACCAAGTGCATCACGAAGGAGTAACGGTCAACCTTGGTCAAATCCGCCACGTAGCGACTGCCCGGCTCACAGATGCGCGCTAAGTCGTTACGCGCCAGATCAACCAGCATCAGGTGCTCGGCCAGCTCTTTGTGGTCGGTACGCATTTCCAGCTCGATGCGGCTGTCCAGATCGTTATCCAGCGAACCGTCGGCACGGCGACCGCGCGGGCGAGTCCCGGCAATCGGGTAAATTTCAATCTGGCGGTTGGTCGCGTCATATTTCAGCGCGCTTTCCGGCGATGCGCCGAACAGGGTGAAATCGTTGTCTTGCATGAAGAACATGTACGGGCTTGGGTTGTTGTTTTTCAGCGTTTCATAAGCCGCCAGCGGAGCAGGGCAAGGCAGGGAGAAACGGCGTGAAGGCACTACCTGGAAGATTTCCCCGGCGCGAATGCCTTCTTTCATCTTCTCAACCACCGCGCCGAACTCTTCATCGCTCTGATTCACGCTCAGCTGCATGTCAGTCACGTCTTGGTGCGGGATGGCGTGCGGCGGCAATTGCAGCTGGTGTTGCAGCTGCTCCAGACGGCCGTGCAGGCGCTGTTTTTCATCGCTATCTGGCGTGAACAGGCTGGCTTGCAGGCGGCTGCTGCGGTTCTGGTGATCGAGAACCAGTAAGGTTTCGGACAGGTAGAAGCAGAAGTCCGGGCAACGCTGGTCGGCGCGCAGCTGCGGCAGGTCTTCAAAACCGGCAACCAAGTCGTAAGCGAACAGGCCGCCGAGCAGCATAGCTTCGCGCTCCTCTTCCGGGGTTTCCACCAGATCGAGGATGCTGCGCAGAGCGTCGAACACCGAACGTGAACGCAGACGGGCGTCTTCTTCTTGCATCTGGTCGATAGCCGGGAAGGTCAGCTCGCGGCCGTTTGGGCGCACTTCATTCTGCACGTCCTGTGGCAGCGCGGCGTCCATCAGCGGCAGCAGGGACGCGCCGTTCGGGGTCAATGCCTGTACTGAAACTTTGTTGCCAAGGGCGGTAATGCGCAGCGCGCTGTCGATAACCAGCAGGCTTTTCAGATTCTGTTTGCTGCTGATGTCCGCCGATTCGAGCAACAGGGTTGCCGGGCGAGCGCCGCAAAGCTGGTGGAAGATGGCCGTCGGGTCACCACGGTAGCTTCCTTGTACTGTCAGCAGTTCTAAGCGAGGTTTTTGAATTGTCATGATAGTTCCTAAAATTTTTCTACCAAATGGTGAAGAAGACGGCCATAAAAAAGCCCGCGTTCAGCGGGCTTCGGGTATCTGCATGGTCTGTAAACCGAAATGCGTGATCACACCGCCCGCGAAGGGAAGTGGCGCCACCAGCTGAGTACAGAAATCATTAAAATATTCATCATCAGATACCTTGCGTCATATTTCATATATCGGGCATAAAAGGGTTATCACGTTATGCCGTGAACTTGCGTACTAGTAAACTAGTTCGAGAGGCGATAGTCAACCCTCTTTTTACTCTTTCTCTCGGGAATTGCCATTTGGCAGCCAAGCTTTGGCCGCTATCCCCAAGTATCTCGGCTGATTCAGGCCAATAGGGTTAACCGCAAAGGGTTAACGGGTTATGATAACCGTCGCTTTCAGCAACAGGTTTACAACCCTTACCTTATGACTTTACTTGCCACAGAAACGCCAGAGCTCGGTTCCGCCTTCACTCTCTACGATTTGCACAGCCACACCACGGCCTCCGACGGCTATTTAACGCCCGAGGCGCTGGTCAGCCGCGCGGTAGAGATGCGAGTCGGCGTGCTGGCTATTACCGACCACGACACCACTGACGGCCTTGCTCGTGCCGCTCAGGCCATTGCGGCACAGAATCTGCCGCTGCATCTGGTGAACGGCGTCGAAATCTCGACCCTGTGGGAAAATCACGAAATCCATATTGTGGGTTTGGGCATTGACCCGGCACACCCCGCGATGGTGAATTTACTGGCATTGCAGACTTCATTGCGCATCGAACGGGCACAGGAAATGGGCCGCCGCTTAGAGAAAGCCCGCATTGAAGGGGCATGGGAAGGGGCGCTGCGTCTGGCGCAAAACGGCGCCGTGACCCGCGCCCACTTCGCCCGCTATTTGGTGGAAATCGGTAAGTGCGACACCATTGCGCAGGTGTTCAAAAAGTACCTCGCTAAGGGCAAGACCGGCTACGTTCCGCCACACTGGTGTACAATAGAACAAGCAATTGCAGCAATTCATCAGTCCGGCGGTCAGGCAGTTGTCGCCCATCCGGGGCGCTATGACCTCTCCACCAAATGGTTAAAACGGCTGCTGGCCTATTTTGCCGAGCAGGGTGGAGACGCGATGGAAGTGGCGCAGTGTCAGCAGGGGCCAAATGAACGCACCCAGCTCGCCGCCTTCGCGAGAGACTATAATTTACTGGCATCGCAGGGATCTGATTTCCATCAGCCCTGCTCGTGGATAGAACTGGGACGCAAACTCTGGCTGCCCGCGGGTGTCGAGCCTGTGTGGAAAGACTGGACCCAGACCGCGACCATTACAGAATGAGTTAAGAAGGGAATTATGAGTCAATTTTTCTATATTCACCCCGAGAACCCGCAGCCGCGCTTGATTAACCAAGCAGTGGAAATGCTGCGTAAAGGCTCGGTTATCGTTTACCCAACGGATTCCGGCTATGCGCTGGGCTGCCGTCTGGAAGACAAAAACGCCATGGAGCGTATTTGCCGCATTCGCCAACTCGATGGCAATCACAACTTCACCCTGGTGTGCCGCGACCTGTCCGAGCTGTCGACCTATGCGTATGTCGATAACACGGCATTTCGCCTGATTAAAAACAACACGCCGGGTAACTACACCTTCATCCTCAAGGCGACCAAAGAAGTGCCGCGCCGCCTGATGAGCGAGAAGCGTAAAACCATCGGTCTGCGCGTGCCGTCCAACCCGATTGCACTGGCCTTGCTGGACGTCCTGGGCGAACCGCTGATGTCCACTACGCTGATGCTGCCGGGCAATGACTTCGCCGAATCTGATCCAGAGGACATCAAAGACCGTCTGGAGAAAGTAGTCGATTTGATTATTCACGGCGGTTCGATTGGCCAACAGCCGACCACCGTGGTTGACCTCACCGAGTCCACGCCGGAAGTGGTGCGTGAAGGTGCCGGTGACCCCGCGCCGTTCAGATAATTGCGCGATTATTGGTTATAATTAAACCAGCCCGCGGGCGGCTAATAGATACAAAAGCACGGTAAATGTGTATAATGGCGGGCTGACTTTTCATAACTCTTTGTTTTTCAATCCTGAGTTATGTTGAGCAATGCTGTTAACGCGATGACGAGACTTTCCTGTTTATCAGGCATTCCGCGACAGCCCGCTGACCGATTTATGGGTTAATACTTTATCCATTAACCCGTTCTCAATAGGTCAGACAAACATTACCGATATATATTCTGGCGGGCAGACAATGGGTCACATTGTGCTGCTGGCTCTCCCCGACGCCTGTGAAGGCGACAAATGAGGTTGCTCAATGAGCGAGAAGTTTAATTCCCAGAAGCCGTCAGGCGACAGATCCAAATCAGGCCGTCCGGCCACCGACAAACCAAAAAACGGCAGAAATTCCGGTGCAGCCAAAGGCCGCCCTGAGTCAACGCGCAGTGATTCACGTGGTAAAAAAGCCGGTGGCGACAAGCCACAGACTGACAAAGCACGTTCAGACCAATCACGCGGCCGTTCACGTTCAGACAACAGTCGTGATGATTCACGCATTGAAAAGCCGCGCAATGAGAAACCGCGCGGTGAAAAATCACGTATCGAAAAAGCGCGTCCGGCTGGCAAAGGCCGTCCAGACAGCGCGCGTGCTGATAAGCCACGTTTTGAAAATTCACGTAACGCAGCCAAGCCAAAGGCTCCTGCGGCGCTGAAAAATGTGGCTGAAGAAGTCGAAGACGACGAACCAAAATACGAAAAGCCGAAGAACGCGCTGGACTCCACCGAAGGCCAGAGTGAAAAGCTGCAAAAAATTCTGGCTCGCGCCGGTCACGGTTCACGCCGCGAAGTGGAAGCCATGTTGCAGGCTGGCCGTATCAGCGTTGACGGCAAGATTGCGACGCTGGGCGACCGTGTAGAAATGCACGCGGGCACCAAAATCCGTCTTGATGGCCACGTGCTGTCGATTATCGAGTCTCAGGACACCGTCTGCCGCGTGCTGGCTTACTACAAGCCGGAAGGCGAGTTGTGCACCCGCAGCGACCCGGAAGGCCGTCCGACCGTGTTCGACCGTCTGCCAAAAATGCGTGGTTCACGCTGGGTTGCCGTAGGGCGTCTTGACGTTAACACCTCGGGTCTGCTGTTGTTCACCACCGACGGTGAGCTGGCGAACCGCCTGATGCACCCTAGCCGTGAAGTTGAGCGTGAGTACGCGGTACGCGTCTTCGGCCAGATTGATGATGAAAAAATCAAACAGCTGAGCCGTGGCGTGCAGCTTGAAGATGGCCCGGCGGCATTCCGCACCATCAAGTATCAAGGTGGCGAAGGTCTGAACCAGTGGTACAACGTAACCCTGACCGAAGGCCGCAACCGCGAAGTTCGCCGGTTGTGGGAAGCGGTTGGCGTGCAGGTTAGCCGCCTGATCCGCGTTCGCTACGGCGACCTGACCTTGCCGAAAGGCTTGCCGCGCGGTGGCTATAAAGAGCTGGATCTGCCGGAAACTAACTACCTGCGCACGCTGGTGGAGATGCCGGAAGAGACCGTCAGCAAATTGCCGGTTGAGCGCGATCGTCGCCGTGTGAAAGCTAACCAGATCCGTCGCGCCGTGAAGCGCCACACTCAGGTTGCCCCAGCTCGCCGTAGCGGTACGCCGTCAAAACGCAGCTAACGATGAGTTTATAAGTTCGTAGCCAATAAATGAAAAACCGCAGCCAGTGACTGCGGTTTTTTTTGTTCTTAATTCAGCGAGTTAGTTAATAAGAGAAGGGGGGGTGGCTACCAGTCGATACCCTGCTGGGCCATAATTCCCGCGTCAAAAGCATGCTTCACCGGGCGCAATTCGCTGACGGTATCTGCCAATTCCAGCAGGTCGCGGTGGCAGCCACGCCCGGTAATAATCACGGTTTGATGCACCGGCCTGGCTTTCAGCGCGTCAATCACTTCCTGCAAGTCGAGATAGCCAAAACTGACCATGTAGGTCAGCTCGTCGAGCACCACTAAGTCCAGAGACTGGTCGGCCAGCATGCGCTTGCCGTGCTGCCAAACGGCCTGACAGGCGAGGGTGTCCGTCTCTTTGTTTTGCGTCTCCCAGGTGAAGCCGGTGGCCATCACCTGAAACTCAACGCCGTGCGGCTCGAGCAGGTTTTTCTCGCCGTTTGGCCATTCGCCCTTGATGAACTGAATCACCGCCGCGCGCTGGCCATGGCCGACGGCGCGAGTCACCGTGCCAAAGGCGGCAGTTGTTTTGCCTTTGCCGTTGCCGGTGAAGACAATTAAAATGCCGCGCCGCTCCTGCGCGGCTTCAATCCGCGCATCAACCTGCTCTTTAAGCCGCTGTTGGCGCTGCTTGTGGCGATCCTCGCTCATGACATTTATTCCGCAGGACCGGCTTTGCGCCCCGGCTGGGCGTCGAAGCTGATGCCAGTTTTACGGCGGCTGTCTTCACCCATCAAATAGAGGTACAGGGGCATGATATCGGCCGGGGTTTTCAGCTTGGCGCTGTTCTCATCCGGGAAGGCAGATGCCCGCATACTGGTGCGCGTTCCGCCCGGATTGATGCAGTTCACCCGCAAGTTGGTCTGTTTGTACTCTTCGGCCAGCACCTGCATCATGCCCTCGGTAGCGAACTTAGACACCGCATAGGCTCCCCAGCCGCTGCGGCCTTCGCGGCCGACGCTGGAAGAGGTAAACACCAGCGACGAAGACGGCGCTTTCAGCAGCAGAGGCAGCAGTGACTGGGTCAACATGAAAGTGGCATTCACATTTACCTGCATGACGTTGTGCCAGTCTTCGAGCTTAATCTCGGCCATCGGCACGATTTCGCTCAGCAGGCCCGCGTTGTGCAACACGCCATTAAGATGTGGAACCCACTCAGCGATTTGTTCAGCCACGCGCTGGCAGTCGGCCTGTGAGGCGGTGAGCAGGTCGAGAGTATAAATGTGCGCCGGATGGTAACCGCGCTCGGCGATCTCTTGCTGAACTTTCGCCAATTTGCTTTCGGTGCGGCCAAGAAGAATCAGCTGTGCGCCGAAGCGCGCATAGGTCAGCGCGGCTTCGCGGCCAATGCCGTCACCTGCGCCAGTGACCAGAATGATGCGTTGATTGAGCAGATCGGATTTTGGATGGTAATGCACGGGAATTCCTCTTACCTGAGTCAGGACACGGCGATGGAGTGCATCGCCACATCGGCGCAAAGCGGCGCGCTGGCAGGAGCAAAAGGCTCAACCGCGGGCGGGCGCTTGGCTGGAAAATGGATCATCACGAAGATGAATACTGGGTTTATATGCCTGAAATGACCACCGGTTTCAATGTTTACCCCGATTATCGGCGGATCTTTTGTAACAAAAATGGAACAAGCCTGCACCCCTTTTTGCCATCTGCGCGGCCTAAGCGGGCAGGTTATGCCCAAACAGCGGCATTCGGACACAATCACACAAGACGCTTTAGCGCCAATTGTCTAGAATAAGCAGCATCTTATTACCACTGCGTAAAAGGCGGAATTTGTGGATCTATTATCTCTTTATGGTTTGTTCTTGGCCAAAGTTGTCACCGTGGTGATCGCCATTGGCGCGTTAGTGGTGCTGGTTATCGGCCTGAGGCAGCGTAAGTCTCATGGCAAAGGTCAGTTGCATCTGGTTGATTTGGGTGAAGAATACCGTGAAATGCAGCGCGAAATGCGCACGGCTCGCCTCAATCCAATCGAGCAAAAACTAACTAACAAAGCGTTCAAAAAGCAGGAAAAAGCGGACGCCAAACAGAAGAAATTACAGGCGAAAAGCGGCGCGACGATCAAAAGCAAACCTTGCCTGTACGTGCTTGATTTCAAAGGCAGTATGGACGCTCACGAAGTCACTTCTTTGCGCGAAGAGATCTCGGCGGTGCTAGCGGTTGCCACGCCTGAAGATGAAGTCCTGCTGCGTCTGGAAAGCCCGGGCGGCGTGGTTCACGGCTATGGTCTGGCTTCTTCACAGCTGGCGCGTTTGCGTCAGGGCGGCATTCGCCTGACCGTGGCGGTGGATAAAGTTGCAGCCAGCGGCGGCTATATGATGGCCTGCGTGGCTGACCGCATCGTGGCGGCACCTTTTGCCATCATCGGTTCTATCGGCGTTGTGGCGCAGATCCCTAACTTCAGCCGCCTGCTGAAAAAGAACGATATCGACGTGGAATTGCACACCGCGGGTGAGTTCAAGCGTACTCTGACGCTGTTCGGCGAGAACACCGAAGAGGGGCGCGAGAAATTCCGTGAAGACCTGAATGAAACTCACGTGCTGTTCAAAGAGTTTGTTCATCAGCATCGCCCGTCGCTGGATATCGACAGCGTTGCCACCGGCGAGCACTGGTTTGGCACTCAGGCGCGTGAAAAAGGGCTGATTGACGCCATTGGTACCAGTGATGATTTGCTGATTGCCGAGATGCAAAATCACGAAGTTATCGCGGTGCGTTATAGCCGTCGCAAGCGCATGATGGACAGATTTACCGGCAGCGCGGCAGAAAGCGCCGATCGCCTTTTCTTGCGCTGGTTGCAGCGCAGCCAGAAGCCGCTTTTGTAATAGATTAAGTTAAGAATTTGAGTAATGAAAAAAGGGACCTCGGTCCCTTTTTTATTGGCCACAGCGCGTTAATGCGCACTAAAAGTAAACAGCCAGATTTTCTTCCTTTATTACGTTAAGGAAACACGGTCATTTTGGTGACAATTTGGTTAATCTTGCAGATGATATTTTTCTGAAAAAAGATGTGCCAAATGTTTAAACATATTAAATACGGCGGTGGTTTTTAAGGTCGGCAATCCATTATCATCGAGAAAGAATTCCCCGCGAAACACCAACACATTGCCTTTCTGCTCGACGTCTGTTGCCTCCATGCCGTGCAGATAATCACCGTGTGCGCGAATGACTTTATTCGCCTCGGCCAGTAAAGATTCTCGGCTAATTGCCGTTGTATTTCCCTGCATGATATTTACTCCCATGAAGAATTTCTGCCGATATTGTAATCCCACGCCGAACAAAACCGCAAACCTGCTGAGGTTATAGCAAATGTATTGCTGCAATTTTGTTCGTGTTGGCGAAAAACGGTTTTCCGTGCTAATTAAGTTGCGTGGCAATTTTTATCAGGTAGAGTGTGGGATTTTGTGGCTTTAGGTGGAATGTTTTGTTTACGCTTCACAAAATTTTATCATTTCATGCTCTATAAGTCTGTGGGAGGGATAGCGTTAAACCTCCGTTAAATCAGAGAATTGTGCCTCTGGAAGTCTGTTTGATTCGCTAAAAGAAAAAATTAGTTGATCTCCTGACTCACTGCCGCAATATAAAAAAAGACGTTACATTGTGCCGCGGCATAACAAGTTAAAATCTTCTTCATTAGAAGAACAAATTAGGTAAAAGGTAATTATGGGCAAAGCTCTCGTAATAGTTGAGTCCCCGGCAAAAGCCAAAACGATTAATAAGTATTTAGGAAATGACTACGTGGTTAAGTCCAGCGTCGGTCATATCCGCGATTTGCCTACCAGTGGTTCCGCCAGCAAAAAAACTGCCGCCTCAGCCGAAGAAAAAACAAAGAAAAAAGTAAAAAAGGATGAGAAAACGGCGTTAGTTAACCGCATGGGCGTTGATCCATACCACGGTTGGGAAGCGCAATACGAAATTCTGCCCGGCAAAGAAAAAGTGGTTGCCGAGTTAAAAGCCTTGGCGGATAAAGCCGACCACATCTATCTCGCAACCGACCTTGACCGCGAAGGAGAGGCTATTGCCTGGCATTTGCGGGAAGTGATTGGTGGTGATGACAAACGTTTCAGCCGCGTGGTGTTTAACGAAATTACCAAGAACGCGATTCAGAACGCCTTTAAAGAACCGGGCGAGCTGAATATTGATCGTGTTAATGCTCAGCAGGCGCGTCGCTTTATGGACCGCGTGGTGGGTTACATGGTTTCGCCACTGCTGTGGAAGAAAATTGCTCGTGGCCTGTCTGCCGGCCGCGTGCAGTCGGTTGCTGTGCGTCTGGTGGTTGAGCGCGAAAAAGAGATCAAAGCCTTTGTTCCTGAAGAGTATTGGGAACTGCACGCTGACCTCAACGCGCAAGACAAAACCGCGCTGCAAATGCAGGTGACGCATCACAACGATAAGCCGTTCAAACCGGTGAATCGTGAGCAGACTCATGCCGCCGTCTCTTTATTAGAAAAGGCGCGCTACACCGTTGTTGATCGCGAAGACAAACCGACCAGCAGCAAGCCGGGTGCACCTTTTATTACCTCCACGTTGCAGCAGGCGGCCAGTACGCGTCTGGGCTTCGGCGTGAAGAAAACCATGATGATGGCGCAGCGTCTCTACGAAGCGGGCCACATCACCTACATGCGTACCGACTCCACTAACCTGAGTCAGGACGCGGTAGAAATGGTGCGTGGTTATATCGGCGATAACTTTGGCGCGAAATACCTGCCAAAAGCCGCTAACCACTACAGCAACAAAGAGAATTCACAAGAAGCGCACGAAGCGATTCGTCCTTCCGACGTTAATGTCGTATCCGAGCAGTTGAAGGATATGGAAAACGACGCGCAGAAGCTGTACCAGCTGATTTGGCGCCAGTTTGTTGCCTGCCAGATGATGCCAGCTCAGTACGATTCCACCACCCTGACGGTGAAAGCGGGCGACTATTCGCTGCGCGCCAAAGGCCGTACTCTGCGTTTTGATGGTTGGACCAAAGTCATGCCAGCGCTGCGCAAAGGCGATGAAGACCGCGTGCTGCCAGTGATGGAAGTGGGTACCGAGCTTAGCCTGCAACAGTTGTTGCCGACCCAGCACTTCACCAAGCCGCCAGCGCGTTTTAGCGAAGCGTCATTGGTTAAAGAGTTGGAAAAACGCGGCATTGGCCGTCCGTCTACCTATGCGTCGATCATTTCGACCATTCAGGATCGCGGCTATGTTCACGTTGAAAACCGTCGCTTCTACGCCGAAAAAATGGGCGAGATCGTCACCGATCGTCTGGAAGATAACTTCCGCGAACTGATGAACTATGATTTCACCGCGCGCATGGAAGACGGTCTTGATCAGGTTGCTAATAACCAGGCCGAGTGGAAAGCCGTGCTGGACGAGTTCTTCACCGAATTCAGCAAGCAGTTGGAAACCGCTGAGAAAGAGCCAGAAGAGGGCGGCATGCGCCCGAATCAGATGGTCCTGACCAGTATCGAGTGCCCAACCTGCGGCCGCCCGATGGGTATCCGCACCGCCAGCACCGGCGTGTTCCTCGGCTGTTCAGGCTATGCCTTGCCGCCGAAAGAGCGCTGCAAAACCACCATCAACCTGATTGCTGATGCTGAAATTCTTAACGTGCTGGAAGGGGACGAAGCCGAAACCAACGCACTGCGCGCTAAACGTCGTTGCGGCAAGTGCGGCACGGCGATGGACAGCTACCTGATCGACAACCAGCGCAAATTGCACGTCTGCGGTAACAACCCGGAGTGCGATGGCTATGAAATCGAGCAGGGCGAATTCCGCATCAAAGGCTATGACGGCCCGATCGTTGAGTGTGAGAAATGTGGTTCTGAGATGCACCTGAAAATGGGGCGTTTCGGCAAGTACATGGGCTGTACCAACGACGATTGTAAAAACACCCGTAAGATTTTGCGTAACGGCGACGTCGCGCCACCGAAAGAAGATCCGGTGCCGCTGCCCGAGCTGCCTTGCGAAAAATCAGATGCCTACTTTGTTCTGCGCGATGGCGCAGCCGGGGTGTTCTTGGCGGCCAATACCTTCCCTAAATCGCGCGAAACCCGTGCGCCGCTGGTGGAAGAGTTAGCCCGCTTCAAGGACCGCCTGCCGGAGAAACTGAGCTACCTGGCGGATGCGCCGGTTGCAGACCCAGAGGGCAATAAGTCCATGGTTCGCTTCAGCCGCAAAACCAAGCAGCAATACGTCTCTTCCGAGAAAGACGGCAAAGCCACAGGTTGGTCAGCGTTTTACGTTGACGGCAAGTGGGTTGAAGGCAAAAAGTAAGCAAAGTGTTTTAACCCGCTAGCAAACGTGCAAAAAACCAGCCTTTCGGGCTGGTTTTTTTATTAGGTTAAGATCTATCATCGCAAAGCTTTACGCCTTTTCATGCCAAGGTCTTTTGGGCAAGTTATTCACGTGCTGAAGTCATTCGCATCCGACTATACAACGTGCAAATAATTGATATAATTGTTATATAAAATCTCTTCTTATACTTAAAAATTATAGATATCCGCCGATGACGGCTGTCGGTACGGAGTGAATTTTGGGTATCAATAAGTAGATAACAGTATGTTTCCAGACCTCTCAGCCGCAGGGCGAACAGGAATGGCTGACAGGGTTTGAAAACTAGGATGGTATAAGTTATGAAATTGCAGCAACTGCGCTATATCGTCGAGGTTGTTAATCACAATCTTAACGTTTCTTCGACGGCGGAAGGCCTTTACACCTCGCAACCCGGCATCAGTAAGCAAGTTCGTATGTTAGAAGACGAACTGGGTATCCAGATCTTTGCCCGTAGCGGCAAGCATCTGACGCAGGTCACGCCGGCCGGGCAGGAAATTATCCGTATTGCTCGCGAAGTGCTGTCAAAAGTCGACGCCATCAAAGCGGTTGCTGGGGAACACACTTACCCTGACAAGGGTTCGCTGTATGTCGCAACAACTCATACTCAGGCCCGTTACGCGCTTCCCAACGTCATCAAAGGCTTTATCGAACGCTATCCGCGCGTCTCCCTGCATATGCATCAAGGCTCGCCAACGCAAATCGCCGAAGCGGTTTCCAAAGGTAATGCCGATTTTGCTATCGCCACCGAAGCGCTGCATCTGTACGACGATTTGATCATGCTGCCTTGCTACCACTGGAACCGCGCGGTCGTGGTGCAGCCGGACCATCCGCTGGCTGGCAAAGAGAAAGTGACGATTGAAGAGCTGGCCGAGTACCCGATTGTGACCTACACCTTCGGCTTCACCGGCCGTTCAGAGCTGGACACCGCCTTTAATCGCGCCGGTCTGACCCCGCGCATTGTGTTCACCGCCACTGACGCCGACGTGATCAAAACCTATGTGCGCCTCGGCCTGGGCGTGGGCGTGATCGCCAGCATGGCGGTTGACCCCATCCAAGACCCAGACTTGGTCACTGTCGACGCCCGCGACATCTTCACCTACAGCACCACCAAAATCGGCTTCCGCCGCAGCACCTTCCTTCGCAGCTACATGTATGACTTCATCCAGCGCTTTGCCCCGCACCTGACGCGCGACGTGGTGGATACCGCCATCGCCCTGCGCTCCAATGAAGACATCGAAGCGATGTTCAAAGACATCAAGCTGCCGGTGAAATAAGCCCAGTTTTAGTCGGCAATCCTATCATTCAGCCCTGCTTATGCGGGGCTGAGTTTTTTGCTTTATTGCACTTTGCTCGGCACACGGGCAATAACTTTGATTTCAAAATCGAAGCCAGCCAGCCAATTCACGCCCACTGCGGTCCAGTTTGGGTAGGGCGCGCTTGGAAACACTTCACTCTTCACTTCCATCACGCTGGCAAACTGCTTTTCCGGATCCGTGTGGAAAGTGGTGACGTCCACCAGATCCTCCAACCCGCAGCCTGCTGCACTCAGAGTGGCTTTTAGATTGTCGAACGCCAGTCTGACCTGAGCCGCAAAGTCAGGCTCCGCCGAGCCATCGGCGCGGCTGCCCACTTGCCCGGAGACAAACAGCAAATCACCGGAACGAATGGCAGCGGAGTAACCGTGTTGTTCATAAAGAGCATGGCGATCGGCCGGGAAGATTGCTTGATTGTTCATCATGGTTTTGCCTTCTTTGGAGTAATGTTGGGATGCGAAAAATACAACCTTGATTTAATATACACTTCGTATGCGAATGTAATCACATACGGGGCGTATGTCAATTAACATACACTCCGTATGTTAAGTTGAGGAATGATGGCCGCGAAACGTCGTGCAGAAACAATGGAAGAGAACCGTGAGAAGCTGATCGCCGCCGCGCGCAAGGCTTTTGCTACAAAGGGCTTTGCCGCCGCTTCGATGGATGAACTGACCGCCAGCGTCGGTTTGACCCGTGGCGCGCTGTATCACAACTTCGGCGATAAAAAGGGGCTGTTGGCCGCGGTGGTGGCGCAGGTGGACGGGGAAATAGCCCAGCGAGCGAAGCAGATTGCCAGTGTTGCGCCAGACGATTGGAGCCAGTTGGTGGCCGAAGGCGAGGCTTATATCAAAATGGCCCTCGATCCAGAGGTTCAGCGTATCGTGCTGCTCGACGGTCCGGCTTTCCTCGGCGATCCTTCCCTGTGGCCTAGCCAGAATGCTTGCCTTGAGGGCACGCGATCGGCGGTGGCGAGGATGGTGAAGAATGGCACGCTCAAGCCGGTGGATGTAGAAGCCGCCGCGCGGCTGCTCAGCGGCACGGCGCTTAACGCGGCGCTGTGGGTCGCCGCCAGCGACAATCCGCAGGAAAATCTGCCAAAAGCCCAAGAGGCTTTCGCCATGATGGCCAGCGGCTTGCGCCGGTAGATAAACCGCCCGCCAGCAAGGTGGGCGGGCCTGACTTTAGGTAGTCAGCACCTCGTCTATTTTAAGTATTTGCATCACAAAGTCGATAAAGGCGCGCACTTTGGCGGGAGGCAGATGGCGTGAAGGATAGAGGGCGTACAGTGGGAAGCTCTCCCCCTTCCAGTCGGTCAGTAGCTCGACTAATCGGCCATCGGCCAGCAGATCCTCAATGCCGCTGGTTTTCATTCGCGCAATTCCCGCGCCCGCCAGACAGGCACCGAGCAGGGTGCCGGACTCATTCACCATGAGTCGGCTGGAAATCTTAGCCGGAAACACTTCCCCCTTGAGCGAATATTCCCACTCCAGCGGCTGGCCGGTCATAGAGCTTCTGACCTGAATGCAGGCGTGATGAATCAGGTCCTTAGGGCTTTGCGGCACGCCGTGCTGGCGCAGATACTCTGGCGAGGCGACGGTGGCGGTGGGCGTCTCCAGCAGCTTACGCGCCACCAGTGAAGAAGAGGGCGGATGGCCGAAGCGCACCGCGATATCAAAACCTTCCGACACCAAATCCCCCAGTTGATCCCGCACGACCAGCTCGACGGCAATTTCCGGGTAACGCTGCATAAAGGAGTGGATGTGAGGAGCCAGAATGCGCCGCGAGAAGAAGGTATCCACATTGACCCGCAGCCGACCGTGTACCGCGGTAGAAGCGCCGGACGCCAGGCTCACCGCGTCGCCGATGCCCGCCAGCAGCGGGCTTATCTCTTCATACAGGGTGCGCCCCTCATCGGTCAGGGTGACGGCGCGGGTGGTGCGGTCAAACAGCCGCACGCCGATACTGCCTTCGAGCCGTGTCACCGCCCGGCTGACGCCTGAAGGGGACAAGTTCAGGGCTTCTGCGGCACGCGCAAAACTGCCGCTGTGCACAATGGCGGCTAATACGCTGATATTCGACAGCAGGCGTCCATCAAAGCTCATGGTAAATTCTCTTGGTGACTGAATGGTGATTTTAAGTCATCAAAGTATTGATCATTCGTGCATTCTGTCAAGCAGTCCACTTCTCTATACTCCCGTTCACTGATTTAGCATCAGGCTATTTCTCAGCAAACAGGAGCTATCAAATGTATGTGATCACAGGTATTACCGGAAAAGTCGGCGGCGCGGTTGCCCGCACGTTATTGAGCAAAAACCTTCCTGTTCGCGGCGTGATGCGTGATGCCAGCAAAGCCGACAAATGGCGCGCTCTGGGTTGTGAAGTCGCGATTGCCGAGATGGATGACGCCAAGGCACTGACTGAAGCCTTTAAAGGCGCGACCGGCGTCTTCATCCTGCCGCCTTCAGATTTTGACCCGGCTCCGGGCTTCCCGGCGGCGCGCATTTTCATCGAAGCTATCGTCACGGCCATCAGCGCGGCCTCGCCGGAAAAAGTGGTTTGCCTCTCCACCATTGGTGCGCAGGCGACGCAAACTAACCTGCTGACTCAGCGCACGTTGCTGGAGCAGGCGCTTAATGCGTTGGCGCTGCCAGTTACCTTCCTGCGTCCGGGCTGGTTTATGGAAAACTGCGCGCTGGACGTGGCTTCCGCGCGCGACGCGGGCGTTATTCACAGCTACCTTCAGCCATTGGATAAACCCGTGCCGATGATTGCCACCGCCGACGTCGGCAAGCTGGCGGCCAATTTGCTCCAGCAGCGCTGGGAAGGTAAGCGCGTGGTCGAGTTGGAAGGGCCGCGCCGCGTTACGCCAAACGACATCGCCAGCACCTTCGCGCAGATTCTGGGTCGCCCGGTGGTGGCCGAAGTGGTCGAGCGCCACTCGTGGGAAGCCGTTTTCCGCGCCCAGGGGCATCAGTATCCGTCACCGCGTATGCAGATGATCGACGGTTTTAACCAAGAGTGGATCTGTTTCGAAGGGCCAAAGTCAGAACGCGTCATTGGCGAAACCGAGCTGGAAGAGGTGCTGCGTAACCTGCTGCAAGCCTAAACTCAGGCCAACATCTGCTTTTTATAATGCAGCGGCGACATGAACGATGGGTATGCCATCCTGTATCAGCAGGGTGGCATACGGCAAGTGATGAACACTTCGTGTTGTTATCAAAATGTTAACCAGAATTTGTGTTATCTTTATAAGTGGACTTATTGACCGTCCGGTTATTGGTCTTTCACCCGCTTTGCACTTTTTGAGGTAAAACGCCTTGAAAAGCATTGAGAAAGAACAGAAGTCTGAAAGATAAGCGTTATAAAAAGGAGAAGCTATGTCGTCCGATCTTCGCAAGAATAGTCAGGATAAGCTGGCAGCCCTCGATAAGGAATATCACTATTACAGCCTGCCGAAAGCGGCACAAAAGCTGGGTGACATTCAACGCCTGCCAAAATCTCTAAAAGTCCTGCTGGAAAATTTACTGCGTAACGTCGATGGTGACACTGTCACCGAAGAGGATTTACAGGCGCTGGTGGATTGGCAGAAAGCCGGCCACGCCGACCGCGAAATTGCCTACCGACCGGCCCGTGTACTGATGCAAGATTTCACCGGCGTTCCCGCCGTGGTTGACCTCGCGGCCATGCGCCAGGCGGTCAAGCGACTGGGTGGGAATGTCGACCAAGTCAATCCACTCTCCCCGGTGGATTTGGTTATTGACCACTCGGTCACCGTGGATGAGTTCGGCGATGACGAGGCATTTGACGAAAACGTCCGTCTCGAAATGGAACGTAACCACGAGCGTTACATTTTCCTGCGCTGGGGGCAAAAGGCCTTCAACCGTTTCCGCGTTGTCCCGCCGGGCACCGGGATTTGTCACCAGGTCAACCTTGAGTATCTCGGCCAAACCGTCTGGCACGAAGAGATTGACGGCCGCACCGTCGCCTATCCTGACACCCTAGTCGGCACCGACTCCCACACCACCATGATTAACGGCCTCGGCATTCTCGGCTGGGGCGTGGGCGGTATCGAGGCAGAAGCCGCGATGCTCGGCCAGCCGGTTTCCATGCTGATCCCAGACGTGGTGGGCTTCAAACTCACCGGCAAACTGAGCGAAGGCATCACCGCCACCGACCTTGTGCTGACGGTCACCCAGATGCTACGTAAGCACGGCGTGGTGGGCAAATTCGTCGAGTTCTATGGCGACGGCCTGGCGGACCTGCCGCTGGCCGACCGCGCGACCATTGCCAATATGTCCCCTGAGTTCGGCGCGACCTGCGGCTTCTTCCCGGTTGACGAAGTGACCCTCAGCTACATGAAACTCAGCGGGCGCAGTGACGAACAGATCGCACTGGTCGAGTCCTACAGCCGCGCGCAGGGCCTATGGCGTCACGAGGGCGACGAGCCAATCTTCACCAGCTCGCTGGAACTCGACATGTCGCTGGTGGAATCGAGCCTCGCTGGTCCGAAACGCCCGCAGGACCGCGTCGCCTTGCCGAATGTGCCAAAAGCCTTCAATGCCGCGACCGAGCTGGAGATCGGCAATGCCAAAGGCAAGCAGAGCCAGTCTGAAAGCTTCACCCTCGACGGCCAGCACCACCAGCTCACCACTGGCGCGGTGGTCATTGCGGCCATCACCTCTTGTACCAACACTTCCAACCCGAGCGTGCTGATGGCGGCGGGCCTGCTGGCGAAGAACGCGGCGGATCGCGGCTTAACCAGTAAACCTTGGGTGAAAACCTCGCTAGCCCCCGGCTCGAAAGTGGTGACCGACTACCTCAACGCCGCTGGCCTGATGCCGCATCTGGAAAAGCTCGGCTTCAACCTCGTCGGCTACGGCTGTACCACCTGTATCGGGAACTCAGGCCCACTGCCTGACCCGATTGAGGCGGCGATCAAAGAGGGCGACCTGACCGTCGGCGCGGTGCTTTCCGGCAACCGTAACTTCGAAGGGCGTATTCACCCGCTGATTAAAACCAACTGGCTGGCTTCTCCGCCGCTGGTGGTGGCCTACGCGCTGGCGGGTAACATGAAGGTTGATTTGACCCATGATCCTCTGGGCGAGGACCAAAACGGCAAGCCGGTCTACCTGAAAGACATCTGGCCGTCAGCCAATGAGATTGCCAAAGCCGTGGAGCAGGTGAAAACCGACATGTTCCACAAAGAGTACGCCGAAGTGTTCAACGGCGACGCCAACTGGCAGGCTATCAAGGTCGAAGGCACACCAACCTACGCGTGGCAGGAAGATTCTACCTACATCCGCCATCCGCCGTTCTTCAGCGACATGAAAGCCCAACCGGACCCGGTAGAGGACATCAAAGACGCGCGTATTCTGGCGATACTGGCCGACTCGGTGACCACCGACCACATTTCACCGGCGGGGAACATCAAGGCTGAAAGCCCGGCAGGACGCTATTTAGAGCAGCACGGCGTACCGCCAAAATCCTTCAACTCCTACGGTTCTCGCCGTGGTAATCATGAAGTGATGATGCGCGGGACCTTCGCCAACATCCGTATTCGCAACGAAATGGTGCCGGGCGTGGAAGGGGGCTTCACTCGCCACATTCCGTCTCAGGACCAGTTGGCGATTTACGACGCCGCCATGCGTTATCAGCATGAAAGCGTGCCGACGGCGGTTATCGCCGGTAAAGAGTATGGCTCCGGCTCCAGCCGCGACTGGGCAGCGAAAGGCCCTCGCCTGCTGGGCGTTCGCGTGGTGATTGCCGAATCCTTCGAGCGTATCCACCGTTCGAACCTGATCGGCATGGGCATCCTGCCACTGGAATTCCCACAGGGCGTGACGCGCAAAACGCTGAAACTGACGGGTGACGAAACCATCAGCGTCAGCGGTATGCAGTCCCTCAAGCCGGGCCAGACGGTGCCAGTTAAAATCACCTTCGCCGACGGCCATGTCGAAACCGTCGATGCCCGTTGCCGTATCGACACCGGCAATGAGCTGACCTACTTCGAGAACGGCGGCATCCTGCACTATGTGATCCGCAAAATGCTCTAAGTCCCGTCAGTTTGGCGATGAAATGAAAAAAGCCCCGTAAGGGGCTTTTTTAGCATTCAACCTACACCAAGATTACTTTTCTAACAGGTGGCCCATCTTGGCGGCTTTGGTTGCCAGATAGTGTTCGTTTTTCGGGTTTTTGCCGACGATCAGCGGCACGCGCTCGACGATGTTGATCCCGGCTTCGGTGAGGATTTCGACCTTTTTCGGGTTGTTGGTCAACAGGCGAACGGCAGGGACGCCCAGCAGCTTGAACATATCGGCACACAGGGTGAAGTCACGCTCATCGGCGGCAAAGCCTAGCTGGTGGTTGGCTTCTACGGTGTCGTAGCCTTTATCTTGTAATGCATAGGCGCGGATTTTGTTCAGCAAACCGATGTTACGACCTTCCTGGCGGTGGTACATCAGAATGCCACGTCCTTCTTCGGCGATATGATTTAGCGCGGCTTCCAGTTGGAAACCACAATCACAGCGCAGGCTGAACAGCGCGTCTCCCGTCAGGCATTCGGAATGAACGCGAGCGAGTACCGGCGTGTCGCCAGTAATATCACCAAAAACCAGTGCCAGATGGTCGTGACCGGTTGCCAGTTCTTCGAAACCCACCATCAGGAAATCACCCCATGGTGTAGGTAATTTGGCTTCTGCCACACGTTTCAGCTGCATTTTATACTCCAATACTCTTCATCCTTCACGCTGGGGCTGCGTTAGCGACTCTCATTCATTCGGTTACTGCCTTGCCGCAGCGCGAATAATGCTGAGTAACTCCTCATCTTTCATGCCGGGTTGCGTCATTTCATCGCAATCTTAGCGCGGGGTCGCAGGTGAGGGTGATAGAGTGTTTATTAACGTTCAGTATTTTATTTATTGTTGCGCATGCTACGTTCCAATGCGCGGATTGACCAGTAAAAATCTCAGCGACAGCAGAGATTGCAACAATCCTATGAATATTCTGCCACAAATCGCAGCGGCGCTTAGCGCGAATATTTGAATGATTACGTCATAAGTTATGAATTATCGGTCGCAGCAAAAGCCGATTTTCTTATTAGATGTTAAGCAGTAACAAGATTGTTACACTGCGATTCTTTGGCTGTTTAAGGATGCTTATGTATCACATTGTCAGACGTGTCTTGCTAGGCACAGTGATTCTATTGGCCATGCCCGCCGTCGTGTGGGCTTCGGGATGGTTATGGACGCCGGGGCTGAATCCGGACATTTTGCGCCCGCTGTTCTGGGTGACGGAAACCGTGAGTGAGCCTTGGGGCATTCTCACCACCCTCGTGTTTTGCGCCTGGTTCCTGTGGTGCCTGCGTTTCCGGCTCAAGGCGGCGGTAATGCTGGTGGTTATTCTCTGCGCGTCCGTTGTCATCGGCCAGTATGTGAAGGATTTCATCAAGGCAGAGGTCAAGGAGCCGCGCCCTTATGTGGCATGGCTGGGCACTTCTCATGAGATGGACGTGCTGGAGTTCTACGCCATGAAAGGCAAGGAGCGGGGCAAAGAGGTGAAAGCCTTGCTGGGGGATGACAGCGACCTGCCGAAATGGCTGAAAAAGAGCTGGCAGAGTGACACTGGCTACGCCTTCCCATCGGGCCACACCATGTTCGCCGCTACCTGGGCGCTGCTGGCTCTGGGTATTCTCTGGCCGCGTCGCCACTTCAAAACCGTGGCCTTTATGATGGCCTGGGCAGTAATTGTAATGGGCAGCCGTTTGATGCTCGGCATGCACTGGCCGCGAGACTTGATGGCCTCTACCGCCATAAGCGCGGTGCTGGTGATCATCGCCTGTTGGCTGACGGAAAGGTTTATTGGGCCACTCAAGCCGCCTCCGGCAGAGCAGCGCGAGATAGCCGAGCGCGAGGCCGAAGAGACAAAATAGCCCCTCAGGGTAGACGGCGCAGGGCAACAACTGGCCGTTTACCCTTTTAACCGGGGAGTGGCGTCCCCATATATTAACTATCACGCCCTTTTTACTGTGGGGCGCTAGGCCAAATAGGGAGTTATGCTACGCTTTTGTCTGAAGTTTATCCTAAGTCGGTTTTATCCGTTCTGAGCATTTCCCAGCTTTGTTTGGAAATGCTAACTTATTAGGTTAGGACGCGTATTTTTGGCATAATTCATCCGGTACATCCGGCATTACAGGAATGAATGTGAAATATTTGCTGATATTTT
This sequence comes from Ewingella sp. AOP8-B2-18, assembly GCF_052376015.1. NCBI lineage: Bacteria > Pseudomonadati > Pseudomonadota > Gammaproteobacteria > Enterobacterales > Yersiniaceae > Ewingella > Ewingella sp. AOP8-B2-18. The sequence continues at coordinate 724,824 of NZ_JBQSVB010000002.1, forward strand.
TAGTTGTGTTGGTCGTGTTGGTGATATCCATCACCCTCGGCGCCCACAACGATCAGGTGGTAACTTTCAATTATCTGCTGGCGCAGGGCGACTATCGCGTCTCCACGCTGCTGGCTGTGCTATTTGCGACCGGCTTCGTGCTGGGTTGGGTGATCTGTGGTCTGTTCTATCTGCGCGTTCGCCTGTCTCTAGGCCGCGCTCAGCGTAAAATCAAGCGTCTGGAACAGCAAATCGAACCTGAACCTGTGGTTGTTCCCACTGTCACGCCTACTGTTATCAGTAAGGAATAATCCTTTATGTTAGAGCTGCTGTTTCTGTTGTTGCCCGTTGCGGCCGCCTATGGCTGGTACATGGGGCGCAGAAGTTCTCAGCAGGATAAACAGGAAAATGCTAACCGCCTGTCGCGTGAGTACGTGGCGGGCGTTAACTTTTTGCTGTCCAACCAACAAGATAAAGCCGTCGACCTGTTCCTTGAAATGCTTAAAGAGGACAGCAGTACCGTCGAGGCTCACTTAACGCTGGGCAACCTGTTCCGTTCGCGTGGTGAAGTTGACCGCGCCATCCGCATCCATCAGTCATTGATGGAAAGCGCCTCGCTGACCTTCGAACAACGTCTGCTTGCCGTGCAGCAACTGGGCCGTGACTACATGGCTGCCGGGCTGTATGACCGCGCAGAAGACATGTTCAACCAGCTGGTGAAAGAGCAGGACTACCAAGTCTTTGCTCTGGAGCAGCTGTTGGTCATTCATCAGGCGACCAGCGACTGGCAAAGCGCCATCGAGGTGGCCGAGCGTCTGGTTAAGCTGGGTAAAGACAATCGCCGCAAAGAGATTGCCCATTTCTGGTGTGAACTGGCGCTGCAAGCCATGTCCAGCGACGACCTAGATAAAGCCACCGGCCTGCTGAAGAAAGCCGCCTCGGCCGACAAACTCTGCGCCCGCGTCTCGATCATGCAGGGTCGCATCCTGATGGCTCAGGGCGACTACGCTAAGGCCGCGGACGCCTTAAAACGCGTGCTGGAGCAAGATAAAGAGCTGGTGAGCGAAACCTTGCCGATGCTGCAAGAGTGCTATCAGCACTTAGGCCAGCTGCAGGCGTGGGCCGAATTCCTCAAACGCTGCGTGGATGAAAACACCGGGGCCAGCGCCGAGCTGATTCTGGCTGAGATAATCCAGCAAGCCGAAGGCCGCGAAGTAGCGCAGTTGTACATCAACCGCCAGCTTCAGCGCCATCCGACCATGCGCGTGTTCCATCACCTGATGGATTACCATCTGGCGGATGCAGAAGAGGGGCGTGCCAAGGAGAGTCTGGTCTTACTGCGTGACATGGTAGGGGAGCAGATCCGCACTAAGCCGCGCTATCGCTGCCATAAGTGTGGGTTTACCGCGCATTCGTTGTATTGGCATTGCCCGTCTTGCCGTGCTTGGTCGACCATCAAGCCTATCCGTGGTCTCGACGGCCAATAAAAATCCTCGTCGTCCTTCGCGCTGCTTCTGCGTTGGCTTCCTCTGCTCACCCCAGTCACTGACTTTTGTCAGTTCCTGGGGATTCACATCGTTGCCGCCTTGACCCAACACGAATGACTTAGAGGATTTCCGGTGATCGGGTAGGGCGAAAACTTCCTGCATCTACCTCTGTTATTCGAGCTGTCGCGGGCTTCGTTCAATTGCCGCCTTGATACAACTCGAATGATTTTGAGGAGCCTTCGGCATTGCTGCTTATGTTGCTACCTATAAAGACTACTTCTTCTTACTGATGGTCTTGCGAACGGAGACCAGCAGGGTGCGGAGTTTTTTGATCTCTTTTTGAGTCAGCGCCGGTTCGGTGTTTTCGCTGGTGTGCTGGTTGTCGATTTCATGTTCTGGATTTTTGGCGGCCTTTTTCCCCTTCGGTGCAAAGCTTTCCTCTAGGCGCTCGCACACTTCGGCACTTAATGAACGCTCTGATTCAGCCGCTGCGGCACGAATTAACTCTTTTAATTCCACAGGTATCTTGATGGTCAGGGTAGATATCTCGCTCATTTTATTCTATTTCCTTCAGCCTAAAGCTTTACGCTATGTCAGCAAAGTTAAGCTGTCTAGTGTGTAACAAATAATTCATAAAAATGTAACACAACGCGCGACTGGGATTTAGGGGAGATGACAGGTAAAATGCGGGCGGCTTTTTCCACTGATGAATTTGCCTTAGCCCGATATCCTTAAAAACTGACAAGAGGTTGACGACATGAAGTCTGAAAATAATATCCATAACAATGACTTAAAATCCTCACCCATTGTCGTTGCTCTCGACTACGCCGATAAGTCGGCGGCGCTGGCCTTTGCCGATCGCATCGACCCGCGCGATTGCCGTCTAAAAGTGGGTAAAGAGATGTTCACCCACTTCGGCCCGCAAATCGTTAAAGACCTGCAATCACGCGGTTTTGACGTATTCCTCGATTTGAAATTCCACGACATTCCTAACACTACCGCCCACGCGGTGGCTGCCGCCGCCGATCTCGGCGTGTGGATGGTGAATGTTCACGCCAGCGGCGGGGCACGCATGATGACTGCCGCCAAAGAGGCGTTAACCTCATTCGGGGCCGACGCGCCCCTGTTGATTGCCGTCACCGTGCTGACCAGCATGGAAGGCAGCGATTTGGCTGATCTAGGTATTCAACTCTCTCCGGCGGACTACGCCGAGCGTTTGGCGCGCCTGACACGCGACTGCGGCCTGGACGGCGTGGTGTGCTCCGCGCAGGAAGCCAGCCGTTTCAAAGCCGCGCTGGGGCAAGAGTTTAAACTGGTGACGCCAGGGATCCGCCCGGCGGGCAGCAAAGCCGACGACCAGCGTCGCGTGATGACTCCCGTTGAGGCACTGACGGCGGGCGTCGACTATATGGTGATTGGGCGTCCGATCACCCAATCTGCCGATCCAGCCCAGACTCTGCGTGATATTCGCGCTTCACTGCGTTAAGGCCAGCCAATGAAAAATGATGATAACAGCCGTCTGGTGTACTCCACAGATACCGGCCGAATTGATGAGCCAAAAGCCAAAGTAGAACGCCCGAAAGGTGACGGTATTGTGCGTATTCAGCGCCAGACCAGCGGGCGCAAAGGCAAGGGCGTTTGCCTGATCACCGGCGTAGACGGTGATGACGCCGATCTGGAGAAACTGGCTGCTGAGCTGAAGAAGAAGTGCGGCTGCGGCGGTTCGGTGAAAGAGGGGGTGATCGAGATTCAGGGGGATAAGCGGGATTTGCTCAAACAGCTGCTTGAAGCCAAAGGCATGAAGGTGAAATTAGCCGGTGGCTGATATTGGCTGCATGTCAGAGGCAGCGCTAAATCGGCAAAAATTTTTATTTTTTTGCCGATTTCACCCGGAAAGACAAATTAAAAACGTGATTGCCAAAATGCTGCTCTCTCATCAAAGCAGCATCTTGAGAATACCGGTTTGTCTTCTTAGTAGAAGACAAATTAAAAAGACCTGAAAAAAGCAAATAACCTATTTTTGTTTTAATCCTTTATTCTGCTTTAACCATTCTTTACTACTATTTACTGACCTGATGTCCTACGATCCCGCCGACTGCTGCACCACCTAATGTCCCTAAAGTACTGCCATCGGTCAGTACTGCACCACCCAATGCACCGGCACCCGCACCAATGGCGGTATTACGGTCGCGTTTAGACCAGTTGCCACAAGCAGTGACTGACATTGCCAAGGTCATCACTAAAGCAATGCTGGCAATACGTTTAGAAGTAAGACTTGATAATTGCATCATGGTAACTCTCCTTAATAGGATTAACTCTCCGACACACTCATAAGTATAGGTAATAACCAATATTTCGCTGAGAAATTAACCAACGCAATATTGCCGCTATCACCTGGGTGTTTAACGCGAGACCTCCGCGAAAAACTAACAATATTCAGAGTGGGTCAAACAGTTATCTCAACTTGCTCAATTTCACATTTTCACCGGGCGCAATAGCGACCCAGTGGAATAAAACTAATGAAATTGGCATTTTTGCACTAGGTGAATAGTCCTAATTCACTGCAAAGTCTTTGGGTCAAAGCACAAAAACCTCATTATTGGCTGATGCAATCCACCGTAATCCCGGCGCTGGTGAGATGCTGCCTCACGGGGATGGCAAGTTGGTCATCGGTGATCACCCGGCTGATGTGGCGCATAGGGCCGAGGGAGTGGCCGGTTATCTGGCCAAACTTGCTGGAATCGGTCAGCACGATATTTTCCACGCCTTTGGCCAGCACGGCGTTGACGATGTCGGCGCGCAGCATATCGCGGCCGGTGAAGCCGGTTTCAGGGGTATAGCCGTCGATACCAATAAATGCTTTGCTGAAGTTGACCTGCTGCAAGCAGAGTTTGGTCAGGGGGCCGACCAGCGTCTGGCTGGCTTTCTGATACATCCCGCCGAGCAAAATCACCTCGCACGGCATGCTTTTTAATAGGGTGGCGATGTAGCTGCTGACCGTGACCACCGTCAGGCTGCGCTTATCACTCAGATATTGCGCCAACAGCGCGACGCTGCTGCCGCTTTCGAAAAATACGGTTTCACCCTCTTGGATCAGCGACGCGGCATATTGGGCCAGCTTTTGCTTGCGGCCAAAATTGGACATCATGCGCTGGTCCACATCATCGGTCTGCACCGCCACGGCAAACCCGTGCTCTCGGCGCAGATAGTTGCGCCCTTCGAGCAAAGTCAGATCATGGCGAATGGTCACTTCTGATACCTGACATACCTGCGCCAGCGTGCTGACGCTAACCCGCTGTTTATCATTCACCCATTGCAAAATAATCTGCTGTCTGTCGTTCATGCGATTCCGAAACAGCGGGCAACCTGTCGATTACCCGCATTGTGGTAGGGAAGGGTTAGAGCGAGTGCTCGGTACGGGCGATGATATCATCCTGTGCTTCAGGTGATAAGGCCGTGAAAAATGCCGAGTATCCGGCGACGCGCACCACTAAATCCCGGTAATGCTGCGGCGTCTCTTTGGCTTTCAGCAAAGTTTCGCGCGACACAATGTTGTACTGCACGTGCCAGCCGCGATGCTCTTCAAAGAAAGTGCGTAGCATGAGCATCAGCGTTTGCCGGTCGTGCGGGTTTTCCAGCGAAGCCGGGTTCAACTTCTGATTGAGCAACACGCCGCCGAGGATCGCCTCGGTCGGCAGTTTTCCGAGGGAGTTGAACACCGCCGTTGGCCCAAGATGGTCCGTACCGGAAGAGGGGCTGGCACCCTCAGCCAGCGGGGTGAAGGCTTTGCGACCATCCGGCGTGGCGGTGGTGGCGGCGCCGAAAGGCACGTTGGCGGAAATTGATGAGGTGCCCGCGTAATAGGTGCCGCCAATCGGGCCGCGCCCAAATCGGGTGTTGTGATAGTTCGACAGCTCGTCGATATAGCACTGATAAGCGCGAACCAGCAGGTCGTCTACCTCGTCGCAGTCATTGCCATATTTGTCCGCGCCGTTGATGAGTCGCTGGCGCAGGCGCTCGCCGTCTAGCCCGTCGTAGTCGGACGCCAGCGCCGCCGCCAGCTCTTGCTGACCAACCTGACCCTGCTCGAACACCAGCTTTTTGACTGCTGCCAGACTGTTGCCCAGATTGGCGATCCCCACCTGTAAGCCCGACACCCAATCATATTTCGCACCACCCTGTTTGATGGTTTTGCCGCGCTCAATGCAGTCATCAACCAGCGCCGAGCATAAGATGTCGTGGGCATTTTCTTCCAGCACGGTATCCACCACGCACTCCACTTCAATCGATTTGCGGGTGTAGTAGCGGATCTGCTCATCCCACTGGGCGAAGGCCTGTTCGAAATTGTCGAAGTTACCCAGCGACAGCCCGCGCTGCTGCGGCAGGAAGCAGCGGCCGCTTTTGGCGTCTTTGCCTTGCTCCAGCGCCGCTAGCATTACGCGGGCGAAGTTGATGAAACTCATGCCGGTGCAGCGATAGCCCCACTTGCCGCCGACGGCGGTTTCGATGCAGCCAATCGCGGCGTAGTCATAGGCGTCCTGCGGCTCGACGCCGAGTTTGATGAATTCAGGAATGACAATTTCATCATTATTGAAAGCCGGCATGCCGAAGCCGCAGCGAATCACCTGTACGCAGACGTCGAGGAAGTCATCGCTGATCCCGGCGTGATAGCGCACGCTGAGATTGGGCTGGGTAGAGCGCAACTGGCCGCATGACTCCAGAATGGCGTAAGAGAGTGGGTTGACGGCGTCACTGATCTGGCCGTCGCGCCACTGCTGGCCGCCAATGGTGACATTTTGGTACAGCGGGCTGCCCGCCGAGGCTTTGGAGTGGGTGCCGGAGCGGATTTTGTTGACCTCCAGCAGCTTCAGCCAGCAGCTTTGTAAAAGCTCAATGGCGGCATCGCGGCTCAGGGTTTCAGCCACTTCCACATCGCGGCGATAGTAAGGATAGAGATATTGGTCGAGGCGACCGAAGGAGACCGAGTGGCCGTTGGATTCGATTTGCAGAATCAGTTGGATGAAGTAGCACAGCTGCAACGCCTGCCAGAAGGTCTGCGGCGGCTGGTGGGCAATAAGCTCGCAGTTTTCGGCCATGCTCAGCAGTTCGCTGCGGCGCGCTTCGCGGCTCTCCGTCGCCGCCATTTTCCGCGCCAGCGCAGCAAAACGCAGGATGTGCTCGCCCACCGCCGCTAGCGTGATATCAATCGCCTTCAGCAGCTGCTCTTTATGCAGGTCTTCCCAGTCGGTGAGTTGCAGCCGTTCGCGGCGCTCGGCCACTTTGTTGCGCAGCCCGTCCAGCCCGAGATCGAGCAGCAGCGGGAAGTTGACCGCCAGATGCGCGTCGCCGGAGGTCATATTGCCTTCCGCCTTGACGATGCCGCTGTCGAGCAGGGCCTTCTGCTCATCGGTGAACATGCCGTAGCAGCGATCTTGAACCGTCTGGCCGCGCCACCACGGGCACAGCTGGTGAAGGATGTCCTTGTTCGCTTCGCTGACCGAGAAACCGGCTCCCGGCCTGTCGCCCAGTGCGTCAATTTCACTTTCAATCCAGCCGACAGTGTACTCAGGGAAAATCGGCGCGGCGCGCACTTCACTGGCTTGGTTGCCGATGATTAACTCGTCGTGCTTAATCCAGATGGTGCGTTGTTGCAGATGCTCGGCCAGCGCCATTGCCCGGCGCACGGCCAGCGGTTTGTTGGCATGCTGTTGATAAACATGGGTATAGTGCTGCGCGCGTTCGGTACAGATAGGCGGTTTGACGATATGAATCAGCGCCTCTTTGTGTGCTTTGATGCGGTCAGACAGATGTTCCAGCTTCAGTTGAGTCATTATTATTATCCTCTTAGTAGGGCAGTCAGCCCCTTTTCGGCGGCGTAATCTTGGGCAAACGTCAGCAGATCGGGGTCATTCAGCGGCTGGCGCGGGGCCAGATAGGGTTGGTTGAGCAGAGCGTATTTATTGATGCCCAGCGTGTGGTAAGGCAGAAAATGGATCTCCTGGCAGCCGGTTTCCTCAGCGGCGAAGTCGACAATCGCCCGTACCGAGGCGCGGTCGGCATTGAAGTCAGGGATCAGCGGCACGCGGACAATCAGCGACTGCCCGGCATGAGCCAGTCGGCGGAAATTATCCAGCACGCGCTTGGCCGAGCCGCCGGTCAGGCGTTCAAACGCCGTTTCATCTACGTGCTTTAAGTCGGCCAGCAGCAGATCCAGCACGTCCAGTGAGGGTTCGATGTATTTCCACGGCACGTGCAGGCAGCTTTCAACCGCCGTGTGCAACCCCTCTTGGCGGCAGCGTTGCAATAGCCGGTGAGTCACCTGCGGCTGCATGAAAGGCTCGCCGCCAGATAGGGTGACGCCACCGCCGGTGCGCAGATAGAAGGCTTTGTCGCGCAGGATCTGCTGCATCAGATGGTCTACATCCGCCGACTCGCCGCACAGGCTCAAGGCCCCGGCGGGGCAGACGCGCTCAATGGCGGCCCGGTCGGCGGCGCTGAAGTTCTCGCGGCGGATAATCAGCTTGCCGTCTTCTACATTAATAGCGTGCGGAAAGGCGCTGGCGCAGTAGCTGCAGCCTTCACTGCATAAGCGCGGGTCGAACAAAATGTCCGGCTCGGCCGAGCGGCTCTCCGGGTTCTGGCACCAGGTGCAGCCCAGAGAACAGCCTTTGAGGAACACCACGGTACGCACTCCCGGCCCGTCGTGGGTTGAATAGCGTTGAAGGTTAAAAATCATCGAGGTACTCCAAGCAAAAACGGCCTATTTATTTTCTTTCGCAATTAAGCTACTTTCATTCGAAAGTGATTTTGACTGCGATCAACAAAATAGGCGTTTGAAAGAGTAGACTCATCGATACTTTGTTTTGGTTCACAAGTTTAAGGAGAGAGGGATGGAGCTTTATCTGGATACCGCCGACGTTGGCGCGGTAAAACGACTATCACGCATCCTGCCGTTGCAGGGTGTTACTACCAACCCGAGCATTGTGGCGAAAGAGCGCAAATCGCTATGGGAAGTCCTGCCTGCCTTGCGTGATGCTCTGGGCGGAACCGGCAAACTCTTTGCGCAGGTGCTGGCGTCTGATGCCGAGCAAATGGTTGCCGAAGCGGTGAGCATGACCCAGCGCGTGCCGGGTTTAGTGGTCAAAGTTCCGGTGACGGCGGAAGGCTTGGCGGCGATCAAAAAGCTCAAGCTGATGAACATTCCCACGCTGGGAACGGCGGTTTATGGCGCGGGGCAGGGGTTACTTTCTGCGCTGGCCGGGGCGGAATATGTCGCGCCCTATGTCAACCGTCTGGACGCGCAGGGCGGTGACGGCATCGCCATGGTGACAGAGCTGCAACAGCTACTGAGCCTGCATGCGCCCGGCGCTAAAGTGCTGGCCGCCAGTTTCCGCACGCCGCGTCAGGCGATGGACTGCTTGCTCGCGGGCTGTCAGTCAATCACTCTGCCGGTGGACGTCGCCGAGCAGCTGCTGACCACGCCCGCCGTGACCGCCGCCGTGGCGCAGTTCGACAATGACTGGCAACAGGCTTTCGGGCGCAGCACGCTGGATTAATTCCGCACTCTACTCATCGACTTATCTAACCCGCCTCGGCATCCCCGACGCGGGTTTTTTTATGCCTGAAAATCCTCCAGACATTTAAATGAAACTAGCGATCTATAAAAAAGAAACGTCGTTTCAAAAATATGTGTTTGATCACTTTTATAACTTCCGGAAATGGATACCTTAGCGATCATTGAAAGAGCCGATGAGAGAACCAAGTCGTCACGCCAACCGGGAATGGCACGTTACACCCTTAACCCTAGCTTTCACTACAACACCGCCCGGCGCTGGCAAAACAGTGCCGTGAGCGAATAAAACGATCAGGTGGAAACAACATGCAAATCAAACGTGCTATAGAAAAAATTCCCGGTGGGATGATGCTGGTGCCGCTGTTTATCGGTGCCCTTTGCCATACCTTTGCGCCGGACGCGGGTAAATATTTCGGGTCATTCACCAACGGGCTGATTTCCGGCACCGTGCCGATTCTGGCGGTGTGGTTCTTCTGTATGGGCGCGTCAATCAAGCTCAGCGCCACGGGGACGGTGCTGCGTAAATCCGGCACGCTGGTGGTGACTAAAATCGCCGTGGCCTGGGTGGTCGCCGCGTTGGCGTCGCACTTTATTCCGGAAAACGGCGTCGAGTTTGGCTTCTTCGCCGGGCTGTCTACGCTGGCCTTAGTGGCGGCGATGGATATGACCAACGGCGGCCTGTACGCCTCGGTGATGCAGCAATACGGCACCAAAGAAGAGGCGGGCGCTTTCGTGCTGATGTCTCTGGAATCCGGCCCGTTGATGACCATGATCATCCTCGGCACTGCCGGTATCGCCTCTTTCGAACCTCACGTATTCGTCGGCGCCGTTCTGCCTTTCCTGGTTGGGTTTGCGTTGGGTAATCTTGATTCTGAATTGCGCGAGTTCTTCGGCAAAGCCGTGCAGACGCTGATCCCATTCTTCGCTTTCGCTTTGGGGAATACCATCAATCTGGCGGTGATTGCACAAACCGGCCTGTTAGGTATCGCACTGGGTATCGCGGTGATTATCGTCACCGGCATCCCGCTGATTCTGGCCGACAAGTTTATCGGTGGAGGTGACGGCACGGCAGGCATCGCAGCATCAAGTTCCGCCGGAGCCGCCGTCGCCACCCCGGTGTTAATCGCCGAGATGGTCCCCCAGTTCAAAGCCGCCGCCCCGGCAGCCACCGCGCTGGTCGCCACCTCGGTCATCGTAACCTCGATTCTGGTACCGATTATTACCGCGATGTGGTCGCGCAGAGTGAAGAACAAAGCCATCAAGGGGAAAGTGAATTTGGATGACCAAATGGCGAGAATTAAGTAAGTAGGGGCTGCTGCCCGGGGGCGCTTTTTAACTTCAAATTCAAATTCAAATTCAAATTCAAAACCGTGGGCTCGCCGCCCACACTGGCCCAAAGGGTTTTAAACGAAACCCTTTGGAATCCTGCGTTTTTTTGCTGCTGCAAGATCGAGGCTGCGCAGGGTTGGAATGGACATGTTCCAGCGGCCATTGTGTTCGCCGCGAAGTGGCGCCGCTTAGGCGGTTCCCTCGCGGCGGGATTACAACCCGCGCAAACTAACGCGCGGTTTTCCACCTCTTGCTCGGCGTCACTTCTGAACGCGACTTACTGGCATTTATACCGTGCCGTTTCAGTGGATTTTTTTTCTGCTCATCTCCTAAATAGCGGAGGAGCAAAGCAAAATCACTGAAACGGCACGGCTGAGATGCCTCTAAACCGCAGTCAAAAATGGCGCTGAGCGAACGGTTCGAGACCTATGGCTCGAAGCCTGAAGCGAAGGCACCGCCTAAGCGGCGACATTTTGCGGTGAATAACGGAAGCCCCTGAAACACGTCCGTCCAGCGAGCGGAGCGCGCAGTAAAGAGCCGGGGATTCTTAAGGGGCGCGGCGATAGGCGCCCCTTAAGGCCGGTGTGGCGGCAGCGCACGACCTTGACCTTTGGGCCAGTGTGGGCGGCGAGCCCACGGTTTTGACCTTAAGGCCGGTGTGGCGGCAGCGCACGACCTTGACCTTAAACTTAAAAAGGTGAACAGCAGTTCACCCACCTGATCCTAACATGGGCATTTCCCCATCTTGCCGCCTTCACTCGGAAATCTGGCTTCCAAACATCTGCGATGAAACTCGCGTTCCGACAGCGGGGTGCCTCTTGGGTGGCGAACGCGAAAGTGCGCCACGTAGTTGCCGTAATCCTGCACTCCAACCATCAGCCGGAAGCTTTGGGCGGCGCGGCGTCCGGCGAGTCTTAGCCACTGCAAAGCGTTCTTTGGGCGAGGCTCGACCACAAACAGCGGCTGGCAGTGATGGATGACGAACGCCGCGGGCCGCGGCGCTTTCAACAGTAAACAGTTTTCAGACATTGCGGGCCTCCCGGCGTTGTACCACGGCGGTTTCATGCACGGTCGGGGTGGCGGAGTTCAGTGCGCGGCGGATCACGAAGAACGACGACACCAGCATGGTGACGGCGACCAGCATAAAGAAGGCGCACAGCGCGGCGTTGATCTGATTGTTAATCACGATGGTGTGCATATCGGCAAGAGTTTTGGCCGGTTTAATGATTTCACCGCTGTCGATGCCTGCCGAGAATTTCTTCGCCTGAGCGAGGAAACCGATCGACGGCTTCTCGTGGAAAATCTTCTGCCAGCCCGCCGTCATAGAGGTCACAAACAGCCACACGGTCGGCAGAATGGTTACCCACGCATAGCGCTGCTTCTTCATTTTAAACAGCACCACGGTGCCGAGGATCAAGGCCATCGACGCCAGCATCTGGTTGCCGATACCAAACAGCGGCCACAGCGTGTTTATGCCGCCCAGTGGGTCGACCACGCCCTGATAGACAAAGAAGCCCCAGCCAGCGACCGCCACGGTGGTTCCGGCTATAGTGCCAACCCAAGAGCGGTTATTGGCCAGCGAAGGCACGGCGACGCCCACCAAGTCTTGCACCATAAAACGGCAGGCGCGGGTACCGGCATCCACGGCGGTAAGGATGAACAGGGCTTCGAACAGGATGGCGAAGTGATACCAGAACGCCATCATGGCGCGGCTATTAAACACTTCGGTGATGATGTGCGCCATGCCCACGGCAAAGGTCGGTGCGCCACCGGCGCGGGAGAGAATGGAGTTCTCACCCACGTCTTTGGCAATCAGCGCCAGCGTGTCCGGCGTCACCACAAAGCCCCAGCTGTTAATCACCTGAGAGGCACTCTCTACCGTGGTGCCAATCAGCGCTGCCGGTGAGTTCATGGCGAAATAGACGCCCGGATCGATAACCGAGGCGCAGATCATCGCCATAATCGCCACGAAGGACTCCATCAGCATCGCGCCGTAGCCGATAAAGCGGATATGGCTTTCGCGCTCGACCAGCTTAGGCGTGGTGCCGCTGGAAACCAGCGCGTGGAAACCCGAAATGGAGCCGCAGGCAATGGTGATAAACAGGAACGGGAAAAGGCCGCCGGAGAACACCGGGCCGCTGCCGTCGATAAACTTAGTTACCGCGGGCATTTTCATTTCAGGCATAGCAAATACGATGCCCACCGCCAACCCGGCAATGACGCCGATTTTCAGGAAGGTAGAGAGGTAATCACGCGGGGCCAGCAGCAGCCAAACCGGCAGAACCGAGGCGATAAAGCCGTAAATCACCAACACCCAGGTCAGCGTGGTGCCGTGCAGCGTGAAGAACGGCCCCCAGTAAGGATCCGCCGCTACGTTGCCGCCGTAAATAATCGCCAGCATCATCAGCACGAAGCCAATAATCGATACTTCGGCAATTTTGCCCGGGCGCAGGAAACGCATATAAACGCCCATAAACAGCGCGATGGGAATGGTGGCGGCGATGGTGAACAGGCCCCACGGGCTGTCTGCCAGCGCTTTAACCACCACCAGAGCCAGCGCGGACAGGATAATAATCATCACGCCCAGCGCGCCTAGCATGGTGATCACTCCGGCGAATTGCCCCAGCTCCTGCTTGGCCATTTCACCCAGCGAGCGACCATCGCGGCGGGTTGAGATGAACAGAATAAGGAAGTCTTGCACCGCGCCCGCCAGCATCACGCCGACCAGGATCCAGATAGTGCCCGGCAAGAAGCCCATCTGCGCGGCCAGGATCGGGCCGACCAGCGGGCCTGCACCGGCAATTGCTGCAAAGTGGTGGCCGAACAGCACCCATTTATTGGTGGGAACATAGTCCAGACCGTCATTGTGGCGCTCGGCGGGCGTCATGCGGCGGTCATCCAGTTCGAACACTTTCTTGGCGATAAACAGACTGTAGAAACGATAGGCGATGCTGTAACAAGCAATGGCGGCTATTACCAGCCACACCGCGTTGACGTGCTCTCCACGGCTGAGGGCCAACATGCCAAAGGCAAAGGCGCCGATTAACGCCACTACCAGCCAGGTTATCCCAGACTTGACGCTTTTCATGTGTACTACTCCTTGTGTCACGGGTCCTGTAGGCCCGTTTTATGTTTTATAGGTGCAGAGTTTGGGTGAGGTATGAATGGAACATGCTCAACCGCAGCGCAGAAGTTCCTGAACGATCAGCTTAAATCCCAGTTTTAAGGTAGTGGCTTGGCGGCGACAGGTGAAATGAGAACAACAGAATTGTGATATGGCTTGGGATTTCGTTGGGTAAGGGGGCGGGGAGTACAGAAAAAATGCGCAATAAGATGAATAAATACAAAAAAACCGGCCAGCAGGGCTGACCGGTTGAGCCTGAGCGGTTAAGCGATTATTCAGCAGCAGCCGGTTTTGGCTGGCCTGGTTTATGGTCGCGCATTTTTTCCATTTTCTCAGCGCGCTTCTGGTAGTTCTCATTGAACTGTTTCTTCTGCTCTGGCGTCAGCAGGTTGTACATTTTGTTCTCAGCACGGGCGCGTTCTAGCATGTGCTGGGACTGCGCCTGGGTGATGGTATCAATCTGCGATTTCACTTTGGCTTCATCGAAGCTGTCAGAGGCGACCAGGCCGTGCATGGTGTCCATCTGCGCTTTCATGGCCGCGCGGTCAGGGCGTGCGCCGTTGTCTTTCATGATCTCTTTCATCTGAGTTTTTTGCTGCTCAGTCAGGTTCAGGCCAGCGAACGGGTTCATGTGGTGCGGGCCTTTATGGTGCATCATTTTGCCTTGAGGGGCAGGTGCATCAGGTGCTGGCGTAGTGTCAGCGGCGAAAGCGAAAGAAGCCGAGCTCAGAGCCAGAGTTGAAGCCACAATCATTGCGGTAAGTTTACGCATTATTAGATTCCTCATAGGGTTTCAGGCACGTTGCCCGTTTTGTGTTGACGAAGGAAAGTCTAAACCTATGAATGAATAGTAATACGAGGAAGATGTAAAAGAGTGAAAGGTGCGCTAACGTTTTTCCGCCGAAAGTGGAGAAAACGTTTAGAAAGCGTAAGGTTGCAAACGATCCCTTAGCACTTGCTCAGAATTATCCGACCGCAAAGCGGGTTGCAAAAACATTATCACGGTTAATGTTTGGCCACCAGACGACACCTAAACTAATCATTCTCCGTTTAACCTCGGTTTCGTTCGCCATGAATTAACCAATCTGCCTATAATAGTTGGCATTTCATTAACATTATCTATAACAGTGAATGACTCTATGGCACTTTCTCGTTATGAAAATCTGGCGCAGACCCTGCGTCGGCAGATTGATTCACAGGTGTGGCTGCCCGGCGACAAACTGCCGTCGCTGCGAGATAGCTGTAAACAGTCCGGCCTGAGCTTGATGACCGTCCTACAGGCGTACCAGCTGCTGGAAAGTCAGGGCGTAATCGTTGCCCGGCCGCAGTCGGGCTATTACGTCGCGCCGCGCAAGGTGCGCGAGCTGAATCGCCGCGCCAATCAAACTCTGCACGCCGCCGAGCAGGTGGATGTTAATGACGCCATTTTCGACATTCTCAAAGGCGGCCAAGACCCGTCGGTGGTGCCTTTAGGCTCGGCATTCCCGGACCCAACTTTGTTCCCCCAGCCGCGCCTTGCCCGCTCCCTGGCCAGCGCGGTGCGCCGTATGTCGCCTCATAGCGCCATGGCCAACCTGCCGCCGGGCAACGAAGAGCTGCGCCGCAACATAGCCCAGCGTTACGCCCAAAACGGCATGGAAGTGCCGCCGGACGAAATTGTCATTACCTCGGGGGCCATGGAGTCGCTGGGCCTCAGCCTGCAAGCCGTCACCGAGCCGGGAGACTGGGTGGCGATTGAGTCGCCCGCGTTCTATGGGGTGCTACAGGCGATTGAGCGCCGTAAGCTGAAAGCCGTGGCGATCCCGACCGACGTGCGCAACGGCATGGATCTCGACGCCTTGGAGCAGGCGCTAGATACCTATCCGATCAAAGCCTGCTGGCTGATGTCCAACTTCCAGAACCCTCTCGGCTGCACGCTGTCGGTAGAGAAGAAGGCCCGGCTGGTGGCGATTTTGCAGGCCCACGGCGTGGCGCTGATTGAAGATGATGTTTATGGCGAGCTGTACTTCGGCGGTGAGCGACCTATGCCGCTCAAAGCGTCGGAAAATCGCAGTGAAATTCTGCACTGCTCCTCATTCTCAAAATGTCTGGCTCCCGGCTTTCGCGTTGGCTGGGTGGCGGCGGGGGCCTACGCCGCGCGCATCCAGCGATTGCAGCTGATGAGCACCTTGTCAGCCAGCGTGCCGGTTCAGCTGGCGTTGGCCGACTATATGCAGCAGGGCGGCTATGACACCCATCTGCGCCGCCTGCGTCGCCAGCTGGAACAGAGACAAATGGCGATGTTCAACGCCATCACCGAGACTTTTCCGTCGAGCGTGTCTGTGTCTCAGCCGCAAGGGGGATATTTTTTATGGCTGGATTTAGGCGAAAAGGTGGATGCGGCGAAGGTCTATCAGCGTGCGCTGGCGCAGGGAGTGAGCATTGCGCCCGGCACCATGTTCGCGGTGGACGATCGCTACCGGCACTGTATTCGTATCAATACCTCGTTTGAATGGGGCCCGCACACCGCGCGGGCCATCCAGATTATTGCCAATATTGTGACTGACGAGCTGAAGCACTGACCTGATCTGAAAGGCGACTAGGCTTCATTCTCACGCAAGGTTTTACCAACGTTGCCGCCGGGGTGAACCGTCAGCAGCGTCTGCTTATCAAAGCCGTTGCGCAGCATGATGCAGCCACAAATCGCGTCGAAGATAGCCAGCACCAGCACAATCGAGGTGGTGGCGAGCATATCCAGCGGGTCAATTTCCCGCTGGATATGGGTCTTCAACACCAGCTTTGAAGCCAGCGCAATGGCCGAATCCAGATTCTCCGTCACGCTAATCAGCGTCACCCCTTTGCTGGCAAGGGTTGGCAACAGACGAGTCAGCTCTTCCGAATTCCCCCCTCGCGAAATCATGATAACCACGTCGTCGCTGCGCAGGAAACCGAGATCGCCGTGGGCGGCGTCAGTCGGATTGAGGTAAATCGCCGGTTGCTCGACACAGGCCAGCATGTGCGCCACTTTGCGTGCCGCGATACCCGAGGTGCCGACGCCGGTCACGGCTATCTTACCTTTACATTCCGCGAGGGTGTTGAGCACACGCTGCCAGACCTGCTGGTCGATATTCTGCTGTAAGGCCAGAATCTCTTGGCTATAGGTCTGCCAGCCCGCACAGGCTAGCTGCCACTCATTGGCGTCAAGGGATGGCGACATATCAAACATCCTCCTGCATCAGGCGGCGGTATTTCATGTGGTCGTGGTACATCTCATGGAACACCTTATATTTGCGGTCGTAATACTCTTTAATTTTGTTGGTCTGCGGCGTCACGGTTTTACCAATGCGGCTCATCGCCGCCATGGCTTCCGGCAGGGAGTCATAGGCTCCGGCGGCCACGGTGCCCATCATGGCGCTGCCCAACAGCATGGCTTCACTCTCTTCCGGCAGTAACATCGCGCAGCCCGTGGCGTTGGAGTGCTCTTGCACAAACACCGGGTTCTTGGTGCCGCCGCCGCTCGCCATCATGGTGTCGATGGAGTAGCCGCTCTGATTCATGGTTTCAATGATATGGCGCGTGCCTAACGCCAGCGCCTGAATGGTCGCCAAATAGTGCAGCGCCATATCTTCCGGGGTGCGCGACAGTTTGAGGCCAGTCAGGGTGCCGGTCAGCGTTGGGTTTGCGCGCGGCGAACGGTTGCCGTGGAAGTAGGGCAGCATATGAATATCTTTGGTCAGGAAGGCGATGTTCTCCGGCTCGCCGGCCATTTTGCGCAGAATGCCGTTCAGCACTTCATAAATAGTTTTGCCACTGTCTTTGCCCTGTTTCAGCAGATCCTGATAGCAAGGGTGCGACTGAATTACGTGGTCGATAAGCGCGCCGGTGGTGGACTGCCCGCCCTCGTTCAGCCAGTAATCCGGCAAGATCGCCGAGTAGTATGGTCCCCAGATGCCGCTGATATAGCGCGCGCTGCGTGACATCGCCATGTGCGCCGTCGAGGTGCCGCCAATCAGCGCGATACGATGGTCAAAGTCGGCCGTTTCGCCAGATGCGCCGCTGGCCCCTAAGATCCCCAAACTGCCCGCGTGGGCATCGATGATTGACACACTCACCGCCGTGCCGGGCATCAGGCCCATTTCACTGGCGGCGCGTTGAGTCAGCCCATGGCCCAAAGGTTGGCCCATGGTTTTCACTTCGCTGCCGATTTTCGCCGCGTTGTTTTCCAGCAAATCTTCCAGCCCGATCTGTTTGAAATAGCTCGGATCCCACCTGTCTTCGTGACCGATATAGGTCCACTTACAGACGGTGGAGCAGAGAGAGCGGGTTGGGTCCTGCGTGGCGCGCCAAGTCAGGAAGTCTGGCAGGTCAAACAGATGACCTACGTTGTTCCAGGTGCTCGGCATGTGCTGCTTCAGCCACAGCAGTTTTGGCGTTTGCATTTCAGGCGAGATAATACCGCCGACGAACTCCAGCACGCGGTGGCCGGTGGCGTTGATGCGCTCGGCCTGCGTGATGGCGCGGTGGTCCATCCATACAATGATATTCTGCTCGTTGCGCCCGGACGGGCTGACGGTCAGCGGTTTACCTTCTTTATCCAGCACTACCAGTGAGCAGGTGGCGTCGAAGCCCAAGCCTTTCACCTGAATCGGGTTGATATCGGCCTGACTCATCGCGTCTTTTACCGCGTTACACACTGCTTGCCAGATCTCGTCGGAAGACTGCTCGACAAAATCAGCTTTAGGGCGGAATAAGGTAATATCGCGGCTGGCCTGACCCACCCGGCGTCCCGTCATATCAAACACGCCTGCGCGAGCACTGCCTGTCCCGACGTCAACGCCAATAAAATAACTCGCCATGTTTCTTTCCCTTAATGTTCTAAAAGTCTGTCAGGACTTACGATTCTGTAAAGCGATAAACAGGATCAATACTCCGCCCCATAACGCCATAGTTAAGTAGCTGCTCACGCCCATCAGGTTCAGACCACTTTCCAGCATTTGCAGTACCACCAGTGCCAGAACCAGTCCCAACACGCGACCAAAGCCGCCATCCGGGTTAATGCCGCCGAGGACCGAAGCCAAAATCGTGACCAGTAAATAGGAGTCGCCGTAACCGGCCTTGGCCGAGTTAAATTTCGACATCATCAGCAGCGCCGCGCCCCAGCCCAGCAGGGCGGAAAGCACGTAAACCGCGATAGTGACTTTGTGAGTGTTCACGCCGCTAAAGCGCGTGGCCTGCTCGTTAGACCCCATCAGATACAGGCTGCGGCCAAGGGTGGTGTGCTCGAGCAGCACCCACAGCAGCACGGCGACCAGCAGGAACAGCAGCAGGGCGACGGGAATGCCCAGCAGGCTGCCGTTGCTCAAATACTGAATGGCTTTCGGGAAACCGGAGATAACGGTGCCGTTGGTCAGAAGAATGTTTAGCCCGGAGATCAGCGTCATGGTGCCGAGGGTGGCGAGGATAGGCGACACCCCGATGTAGGCGATTAATACGCCGTTTAGCGAGCCGATCGCCAGCGCCACGGCCAATCCCGCCAGCATCGCCAGCAGGAAGAAGGCGGGCTGGTCAGGGTGGGCGACCAAAATCGCCGCCATCACCAGCGAACAGGCGTTGGCTCCGGCGATCACCGACAGGTTAATCCCGCCGGTCAGCATGGTGATGCCCATTCCCAGCGCCAACATGCCCAAGATAGGCAGCTGGGAAGAGATTGACTGGAAGTTACCCAGACTAAAGAAGCGACCACCGAGCGTGAAAGAGAACAGCACGGCGACGGCCAGAATGATCAGCAACTGCAAACGGATGATGCGGTCACCGGGGAAAAATCGGGTTAAGGTTGTCATGTTACATTCCCTTCGCCAGTTTGCGTTTTTCGTTCCAGGCGGTGCTACTGATGCTGACCAAAATGATCACGCCGCTGAAAACTTGGTGCCAATAAGAGGAGATACTCAGCAGGGTCAGGCCGTTTTGCAGGAAGGCCAGCAGCATCACGCCCAGCACGGTGCCAGTCAGTGAGCCGCGCCCACCGGTCATGCTGGTGCCGCCCAATACCACGGCAGCCAGCACCGTCAGCTCATAACCTAGCAGCGAATTAGGAGCCACCGACTGGGTGATTTGTGCTTGTACCACTGCCGCGATGCCCGCCAACAGCCCCATAAAGCCGTAAACATAAAAGTGCAGACGCAGGATGTTTAGCCCAAGGCGTGAGGCCGCGTCGCGGTTGCTGCCCATGGCGTAGATTTGACGCCCGACGCGAGTGCGGTTCATCAGCACGCCGGTGGCGATAATCACCCCCAGCAGGCTGAGCAGCGGCAGCGTCAGGCCATAGTCATAGCCATCGCCAGCGGTGAATGAGAACCAGTTGATGCCATTCATAAACCAGTCCGGGAAGCCGTACAGCCAGGTGCCGTTAGTCAGATACACCAGCAGGCCGTAGAACAGGTTCAGGGTGGCGATGGTGATGATAATCGCCGGAACGCGCAGCCAGTAAACTAAGAAGCCGTTGACCAGCCCGAGCAGCAGGCCCACGCCCATCGCCATACCAAACGCCAGCGGGAAGCTGCCGCCGTGGTGGATGATGTAACTCGCCATCACGTATTGGCCAATGGAGGTCATGGCCGGGAAGGAGATGTCGATGCCTCCCGCAATCAGCACCACAAACAGGCCACAGGCCAGAATGCCAAGAATGGCGTAGCTGGTGGCGACATCAGTCAGGTTGCCGAGGGTTAAGAACTCTTTGGTGCTGACGCTCAGGCCAATCGCCAGAACCAACACCAGTAAACCCAACCAGAACTCGTGCTGGCCGATGGCTTTACTCAGCCAACTTCTTTCCATTTTTGAACTACCCATTAATCACCTCCGCAATCTGCGCTTCGCTGCACTGGTGCGGGGCGAATTCAGCAATCAGTTCGCCTTTACGCATCACCAGCACGCGGTGACTGTTGTAATAGGCTTCCGGGATCTCGTCACAAATCATCAAAACCGCCATGCCGGACTCAGCGAGATCGCGCGCAATTCGGTAGATCCCCTCTTTGTTGGCGATATCTACGCCCACGGTCGGCGAATCCAAGATCAGAATGTGCGGATGAGTCGCCACCCACTTGGCAATGGCAATACGCTGCGCATTACCGCCCGAGAGGGTTTTCACCGGCAGGCCGCTGTCCGAGACTTTAATGTTCAAATCGCGGATCAGGTCTTTAACCACTGACGCGGCTTTACGGTGATCCATCAAGCCCGCGCGGGTGTGCAGTTTGTTGAAAATTGACACCAGCGTGTTGTCGTAAATCGACTGCTCCATGATTAAGCCTTGGGTCAGGCGGTCTTCTGACACATAGGCAATGCCATGACGAATGGCATCGCGGTTGCTGCGTAAAGTGACTTTCTTGCCATTCACTTTGATGTCGCCGCTGTCCGGCTGGCTCATACCAAACAGGCTCATGCACAGTTCGGTGCGCCCGGAGCCTAACAGGCCAATAATCGAGGTGATCTCCCCCTGGCGCAGTGACAGGGAGATATCCTGATACTGCCCGGCGCGGCTGAGATGGCTCACTTCCAGCAAAGGCGTGACGTCCGCCGGTGCGCGATGCGGCAGGTGGCTGTAGCTGAAACGCTGGCCGGTCATCAGGAAGGCCAACTCATTGCTGTCGAGCTGGCTGGCCGGGTAAGTGCCCACCAGTTTGCCGTCGCGCATCACGCTGATGCGATCGGCCACTTCCATCACTTCGTCCAGACGGTGGCTAACAAACACCACGCAAATCCCGGCGGTTTTCAGCTCATTGACCACGCGCAGCAGGCCGTTAACCTCGGTGCGGGTGAGGGAGGCGGTCGGTTCGTCCATGATAACCAGGCTCGCATCAGCGGCGATTGCCCGGCATATTGCCACCAATTGACGGTCGGCGATCGACAGCTTTTCCACTTTACGATCCGGGTCGAGAGAAACCCCTACGCGTTGCATTGCGGCAATGGCTTTTTTGCGCATTGCCTCGCGATGTACCCAGAAATCGCCGCCCGGCAAATAACGGTGAATGGCAATATTTTCGGCCACGGATAAATTGGGGAATAACGACAGGTCCTGATAAATAACCTGAATGCCGTAATAAGAAGAGAGTTGTGGCGTTAAAGAGTGAAACAATTTGCCATCAATAGTGATGGTCGCGCCTTTTTCTGGCTGATAGACGCCGGAAATCACTTTAATAATGGTACTTTTTCCGCAGCCGTTTTGGCCTGCAAGACAATGCACTTCACCTTTATTTAATGTCAGCGTGACATTATCCAGTGCAAGTACACCGGGGAATTTTTTGCTTATTCCCTCAAGGCTGATAAATGCCTCGGCGGAATGAGGGGAGGTAGGTGAACTGGAATTAATCGTCATCGACTGAATCCTTACTGCGTTCAAGCTGGTCAGTTAAGAAAGCAGATACGGCACAACAAACTACGCCGTATCCCTTCCTATTTCTCTGGTGTGGCGAAAACCCGTCATCCTTTAAGCTGCCTCTGCGTTGGCTGCCTTCATTCATCCCAGTCACTTACTTGAGTAAGTGACTGGGATTCATTCAGTTGCCGCCTTGATGCAACGTAAATAATTCAGGGTTTAAAAAATAAGTAAATACTGACCTATTAGAAGCCCAATGATTTCGCGTTGTCTGGTGTGACTTCCAGAATCTTATTAAAGCGAATCACGTGTTTATCCATATCTACGTCGGCTTTGCCCAGACCATCGATGGTTAAATCTTTGGTGACAGGCTTGCCTTGCAGCATCTGGTCAGCCACGGAAACTAAGGCGTAACCGGCATCTTTAGGATCCCACAGCAGGACTTTCTTAATATCACCGCGCATCAGGTAAGGCGCGGCCTGAGCTGGCATCGCAATACCCACCACGGCGATTTTATTCTTCGCACGTTTTTGTTGAACGGCCTGGCCTGCACCAATTGGGCCTAATGAACCAAAACCGATAATCCCTTTCATTTCAGGATAGGTTTTCATTAAATCCAGCGTGGTGGAGTAGGACTTATCAATATTCTCAGCAACCGGCAGGCGAGAAGTCACTTCATGCATATCCGGGTATTTTTGTTTCTGATACTTAATCGCCGCATCGGCCCAGGCATTATGTAATGGCACGGTGAGTGAACCGACATAAATTGCGTAACCACCTTTGCCACCCATATCTTTGGCTAATTCATCCATGTTCGCTTCGGCATATTTCTGGCTGTCGATGGTTTCAATATCCCATTGACCAATTTGCTGGTCTGGAGATTCGTGGGTTAATACCACGATACCG
Organism: Ewingella sp. AOP8-B2-18; assembly: GCF_052376015.1. NCBI lineage: Bacteria > Pseudomonadati > Pseudomonadota > Gammaproteobacteria > Enterobacterales > Yersiniaceae > Ewingella > Ewingella sp. AOP8-B2-18. Next base: position 747,569 of record NZ_JBQSVB010000002.1, read on the forward strand.
GCGTCGCGGGCTTTTTTAAGTACCGGCTCTAATACTTTGGCGTCATTAGGCACCACAATAATGGCGTCAACTTTCTTGGCGATTAAATCTTCGATGACTTTAACCTGGGCCGCCGGATCTGGAGTAGAAGCACCGACCTGATAGGCGTTGACGTGTAATTTTTGGGCGGCATCTTTCACCCCCACTTCCATGCGTGTGAACCAAGGAATACCGGTGACTTTAGCCACCAGAGCGATGTCGTAGGGTTTGTCGGCAGCAAAGCTTGGTGTTGAGATCAACATGCATGCAGAAACCACACATGCACTGACTAATGCGAGGTTAAATTTCATGGCTGGTACCTTCTTATGATCTTATGTGTAGGGCGTGGGTAGTGGTTATTTTTTCCACGTATTGAGATTAACAAGCCGCTATGCGCTTCTCGCAGCAAAGTAAACAAAATGTGATCAAAGCCCGAAAATGTTAATTTATATGATTTTAATTGTTAATTTAAGGTTAAATAAAATTCAAAGCATGAGAAATGAGCAGGGTTTAGAGGTGAAATAGTGCGGTTTTAGATCAAGTAAGTATCATTTTTATAACATAAAAATAACATTAAAAAGTGAGGAATTGCTTTTCGCCACCCGCGAGGTATCGACATCAGCAACATAATGCCCAGATTGTGAGAACTATCACGAATTGCCCCTGACCCAGCAATGCGCAGTCTCCCCAAAAGGGTGCGTCACTTTCACCCATATCGAGCAACATCCTCTCTTGCACTCACCGCCAACATGCCTTCGATCACAATCCTGAGCGAAATATTCCTCCAAATCTTGCTGCATATTCAGTCGGAACACCTTCAAGGCGCAAAAGGGTTTGATTTTCTACTATTCACTTTTTATTCATTTTAAGTGAATAACTGCGGTTATTAAGTGGTTGTTTTTTCGTGACGCAGCAGATTTTATGCATTTATTCCCTTTGCTGGCAAGAAGGCTGCAATCTATCATCAACCAAAGAGAGTAAAATTTTTAACTTAAATGTAACAACTTCACAGCAGTTTGGTCCCCTTTGACTCTGAGGTAGATATGCAACAACAACTCAACGTTAGCCGTGAAAACTTTGATGACTGGCTGGTACCGACCTACGCGCCAGCCTCCTTCGTGTTGGTACGCGGAGAGGGCTCATGGCTGTGGGATCAAGAGGGCAAAGACTATGTCGATTTCGCTGGCGGCATTGCGGTTAACGCACTGGGCCACGCGCATCCAGAAGTGAAGAAAACGCTGGTGGAGCAGGCCGATAAAGTCTGGCATCTGGGCAACGGCTACACCAATGAACCCGTGCTGCGCTTGGCGAAACAGCTGATTGACGCCACTTTCGCCGAAAAAGTCTTCTTCTGTAACTCTGGGGCCGAAGCCAACGAAGCCGCGCTGAAACTGGCTCGCCTGTACGGCCACAAGCAGGGCGGCAATAAGAGCGAAATCATCGCCTTCAAAAATGCTTTCCATGGTCGCACGCTGTTTACCGTGACGGCGGGCGGTCAGCCGAAATATTCAGAAGATTTCGCGCCGCTGCCGCAAGACATCACCCATCTGCCGTTTAACGATTTAGCCGCGGTAGCTGATCACATTTCTGAGCGCACCTGCGCGGTGATCGTCGAACCAATTCAGGGCGAGGGCGGCGTGGTGCCTGCCGAGGCGAGCTTCCTGCAAGGGCTGCGTGAACTGTGCGACAAGCACGGCGCGCTGCTGATTTTCGACGAAGTGCAAACCGGCGTAGGCCGTACCGGCGAGCTGTATGCCTATCAGGGTTACGGCGTGGTGCCAGACATTTTGACCACCGCCAAGGCGCTGGGCGGCGGCTTCCCAATTGGCGCGATGCTGACGCTCGACAAGTACGGCGTGCTGTTCCAGCCGGGCACGCACGGCACCACCTACGGCGGTAACCCGCTTGCAACGGCGGTGGCGGGCACCGTGCTGTCGATGATTAACACGCCAGAGGTGCTCAACGGCGTGCAGAAGCGCCACCAGTGGTTTATCGAGGGCTTGAAGCGCATTAACGAGCAGTATCAGGTGTTCTCCGAAGTGCGTGGCGCGGGCCTGCTGCTCGGCGCGGTGATGAGCGAACGCTTCAACGGTCAGGCCAAGCAGCTCAACACCTTGGCGGCGGAAGAGGGGCTAATCGCGCTGATTGCCGGACCAAACGTGCTGCGTTTTGCGCCATCCCTGATTATTTCCGGGTCTGATATTGAAGAAGGTTTGAACCGACTTGAGCGCGCCGTAAAACGCCTGTGCGCCTGAGTTAAGCCCCTATTTGCGAGGTAGACAATATGATGTTAATTAGACCCGTGCGGCTTGGCGACCTCGCCGATATTTTGAAGTTATCCGGTAAAACCGGCATCGGTTTGACCTCATTACCCAAAGACGAAACCCAGCTGCGCGCGCGAATTGAACGTTCGCTCGCCACCTGGGCGGGGAAGCTGGACAAGGCCGAGCAGGGTTTCCTGTTCGTGCTGGAAGATACCCAACTCGGGCAAGTGGTCGGCGTGAGCGCCATTGAGGTGGCAGTCGGCCTGAGTGAGCCTTGGTACAACTTCCGCCTCGGCACCTTGGTTCACGCTTCGAAAAGCCTGAACATTTATAAGCCGGTGCCGACGCTGTTTCTTAGCAACGACCACACCGGCTTTACCGAACTCTGCACCCTGTTCCTCGACCCGGAACACCGCAATGGCAAGAATGGCCACCTGTTATCTAAGGTGCGTTTCCTGTTCTTGGCCGCCTTCCGCCAGCACTTCTCGCCGAAAGTCATTGCCGAGATGCGCGGCGTGTCCGACGACCACGGCCATTCCCCATTTTGGGACAGCGTCGGGCGGCACTTCTTCGGCATGGAGTTTGTCGAAGCCGACCGCCTGACCGGCATGGGGCAGAAATCCTTTATTGCCGAGCTAATGCCAAAACATCCGCTCTACACCGAATTGCTTAGTCCTGAGGCGCGATCGGTCATCGGGCAAGTGCATCCGCACACCGCTCCGGCGCGGGCCGTGCTGGAAAGTGAAGGGCTGCGTTACACCGGCTACGTGGATATTTTCGACGGCGGTCCGACGCTGGAAGGGGAAATCGACCAGCTGCGCGCGGTGAGAGAGAGCCGCCTGCTGCCGGTGCATATCGGCCAGCCAAATCAAGAGCAGGACGCGCCGCTGTACGTGGTCGCGCGTGAAGATTATCAGGGCTTCTGCGCCACGCTGGTCGCCGGTGATCCGGTGATGAACCGGCTGACCCTTGACGCAGCCACCGCCGAGCAGTTGGGCGTGAAAGAGGGCGACCGCGTGCGCGCCGTCGCGCTCTATCCCTTTCGGGAGAACCGCGTCGCGCCAAATCAAGTAACCGACTCAAACCCAGAGGAAAGTCTCGCATGATGCATCCAGCACTCTTTATTCAAGGACAGTGGCGTAGCGGACAGGGCGCGCTGCTGGAGAAAACCAACCCGGCCAATAATGTCGGGCTGTGGTCGGCGCTGTGCGCCAGCCCGGAAGATGTCGAAGCGGCCTGCACGGCGGCGCGCACGGCGTTCCCCGCATGGGCGCGTAAATCTCTGGCAGACCGAGCGGCGGTCATTGCCCGTTTCGCCGAGCTGCTGACCGAGCATAAAAGCCGTCTGGCCGAGGTTATCAGCCTTGAAACCAGCAAACCGCACTGGGAAACCCTGACCGAAGTGCAGGCGATGATCGGCAAAGTGGCGATTTCCCTTGAAGCCAATCAGGTGCGCACCGGCGAGAAACATACCCCAATGCCCGACGGCGAGGCGGTACTGCGCCACCGTCCACACGGCGTGCTGGCGGTGTTCGGCCCTTATAACTTCCCCGGCCACTTGCCGAACGGTCACATCGTGCCGTCGCTGTTGGCCGGAAATACTATTGTCTTTAAGCCGAGCGAGCTGACGCCGAAAACCGCCGAAGAGACAGTCAAACTTTGGCAGCAGGCCGGTTTACCTGATGGCGTGATCAATCTGGTGCAGGGCGGCCGTAGCACGGGCGAAGCCCTGGCGGCGTCCGGACAAATCGACGGTTTGCTGTTTACCGGCAGCGCCGGGACCGGCTACCAGCTGCATCGCCAACTGGCGGGCCAGCCGGAGAAAATTCTGGCGCTGGAGATGGGCGGCAATAACGCGCTGATCGTCGAGCCGGTCCAAGACATCGACGCGGCGGTAAACCTAACTATCCAGTCGGCTTTTATCTCTGCCGGGCAGCGCTGCACCTGCGCGCGCCGCCTGTTGGTCAAGAAGGGCGAGGCGGGGGACAGATTCCTCAGACGGCTGGTGGAAGTGACTTCCGATCTGAAGGTGGGCCACTGGGACGACCAGCCGCAGCCTTTTATGGGCGGCGTGATTTCCGACGTCGCGGCCAAACACATTTTGGCGGCGCAAGATGAGCTGATTGCTCTCGGTGGCAAGCCATTGCTGACCATGACTCGCCCTGACCTACACAGCTCGCTGCTGCTGCCGGGCATTATTGACCTGACGGGCATCGCGGGCGTGCCGGACGAAGAGATCTTCGGCCCACTGCTCAGCGTGCTGCGCTATGACGATTTCAATCAGGCCATCGAGATAGCTAACCAAACGCGCTACGGCTTGGCCGCCGGGCTGATTTCCACCGACCGCGCCCAGTTCGACCAGCTGTTAACCGAAGCCCGGGCCGGGATTGTGAACTGGAATAAGCCGTTAACCGGCGCATCCAGCAACGCACCTTTCGGTGGCATTGGTGCCTCGGGTAACCATCGCCCAAGCGCCTATTACGCGGCGGATTACTGCGCATGGCCTATGGCATCGCTGGAAACAGAAAAACTTGAACTGCCTGTGACGTTGTCACCGGGAATTGATTTTAGCGGCGCTTAAGCCGCATTGCAGACGGCGAGAGGAGAGGTTTATGTCGGGAAGTGAAGCGAATTTTGATGGTTTGGTTGGGCCGACCCACCACTACGCCGGTCTCTCTTTTGGTAATGAAGCGTCCACCCGCAATCAGAATGCGGCGGCTAACCCAAAACTGGCGGCCAAGCAGGGATTGTTGAAGATGAAGGCGCTGGCCGATTTGGGTTTCGCCCAGGGGGTGTTGCCGCCGCACGAGCGTCCGCATCTCGCCACGCTGCGCCAGATGGGCTTTGGCGGCAGCGATCGCAACGTGCTGGCTCAGGCGCAGGCTTACTCGCCGCGCCTGCTGTCCTCTCTGAGTTCGGCATCCTCCATGTGGGTGGCTAACGCCGCGACGGTGTCGCCGTCGGCCGACAGTGCCGATGGCCGCGCCCATTTCACCGTGGCTAACCTTAATAACAAGTTTCACCGCGCTATTGAAGCCGACACCACTTCGGCGATTTTGCGCGCCACTTTTAAGCATGACGGCCACTTTGCCCACCACGACGCGCTACCGCAGGTGGCGGCGCTGGGGGACGAAGGGGCGGCCAACCACAACCGGCTGTGCGGCGATTACGATAAGCCGGGCGTGCAGGTCTTTGTCTATGGCCGCGACGGATTAGTCACCGGGGAAAATGAGCCGGTGCGCTATCCGGCGCGACAAACCCGCCTGGCCAGCGACGCGGTGGCGCGTTTGCACCAGCTTTCCGCCAACCGGACCGTGTTTGTGCAGCAGAACCCGGAAGCTATCGATCGCGGCGTATTTCACAACGATGTGATTTCCGTCAGCAACCGCAACGTGCTGTTTCACCATCAACAGGCCTTTGCCAATAGCAACGCCGCGCTGGAGGAGATCCGCCGCAAAATGGCCGCGCTGGCGCTGGATTTCCATCCCATTGAAGTGCCTCAGTCTAAGGTGTCGATTGACGATGCGGTGGCCACTTACCTGTTCAACAGCCAGTTGCTGAGTAAGAACGACGGCAAGATGATGATTGTGGTGCCCGAGGAGTCGCGCCAGCACGTCGGGGTCTGGGATTACCTGTGTGAACTGCAAGAGAGCGGCGGGCCGATTAATCAGGTGGAAGTGTTCGACCTGCGCGAAAGTATGCGCAACGGCGGCGGCCCGGCCTGCCTGCGTTTGCGGGTAGCGCTGAACCGCGCCGAGCTGGCGGCGGTCAATGACGGCTCGCTGATGAATGACGCGCTTTTTGCTCGCCTTAACCAGTGGGTCGACAGCCATTATCGCGACCGAATGCACGCTGAAGATCTCGCTGACCCACAGCTGCTGACCGAGGTTCGCTATGCTTTAGATGAACTGACGCAAATTTTGGGCCTTGGAGTGATTTACCCCTTCCAGCGCTAAGTTGCCGCCATCAAGGAGCGAAACATGTTTGATTTTCTGGCGCAAACCCTCAGCGGCGAAGCCCCGGTAGCCATCACCGGGCAGACGCCCAATCTTGACTGGATATGGCGCGAAGAGGGCATTCTGGAGCTGTCGCCGCACCAGGCCTGTCACAGCGCGGTGGTGATTTCGGCCGGCATTCACGGCAATGAAACCGCGCCCATCGAGCTGCTCAACCAATTGGTGAGCGAGCTGCTGAGCGGCCAGCGGCCTTTGCACGTCAGGCTGCTGGTGCTGCTCGGCAACCCGGCATCAATGCGCGTGAATAAGCGTTTTGTCGATGCCGATATGAACCGCATGTTCGGCGGCAGGCACACTCGTTATTGCCCCAACGGCGAAACCCGTCGCGCCCATGAATTAGAGCAGGCGATGGCGCTGTTCTATCGCACCTCGACCGCGGCGGGGGCGACCTATCGTTATCACTATGATCTGCACACCGCCATCCGTGGTTCACTGCACGTGCGCTTTGGCCTGTTGCCGTTGCAGGACAGGCCCTACAGCCCCGACATGCTGAAATGGCTCGACGCCGCGGGCCTCGACGCACTGGTCTATCACCGTTCCCCCGGCGGCACTTTTACCCATTTCAGCAGCGAAGTTTTTGGTGCCGACAGCTGCACGCTAGAGCTAGGCAAGGCATTGCCGTTCGGCAGCAACGATCACCAGCAGTTCGCCGGAATCCGTCAGGCATTGCAGTCCTTGGTTAGCGCCACCCCATTGCCGTCAAGGCACGCCGACCAGCCGCTTGAAAGTTACCGTGTCACGCAGGATATCATCCGCTCGCAAGAGGATTTCCAGCTTCACGTCCCGGCAACGGCTCTGAACTTTACCCCTTATCCGAAAGGTTTTTTGATAGCCGAGGAGAGCGGCAAGGCGTATCGAGTCGAAAAGAATGAGGAGTTCGTGTTGTTTCCGAATCCTTCTGTCGCCATGGGGTTGAGAGCGGGGCTGATGTTGGAGCGCTTTTGAGAAAGCGCTGAAACTTCTTAAATTCAAAACCTTGCGTTGCCACGCAAACTGGCCCAGAAGGCGCGTAAGCGCGCGCCCTCTGGACACCCGCGCTTTAATTGCTGTGTGACCGAGGCTTCGCAGGTTGGAATGGCCGTATTTCAGCAGCCACGGTGATCGCCGCGAAGTGCCGCCGCTTAGGCGGTTCCCTCGCTGCGGGATTCCAACCCGCGAAAAAAGACTCGCGGTTTTCCACCTCTTGCTCGGCGTCACTTCTGAATGCGGCCTACTGGCATTTATACCGAACCGTTTCAGTGGAGTTCTTTTCTGCTCACTGATAAGGAGGCTGGGAGGAGTATTGCAAAAGATTCAGTGGCTTATGTGAGAAACACCCCACCTAAATAGGGGAGGGAGCAAACCAAAACAACTGGAACGACACGGTTGAGATGCCTCAAAACCGCAGTCAAAAATGGCGCTGAGCGAATGGTTCGAGACCTATGGCTCGAAGCCTGAAGCGAAGGCACCGCCTAAGCGGCGACATTTTGCGGTGGATAACGGAAGCCCCTGAAACACGTCCACCCAACGAGCGAAGCGCGCAGTAAAGAGCCGGGGGATTCTCAAGGGGCGCGGCGATAGGCGCCCCTTGAGGCCGGTGTGGCGGCAGCGCACGGTTTTGACCTTAAAGCATTCCCTTGGTCGGTGTGGGCCGACGCCCACGACCTTGACCTCGACCTTGACCTTGTAGTTGAAATTGAATTTAAGTTTTTTAGCGGAAGTTGGCCCGCCGCCAACCTTTTACCAGCAAAACCCCCCGCCAACGACTAATCTTCCATTAACCCTATTGCGATTTCAAAAGGTCACCATGTTTACTCATCGCTTGGTATTCCCCGCTAGCGTGCTGCGCGGTCGCGGGGCGATAAAACATTTAGGGTCGATGTGTGGCCGTTTGGGGCAGCGGGCATTGCTGGTTGGCGGGAAACGGGCGATTGCCAGCGTTGAGGCGAGCGTGATTGACCAGCTCGAACAGCAGATGGTCAGCTATCTGGGACATGGAGTGCTCAGCGGCCAGTGCTGTCAGGAGGAGATCTCCCGGCTGGCGGATGCGTTTCGGGTGCAGGGCGTCGAGGTGATTATCGCCACCGGCGGCGGTCGGGCGCTGGACACCGCCAAGGCGGCGGGCGTGGCCTGTAACCTGCCGGTGGTGACGCTGCCGAGCATTCCGGGCACCTGTGCGGCGGTGACGTCGCTGGCGTTTCGTTACCATCAGGATGGCCGTTTTCGCGACATGCTGCCACTGGCCTATGGCCCGGCGGCGGCGGTGATTGATGCGGATTTACTGGCTCAGGCGCCGCTTAACTGGCTGGCGGCCGGGATCGGCGACACCTTGGCGAAATGGTATGAATACCGCGCCATCAGCGATGAAAATAATCTCACCGGGCTGGCGGGCGTGGCGCGGACCAACAGCGCGCTGTGCTTTTCCCAAATTGAACATTTTGCCGCCGATGCCTGCCTGGCGGTGGAGCAGGGGAAGGCGAATAACGCGCTGGAACAGGTGCTGGACGCCATCTTCCTCTATGCCGGTTTGACCTCGATTATGAGTAACGGCGCGCATACAGGCGCGGCCCATGCCCTCTATGAAGGTTTCACCGCGTGCAGTAAAACCCGCCATTTCCCTCACGGGTTGCTGGTGGGCTTTGGCAACCTCTGCCTGCTGGCGCTGGAAAACCGCAGTGATGATGAACTGCACGCCGCGCTGGCACTGGCGCGAGCCAGCGCTATTCCCACCCAGCTGGCACAGCTTTCTGCCGAACTCACCGAGCAGGATATCGCCAGCATAATTGACCACAGCCTGACCGCGCCCGATATGGCCAATATGCCGTTTGACGTGGATTTTGCCGCCATGAGGGCGGCAATAGAAAGGGTCGACAGTCTGGGACGTAGCCTGATTTAGCGTTTCCGCTGGTTGGCAACCACCTCGTGGGTGCGCTGTAGCGCCTCGCGGGCGGCGGGCAGTCGCTGGGTAACGCCAATAAACAGACAGTCGATGATCAACAACTGGCTGGTGCGGCTGGCCATCGCCGCCGCGCGAAAACCCAGCTCCCGCCCGCTGGTTAATAACAGGCAGTCAGCTTTACGGGCCAGCGCAGAGCGCGCGTTAGCAGTGATCGCTAGCGTATAGGCCCCGGCGTTTTTCGCCTGCTGCAAAGGCTCAAGCGCCTCAAGGGTTTCCCCCGAATGGGAGATGGCAAGAGCGACGTCCTGCGAGCCGAGCAGGCAGGCGCTGACCAGGCTCTCATCGCCGCTGCCGTAGGTTTGGCAGACGATGCCGATACGTCGAAGTTTCTGGCACAGGTCCTGAGCCACCAGCGCCGAGGCGCCGACGCCATAGACGTCTATGCGCCGGGCGCGGCTCAATGCCGCCACCGCCTGCTCCAGACTGCCTTCGTCGATCAACTCCGCCGTCGCCGTTGCCCCTTCCACCTCAAAAGCCAACAGCTTTTTCAGCACCTGCTGTGGACTGTCCTGATCGCTAATATCCGCCACTAAGGGGGGGTTGGAGTGGGCAGCCGCGCGCGAGTTTTCCGCCGCCAGCGCCAGACGCAGCGCCGGGTAGCCGTCAAATCCCAGCGTGCGGCTGGCTCGCACCACGGTGGCGCTGCTGGTGGCGGCCTGTTTAGCCAGCGCCGTGACGCTCAGCTTGGCGACGCGCTGCGGGTCTTCGGCTATCAGGCGAATCACCCGCTCTTCTGCCTGTGAAAAACTGCCCTGCAAAGCCCGCAGGCGAGCTTCCAAACCTAAAGAGCTCGAAAATGTATTCATCTTATTGCCTACTTTTCCAGTTCGCGCAGGTGGTCGTCTTTGCGCAGGGTCATCAGCGCAAACAGGCTCACCACGCAGGTCGCCACCACGTAATAGGCGGGGATATCCAAATTACCGGTTTGCTTGATAAGGCTGGTGATAATCAGCCCCGCGCAGCCGGAGAACACGGCGTTGGACAGCGAGTAGGAGAGGCCGAGGCCGGTATAACGCACGCGGGTCGGGAACATTTCGGCCAGCATCGCCGGGCCGGGTCCGGCAATCATGCCGATGGCCGCACCGGCGATCAGCACCGCGATGCCTTTGGCAATCAGGCTGCTTTCGGTATTTTGCAACAGATGCAACAGCGGGAAGGTCAGCAGAATAACCACCAGCATGGCACCAATCATCACTTTTTTACGGCCAATTTTGTCGCTGAGGATACCCGCAGGTAGGATCGCCAGCGCAAAGCCGACGTTCGCCAACACCGTGGCCACCAAGGCTTGTAGGAAGGTGGCGTGCAGCGAGGTTTGCAGATAAGAGGGCATGACCACCAGGAAGGTGTAGCCACCGGCGGACCAGCCCATCATGCGGCCAATTCCCAGCACGATGGCTTTGAAAGTGGCCGCCGCAGAGGCTTTATCCGCCGCGCTTTTTGGGCCTTTGGCGGGAGTCTGCTTACTGGCTTCAAAGCTGGGTGTCTCATCCAATTTTAAACGCAGCCACAGTGCCACGAAGCCCATCGGCAGGGCCAGCAGGAAGGGAATTCTCCAGCCCCAGGATTTCATGTCGGCGTCCGGCAGGTTGTGAACCAACAGCGCGACCAGCGCCACGCCGGTCAGCAGGCCGAGAGAAACCGTAAAGGACTGCCACGCGCCGTAGAGCCCGCGTTTCCCCTTGGGGGCGAACTCGGTCATCAGGGACACAGCACCGCCAAATTCACCACCGGCGAACAGCCCCTGCAACATGCGCAGCAGCGTCAGCAGCAGCGGTGCGGCGACGCCAATTTGCGCGTAGGTTGGCAACAGGCCAATCAGCGCCGTGGCGACGGTCATCAGCAAGACCACGGCAATCAGCGTCGGCTTGCGGCCAATGCGGTCGCCAATTCGCCCGAAAACAATCGCGCCAATCGGGCGACAGAAGAAGGCCAGCGCGAAGGAAGCATAGGTGAGGATCAGCCCCGATAATCCGCTTTGCCCTTCGAGGGTAAAGAAGTTGCCGGCGATCAGCGTCGCCAGATAGCCATAGACGCCGAACTCATACCATTCGATGAAGTTGCCGACGGAACCGGCAACCAGCGCCCGCCGCGACTGGGCAGCGCTAACGGCGGGAGTCTCGGGGAGGGAGGTGGATGTGGAACCTGGTTGAGAAGTGGTCATGTAGTACCTCAGAGTAAGTCGGTTTGTTTTTATAATGTGTCGGGTGTTGGGTTAAAATCGTGTAAACAATTTTCTTAATTCTCTGGGTTATTATGTCAATAATTTTCATGCTTTGGCGAAAATTGAAGCAAAACTGTGCGGCAGGCCGAGGTTTTTATGCCGAGGGGGAGAATTAAGGCAATAAAAAAGGCTACATCCCGCAGGAGTAGCCTTTTTCACATCAAAGGGTTATCAGTCAGTTTCAGGGTTACAGCGTATGGATATCAATGCCGTCGCCAATGTTGCTCTTCTGATAATAGTTACGCGGGACTTCTACCTGATACTGCTGGTCGGCGTAAGCCACTTCCAGAATGTATCTTTCGTTTTCATAAGATTCGATGGGGATGAACCCAAAGAAACCTTCTGCGACGCTGATGGTGCGCGACGAGGGTACGGCGTAACGGTGAACAATCCTTGCTCTGAGTGGCTCTTGCTTGCCAGTTAACATATTCCAAACACGGCTAACGGGTTGCGCCAGTGTGCCGAGCACATCTGAGGCCAGCGATTTCTTATTCATGATGGTTTCTCTCAATGAAAAGCTCGTTGGTCTATCCCCGTCATCAGTCAGTTGTCTGATTGGCGGGGCTTATAACTCAATTCTTATAATTTTCTCAGTTTAAGATCCAATGATTTTTTACGCTAAGCTTAGGCACTTTTGTATGTGCTGGAAATTTAAGCCATTCTCAGGCCGGACTTTTGCGTTTTTTTCCGGATTTGCGCTCTGCTAGCAATAATGGGCAGGAAGGGCACATGGCGTGGTCGGCCAATTCATAGCGCAGACAGCACTGGCGGCGAAACTGCGGGCTGTTTTCATCCTGCGGATTTTCCGGGCGCATCGGCTGGAAAAGCGGGTTCTTGCCGCCGTCCGGCAGCTCGCGGGCATTGAGCAACGCCACGCCGTCGGAGATATCCGCGTCAACCAGCTCCGCCTGTTTAATCCCCCAGCCGACGCGGATCCCGGCGTTACTCCAGTAAATCCCCGGTTTCAGGCCGGAAATCTCCGCCATGGCCTGACACACCGGGCGCAGATGCTGTTCGATCATCTCTGCGAAACGGTCCAACGGCTGCGGCGAAGTAAAGGCCGCGCCGGGGCCATCGAGGTAAATCTGGTGCGGCAAACCTTCATCTTGCAGAGCGAGATAGACATTGTCGGCGGCGATTGGCAGCTGCCAGCCATGGCTGAGGGAAATGATCACCCAGCTCGGCAACAGGTTGGCGAAATACCACTGGGACCACATCGAGATGCGCGCACGGCGTTTTTCCACCTGACGGGCGTCTTCGGCGTGCAGCGTCAAATAGCGCTCGAGCACGCTGGCGCAGCCGTCGGCGGTGGTGAGCAGCGACATTGGCAGGGCGTTAGTCACCAGCGGCGTCATCGGCTTAAAACTGTCGGCGACCCAGCTGATCGGGCCATCGCGGAAACTATCAAGAATTGTTTGCATCGTCGCTGTCAGAGAGATTGATAAACCAAGCTAATAGAAACAGGGTAACGAATAATAAAGTGAAATAATAATGATTTCTATTTGTATTGGCATTTGAGTGCGGTTTGCAGCGGGGATGTGACCGGGCGCAGAAACACGCCCGGTCAGCATTGATTTTTCAGCAGTTACAGCGGGGCGGCGGCGGGGGAGAAACCGGTCAAACGCGATTCCGACGGCTGAGGGCGGCCAAAGTAGTAGCCCTGAAACAGCGAGCAACCCTCTTCTTTCAGGCGGCGGAACTGCTCCGGCGTCTCCACCCCTTCGGCGGTGGTTTGGATATCCAGACTGCGGCTCATGCCTGTAATGGCGCGGATGATCGCCAGCGCCTCGCGGCTGTCCTGCATATCATTGATAAACGACTTGTCGATTTTGATTTTGTCGAAAGGGAACGAGCGCAGATAACTCAGCGATGAATAACCGGTGCCGAAATCATCCAGCGCGATGCGCACGCCCAGCTCCTTCAGGCGCGCCAGCGTCGCCACGTTGGCGTTGTTATTGTCGAGCAGAACCGACTCGGTGATTTCGACCTCCAGCCGATTCGGCGCCAGCCCGGACTCACTCAGCGCCGACTCAATCACTGAAATCAGCGAGCTGTTTTTAAACTGTACCGGCGAGAGGTTTACGGCGATGGTCTGATTGCCGACCCAGCTGGCCGCTTCGTGACAGGCTTCGTGCAGCGCATAGGCGCCAATGCTGTGAATCAGCCCGGTCTCTTCGGCGATCGGGATGAAGTCCATCGGCATGATCAGCCCGTTAATCGGGTGGTTCCAGCGCATCAGGGCTTCATAACCAATCACCGCGTCGTGGGCGCTGTCGGTGATCGGCTGATAATAAAGTTTCAGCTGTTTGCTGGTGATGGCGTCGCGCAGATCCAGCTCAATATCGCGGCGTTTGCGCGCAGCCTCGTCCATCTCTTCGCGGAACATTTCATAGCGATTGCGGCCGTTGCGCTTGGCTTCGTACAGCGCCATATCGGCGCAGCGCAGCAGGTGCTCCGGGGTGTCGTCGCTGTTTTCAGCGATGGCGATACCCACGCTCAGGCCGACGGTCAGTGAGTGGCCTTCAATGGTGATGGGCGGCTTCACGGCTTCAATCAGCCGCTGGGCAATCTGGTAGGCCTTGTCGATATAAGGCAGGCTCGGCAGCACGATGGCGAACTCATCGCCGCCGACGCGCGCCAGCGTGTCCCTTTCCCGCAGCACAAAGCGCAGTCGTTTAGCGATGCCGCGCAGCAATTCGTCACCAATCTGGTGGCCGAGGGCGTCATTCACATTCTTAAAGTTGTCCAAGTCCAGACAGAGCGTGGCGGTCAGGCGATGAGTGATTTTCGACAGCTGCAGGGCTTCGTTCAGGCGCTGGCTGAACAGCACGCGGTTAGGCAGGCTGGTGAGATTGTCATGGTGCGCCATATGGTGAATACGGGCGTTGGCCGCGTGCTGGTCGGTGACGTCATCGGCAATCATCAACACATAGCTGGTGTGCGAATCGCTGCCGTTAATCATCGAGGCGGTGGTTTGCAACGTGCGTTCGCCAATCGGCGTCGCCAGCTGTTGCTCGCTTTTGTGCAGGCCTTCGGAGCGCAGGCACTCATCCGACTGTTTATTCAGATAATCGCTGATCCCGCGATTCAGGCAATCCTGCGGGCGATTGCCAATCAGCTGTTCGCGCGTCTTGCCCAGCAGCAATTCGGCCTGACGGTTGACCAGCAAGATCTCCCGCGAGACGGCATTTTCGACAATGACCGAAGAGGGGATATTGGCGATCACCGTGTCGAGGAACTGCGACAGGGCGGTCATTTTCTCATTGCTGGCTTCGGCAATCTCTTTCGCCGCCAGTAATTCCTGCTCGTAGAGGCGGCGCTCGCTGACGTCGCGGGTCACTTTGGCAAAGCCCAGCAAGGTGCCGGCGTCACGCACCGCCTCAATGATGACGTGGGCCCAAAATCGTGAGCCATCCTTGCGCTGCCGCCAGCCTTCGGACTCATAGCGGCCGGTGCGGCGCGCGGTTTCCAGCCCGTGAGCGGGCCAGCCGCTGTCGCGGTCTTCAGAGATATAGAAACAAGAGAAGTGTTTGCCGACAATTTCGTCGCGCGTATAGCCTTTGGCGCGTTGCGCACCGGCATTCCAATTAGCGACGATACCCTCGGGGGTCAGCATATAAATGGCATAGTCTTCAACGCTTTGAACCAGCAACCGATACATTACATCAGAATCTTCGTTCATCTTTTTTGCCTGATAGCGTGCCGCTAAGGTTCAGGTTCCTCCCAAACGCTAGGCCGGCTGTAAGTTGCGTCTGTCCCGACGCATTTTTGCTGTGATGTGTAGGGTAGACGGTATCATAAGAATATTCCCAGTTCGCCTTGTGCTGGCAGTAACTAGTCTGTTTTCAAGCAGATACAGTAAAAAGATCGGACTTAAGCAAAATTTTTAATGTTCAATCGATGTGACAACTGGGAGTTATCGGCCAATGGCGCGGAAACTTTAGGGTAATTTTGCACTCTTTTTGGCCATCCGCCTTGAAGTCTGAATATGAACCAATGTTATATTCGGGTGGCACAACATCGGCCCCGGCGGTTTTCATAATAAGCTTGAACAAAAAATTACCGGGGGGAGTTTTTAGAAAAAAAGGAATTACTGATGAATGGTTTAACTTCTCTGGAGTCATTTTTAGAACAGTTACAACAACGCGATGCCCACCAACCTGAGTACCTACAAGCCGTGCGCGAAGTCTTCACCTCGCTGTGGCCCTTTCTGCAACAAAATCCTCATTATCTCGAGCAAAGCCTGCTCGAACGCCTGGTTGAACCCGAAAGAGTGATCCAGTTTCGCGTGGCCTGGATTGACGACAGCGGCACAGTGCAGGTTAACCGCGCGTGGCGCGTGCAGTTCAACTCGGCGATTGGTCCTTACAAGGGTGGGATGCGCTTCCACCCGTCGGTGAATTTGTCGATTTTGAAATTCCTCGGCTTCGAGCAAACCTTCAAAAATGCCCTGACCACGCTGCCGATGGGCGGCGGCAAGGGCGGCTCTGACTTCAATCCGAAAGGCAAAAGCAAAACTGAAGTCATGCGTTTCTGCCAGGCACTGATGACCGAGCTGTATCGCCATCTGGGGCCGGATACTGACGTTCCGGCTGGGGATATTGGCGTGGGCGGGCGCGAAGTGGCCTTTATGTCCGGCATGATGAAGAAGCTTTCCAACAATACTGCCTGCGTGTTCACCGGCAAAGGGTTGTCATTCGGCGGCAGCCTGATCCGCCCTGAAGCCACGGGCTACGGGCTGGTTTACTTTACCGAGGCGATGTTAAAACGCCACGGTTTGGGCTTTGCTGACAGTAAAGTGGCGGTGTCCGGTGCCGGCAACGTGGCGCAGTACGCCATTGAAAAAGCCATGGAGCTGGGCGCGCGGGTGATCACCGCCTCCGACTCGGGCGGCACGGTGGTGGACGAAGCCGGCTTCACGCCGGACAAACTGGCGCACCTGACGGAGATTAAAAACTCCCGCTATGGCCGTGTCGAAGAGTACGCCCGCGAGCGCGGTCTGGACTTTTTGGCCGACCAGCAGCCGTGGAACGTGCCGGTGGATATCGCGCTGCCTTGCGCCACGCAGAACGAATTGGACATCGACGCGGCGCATCGGCTGATCGCCAACGGGGTGAAAGCTGTGGCGGAAGGGGCCAACATGCCGACCACCATTCAGGCTACCGACGCTTTCCTCGCGGCAGGCGTGCTGTTCGCGCCGGGTAAGGCGGCCAACGCCGGTGGCGTGGCAACTTCAGGCCTGGAGATGGCGCAGAATGCGGCGCGGATGAGCTGGAATGCTGAGAAGGTGGACGCCCGCTTGCAGCACATCATGCGTGATATCCACGAAGCCTGCGTCGAGCACGGCGGCGAGGGTAAGCAGACTCACTATGTGCACGGCGCGAATATTGCCGGGTTTGTGAAGGTAGCAGATGCGATGCTCGCCCAAGGTGTCCTCTAATATCCTCGTCATCCTTCGCGCCGCGGGGGCGTTGGATGCGCTCAGTCTCCCGAATCACTTACCTGTGTAAGCTCATCGGGAGCCTAAGTTTGCCGCCTTCCCGCAACACGAATGATTTAGAGGATGGTTGGAGTTTAAAAAATAAAATAATCCGCGCTGGTCGCGGATTTTTTATTGCACGAAATAGGGGCCGGGGGCGACGGAGTCTCTGAGGATCAGTTCTGAGGAAAAGGCATTGTTTTGCGACAGATAGCCGCCGTCGAGCATGGCGATCAGGCGATTAATTACTTCGTTCACCATGCCGCTGACCGGGTCTTTAATGCTCGACAGCGCGGGCTGCAAGAAGGGGGCGGTGGGGATGTTGTCGAAGCCAATCAGCGAGACGTTTTCCGGCACGCTGAGTTTGGCGGCGTGCAGGGCTTTCATCGCGCCAATCGCCATATCATCGTTACTGGCCAGAATCGCGCTAAAGGGCGTATTGGCCGCCAGCAGGGATTCCACCGCCGCCGCGCCGCTGGCCGGGGTCCATTTCCCTTTAACAATCAGCTCTTGGCGAATAGGCAAACCCTGTGCCTCTAGCGCTGCTTTATAACCCGACAGACGCTCAATGGCGGTCGGGGAGTCGAGGGAGCCGGTGATAAAGGCGATATCGCGATGCCCTTGGGCCAGCAGATGCCGGGTAGCCTGAAAACTCGAGCCTTTGTGGTCACAGAAGATGCAGTGGCTCTGGTGGCTGCGCAGCTTTCTGTTCACCACCATGATCGGCTGCTTGTGCTGGCTGATGATGGCGTCCATGGCATCCACGGTCAGGAAGCGCGGGTAGACAATCACCGCGTCGCAGCGCAAATCGAGCAGGAACTGAATCGCCTGCTGCTCCTCCTCGGCGCTGTGTTTGCCGTCGACCAGAATCAGCTGCCGCCCGTTGTCCTCGAGCTTTTTGGCCGCCTGAGACAGCAATTCGTTGAAGTAGCTGCCGTTATACAGCGTGTTGGTGATAACCAAGCCAATGCACTGGGACTTGCTGGTTGCAAGATTGCGGGCCAGCAAATTAGGCCGATATCCCGCCTCTTCAATCGCCTGATAGACCGCGACCTTGGTGGCCTCGCTGACATACCCTTTCCCTGACAACAGCCGTGACACGGTGGCCTTTGAGACACCTGCCTTCATCGCCACTTCTTTCATCGTAGACATCGGGTGTTCCTGAATCCTTGAAAATTATTGTCATTCTACACGCAGCCCACGCCCTTAGGCATGGCTTGTGCGCCACGAATTGCCCAAGCCGATCAAGATCACAAATCAAAAATTCTGCCCTTCAAGCTCTTGAACTCATTCTCGCATATGAACACTCTTATGTGGAACCGGTTACTTATTTCTTGAAACTCATCACGGAACGCTGAGTTTCATCCCTGCATCAGTACATAACGCCATGAATTTAAAAAAATAATGCGTCTCTACGAGGGAATTACCACTCATGTCAAAAAATTATGCGGCAGTAGCGCAATCCATTGTCGACGCCGTTGGCGGCGCGGGCAACGTGGCGGCGGCGACTCACTGTATGACCCGGCTGCGCTTCACGCTGGTGGATGAAACCGCCGTGGATTTGGCGCGGCTGAAAGCCATCAGCGGCGTGATGGGGGTGGTCAACACTGACCAGCAGTGTCAGGTGATTATTGGTAATACGGTTTCACAGGCTTATGCCGAGGTGGTGAAACTTTTGCCGCAGGGCGCGACGGGGCAGCCCGCGCAGCCGGAGAAAAAACGCCTGACGCTGAGGCGCATTGGCGCGGGCATTCTCGACGCGCTGATAGGTACCATGTCGCCGCTGATCCCGGCGATCATTGGCGGCTCGATGGTCAAGCTGCTGGCGATGATTTTGGACATGACCGGCGTCTTTGACAAAGGCTCGTCGACGCTGATTATCCTCAACGTGATTGGCGACGGTGCCTTCTTCTTCCTGCCGGTGATGGTGGCGGCCTCGGCGGCAATCAAATTTAAAACCAATATGTCGCTGGCGATTGCTATCGCCGGGGTGCTGGTTCACCCGAACTTTATCGACCTGATGGCGAAAGCCGCGCAGGGCCAGCCGGTGGAGTTTATCGGCTTCTCGGTGACGGCGGTGAAATACACCTACACCGTGATCCCCGCGCTGTGCATGACCTGGCTGCTCTCTTACATAGAGCGCTGGGTGGATAAAATCACCCCTGCGGTGACTAAAAACTTCCTCAAGCCAATGCTGATTGTGCTGATCGCCGCACCGATCGCCATCATGCTGATTGGCCCGCTGGGTATCTGGATCGGCAGCGGCATTTCCGCGCTGGTTTACACCGTGCACAGCTATCTCGGCTGGCTCTCCGTCGCCATTATGGGGGCTATCTGGCCGCTGCTGGTGATGACCGGCATGCACCGCGTCTTCACTCCGACCATTATTCAAACCATTGCGGAAACCGGCAAAGAGGCGATGGTGATGCCATCGGAAATCGGTGCCAACTTGTCGCTCGGCGGTTCATCGCTGGCGGTGGCGTGGCGCACTAAAAACCCGGAATTGCGCCAAACCGCGCTGGCGGCAGCGGCCTCGGCGATTGTTGCGGGGATTTCTGAACCGGCGCTGTATGGCGTGGCGCTGCGCCTAAAACGCCCGCTGATTGCCTGCCTGATTAGCGGCTTTATCTGTGGCGGTATCGCCGGGATTGGCGGCCTTGCCAGCCACTCCATGGCCTCGCCGGGGCTGTTCACCAGTGTGCAATTCTTCGATCCAAGCAACCCGATGAGCATCGTCTGGGTGTTCGCCGTAATGGTGCTGGCGGTGGTGATCTCCTTTATCACCACCTTGCTGCTCGGCTTCGAAGATATCCCCGTCGAGCAGCCAAAAAGTGAAACAACTCAGCCAGAAAATAACCCGCTGACGCCACTGAAAAATATTTGATTGAGTAACGAGAGAGGACCTCTGATGCACACATCCACATTTCCTGACGGTTTTTTATGGGGCGGCGCGATTGCCGCCAATCAGGCCGAGGGCGGCGTAAACCAAGGGGGAAAAGGGCTGGCGACGGTAGATACTTTGCCTCACGGCGAACATCGGCTGGCAGTGAAAACCGGGCTGGAAAAACGCTTTACCCTGCGCGATGACGAGTTTTACCCGAGCCATCAGGCGATCGATTTTTATCATCGTTATAAAGAAGATATCGCGCTAATGGCCGAGATGGGCTTCAGCGTGTTTCGCACCTCCATTGCCTGGAGCCGCCTCTACCCGCAGGGCGACGAGCTGACGCCCAACGCCGAGGGCATCGCCTTCTATCGCGATCTCTTTGCCGAATGCAAAAAGCACAATATTGAGCCGCTGGTGACGCTGTGCCACTTCGACGTGCCGATGCATCTGGTCACCGAATATGGTTCATGGCGTAACCGCAAAATGGTGGAGTTTTTCACCCGCTACGCCCGCACCTGCTTTACAGCTTTCGACGGGCTGGTGAAGTACTGGCTGACCTTCAATGAGATTAATATTCTGCTACATAGCCCGTTTTCCGGCGCGGGATTGGCCTTCGAAGAGGGAGAAAATAAGCAGCAGGTGAAATATCAAGCGGCGCACCATGAGCTTCTCGCCAGCGCGCTTGCCACGAAAATTGCCCATGAAATTAACCCGCACAACCAAGTGGGTTGCATGCTGGCCGGGGGGAATTTCTACCCGCGAACCTGTAAGCCAGAAGACGTGTGGGCGGCGCTGCAAAAAGACCGCGAAAACCTGTTCTTTATTGACGTACAGGCGCGCGGTGCTTATCCCTCTTACACCCGTCGCCAGTTTAAAGAGCAGGGGATTGAGATTCAGACCGAGCCGGGCGATGACGACATTCTCAAAAACACCGTGGATTTCGTCTCCTTCAGCTATTACGCCTCGCGCTGTGCCTCGGCGGAGATGAATGAGAACAACAGCAGCGCGGCCAATATCGTTAAATCCCTGAGCAACCCCTATATCGAAAGCAGCGAGTGGGGCTGGGGCATTGATCCTCTGGGCCTGCGCATCACCATGAACATGATGTATGACCGTTACCAAAAGCCGCTATTTCTGGTGGAAAACGGTTTAGGGGCCAAAGACGTGGTCAACGGGCAAGGGGAAATCAACGACGACTATCGCATCAGCTATCTGCGCGAGCACATCAAAGCCATGGGCGAAGCCATCGAAGACGGCATCCCTGTGATGGGTTACACCTCGTGGGGCTGCATTGATTTGGTGTCGGCGTCGACCGGGGAGATGAGCAAACGCTACGGCTTTATCTATGTCGACCGCGACGACGCCGGGCAGGGCACGCTGGCGCGCACCCGCAAAAAATCCTTCTATTGGTATAAGAAGGTGATTGCCAGCAACGGGGCGGATTTGGATTAAGCCCGCCGCGCTAGCGGGTGGTCAAATCTTGGTTTTCGCCACAAACTTGCCGTCGCGCAGCAGCGCCACTTGGTGCGTTCTTTTGTACCAGATGGCGGTAAAAACGCCTTTCTGATAGACCTGAGCATCGGCGTTTTCTTCAACCAGCGCCGCCGCCGTGGATTCAATGTAACCCTGCTTGTCGGCGGGATAGATTTTGATGTCGATCCCGTCGATTCGCGCGGTAACTTTTTTGTATTTCGGCGCGGCCTGCGCATACTGCGCGGCGGCATTGCGCAGCGCGGCATTTTCAGCCGCACTGGTGATGCTGGCCTGACGGTTCTGCTCGGCAATGTAACAGGCATCTTTCGAGATGCCCTGCGCCTGACAATCCGCCATGCGCGATGCCGAGGAGCTGCAACCCGCCGCCGCCATCGCCACTAAAACTAAACTCATCGCTTTCATCATCATTATTTCTCTTTTCAACTGCTTAATCGCGGCGAGGCGTTAACCCCGCCCGTTGAATCACTCTTACCACTCGGCGGAGAAACCTGCGCCAATCACCGGGTCATTGGAGGTGGTCCCGGCGATAGTGGCTTTCGTCACCCAGCTATGGTTGATGCGAGCCGAGAAGCCTACGGCAATTCCCGCCTCTGATGCATATTCACCCGCACCGGCACCCACCGAGAAGGTGGCGTTTTGCGACACCTGCGGGATGTTCGCCATCGCCGCGACGCCAGCAATGCCGGCATTCGCCTGCTTCTTATTATCGTCCACTTGGGATTTAAGGTCGGAGAATTTCTGATTGGTGTAGTTTTGCGACTGCTGCAACGTCTGCTGATCGCCCGCCGCGCGCGCGTGGGATTCTGACAAGACTTCTGCGTGATTCTGCTCCGCCTGACTGTTCAGCGCGTTGATCTGCTGGTCGTAGTAGTTGGCTCGGCGCTGCTGCTGTTGGGCAGCTTGCTGAGTCTTCGCCTCGGTCGCTTGAATTTGTTGCTGGGTCTGCTTTTCCTCAGCCGTGACTTCGGCAGTCATTTCCGAATGCGCTCTGGCATGTAGCATGGATTGGTAGCGATCGCCTGAGATAATGGCCTGCTGCTTCGCAATGCCTTCAGCCGATTTCTGGGCATTAGCCGCAGTCGAGGTTGCCGCAGATGCAGATGATAAGGCGACTTCGGAATTCTTCTCTGCTTGATGAACCTGCGTCATATCAGCGTCTTTGCCATCAGCGCCATCTTTGCCGTCGATACCATTTTTGCCATCAACACCGTCGCGTCCATGAGCGCCGGTGGCACCCGTTGCGCCGTCTTTGCCGTCGATACCATCCTTACCGTCAACCCCATCCTTACCATCGACGCCATCATGGGGCAGGGGCTGGGATTCTAATTCACTAATGCGTCGAGTATTGCTGGAAACCTGATGATCTTCATTATCGAGTTGGGTCCCTAGACTGTTGATAAGCTGATGGTCATCATGAATCGCTAGCGTGTTGATCTTAATCTGCGGATCAGGTTCGGCAACAGGTTGAGAAGGGGCAGTGCTAACGACTGGTGTCAGGGTAGAGGTCGTGTCGAATGAGGTTGGAGTGGGTAAGAGCTTAATTTCGTGAGGATCGTCAAAACGGACCAGTTGATTGGTTTGCTGAACATTATAACTTGCGCCAAACAGCTGTTGGTTCACGGTTGCCAGGCTGTCACCACCGAGGATGGCACTCCGCATGTACTGCGGCATATCATTATGTTCCGAAATAAACTGGTTAGCGGCATCAAGCTCTAGTCCGGTTAACCCGGCCCTTGCAGGCTCTGCAACTGTCGCCGCAACGAGTACCATCATTACGCCAGACAGGACGCGGCGAATCGTCGAAGGTGAAACACCAAAATAGCGCGCCAGCTCGGCTTTATTGGTATTTCCGGCAATAAAGGCTTTGATGATTTCCGCATTACGGTTTTGAGATTTTTGCGACACGTCTTTATTTCTCCCTTGAAATAAGTATCCATTAGATACAAAAAATATTTCTCTTAGCTTCATATTTGGCTAGGTTTGACGAAGCATACACAGGGTGAATATGACTTGCTTTAGTCATCAGCTATAAGATTGACCATTGTCAAGAAATGTAAGCTTTAATAGCTACGTGAATAGGTTTTACTGGAACATCTATTTTGTCGCTAATAGATGGTTTTTATGGGCGCTAATGGATTTTTAGGTCGTGTAGATTGTAGCGGTTCGCTACGCTATGAAAACCCTACAAGATGCGAGTAGAATGCGGCAGGCAAAAAATGAAGGGAGCTAAGTCTATGGCGGTTAAAGCAAAAGAGTTTCATGATTACGTGGCACGTTTAGGGATTGAACAGCCCGCGTTATGTATTCTACTCGGCGTCCAGCGATCAACGCTGAATAAGTGGCTGAATGGCACGGTGACGCAAATTCCCGCCGTGGCGGTGACGGCCATCAAGATGCTGTGGTTTATGAAAGAGAGCGATCCGGTGATGTTCTCCAAGTGGGCCTATGTCCAAGATTTCGGCATGACGGCAGAATACGCGCTAAACGAGCGCGCGCAGGAGTTTCTGCAAACCATCAAGAAAGAGCCGAGCCTGCCGATTCGAAAGCTGCTGAGTAAAAGCTAACCCCACACCTCTACCCATTCGCCACATCCAAAATCGCCTGCGCGAAAGCCTCGGGTGCCTCTTGCGGCAGGTTGTGGCCTATGCCACCGCCGATGGTTCGATGCTGATACTTGCCCGTGAACTTATTGGCATAAGTTTCCGGAGCCGGGTGCGGCGCGCCGTTAGCGTCGCCCTCTAGGGTGATAGTCGGGATCTTAATCAGTGGGGAAGCAGCCAGGCGATTCTCCAAATCATTGTATTTTGACTCACCCTCGGCCAGACCCAGACGCCAGCGATAATTGTGGATCGACACCGCGACGTGGTCCGGATTGTGCAGCGCCTGAGCCGAACGGGCGAACTCTTCGTCGCTGAACTGCCATTTTGGCGAGGCGGTGTGCCAGATGAGTTTGGCGAAAGCTTCCATATTGGCGGCATATCCCGCCTGACCGCGCTCGGTGGCGAAGTAGAACTGATACCACCACGCCAGCTCGGCCGCAGGGGGCAGTGGCTTCTTATTGGCGGCTTGGCTACCAATCAAATAGCCACTCACCGACACCAAGGCTTTAAAACGCTGAGGCCAAATTGCTGCGAGAATATTGGCGGTGCGCGCGCCCCAGTCAAATCCGCCAACCACCACCTTCTCAAGCCCCAGCGCGTCTAAAAATGCAATCGCATCTACCGCGACCACTGCCTGCTGGCCGTTTCTCGGCGTAGACTCTGAGAGAAAGTGCGTCGAACCGTAACCGCGCAGCCAAGGGATCAGCACGCGGTATCCCGCTGACACCAGGATCGGCGCGACATCAACAAAACTGTAGATATCATAAGGCCAGCCGTGCAGCAACAACACCGGTTCACCGTTTTTCGGCCCGACATCCACATAACCGATGTTTAAATCTCCGGCGCGGATCTGCTGAATATTTTTAAAGGTGCCCAGCACTTTGTTGCCAGAAGCTGCGGGCAATGCAGCAACCAGATGGGAGTTTGCACTGGCAGGTAAGGCCGTCAGCCCCAGCTCAAAAGCGGCAAGTCCGGCTGCGGCGGTCTGAATAAAGCGGCGGCGGGCAGGGTTATCAATGTCTGGCATAGCTCTCTTCCTCAAAGGTCAGATGGATCGATATGCAGCAGAATGACGCGCGAGATGACACTGCTCTGTGCACCTCTTTATTTAAAACGGGCGATGTATCTCCTGTGTGTCGGTTTATCCACTCAATTGTATGTTCAGGTATCTGAACTGTGCCGTTAGCCCTTTAACCTTCTATGCCATTCGGCAAAATGGTCGTTCACACTTGCTACTTTTTGCAGTATATTGCGTTTTTATGCTGTTATTTGCGAGTGGAGGGCGAATGCACAAAGTGGCTCGCCAGCAGGTTTTGCTGGAACTGCTCAGTGAAAAAGGGCAAGTAAGTGTCGCGGATCTAGCGCAAAAAATGCAGGTTTCTGCGGATACCGTGCGGCGCGATCTGGCGGACCTTGAGCGTCAGGGGCTGGCGCAGAAGAACCACGGCGGGGCGATTGCCTTAGACCTGTCGGCCATGAACCGTCAGGGGCGTAGCCATCTGCTTGCTACCACCAAGCGAACGTTGGGGCAGTCCGTGGCGGCGCAGATCCCCGCAGGCAGCACGATTTTCCTTGATGCGGGCAGCACGGTGCTGGCGGTGGCGGATGCCCTGCGCGGGCCGATGACCGTCATCACCACCTCGCTGGATATCGCCCAGTGCCTGAGCGAGCGGGCGGACATTCAGCTGATCCTGCTAGGCGGCAGCTGGGATGCCAAACAGCGGCTGTTTGCCGGCAGCGCCACCCTTGCGATGCTGGCCCACTACCGTGCAGATATCGCCGTGCTGGGGGCCTGCGCTATCCACGCCCAGCTTGGCCTGAGTGCCAGTCAGGAGGCGGATGCCGAAGTGAAACGCGCCATGCTCAAGCTGAGCGCCGCCCACTGGTTGGTCGCCGATCACCTCAAACTCAATCGCTGCGAGCCGCATCTGGTGGCGGAGCTAACTGATATTCATCACTTGTTCATCGACCGCCCGTGGGGCGAGCTGGGTGAGCAAGATTCGATCAAAGTCAGCGTCACCGCCTCGGGGACGCAAGGAGAAAACCATGAGTGAAACGACCCGCACCGCCACTAAAAGCCTCAACGTGGCGTTAATCGGCTATGGCTTTGTTGGCAAGACCTTCCATGCGCCGCTGATCGGCGCGACGCCGGGCTTAAACCTGCTGGTGGTGGCGTCGCGCGATGCCGATAAAGTCCATGCGGACCTGCCGGAGGCTCTGGTGATTGCTTCTCCAGAAGAGGCTATCCGCCATCCTGATGTGGATCTGGTGGTCATCGCGTCACCTAACGCCACCCACGCGCCGCTGGCCAAAGTGGCGCTGGAGGCCGGGAAGCACGTGGTGGTGGATAAGCCATTTACATTGGATATGCAGGAAGCGCGCGAGCTAATTGCGCTGGCGGATAAGCAACAGCGCCTGCTGTCGGTGTTCCACAATCGCCGCTGGGACAGTGATTACCTCGGCGTGAAGCAGGTGATTGAGCAGGGGCTGATTGGCAAAGTGGCGCATTTTGAGTCGCACATTGACCGTTTCCGTCCAGAAGTGCGGGTGCGCTGGCGTGAGCAAAACGTGCCGGGCAGCGGCCTGTGGTTCGACATCGGCCCACACCTGATTGATCAGGCGCTGCAACTGTTCGGCCTGCCGCAGACGGTGCAGGGCAATATTGCCACGCTGCGCCCGAACGCGGAGATCAACGACTGGGCACACGTGGTGCTGAACTACCCGACGCATAAAGTGATTTTGCATTGCAGCATGCTGGTGGCAGGCGGCGCGTCCCGCTTTGCGGTTCACGGCGAGAAGGGAAGTGTGGTGAAGGCCAACGCCGACCGCCAGGAGAGCCAACTGTTGGCGGGCGTGGTTCCGGGAAGTGATGTCTGGGGGCAGGATGATGATGCCTTGGTGCTGTTTGAAGGCACCCACCCGTCGCGCACTATCGCCACCCCGAACGGCGATCAGCGCCAGTACTATATGCAAGTTCGCGACGCTTTAAACGGCGAGCGCGCCAACCCGGTGCCTGCGGTTGAAGCCTTGGCCGTGATGGCCGTGCTGGAAGCGGCGGTAAAATCCTCCGAGACGGGACAATCCCAATCCTTGGATCTGACCAGCGACGAGCAAGCCAGCTTGCGTTAATGGCCTTGGTGGTTCGCCAATAAATGCAAAAGCCGCCTGAGATGGGCGGCTTTTTTGTGGCTTCGAGTCAGACTCAGTTGGCTTTTGAGCTGTCATTTAGTGGTGCCAACAATACATACCGACTCAGCAGCTGAACAAACTGGTTATCCAGCTGCTTCACCAGCTGTGGCGGCACTTGATCATTCTGCTGGCGCGCTGCGGCCAGTTTTCGCAGCGACTCTTCCACCGGCGGCGCGGCGTTCAGCGCCTGCTGGATGGCGAATACCGAGGATTTGAGCTGCGAGACGGTCATGTACTTTCCGCGCTGCTCGTCTAAACCGTTTAGCTTATCGGCAAGTTGCTGAAGCTGGGTACTGGCCGAGTGCCAGCCGTTTAGGCTGTCTAGCGGCGCTGCGTTGGCATTCAGCTGCTGATTCCAGCTTTTTGCGAGCGCGATGGCCGCTGGATCCGTGGGCCACAGGGCTTGTGCCTGCTCGGCCAGCCGCGTGCCGCTATCCAACGCCCAGCGCGGTGACAGTCTGGCAAGCTGCTCGGTCTGGCGCTGGGTGCTGGCGATAAACGCCGGCGCGGCTTTATTCAGCTGCTCGGCGTATTGGATCTTCAGCGCGGCCAGCTCCTGCGAACTCACCGGCTGTGGCAAAACGGGCAAAGTCGCTGCCAGCTGTTGGTTAACCGGAGAATGTTTATAGGTCTTGATGCTCGCCGAGATACCGCTGCCAACTATCACCGTGACCAACACGCCCGCCACGAACCCTTTCCACTGGACAGGGGGTTTAGCCTCAGCCGGGGCAATCACTACCCGGGGCGTGGCCGGTTCGGCCTGTGCCACATACACCCAGCGCCGATCCTGATCGATGGGCATTTCGGTTGCAGCAACCTCTGCCGACGGGGGCAGCACCACGGCGCTCTCGCTGGTGTCCTGACTGTTTTCGAGCCGCACCGCGGCGTTTTGCAGCAGCCGACTCAGAGCCTGCAACTGGCTGAGATGTTTCAGCTCAAGGCGCTGAAGTTGGTCGCAAAGTGAGTTGATGAGCTTTTCTGCCTGATAAATCTGCGGCAGGTCGCGGTATTCTAACGTCATACAGCGCAGAGCCTGCTGCAACCTCTGGCTGAGGCCGTTGAGGATCTCGATGCGCGCATGCACCGCCTGCGGCCACAGCCCCGACCATTGATGAGACAGCAGGGCTTCAAGAATAGCCAACCCCTCGTTCAAGCCAGATAAACCGGCCAGCTGCACTCGCGCCTGGGTGTACCAAGAGGCGGTTTGCAGCTCGATTCCGTTTTGCTGGAACAGATTGAGGCACAGCTGTTCGACCTTATGCCAGTTCACTTCTGGCCGTGCCGGATGGGTTAATTTGCCGAGTTCTTCACGGATAACGCGATAATCAGCGAGCTGACGGGGATCGCCACCCGTGCGTAGCTGGCGCTCAATAGACATTGATCGATTCCTTTCAGACGTGTCGTAGGGGGGTTAGAGATACTGCTGCTGTTTTAAATGGCGGATCAGCACCCGGCCTTCGGGCATAAAAGCCGTGCCGAAATGCACCAGCCCGAACTCCTTTAGCTCGGCGTCAATGCCGTATTCCAACTGGCCCGGCGTGGATTGCGGCAGCAGGATCACCTTAATTTTTTTAAGCCGAGGTTCATATTTCAACAGCGTGTGCGAAAGCGTGGTCAGCAGAGAGTGCGCTGTGCCGGGCATCCCTTGCAGGATTTTGCTCATGTCCGGCAGCCCGTAGTCCGGCAAATGGCTCAGCGTCCCCGCGCGACAGTTGAGAATACGCTGCATATTGTCGAGTACCGAGAGGATCACCTGATCCTCCTCGCTGACCTGGTGCAGATTAAGCCCGCCGGCAAAGTTGCCGAGCAGCATTTCGTAGAGTGAGGGCGAGTGACTTTGCGACATCACTTTTTCTCATCGCGCAGCGTCAGGTTATTGTTACCCAGCTCAATGACGCGAGGGGAATCGGGATCGAGTTCTTCGCGATTGATCAGCAGCCGCCAGTGGTCTTTATTCATATCCGGATGGCGGAATAGGCCGACGATGGCGACAAACTTGGCGTCTTTTTCCATTGGCATGTCCAGTGACACCGAGGTTCCCGGCTTCACCACTAGGCTGCGAGTCGCCAGAAGCTCCTCTTTCAGCGCGTCTTCGCCATCTTCGGCGAGCTGTTGATAAACCGTTTTCTGGAAGGTTTTGTCGTCGCGTAGCTGATAGACCCGCACCATCACCGGCTCGGAGGAAGAGTTCTGCTCGTTATCATCTGTGTTCAGTGCTTCACGGGCGGTAAAATCCAAATGCAGGACTTTTATCTGCTTGAAGAATATAGATTTGGTGGCAGCAACGGTGCCATCCGTTACGGTTTGAGTCAGCCCGCAGCCGCTCAATAACAGAGCCAAGACGGGGAGTCCGATTTTACTTTTCCAAACGGTATTTAATAACACGCGGTATTCCTTCTTGAGGCTTGTGGGTAGCCATGCCGCTATAAAGGCCCAGCTCCACGGTAAAATAATCAGGTATGTCTTGGGTTGTCGCTTCATCATCAAGCCCAAGCACGCCGGTGAGCCCTAGCCAAATCGGCGTATCGCCCAAGATGGGAGTAGGAAGCAGGCGAATGGGGACGGTGAGTTGAATGCGTGCCTTGTAGCGCCAGCCCAGATAGACGCGCAACAGCACCAGAAAATCGGCATAAATCGAGCCATCCGGCAGCCATTCCTTGGCTTCTTCACTATCTTCAGTGTGCAGTGAGATAAGCAACTGGCTGTTGGCATCGGTGGCTTCATCACCCAATACGGTGGCGTCGCGCAGCCAGTCAGCGCCCTCGTCGGTAAATGCCATGGGTGAGGTAATACGTACAGTACGCAGGCAGTGCGGCGTAACATCTGCCCGTGTTGCCGGAGCCAGTAATCGCACCAGCGCCTGCACGCCTTCAGCCGTTCTCCCTGGCTGGCGCATCACGCCGAGTAGCGCCAAAAATCTCGAGGTCGGCGTAGCAAAATGCTGCTGCGAGCCGGGAATTCCCATGCCAATCAGGCCCAACAGGTTCTGCGAAATATTGTCTTTGCCGCCCGCCTCATAGGTCGCCGGGTAGGAGTATTTACGCCAGATACGATAAAACTGGGTCATGATGCGATGGTTGAAAATATCGAGAAAACCCGCCAGCGCCTCGTGACCTTCGCGCTGCTGGGTGATGTCGTCGATATAGGATGTTGGCAGTGGGGAATCTACGCCATACAGCCCCATAAAGGTGGTGCGTACCGTCGGCAATCCGTCGGGATCGGTTTCCAGCGCCTTGAGTTCGCTGACGGGAAAACCCATCCCAGGATGGGGCCGAAAACGCACCGGATCGTCCGCTGGGTTGGCGGTACTTCCCAGTTTTGGCATGCCGGGTTGTTCGAGCAACTGGCAAAATCGGAAGAAATTAATCTTGCCGATATCCCGTTCCAGCCTGGCACTTAGCCGGGAAGGCGGGTTTTGTGATTCTCTTCCCATTCAAGTCGTTCTCCGGTGGGTTGCAGTATCAGGGTCAGGCGGTTAAAGAGATGAATATCGGTATACAGTGCGAAGAAGCGGCTAAGCATTTCGCCGAACAGGCAGATATCCCCCGTGCCTGCGAATCCATTACTGTCGAGGGTGATTTCAATGTGCACGCCGCGCAGCAAATACCCCCGTTCAAAACGTTCGATCTCGCTATGTTTTACGTCGGCAATGGCATCCAGGCGGCGGCGGTTCATTTCGCTTTCCGTCCAGTCATACAGGGCGAGCGTGCCGCGCAGCACTTCGGCGCTGTCCATCATCCACAAGAAGCTACTGCCTAAATGGCTGAGCACTCGCCAGTGAAAACGATCGCGGTTTGGCGGATAGCAGGGCATGGTCGGCACTGACAGATTCCGCACCCGCACATTGGCGCCAGTGGATTTGACGACGGTATCCAGCACGGTGCTTTGCAAGGATTTGCGCGGCAGCTGGCCGTTAGTTCCCGTCAGGTTTAGGGAGAGATTCTCACTCTCCGGCACGGTGTGGTTATCAAAAGCTTCGCCACCCAATACCAGCCAAGTGTCATGCAGGCCCGATGGACCGCGCTTCACTCGCGTGTGGTAGTAATACTCGGGTGCATCGTGGCGCAGCATGCCTCCTTTGTGGCGGAAGCTGGTGAAAGGCACGTACACCTGATAACCCGAGTTTTTGGACGAGATAACCGAGTCCACCGAGTAGATTTCGGTATAGCCATCCTGCACCCGCATTGGGCGCAGCAGGTATTCCGTCTGCAAAGAGGAGAGGGTGAGAGGATCTGACTCCAGCGAGAACAAATTGATCACCGGCACGCAGTGCAGGCGCAGGTGTTTTTCTGAGAAAGAGAAGTCGTGTTCCCAACGCTTTTCCAGCACCACGTCAATCTCAAACCATGGAAGTGCGTTCGGCAGCGGCACCGATTCCAATCCTTCCAGGGCGACGAACATAAACTTTTCGCGGAAAGTGAAGTATTCCAGCAAAAGCTGGTAGCCACTGAATGCTGTATCGCCTTTCGGCCACAGCTGGTCTTGCTCGCTAAAACCCTGCGGGGCGAAAAAGCCGTCTAACAGCTGACGGTCGGCCTGACCCGGCAGGCGGATCCACATTTTGGCCGTATTTAACGTCAACGCTTCATGCAGGGCGCAGGCCAGCGGGGCATCGGCATCAAGATAGATCGGCAAATGCTTGAGACTAATTTTGCTCCAGTCAGCCAATTCGCCGCAGTTAAAACGCAAGCGAATCACCGAGCGACCGTCAGGCTCGCTGTCCAGCGCGGCGCGTTGTAGCGAGATCGGCAGCAGCTCGATGTCCTGAGTCGTGGTATAGCGGCAGCGCGTTGCGCGTTCACCAATCGGGCGCGACAAAACTTCGAACCCTTTGTGCATCGTCATCCGCTCCTTCATTTCCCGCCAGTCTGGGGTGAATTCCACGATCGACAGGGAAGGGATGGTGCGCAAGTAGTGCGGCCAAAGCAGGCTGACCAGCCCTTCGGTTAACTCCGGCAGGTCATCATCAAGCTTTTCACGCAGGCGGCCCATCAGAAAAGCAAAGCCTTCAAACAGGCGTTCAACATAGGGGTCGCGAGCCCCGACTTTATCCAGATTCAATCCGGCAGCGCGGTCAGGGTGCGCACGAGCAAATTCTTCGCCCGCTTCGCACAGGTAACGCATTTCGGCGTCAAAATAACGCAGGGTTAAGTCGTCCATGGGATCTCAACGATAAAAAGTGGTGATTGGGGGGTTAATCT